>JBBRTD010000026.1:0-1606 GCA_038244685.1 Minisyncoccia bacterium | reverse complement strand
ATCCTGTATTGGTTGCGGAGCCTGCGTGGCAGCCTGTAAAAACAGCAGTGCCATGTTATTTGTAAGTGCTAAGGTTTCGCAACTGGCTTTATTGCCACAGGGGCAGCCCGAAAGAGAATCAAGGGTGCTTAATATGGTGGCACAAATGGATAAAGAAGGATTTGGAAACTGTACCAATACCTATGCCTGCGAAGCCGAATGCCCCAAAGGAATATCTGTTGCAAACATTGCAAGAATGAACAGGGAATATTTAAAAGCGGGTCTAAGTACTGAGCAATAATTTAGACCAATTGAAATTATATAACAAGTCTTCCGTAAAGGAAGGCTTGTTTCTTTTTCAGGCGAGTCCCAAAGCCATGCACAAATCTATGCGTGGAGACTCGCCTGGAGATCTTAAATTTGAGAGAGAAACTCGGAGGAGAAGAAGGGTTTTATAACAATAAAAAATGGTAAACAAGTTTCTAAGTTACCGATGAGTTATAATCCAGCCACAACAAAAACAACAGTCGGGAAAGAAAAAATAATTGAATAGCGATGAAAAACAATATATATATATTACTATTTTCTGTCAATATTACTTGTTGCACTTGGAAAAATAATGATAGAATACAAAGCCAAAAAAAAATTGAAAATCAATTTGAGGATACTTTCATATCGGTAAGGCCGTGTACATCGATTAATAATAAACTACTAATGAAAGAACTTATTGATAGTGCTATTTTGCAAGGTGATTCCAAAGCATACAATAAAGTAGCTTCTTATTATTTACTTGAAGATATGGGGAAAGATTTTTTTTATTATGCTTTTACAATGGCTAATAAATATAAAAATGAGGAGGCTGCATATCATGTGTATAAAATTCTTGTATATGAGATTTCAGATGAACCTAAGATTGCATTAAATTTAATGGATACTAAAACAAAATATTTTGCTTTATATTATTTACTAAAATCGTACGAAATGGGTTATGAAAGTGCCAAATATCAAGTAGATGAAGTTTTTGGAAAGAATAATACTATTCCTAAATCTTCAGAATATTTAAAAAAATTGAGTGTTGAATAAAGACAATGTAGTCAATAATAGTTTTCTCCTCCGCCGTGAGTGTTCCACTTCGTTCTTCGCAGCCGCCTTCCTTTCCATCCGAGTTTCTTTCTCACAATTTAAGATTTTCCAGGCGAGTCTCCTCGCCAAACTTTCGCCTGGCTGTGTGACTTGCCACCATTAAGTTGAGATCATTTGGGACATATACGCCTATGCACTTTTCCTTTGCTGCATATTGCCAGCAGGAGCAATAATTTAGCCAGATTAAAGTTATATAGAAGCCTTCCGTACAGGAGGGCTTTTTCGTAGGTATAAATATGGTTTTATACCTAATGTATTTATCAGTAATTTTAACAGTACTAATCCCCAAGATATATTGAAGCTTAAAAAGCTATACCTATTCCTGCTGTTTATGTTAACTGTGCATTTGCTTAATGCACAAATAAATCCACCGTCGCTTTCAAATCTTCGTAAAATAACCATCAGTACCAAAGAAAAAACGGTTAAACTTGATTCTTTAAGCCTTGTGCCGGGTTCTGTAACTGTTGATGGAGTATCGGCATAT
>JBBRTD010000025.1:0-1675 GCA_038244685.1 Minisyncoccia bacterium | reverse complement strand
ACGTTCTCTTTTTAACCATATCTTTAATGATTTCATTCCATGTTTTACCTGGCTCTTGTTATTATTAGCTTGCCCTACAAGGACGCTTTCGAGAATATCACCAAGATTAATAAAGTTTATTTTTTCTAAAAGCAATTTGGGATTTCTCGCATCATAAAACTTTAAAAAACTAATCAGAAATTCGTTTCCATATTCCTGGGGGAAGTACTTTAAGTCGTAATCCGGGTCACCGACTGACATGTCTCCGAAATCAATAATGCCCTTGATTTTATGTGTAGTTGTATCAATTAAAATATGGTCTGCACTGAAATCGTTGTGCAACAATGCCGGCTTATAGTTAAAATTGTCAGGATTATCCAGGTAAGTGCTGAAGCGGTTTGTAACATATTCCTGATCCTGAACCGATAATTGCGGGTAAATATACCTTTTAATATCCAGGAAGTATTCCCGGTATGTTTCCTCGTATTCATAGGTTTCAATTCCGGTTTCAGTAAGGCTTGCTAAGTCAGTAGCGTGCAAAGCTTTCAGGAATTCGGAAAGCGTTTTTTGTATCTTGTTTTGCGTTATAACGGGAAAAGAATAGAACAGATCTTTCGTTAGACAGCTTCCCTCAATCATTCTGTAACCAACGAAATTTGCGTTCCCGGATACATATTCGAAGTCAGGAATAGCAAGATTTACTGCCGTTCTTATTTTTGGCAATACAGCTATTTCTGTTTTCAGACTTGTCCTTATCTTTTCTCTTTTGGGAAACCGGAAAATATGGGTTTCGTTGATTAAATAAGCTTTACTGTCTTCCCCTTCTCCAATTCCGGAAATGGAGTATATCTCTAAATCCGGGAATTCTTTTTGTATTGAACACTGTATTCGGGTGGTATCAGCCATTTTTTTTAATTCATATATGATAAAGTAACTCCGCTAACTCAGATAATCCTTTCACATTCTTCTGTTAAACCATACCCATAATTCATCTGGTGCTACTTTAGCATACCGGACTTTACAATAAAAACTCATAGAGCAAATTTAAACAATATCATTTAACCAGGCGAAAGGATTTGTGCGGGAGCGGAGTGACTGAAATTACTTATTTGATTTACAAATAATTTGAGATGAATTTACTATTTATAATCTTTCGTTCCTCTGTCACCTTGTCGAAAATTATATTGAATAGAAAAGGAATAAATCCGACTATACCTTGAGCCTGTTATTTTAGTATTTTCAGTAACACCAAAATTGTTAGAATATGAACCATGCTCAACTAAATCGTCAAAAATGGTATTTAGCCCTATTGTAATTCTTAATTTATTATTATAGAACTTCCTGCTTACATTGAATGATGAATTTATTAATGCTTTATCATAACCATCAAAGGTTAATTCCTTCGCCGAATAATTTACATAAAACATAGCATAGATCTGTTTTATCTTATACTCCATGTTATATTTGATAGTATACCCGAATTGTCTTTTAGCATAATTACCCACGGGTAAGTTATAATATTTGGCTGTTTTTGAAAGAGAATTAGTATTGTAATACGTATGAAAAATGCTCGATGTATAATACTCCCCAAAAATTGGACAGCTAGTTAAGATATAAAGTACTAACTTTAAAAATTTACTAGTATGTCAACAACCAGAAGAAAATTCAGTAAAGAGTTTAAGGCCAAAGTGGTTTT
>JBBRTD010000024.1:0-1713 GCA_038244685.1 Minisyncoccia bacterium | reverse complement strand
TTTCTATTTCAGGTAGTCTTGATTTTTTCCCAATATAGAAGTAATATGTTTCTCGTTTCTTTTGACTATATAATAAACCATCACTATAAATTCCAAAATTGAATAGAGGAAACTGAGTCGCCGATTTTTTTATCGGTGGTAGAAATTCCCAAAACCGAATTGCATCGTAGCTAACATAGCCTACTGCTCCGCCAATAAATCTGTATTTATCATTAGTAACTATTGGCATTATACTTTTTAGTTGTTTTAAAGGATCGTTAACCTCAGATTCATACACCAATAATCCCTCTCGATCCATAGCCCAAAATTTTTGGAAATCACATCCCACTATTATCTCGGGATCGAAACCAACTATGGAAAACTCAGATAATTCCCGAGGACCCGTCAATGACTCCAGCATAAATGCACGCGCATATTTTCTGTAAATTTTTTTAAATAGATCAAATGGATTTTTTTTTGTATCCAGCTTTTTTAAGTGAATCGAATAATCTCGATCTTTATCAAATCTTAGGATGTCATTATGCATTAATATTGACTACCATGAATATCTTTATATCAACTCTTAATATGCGATTTAAATCTTGTGAATGAAAGCCAATCATTTTAACTTTAGCTTAGTATCACCGAGACTGAGAACCATTCTATAACTAGTTTGTGCTTGCACATCGAGACAATCATACTCTTTTAATACAATATTCAAACGTTCTTACTAATAAGAACATAATGGCTTTGTCATTCTGGAAGTTACATTAAATGAAGTGCACACGACACCAACGACACACCATGAAGCGCATATGTTTAAGGTTCTATAATGCTGGCGCTAGCGAGTGGTTTTCGTCCCATAAATCCCTCGTCTCTCCCGTGCCAGAATTTTATCTCACTTTCCCCATATTTCCAACATAGCCAAACCTCTTCATCGAACCGCAGAGACGGAAAGTCCAATAAGCCGTCATCAACACTTTTTATTATTATGCCTCGTTTTTCAAGTCCTTCTATCTCTTTATAAAGCCTGGATACTGCCCTGTTTAATTCTTGTTTTTTTGCAATAAAGTTACTGAATTTTGATCCTTCATTGGCCATTTTTTGTAAATCTTCCTGTGAAGAAATTACCTTGTTCCTAAGGAGGATGATCTGTGAAAACTGTTTTTGTATTTCTGGGAGGATTTTATTAATATCTTGTGGTGTAAAATAAACACCCATATCAGGGAAATCTTTTTGTAACTCCATTTATAGATTATTATTATCTCCTTTTTACCCTAGCTTTCTTGCTTTCTCGTTCATCATAATTACTTAGTGATCTGGATACAAAATTGCCTAGGTCCCCCAGTCCATGTGAATAATTCTCCCACGAATTAGACCGTCCAAACAAGTTATCTAATTTTGCTGAGGCCGTAAGTGAAAATTTATTTAGGGTTAAATGAATTGACTTATGATAGAAGTAGCGATAGCTGACGTCTTCCCTTCTGTTTCATATTTTTTCCACGATTTGTAGTTAGAAATGAATGCACGAGATTTCCCGTAGTATGGCACGTACATTAGGCCTGTCTTACCAACCTTACCTCTTAGAACAAGATCTACCACCATTTCATTTCACTACGTGAATAATGTTCCTAATATTGATTAATGTTTTTAGGAAAATTTTTAGAGCTTTATTTAAATTGTTTCCATTTATTTTTTTGTTATTTAATGTTTTTTATAATATATATACGTGTA
>JBBRTD010000023.1:0-1906 GCA_038244685.1 Minisyncoccia bacterium | reverse complement strand
TCAAGCATAAGCGGCACAATATTACTTCTCACCGAATCATTGAAATATGCAAAAACAAATTTCTGCTGTTCCCGGTTTAGCTGCTTCTCGTTGACAAGAAAAATCTTTTGCAATTTTAATTCAGACAATATATTTGACCAGGTTCGGTTAAATTGATTTTGTTGGATAGTTACCGCGAGATTTATTTCTTCAAGAATCTTTTCGGGTGTTTCCTCAAGGTGAATATTAGCTTTAATATTTGCTTTGTTTCCAAATTCTATCATGCGCCTGAGAGTAGCTACTCTCACGCGAAAAAATTCATCGAGGTTGCTTGAAAAAATTCCAAGAAATTTAATTCTTTCTTTTAAGGGAACCGTTTCATCTCCTGCTTCCTGGAGCACCCTGCCGTTGAAGGCAAGCCAACTGATGTCTCTTGTGATAATTTTACGCTTATCCATTGTTGTTATAATACTATAAGTTTTTCAATTTTTCTATAATTCCTGTGGTGGAAAAGCCCTTCTCAAGCGGTATTACTTCCACTTTTCCATTATACTGCATTACTTCCTTAGCGCCAACAATTGTGTCAATATTATAATCTCCACCCTTTACAAGCACATCGGGTATAATTGTATTAATAAGATTGAGTGGAGTATCTTCTTCAAAGATAACTACCGCGTCCACCATTAAAAGGGATGCCAGTAAAAGTGCTCTTGAATCCTGGTTATTCACAGGCCGTTCCTCGCCTTTAAGCCTTTTTACGGACGCATCAGAATTTAATCCAACAATAAGTATGTCGGCAAAAGAAGCTGCCTCGGTTAAAACTTTGACATGCCCCTCGTGCAAAATATCAAAAACCCCATTTGTAAATGAAATGGTTTTGCCCAGTAGTTTCCAGCGGTTTAGCTGGGCATTCAACTGATCCATGCTAAGGATTCTATCAATAATTTTATTGCCTTGCTTCATTTTTTTTCCTGTTCGTAAGTATCAACAATCCGAAGCTAATAAATCCCGCGACAATTATTATACCCGTAGTTGCACCCCACATGAGCCACCCAAAGGAAATATTATCAATTTTATAAATGAGCAACACCTGTTGCACAGCTACGGGAAAGGCTCCGATGCCCCCGGGGGCCACAATCATTGCAAGAGTAGCTAAAGATAAAACACTAAATGCTGCCGTTAGCCCAAGCCCGGAAGTTGACGAAAGCGCATAAAACCCCACATAGATTTGCAGCAGGTACATAGACCAAATAAAGAAAGTATGAAATACAAAGGACCTTCGTTTTTTTAAACGCTTAATAGAGGAAAAGCCTTCTTTCAAACCAATATGAATACCCTTAAGCCTGATGATATGCCTATGCTGGGCGTGTTTTTTAAACAGCCATTTTGTAAGCCGGACAATCAAATAAATAAGTAAAAGAAGTACTAATATTTTTACCCAGGCCGGTATTACTGCTTCCTGTGCCGAAATTTCTAAAATTTTTTTCTTTACAAAATTACTTACTGTTTCCAGTTGTATTAATATGGAAAATACTATGATTAAGAAGTAACAAAACAGGTCAAAGAATCTTTCAACTAATATGGTGCCGATAAGCTTGGTGACAGGAATTTTTTCATAACGACCAAGAAGGGTGCACCTCAATACTTCCCCGGCTCTAGGCACAAATGTGTTGGCGAAATATCCACATAATGTTGCATAAAAGGCATTTGCAGTCGAGGGATAATAACCCATTGGTTCAATTAAAATTTTCCAGCGAATTGCCCTGCTAACGTGGCTTAACAAGGACATAATAACTATTGGGATTAATACAATATAATTGGCATTCTGTAGGGAATCACGGAACTGAATTCTTTGGATGGGCGTCATTTTACTAAGTTGCCACCACATCAAAAAAATGCCTATGCCAAGAAATAAAATATATTTAAG
>JBBRTD010000022.1:0-1962 GCA_038244685.1 Minisyncoccia bacterium | reverse complement strand
CTGGTAATTGGAAGCGCCAAGAAATAAATTGAAATGAAAATTTTGTGCATTTATTTTACTAAAAAGAAAAAAAACAGGTAGGAAAATAATTATTTTTTTCATGAGGGATATTTAGGGTTTTCAGCTAGAATATTTTTTTACCCAAAAGTAAAATAAACATTTTATAAAATTATAATATAGTCTCTTTTATCTTTGTTAATTTAGATTTTTAGTAATAATTAAGACTACATCGTATATAAATACATGATTAACGATTACCTCTTATAAATATTATGAGTTTGGATTAATTGTCAATTATTTTTAAAAGAATAAGGTATATAGGTTTATACTCTTTCCTTTTCAGCAAACGAAGGAATCTTCAAACTTTGATTATCACTTTGGTGAAATTCAGGTACCATTTTACGTAAAATAAATGGTATGATTTCATTATTGTGAGATAAAGCAGCCTCTTCCAATTCCTCTATTAACAAATAAAAATCAGAATTAAGATTGGGAGACTTTTTTGCTCTCAATATTCGTGGATGATAGGTCTCAGCAAACTCTTCAGAGTCTTTAAATAATTCCTCATACATTTTTTCACCAGGGCGTAATCCTGTATAAACAATGGGTATATCTGAGGGCTTTAAACCAGCAAGTTGAATCATTCTTTTGGCAAGATCCATAATCTTCACAGGGGTTCCCATATCGAACAATAAGATATCACCAGATTCCCCAATTTTGCCAGCTTCCAATACCAATTTTGATGCTTCCGGAATGGTCATAAAATACCGGGTTATATCCGGATGAGTAATAGTAACCGGACCACCTACCGAAATCTGCTTTTTAAAAGTAGAAACAACACTTCCTGCAGAGCCTAAAACATTTCCGAAACGTGTAGTGATAAATTCAGTTTTCGAATCTTTACGGTCACTTAAGGATTGTATGTAAATTTCTGAAATTCTTTTTGTTGTTCCCATGATATTAGTGGGGTTCACCGCCTTATCAGTTGAAACCATCACGAACTTCTTTACCTTATAAGTTAAAGCCAGATCAGCTAATAATTTGGTTCCAAATACATTAGTAAGAACAGCTTCACTAACAAAAGTTTCCATCAGGGGAACATGTTTATACGCTGCAGCATGAAAAACAAAATCGGGATTATGTAAGGAGAATATTTTCTTCAATTTTAATCCATCACGTATTGAAGCCACCTCACATCTTAGTATTTGATCTTTATTTTGTCTTCTTAATTCATATTCAAGATCAAACAAACCAGATTCCGATTGATCCAATAAGATTAATTTTTTAAATTTAAATTTTAATAACTGGCGACAAATTTCACTCCCAATAGATCCGGCAGCACCGGAAACCAGGATGGTAGCATCCTGGTAAGTATGCTGGACCATATTAAAAGGTAAACTTATCTCATCACGCTCCAGAAGATCTTCAATGTTCAGATCCTTAACCTGCTTCTTTTCAAATAATCCCCCTCTCCATTGGGTAGCATGAGGAATTACACTAATCTTTATATCAAGTGGGGCACATAAATCTGAAATAGCAATTTTTTTGTCTACAGATAATTTATCAATAGCAATATATAAATGAGTTATTTGTTTCTGTTTGAAAAGTTTTGCCAGTCGTGGGTTGGAGGCATCATAAATAGGCAATCCAGCAAGATTTTTCCCGATCTTATAATTACTATCTTCTATGAAGCCTACAACCATCATGTTATTCTTCATATCCTGTTCCAGAACCTGCTTGGTAACCTGTCCCATTTCACCTGCACCATAAATAATGGGATAAAAGGTTTTGTCGATTTTTCTGCCTGCCAATATGTCCTCAGCCTTTTGGTGTACTTCCCAACAGATAGAGTGCCGATCTGTCCCAGCTGTTGTGATCAGAAAATATAAAGGTTGCTTTCTTGCATCACCCGAGCCATGGAGCATAACATCATAAAGGTTTCTGTTGGGTTGCGCATGTAGT
>JBBRTD010000021.1:0-2252 GCA_038244685.1 Minisyncoccia bacterium | reverse complement strand
TAAAAACAACAGGAGGTAAGAAACAGAAAAAGATTTTTGGGCAAAACGATGTTGATGAAATCCACCAACAGGGAGTGTATCGCCTTATCTGAACGATATACTTTCTCCCAAGAAAAAAAATCCTTAAGCCGAATCGTTGATTATTCATGTTTCAACGCTTCAACAGGATTAATATGAGTAGCTTTATAAGCAAAGAGAAATGCTGTTGAAAGGACAATAATTGCTGATATTAAAAACGAGTCTATATAAATCAAGGGACTGATGCTTGTTTTAAATGGGAAATTGCTTAACCAACTTTTCATGATCAAAAGGGTTACCGGGAAAGAGATCAATGCTGCAATTACTACAAGGATCAGATTATTAACTAAGAAAGAATAAACAATAGATTTCTCGGAGCTGCCAAATACTTTTTTTAAACCTATTTCTTTTGTTCTCGACCGGCTCACAAAAAAAGTAAGTCCTAACAATCCAAATGCAGCAATAAGAAATGTAAAGACAGCAAACATTGATATGATATTACTTAAATTACTTTCCGAGCTATACTGGCTTTTTATGACTTCTTCTATTGTTGAAATATCAAAAGGCTTGTGAGGGGCTACCTTCTTCCACTCTGCTTTTAGTTTTGGCAATAAGATATTTAG
Organism: Minisyncoccia bacterium; assembly: GCA_038244685.1. Taxonomy (GTDB): domain Bacteria; phylum Patescibacteriota; class Minisyncoccia; order Phycocordibacterales; family UBA9973; genus UBA8515. The sequence goes on along the minus strand of JBBRTD010000021.1, from coordinate 1,611 downwards.
GGTACCCGGTTTGTAATGTACTGCAATCTGTTCAATGTGAGAATCATGTGCCATAGATATCTCAATAGGTGGTATCTCATTATGTAGGGAGAGAAGATTAAAATCTTTTACTATCCCAATAATTATATCCTGCTTTCCTATTTTCTGACCAATTGGATCACCAACTATTCCCAGCCTTTTTACTGCAGTTTCATTCAAAATTATGGAATGTTCAAGATCGCTTCCAAAATCTGTAGAGAATTCGCGACCTGCTACGAGGGTTATTCCCATTGTTTTGATAAAATTATATCCAACTAAAAACCCTGTAAGCCGAACCTCTTTAGATTTATCTTGAAAATTATGACTAACTATTATCAGACCGGGAACCAACGGAAGATGTTCCATAGTACCAGCTGCCGTAATTACTTCCGGATATGAATTAATGGTATTAATATAGGCAGGATTATCAAAAAAATCATTAAAATTTACCAGAAGAATATCTTTGTTATAATATCCTAAATCCTTGTTTATTTCATACTTGTATTGGGCGCGAATAATCAAAGTAGCTGAAATAAATGAACAGAATATTATAAGTTCAGCAATTATTAAGGAAGAACGAAACAGTTGTTTCCTTTTGCCTGAGAAAGTCAGATTTCTAAAAATATCTATGATATTAAGACTGGACAAATAAAACGAAGTATAAAGACCTGATGAAATGCCTATTATTAATGTTAGTCCAATATAAGCCAAGCAGTATATATAAATGTTTGATGAGATTATATTTAGCCTGGTTTGAAAAATATCTTCTGCAAATGGAAGTGCTATCCTCATTAAAATATAAGCAACAGGTAAAACAAATAACGCCAATAGTAGTGATTCACTTAACAATTGAATCACTACCTCTCTTTTGGTAGCTCCAAATGCCTTTCGGATACCGACCTCCATCCTTCTTCCCATGGATACAGTTGTAGAAAGAATTATGTAATTCAGAGTAGCAACTAGTATAATAAGCAGCGCAAAAGCAGAAAATATTTTAATATTATCTATGTTACCTACTATTCCATTTTGTGAAATATTTCCTGATCCAAGATAAACCGTTCGTAAACTTTGTAATGAATAATGGTATTGCGAATGTGTTCCAAGGTATTTTTTTTCAAAGTTATTAAGCAGATTACTAAAAATCTTCGGATTGCTTTCTTTTGAAAGAAGAATCCATGTTTCATAAATATTAAGAGACCAGTCTTTATCAAAGTTACCAAATCCAAAAGTTCTTTTTAGAAGACCTTGTGTCCATATGTGATTTATAAAACATTGAGCCTTTAAAGTTGAATTGAAAGGGATGTTCTCAAATACCCCACCAACTATGAAGATATAGTCTACATTATTTACCTGGGCTACAATTTCATGTCCTAATGGGTTTTGTGAAGGGAAAATCTTTTCAGCAAGATCTCGTGAGATCAAAATTGAATTTTGGCTCTCAAGTAAGTCATTTTCAGAAGAACGATCAATTAAAGAAATTGAAAATATTTTAAATATCTCAGAATCTGTTGATATTGCATCTGGCACATCTATAAACTCATCATTAATCTTAATCTTAAATCCCCTTACATTATATGTTTTTATGGAATTTTC
>JBBRTD010000020.1:0-2605 GCA_038244685.1 Minisyncoccia bacterium | reverse complement strand
TAAACAAGAGGCTATTTGTGTTAAAAAAGATAATACTAATTTTTTTCCAGAAACTCCAAAATCAGCAGCGCCAGCCACGGGAGCTATATTTAAAAGTCCTTTTGATATAAATGAAGTTTGTAATTTAGTTTTTAATAAAAACACTAACACTCCGCCAGCTTTAATATCAACCAATAATCCTATATATCAAGGAATAATAAATAAAAATTGTTCAGCAGTAAAGGCTGATATTACAAGTAATGTTAATGGAAAAAATACACTTAACCCAGCTTGTTATTTTACAAAAAACACTAGTTTGTGTAAACATTTGTTTCCTAAATTTTCAGGAGATAACACTGGAGATGGAAAGTTTACATTAAATGAGAAAAAAAACTGGGGATTAAATCCAAGTGTAGTGTCAACTAACGGAAGTGGAAAGCCAGATGAGGAAATTATTACTGGGTTGGGAATTGATCAATTTAAATGGATGTATTCAGAGGGTGATATGGTTGGAGTTGCAGTCGAGGGAGATAGTGCTAATAAATCAGAACATAAAATTATAACACCAATAAGAATGTGGGCTTTTTCAAACGGGGCATGCAAAGAAGTTGATAATTATTTAAAAAGTAAAAGCGCTAACTTTGGTTTTTATAGTGAAGGAAGCTCAGCAACACTTGGTGGAAAGGGATTCATGACGACGGAATTTGATGTTAATAATTGCTTAGAGGGCGGATTAATGGATCCAAGAGATAATAGTGATCTTAATTTAAAGGTGGAACTGGCTGCCACTCCTGCTAACCCAATAAATGATGAAAATGGTCGAGGTGATATTTTAACCGTTTCAGCTTTAACGACAAATGAGCAAGAAGCAGGAGGACTTTTTTATGAGTGGTCAGTGCAAAAAATGATAGATAGTGGAGCTGTTTCTCCTACTGACATGACAAGCTGGAGCAATATAACGTCAGATTTAGTAGAAAATGGTTCTTTTTTATCTACAGATTTAAATGGAAACAATAAGAAAAAACTAGACATAGCATTAAATATACCAAAAAATATTGTTAATTCGGAATCCAAAGCAAGTTTTTATTTAAGGATTAGGGTTAAAGTTACACCTTCAGTTTCTAACGGAGGATCTATTATTGGAGGAGAAATCGTTGTCAAAATTAATCAACAACAAAATGAAATGAGAGCGCATCTTGTTGAGGTGACTGGTGGTGATAGTAAGCTTTCTTTGGGTATTCCAGTTTGTGAAACAATTAATGGAAAAATAAATAATATTTGTTATGTTGGAAAAAACATGTTAATTGGTGTTGAAATCCCAAATGCTAATAATATTTCAAATTCAACACGGTTATCATGGTCTATTAATGGAGAGGATATAGCCTGTAACACTGCTATGTCTTCCGAATGCGGGATTGCGGGTAAAAATATTTTATTTTTTCCAATATTAGGTAATCCTGGAGAAGCTGTTGATGTTCAGGCAGATGGCATTGATTCGGGAGGTGCGGTTATTAGTATAAGTAGACATTTTGTAATAGGAAGTTCTCAATTACAAGTTATTGCCTCAAATAGTCCTTGTTCTGAACAATGCTTAAATAATCCTAATGCTACAGCTTGTCAGAAATATTTAGGATCTTATCTTGTAGGTAATGGTGGTAAGTCGCCTGATTGCAGTTTGGATGTCTGGGAAACAATTACGGATAAAAAAGTGGCACTTAGTAGCACGATGGGTGGAGTTGGTTTTAATTGGGCTATAGATGGAGAAATAATACCAGAATATGCTAACCAACAATTAGTTGAATTACCAATTACTAAATTAAGTGGTGATAGTTATAATATAGAATTGTCTAGTTATTTTTCACCAGATGATATTTCCAATAAAAACAAAACACGTACCGCTTTAAATAAATATTGGGGAATTTCTCCTGCAGATTCAATTGATGATTCAGGGGAGGATCAAAGAGTAAGTATTACGCTTAATGTTGTTTCAGATCCAAATCCGAATATTGCAAGTGCAAAGAGAGCTATTTTTGGAGCAAGTTTAATTACGCATTTGCCAGAACAGCTGTTATTTTTATTGAGGGTTTCATTGATGTCTTTACTGTTATTTTTTATTACAGCATTATTATTTGCCTTTATCCCCGAAACGCTTTTTGTGAAAGAAGAGAAATAATAAAATAGTGAAGCTAGTTGAAAAATTTCACAGATTTAGTTTGAAATTAAAAAATGAACATTAAAATCAAAAACAAAACAACAAAAGCTTTTATACTGATATTATTTCTTGGGATTTTTTTTGTTGTAAAACAAGATATTGCACAAGCTGCTTTTGAATATAAGCTCCTGGAATCTTTTCCAGGCTTTTTCACCGCTGGAAATTCAATGACAGATTTGCCTAAATTGATTTTAGCAATCTATAAATTTGCCATTTGGACAGTAGGAATAGCAGGACTCTTCATGTTAGTTATAGGAGGCTTTATGTATATGTCTAGCGCTGGTAATAATGCTACAGCCACTAGCGCTAAAGGAATAGTCACAGATGCCTTAATAGGCATTGTAGCAGTTCTGGCGGCATATTTATTTATCTATGTTATCAATCCAGATCTAACTGTGATGAATATAGCTTTTA
>JBBRTD010000019.1:0-2814 GCA_038244685.1 Minisyncoccia bacterium | reverse complement strand
CCCCAAGTTTTAAAAATCTATCTCCAGGTTTTACTTCATCATATCCTATAGCATTAGTCATGTTAAATTCATTGCATATACCAACCCCATTAGTACAACCCTCTGGTTCCTTAACACAAAATCTATCTTTTCCATCTAGAGTTACCTGAGTTATAAATCCATGTCTGTCAAATCTCTCTGTGAAATTATATTTATCTGGCTCTGCAATACTCACTGTTAACCTATTATTTTTAATTGTTTTAACTAAATCCACTTAAGTATTTCCTCCTTATAATTATTCATATTCCTTTAATTAGCTGGCCCCAAATTCTATTGCTGCATATTCACAAGCTGTAGGACAATAAAAGGCAAAAGTTATTTTCTCTCCACTTTCTTGTATACTCTTAAGAGAAGCAGCTGAATTATACAGCCTAAATCCATTATAACTCATCTTCCGACCACATACAATACTTACCAATGAATAACTTTCCACCTAAAAATTAGAGACTTCATGCATGAAATTTACTCATGATCTCCAGATTACTAAGCAATTTACTATTCTCAACTAGATGGATTTTTATAATATCCCCATATGTCCATTCTAGCACTAAAGGATTTTATATATATGCTTGGATTAAAACCAATTAATTCTACTATTTGTAACAGTCTTAATTGTGTACCATATTGAAATTTATGAACAAATTTTTTACCTTCATAGGCACCAGTAACTTTTAGTGAACATAAAACCCCTAAAATTGTTTTATATGTTGGTCTTTCAACTAATCTTCCATCACTTGTTAAAATTCTCTTTCCGACCTGAGAATTTTTCTTAAGTGTATCATTTTGTGGAATTGTTTGAGGTTCTTCTTTAGTTGCAGCCTCATCATTCTTCAAAGATGAATCTATGCGATAGCATATGTACATGGATGTTAGTACAGATAATAGCAATACAAATATTAGCCCATTAATTCGTTCTTTCTTCTGCAGCCAAACGGCACCCAGTACTACTGGAGACTTTAGGAATTTAAACTTATCCTCTACTACCCACTGGTCCTTGTATTCTGTAAGTACCTCAATATCTGTAAGTCTTTCTTTAGGTACATTAGTCACTAGTACGAAACAAGATTCTTCTCGTACCCATTGTTCATACATAGCATTATCAACATCTAGAACCTTGATGTAAACATGATATTCTATGGTAGTTACTTTTTCTGATTTCTCAGTTGGCTTCCCCTTTTTTAGATACTTATTTTTAACAATTTTCTCTGTTCTCATCTCCCATTTAAAAGGTGTTCTTAATGTGAAATTCTTTTTCGCAAATAGCTCACCGGCAGCTTCTGCATCTTCTTGAGATATAAATTTAGTCTTAGATAATTTCACACATGATTTCTCTATCTTTACTTTATTTTTAGGTGTATTCCTTTTTGCATTGGCTATTTTTAATTTTTCAAGTTCTGAGGAATGAACCACAATAAGCCTCCAATCGCTTATGCCTAGCGGCACATCGAAGGATGTGATTTTATATATAGATGCATTTTTTTTAAGCTCTGGATTAGAGACACAGGTGCCTACTTCTACCCATTTGTCTTGATCCCAAGCTTTATTTATATGTTCAACAGTTATTTTAAATCTGTCAGACAAACGAATTATTGATGGCATTTCGAGTAAAACCGCTTTATCAAACATTTCTATATTGCTGCCTGCGGCGTCATAGATTCCAATAGGTCTTGTATTTAAATCTCCATTAAAGGTTTTACTAAGTTCGTCCATAGCGTCTCTAAACCATGTTACATCGCTAGTGTTTCCAGCTAAACCATCGCCTCCTATTGGTAAACCATCTTGCTGTACAAATAAACCTATATTGGCTTGCTTCAAATCTGTGCGTCCACTTTTAGGGTGGCCAAGCATGACATCAAATACGCCTACAGCTGGATTTGCATAGGATCCTTCTAAACTAAAGTTTGTAGTGTCAACATGGATTGCTTTAGTTTTTACATTATGAATCTCAATTGCTCTCATGCAAATTTTTGAATAAAGTTTATGATAGTCTAAACCTCCTAATTTTTCGAGGGCATCACCTAATCGATCATCATTGAGGTCTCTTGGATTAATACCTTGCCCCAAAAGAATTTCACACTCAAACTTTGTGAAAGTATTTTCAACATGGACAAGTGGAGTTCTACCCATTAAAATATTTATAATCATTGCCTTTATTAAGACGCCAATAGTTATTTTTACTCTCGGATCTAATGGTCCTATAAATTGGTCTATAAACTCCGGAATAAGAAGTACATCACACATCGCAGCAATTACTGGTTTCATGCCTAAAGAGTGAACTTCAAGATATTCTTGCGCTACCATTTCTTCATATTCCATTTCTTCTTGATCAAAATCGTCAAAATTTGTTGACATTATACTCACCTCGTTATAAAATTTCTTGTAAGTATATATATTCGACATAACTTTATAAAATCCTTTTTGGATATATTACCCTTTTAATGAATTTATTTCAAAAGTAATTCACTAGAAGGGTTTTCATCTAGTCGGAAGATGAGTTATAATGTGAGGGGGCTCAAAGAAAATAACAAGTCAAAGATGCGACGGATATTTTGTGTCAGACAAGGAGACAGAACCCGCAGATAGTTGCGCTATCTAAGGGTTTTGTTGACGCAGTATGGCGAAAAATAGACTAGCATATTGACTAGTTATTTTTTTGAAGCCCCCTAAGTACTCGTGCACTTTAGTATTGAAAATTCTTACATATCTATATTTTCTATAATCTCAACTATTTCTATATTGCTTTTAGTTTCTTGTAGAAAATTTTTAAATCCTTCT
>JBBRTD010000018.1:0-3147 GCA_038244685.1 Minisyncoccia bacterium | reverse complement strand
CGGTAGAGTATTTTTTAAAAAAATAGAAATAAGGTAGTGCTTTTTAAAAAATACACTACCTCTCCTCTGCAAAGGCTGTGGCACTACCTTGTGTATCATTGGTCTTTCTATGGGGTCTTTCATAAGGAATTCTGGGGAATGCTTTGAGGGTCAATCTTCGGATGAGTTCGCTAAAGAGACTGGCAGGCTTAGGGTAATTCTTATGGGTCGTCTCCTTAGCTCTCCCCTGGGTCATGCAGAGTTGACGCATGAATAAAAAAAACGAATAAACACAAGGGCTAGTGAAGCAATAGAAAATAATTTTGTCGCAAAAGACAGCTGGACTTTGACAAATTAATATGATACTATAGTGTTGGAATATTTAAAAAGGAGTTCTGCACTATGGATAATAAAAATGTAAAAACTGTTTTATGTGGTCGAGAATTTACAGATGAAGAAATTGACGATATTAAATATATAGTTAAACGATTTCCATTGCTCAGCCGTACAGAGCTAGCAAATACTATCTGTGAAAATATAAATTGGATTGATGCCAAAGGTAATAACAAGTTTAATTCAGCCGCAGAGTTATTATTAAAACTAGAGTCTAAAGGAGAAATTAAGCTTCCTGAAAGGCAAGGAAAAGGAAGAATTAAATCAAGCGGGATTACATTTTCAAAAGCGACTGATAAACCTGAAAAAATATTAATAGAACTTAAACCGTTAGAACCGATCAAGTTAGAATTAGTACTTGAAAAAAAATATAGAGATCTTTGGAATGAATATATAGCAAGATATCACTATTTGGGATATCAGAATCCATTTGGGGCTCACCAAAGATATTATATTTTATCAAGACAAGGTGAAAAATTAGGATGCATTTTGTTTGCAGCATCAGCATGGACACTAGCCGAAAGAGATAAATGGATAGGATGGACTAGCGAAGATAGAATCAAAAACTTAAACTTGATTATTAACAATACAAGATTTTTAATATTTCCATGGGTTCAGGTAAAAAATTTAGCAAGTAAAGTATTATCATTAGCAATAAAACAAGTATCAAGTGACTGGTTTAATAGATATGGATATGAGCCCGTGTTATTAGAAACATTTGTAGACACAGAAAAATACAAAGGAACGTGCTATAGAGCAGCAAATTGGGTTTATATAGGCAATACCACAGGGCGTGGTAGAATGGATAGATATAACCAAAAGGAACTCTCTCAAAAGCAAATATATATGTATCCTTTAGTAAAGGATTACAAGAAATATTTGTTTACCAAAATTGAGGGGGAATTGTAATGAGAAAAGAAAGTAGACGTCTAAATAGAGAAGCTAAAAAAGAAGAGTTGCGAAACGATAAGAAGGCATGGAAGGAACTACGAAAAAAACAAATTGAACAAGGACTAATACCAAACCCTAAGCCAACAATTAACAACTGCAAGAGTAAATTTAATACAAGAGAAGAAGAACAACAAGACCGGCAAAATACTATTGAAGATCAATTAATAGCATACAGAAGCCTATTGCCAACGATTATAAATAAGTTGAGTAAAATAAAAGATCCACGTAATCCTAGAAAATCTAAGCACAAACTAAGCGTTGTAATACTTTACGGCATATTTATGTTTGTATTTCAGATGTCCTCAAGAAGAGAGGCAACAAGAGAAATGAGCAGACCAGCATTTCTTGAAAGCCTAAGAGAAATGTTTCCAGAAATAGAAACTATGCCGCATCATGACACATTAAATAGGATATTGAGTAAAATTGAAGTAAATGATTTGGAAAATACATTGATAGACACAGTAAAAAAGCTGATTAGAAATAAAAAGTTTGCAAATTACTTGTTAAAAAAGACATATATGATAGCAATTGACGGTAGCATGAAGTCAAAAAGAGATTATGAGTGGGCAACAGAATGTTTACACAAAGATCATGGCAAAGATGGAGAAGAAAACATTAAATATTACGTTAATATATTGGAATCAACTATGGTTTTTAATAACGGAATTACTATTCCACTTTTTAGTGAATTTATGGATAATGAAGAAGATAAAAAATCCGAAAATAAACAAGACTGTGAGACAACAGCATTTAAGCGACTTTCAAAAAGAATAAAGACTACATTTCCAAGATTATCTATTATGGTTTTAATCGATGGACTTTATGCAAATGGACCGATAATTGAAATATGCAAAAAGAACAAATGGGGATATATGATTGTGCTACAAGATAAGTCTCTAAAAACAGTATGGAAAGATGTAAATGCCTTAAAAAAAATAGAAGGACATGAAGAAACATATCAAGCTTATGGGGATAGAAAACAATATATTTGGTGGGTAAACGAAATTGATTATCGTTATGAAGACAATGCAAGGAAAAGTCAAATACTTAATGTAGTGGTTTGTGAGGAAAGCTGGGAAGTTATAGATAATAAAACCGGGAAAATTATTGAGAAAAAATCAAAACATGCATGGATATCAAGCGAACCATTAACACAAAAGAATGTTCATGAAAGATGTAATTTAATGGGACGTTATAGATGGGGAATTGAGAATGGATTATTGGTGGAAAAGCATCAGGGGTATAGTTACACACATATGTTCTCATATAATTGGAAAGCTATGAAAGGATTTCATTATCTTATGCATATTGCACATTTATTAAATGTATTAGTCCAAAACACTGTTAACATGGTAGCAAAAATAAAGGATATGGGGAAACAAGGTTTGATAAAATATGTAAAAGAAACATTAGGTGGAAATTGGTTAAATTACGAACCAATTAGAAAGATAGTTAACTGCGATCTGCAACTTAGATTAATATAGCAAATAAACAAATCCTAATACAAAATTGTATAAATATTATTTATCGACTTTAATAAAAAAAAATATGTAAGGTTTTTTTGTAGTGTATTTGAAAAAGAAAAACCAATGAAAATTAAATGTATACTGATTAAAAAATGAGGATTAATCAATATTTCATGGATTTGTATGTATAACTCAAAGGTTTTCATAGATGATGTTGGTTTATAAATATTTGATGCGTCAGGTCTGTGTATGGGTGCTAATTATTGCGCTTATTGTTTTTTCCATAATATTAGCTAGAACGAGGTTTGGGAGAAATGTATATATTGTAGGTGGAAACGCTACGGCTGCGAGACTAGCT
>JBBRTD010000017.1:0-3413 GCA_038244685.1 Minisyncoccia bacterium | reverse complement strand
TGGTTGTAATACCCGCAGGGACAAGGATTCATAGCTGCAATTAACATGAAACTTGCCGGATATGTAACTGAGAATTTAGCCCTCGAAATGGTAATAACCCGGTCCTCGAGCGGTTGGCGTAATACTTCTAAAACGGTGCGTTTAAATTCAGGCAACTCATCCAGAAACAAAACTCCATTGTTTGCCAATGAAATTTCTCCCGGCTGTGGATTGCCGCCACCGCCGACTAAAGCGACGTCCGAAATTGTGTGGTGAGGGCTGCGAAAAGGTCGGATACTGATCAACGAGGCTTCACGTTCCATTTTGCCGGCCACGGAATGTATTTTGGTAGTTTCAAGAGCTTCGCGCAGATTGAGAGGAGGTAAAATAGATGGCAACCGTTTGGCTAACATAGTTTTGCCTGCACCCGGCGGACCAATCAGGATTACATTGTGTCCACCGGCAGCCGCAATTTCCAGCGAACGCTTTATGTTTTCCTGTCCTTTTACATCGCTAAAATCGAATTCGTAGCTATCAAGGTGTGAATAGAATTCTTCACGAGTATCTATTACCAAAGGCTCCAGCTTCAGGCTGCCTTCGAGAAACTGAATTACATCGCCAAGAGTTTCAACACCATAAACTTCAAGATCATTAACTATGGCGGCTTCGCGGGCATTTACCGCCGGAAGTATAAACCCTTTATAACCATTATCGCGGGCTTCGATAGCAATGGGCAAAGCACCTTTTATAGGCTGGAGGCTTCCATCGAGCGAAAGCTCACCCATAATGATATATTTATCCATTACATCAGTTATCAATTGTTCTGACGCTGCCAATAATCCTACGGCAATGGGCAGGTCGTACGAAGAGCCTTCCTTGCGTATATCGGCCGGAGCCATATTGATAATAATTTTCTTTCGCGGAAACTTGTATCCGATATTAATCAAAGCGGCTTCAATGCGCTGATGACTTTCCTTCACCGCATTATCGGGCAGCCCAACCATGGAAAACTGAATTCCCTGATCTACATTAACTTCTATAGTAATGATATTTGCCGTGATGCCTTGTATGGCGCAACCGAAGGTTTTAACCAGCATAATTAGTTTTTAAATAGATGGTTAAAAGTACGGTAATTTAGCAAATAAGGAAGTAATTTAAGCAAGTATTTTGATGTACCGAGAAAAACGGTAAGTGTATATAAAATAGGCGAAGTGAAAGATGTAATGGGTATTTAATTATAAGAGAAAAATTCATATTCAATTATCGAATATTATAATAATTGATATTGTTTTTCTTATATGGTTTTATCCCTTTCTTAGGTAATATTACTATATTTGCCTTGAATCAATAAAACCTAAATGTTATATGAATTATGAAAAGTAATAAAAAAATTGTCATATTAGTGATACTATCTTTGACTTCAATAATCAATGCCAAATCTCAAAACGTTCATCATGTAGGAGATACACTTAAACTATATTTTTGTACAGTATGGGATAACCCTGAACCACCTCGTAGTCAATTGAAAATTAAAGAAAACTCGAGTGTTTTGATTATTTCAAGAACTAATGATAAGTTAAATAAAAAAACAAATGGAATAGCTGAAAATCCAGAATATTATTACGTTTCTTTAATTGGAAGTGACCAAGTTGGTTATTTATTAAAGGATTGTGTTCAAAGAGCTGAAAATCTTAAAGCAGGCAAACCCATTCGGACTCTTTTTGATAATCCATTTGATGATAAGTCAAAATATATTAAGGAATACGGACAACCCGATAAAGAAAGTACTTTTAAATCAGGTGATTATGAATCAATTACGTTGATATGGTTTTGTGCCATGAGCAAATACATCAGTGTAACATTTGAACATAAAGAGACAGGGTGGTTTAGTTCTTCTGTTTATACGAGTGATTGTTCAAATTGATGAATGGTATTTATTAATCAGTAAATATTTTAATATTTAGGACTTAATCTGGTAGTTTCAAGATGGGTATGCATTTAAATATCGTTACCATCAATATCCTTGTTCACTCTTTTTCTTTTCGGAAAATATTCGTTGTAGTAGCAAACTAGTTTGCTTTTTATATTTGTTATTGATTCGTAAATATTAAAAGTTTTCTTGTGACTTTTTAGATAATCAAATTCCTTTATTGAAAACATGATTCCTACTGACATTGTAAGGATTGATATGAATGCTAGAATTATTCCAATTATCGTAAATTTAAGCGAATAAGATTCAGTTATTTTGTGCGCAAAGCCTAACACTGTCAAAGATAGTGCAATTGTTAAAATAGCTATAAATATTGAAATTATTGTAAATCTTTTTATCCTGTTTTTGTAAGAATTAACTTTCTTATAATTTTCATTTAATAGGATAAGTTTATTTTGCAGTTGATTTTTATTATTTAGTTCATTATTGTAAGTTACTAAGTATAGTTCTCCAAGCATTCCATCAGTTGATTCAGCATTCAAAAGCATTTTCAACTTTACTGCAATAACAGGGCATTTAAATGTATGATTATATATTAATTCTTTATCAATAAAATCAAGAAAATATTTAGCTTGCTGTAACTGAATTTTCTTTATTTCTTGTAATTTGAATAAAACAAAAACACCACCTAAAGCAATAAACCCTGCTAACACTTGTGCAATAGTGCTGAATGTATAGTATATTGAATTCATGTATTCCATATAACCTATTTAAGTATAATGTTAGACACTAATTATATACCTCATATAGAAAAATAACAACTTCTATAGTAATAACAGTCGCCATTATACCTTGAATAGCGCATCCGAATATTTTAACTAGCATAAGCAGTTCTTAAATAGTCGGTTAAAAGTACGATTATTATGGATAGCTCAACATATGCAAACAGTTTTTAAAATGTTTGAAGTCACAACCTTTTGCTTATTAAATTCTTAATTAAAATCAAACAGTATTATTAAAATACATGTTGCAAAATTTCACAGGAGCGAAAGTTAATTAGTTCGCTTTTTATTGAGCAGTAACTTAAAGTGACTGTCACAATAGCTTTTGTCAAATAATTATTTAATTTTGATTGATATAATTTAGAAGATTTGAGAGGTTTTTAAATTAAAAAAAAGGAATTGAAATCTGATTATCCTGATAAACTATTTGAAGTGTACTAAAATAACAAAATTATATGAGCGAGCTTGCCGCGAAATTATCGTTTAAAGAAAAAGTTGGATATAGCCTGGGTGATACTGCATCACATTTTGTGTGGGATATGGTGGGGTTCTGGCTCTTGTTTTTTTACACCGATGTATACGGGATTTCGGCGGCTGCAGCCGGTACCATTATGCTGGTTGCCCGTTTCTGGGATATGGCAATTGATCCGGTAATTGGTATTGTTTCCGACAGAACCAATACCCGCTGGGGGAAATTCCGGCCTTATATTTTATTTGGCGCC
>JBBRTD010000016.1:0-4184 GCA_038244685.1 Minisyncoccia bacterium | reverse complement strand
GAGAGTAGGTCCGTCGCAAGACGGCCCGAAGCGCCTTGCATCCCTAGAGGATGATGATATAGTCCACCCCATTAGGAAACTTATGGATAAGTGTAACCAATTGGTCGTCGGTTCGAATCCGACCCTGGGAGCCAACGTAGATTAAGCGAGGTTAAAGCCTTGTTTTTTCTTTGATATTCGCTCAAATATGTTGGTTCTAAGTTTCCAATTCGGCGTTAAATTTTTCATGATTATTTTTTATAGGTAGGCAGAAGCTAGAAGCTTTGATATAATTTTATTATGAAAAGCCAATATTTAGACAAGTATAATCATAATCCAATAGCTTCGGAGTATGATAAAAACGTAAGTAACGAAGACAACCCTATTCGTACGGGGTATGGTCTATTATTAGGATGGGTTAAAGAAAAAGCAAAAAATTCAAAAATTATAATTGATTTAGGTTGTGGAACCGGTAATACAGTAAAACATTTGATAAATTTTGAAAAAATTATTTGTGTTGATATATCAGAAAACATGCTAAAGATTGCCGAAAGGAAATTAAAGAATAAAAATAATATTATTTTTATCAAAAGTGATTTATTGTCCTACATTCATGACAATAAAGATAATCAAGAAGCTGATACTATAATTTCCACTTACGCAATCCACCATTTAACTCAAAAAGAAAAGCACAACCTATTTAAACAAGCTTTTGATTTTTTACAACAAGGAGGGAAAATGATTTGCGGTGATTTAATGTTTGAAAATACAGATCAAGAATATGAGATGAAAGAAAAATATCCAGATTTGGTAAAAGATTTTGATGATGAGTATTATTGGTATCTTGATGAAGAAGTTAAAAAATTAGAAGAGATTGGTTTTATTGTAGAGACCACAAGATTTTCTGACTTATCTTGGGGTATATATTCTAAAAAACCTTGATATGGGCTTAGATATAATTTTCCAAAACACTATTGAATTAAAACATGTTATAATAACTATTATGGATAACTCAAAATCTCAAATTGAAACTGATCAAATTATCATTCATTTTTTAGGGGATACAACCGTCACAACCCCTAAAGATCTAGTTTTTTTAAAAGATAAAACTTTACATTATTTAGAGTTCAGACCCTATAATAATCAAACTAAAAAATGTGCTGATAATTTACAGTGGAAAAGAACTGCATCCGAAATTATTAAAGATAAATACGTTTATTCTGGTAAAGCTTGCTCTGATTTAGCAATAACATTTTTAGCTCTTTGCAAGGCTGCTGGGGTTAAAGGTCGTTTAGTTAAGTTGAAAAGTATTGATGATAGTAATTCGACTCATTCGATAGTCGAAGTAAATTTAAAAGGTATTTGGTATAGAATTGATCCGTCAAGTAAGGATTCCTTACCAGCCAAAGGAGCACTAACTAATAAATCAATCTGGAATAAAAAATATAAAGTTTGGAAAAAGGGACGTGACGTTTGGGACTTAGGTCTTGATGATATTGGAACTGAAAATAAAATTGTGTAGATTCATTCTCCAATGATTCGCTAAATAAAGTTCGAAAGCATTTTCTTTAAGCGAGCCTAGAAAAAAGAAGAAATTTTATTAATTTTTTCTATACGTCTCTAAGGTGTGAAATTCGAAGTTCATGCCCTTCATGGTAAATCCGACCCTGGGAGCAAATATAGATTAAGCGAGGTTAAAGCCTAATTTTTTTGACTTTTGAGGGTAATTATGGGATTATGAAGAAAAGATGAAGAAAAAAAGTTAGGATAAATTAAAAATAACCTAGAAATAGTGGGAATAATAAACAAATTATAAAATCTATGAAGAAAATTTTTAGAAAAGTAATTATCCTATTCATTGCTTTTCTTTTTATTGTCCCATTTTTTAACGCTAATGCTTATGTTAGCGTGAATGGTTATTACAAAGCAAATGGAACGTATGTTGCTCCATATGTTAGAAGCAATCCTAACGGAGTTAAGTATGATAATTATGGGTATAAACCTAGTCAGGGTCTCTATAATGATTCATATGGCACTAAAGGTGCGACCTGGGACACTCCGACCTATGTAACTGATCCAAGCTACTACGTGGGCAAAAACCTTTATGATTCTAATCAAGCTGGCACTTATTCATCTCCCTCGTATAATTTATATACACCCTCGGCCACACCCTCATGTCCTTCGATGTCTAGTTATGACTCATATTCGAAAACATGCAAATGTTACTCGGGTTATTCAGTTGGAACAGATTTACTGGGAAAAGAGGCTTGTGTTTCTGATATCTCAAAATGTCAAAAATTAAACGGATATAATTCAACCTACAATAGCTTCACTGATAAATGTGAATGCTCGTATAGCTACATTTATAACGGAAAAGAATGTGTTTCTAGTGGTGCTTATTGTAGAGACTTAATTGGATTAATGTCTTCTTATAATTCGTTAACGAAAGAATGTGAATGTATGAGTGGTTACGAATTAGTTGGTTCAATATGTACATATAAATCTACTTATTTTCACACTCCTTCAAATTCAAATCAAGAAAATAATAATTCCACTGGCGATTGTCCGACAAATTCGTCGATGAAAACAGGCGGAACGTGTTATTGTAATACTGGGTATAAAGTTACTAGTGATAAAAGTGCTTGTCAAAAAATTGAGTGTGACGATGGTCATATTCTAATCAATGATAAGTGTTTATCTTATAATGAATCTTGTATTGATAGTTACGGCAATGCTCATGGAGACAAACAATATTGTTATTGTGACGCTGGTTACGAATTTAATTCAGACAAAACTTTATGTGTAATTAAAGCGAGTACTGGTTGTGAATTGCATGCGACTTTAATTAATGACACTTGTATTTGCAACTGGCCGTATAAAACATTTAGCGGAGAATGTCAGCTTTTAACTGAACATGAGAAAAGGCAAACTGGAAAAATTGATAACAAACTTACGGCAAGACTAGCCGGTAATATATTATCTCAAAATGAGGAAGGTTTTGTGTTATGGTGGGTTAATCCAGAAGATAAATTAAGATACCAATTAGAATCTTCAACAAACTTGTTGCAATTAATTCAATCTAAAGCAAAGATGTATGATGGTAAAACTGTAGCAAATCTGAAAAAAAATCCGAGTAAGGTTTTGGGTAAGTTTATTATTGATAAAACTAATTGGAAATATTATTTTGTAAATCCAAAAGATAAGAAATTTTACAATATCGCACCGAGCACAAGCTATGCAAAAGATGACTATACTGTCGGTTTAGATGTTCTAAGAAAACTAGCGACTGGTATGACTAACTCTGATATCAGAAAAATCAAAGTAGCTAACTAAAATAACGATTATTTTTTTATAATGTTTAATTTAAATGACCATGAGTCAAAATTTAAACAATCTAACTATGGAAAACGAAAACAAAAACGAAGTAAGTAGCTCCGTAGCCCAAGAAGTAACAATGCAAGCATCTCCATCTCTCCCATCTCTAACTTCACCAATGACAATTGGCGATTGGATGTTGACCATTCTCATTTCTTCAATACCACTTGTCGGACTGGTTATGCTTTTTGTTTGGGCGTTTGGAGATAGTACAAATATTAATAAGGCTAACTGGGCGAAGGCATCTTTAATTTGGGCACTGATTGGAATCGCGTTGGCGGCTTTATTCTTCGGTTTTTTTATCGGTGCTGTCAGGAATTTTAGTCCACGTTAATTTTAAATAACGCTAAACGTAATTAATTCTAAACCAGAATCCCTTTCCGGCGTTCAAAAAAAATTAAAAAAATCATTCATAATAACTTTAGCTTATCTTTATTACTCGTATTCTATAATAAATAAGATTTAATTAATTAATCTTATTTACGAATATGGGTATAAATTTAGACTCTTTCATATTCACTTATCATAAAAAGATTAAAAAATCCCTTCGCCGCCGAGTTAAGGGAGAATTTATTAGTTTCCGCGAACTTCTAGAAAAAAAATAAAAAAATGAAACAAGCTACAGCTCTCGAAATTCTAAAAACAGGGAGAAATGTATTTTTAACTGGCTCGGCCGGAACGGGTAAAAAATATATCTTAAATAAATACATTCAATATTTGCAGGAGCACGGTATATCACCGTCAATAGTCGCTCCGACCGGTATTGCTGCTTCATATATCAATGGATCTACTATCCATTCGTTTTTTGGTATTGGAATTAAAGAAACTCT
>JBBRTD010000015.1:0-4551 GCA_038244685.1 Minisyncoccia bacterium | reverse complement strand
AGTATTTCCATAAAGACGGAACAGTTTTTGGAAATGGTGATTGGTCTTTGGTTGGAAATAAGTTGACTAGGGGTGGAGTAGAATTTGTTATTACTGAATTAACGAATTCTAAAATAATTTTGGTAGGCAAGATGCCATATTACACAGATGCACCCCCCTATGTACAGCTTGGAACTGTTGATGATCAATATACCTATACTAGATAATAGTATACGTAAAAAATATAAAGAACCGCTTCGTTTAACGAAGCGGCTTTTTTATTAACAGTTTTGAGTTTATCTTATATGAAGACAATTTTATATATGATATAATAAATAATAATAGGTTTATATATTATTAGTCTATTTTTTAATACAATGAAAATTATAAAAATCATTTCACTCACGTTTCTCTCTTTTTTTATTTTTGGTGTTATGTCAGTAAGTGCTACCGATGTTACTGGTAGTGTAAGTATTACTGTTGCTATCGATGGAACCTGGTCAGATTATGGAGCTTGTAATGTAAATACGTGCGGTAAGACCGGAACACAAACTCGTACTTGTACCCCACCTCAAAATGGTGGAAAAGCTTGTAGTGATATTGACGGAGGCAGTGCTACAAAATCTTGTTCAACTCCAGCATGTCCTGTCGATGGTGTTTGGTCTAGTTATGGAGCTTGTAGTTTAACTTGTGGAGGTGGAACACAAACTCGTACTTGTACCCCTGCTCAAAATGGAGGGAAGGCTTGTAGTGATATTGACGGAGGCAGTGCTACAAAATCCTGTAATAATCAAGCATGTGCTTGTTCTGCTCCACTTACAAAAGACGTAACAGCTGATTGTGACAAAAATGTAAATGGTGATGCTTCTATTTCTGGTTCAGTAATAAGAAAACAAACAAAAAGTGATTTCCCGGGATGTGCTTTTCCTGCAACTGTAACAAATGGTAATTCTACTTATGTAAGTGATAGTTGTGTTTATCCTCCTAGTGCTTGTTCTGCTCCACTTACAAAAGACGTAACAGCTGATTGTGACAAAAATGTAAATGGTGATGCTGCTATTTCTGGTTCTGTTACAAGGAAGCAAACAAAAAGCGCTTTCCCGGGATGTGCTTTTCCTGCAACTGTAACAAATGGTAATTCTACTTATGTAAGTGATAGTTGTGTTTATCCAATTAGTACTTGTTCGGAACCTTTAACTAAAAACGTAACAGTTGATTGTGATTTGAATGCCTTAGGCCAGAGTGCAATTTCTGGTTCTGTTAAGAGAAGTCAATCTAAATCAGCTGCTCCAAGTTGTTCCTTTCCTTCAAGTATTACAACCGCTAATTCCACTTATGTAAGTGATAGTTGTGTTTATCCTGCGATTATACCTCCTACTCCACCTGTTGCTATAAATGGAGTTTGGTCAGACTGGTCTCCTCTTCGTTCGAATCAATGTGGGGCGACAGGAACACAAACTAGAGGATGTAATAATCCAGCTCCAAAAAATGGAGGAAGTTTTTGTCCCTCTGATGCCGATGGGGTCTCACTTACAAAAGATTATGTTAATCTTCCATGTCCAACTGTAGATATTCAAGTAAAAAGAAATAATAAAGTTATTATTTCTTCTGAAAAAGTTCCTTATAATTCTAGAATTGATGTAAGTTGGACTTCTAAAAATGCAGTTTCGTGTTCTTGTTCATCGCTTGATGTTAAAGGAGTAAGTGGCAGTTGTGGCAGTGGAATAAATTCAAGTTATAAAACTGGATCTCTAACAAAAGAAATTAAATTTACCGTTTCATGTGAAGGAGGAAGTGGTATGATGATTTCAGATTCAGCTTCGGTTTTAGTTGATAAAATTAATCCAAATTATATAGAACAAATATGAAAAAAATAATTTTTTTCTGCATTTTACTGGTTGTAGGGTGCATGATATTTTCTTGTAAAAAGAGACTGGATCCAGTTGATCCTCCTCCTGTTGCAAAGAAATTTTCCATTGAAACTTCGGTTGTTGGTGGAGTGGGTGGTAAAATCATTAGCCCAAGTGAGGTGGTTAGTGGTCAATCTGTCAAAATTTTGACAGAAGCAGAACCTGGCTTCGTTCAGAAAAACATCACTATCAACGGAGTCTCGTCTCCATTGGTAAGTAAAGACTATGTTATTTCAAATGCAACCTCAAATTATAAAATAGAGGTTTCGTTTGAAAAAACTTTATCGTGGATTTTTTTGCAGAATTCCTGGGTTAAGGATTCGGTTTATATTTATGAACCGAAAACCCCCGAAGATCAAACATTGGTGTGGAAGTATTATGTTATACCAGCAGGTGACATTGTAACATTCCTTCCCAATGGAAGATTTAATGTATTAGTGGGAGATTTTAACGGAGATGGATCTTGGTCTGTCGACGAAACAACAACTCCCCCTACTCTTAATTGGGGTGAAAAATGGAAGATTACAAATGTATCTTCGAAATCGTTCACGATATATAAGGACAATTTCAAGTATATTTACAAAGCAAAAAAATAAGAGCTAATTTTAAAAAAGCCATTCAATTATTTTATATAATTTGGATGGCCTTTTTTAATTGTAAATATTCATTCATATATGATATAATTTAAAGTAGTATAATAATATCAATATTAAAATAACATGAAAAAAATATTTAATAAATCTTTATTTAAAATTTTGTTTGTTTTAGGAATTGTTTTTATCTCAGCAAATATTTGTAGTGCAGCAATTAGCGTTGTTGTCTCTGCAGATCCTACGATTGTTTCTTACGGCGGTGGGACAAGTATAAGTTGGAGAGCTACAGGCGGTGCCACTTCTTGTTCTGAATCAGGAGGAAGGGGAGGAAGTGGAACAACTGGGTCTTTTTATGTTGATCATTTATATGCAACAACAACTTTTACTGTTACATGTGCTGGGGCTGCTGTTGGTGGTGTTTGTACTACTGATTATGCTACTTGTTTTATTGCTAATACTAAAGTTACCTTAGTAAATGGAGTAAAAAAGAATATTCAAGATATAAAAATAGGTGATGTATTGAAAGGGGCAATGCCAGTACCTGTCGCAATCCAATAAGCCGGGGAATGATCACCACGAAAGCTGCCATAGGGTTTCGAAATTAGTATTTCATCTCCCGGAATAGCTGCTGCCAGTTTCGGGGTGAGGAATCCGTCCTCTTTAATATTAAAAAGGATGCTCATTTTCTCGTCAATATTGCCGATGCAAACACTATAGATGCGCGGAGGCTGTATGCGGTCAATGGCCACCTTTACAACCTGTCCGGGAATAAAAGTTCCGTTCTGCCTCCACGAAAGAAGATAAACACCCGGCGAAATTTCAACATTATCAATCACTTTAACAGCAACCAGCGCATGATCCGACCGTGAATATTCTTCTGCTTTCGCCATAAATTCAGTTTTATTTAAAAACATTTATTTTGGCTTAAGGTTCTGAAAATTATTTATTAACTATAGAAGAAAGTAATTAAATTTCCCGGTAGGGAAATAATATGGGTAGTAGAATGTGTTGCTCCCCTCATATTTTGTCCCATCCGAGACAAAATTTATTCTCATTTAATTCCTATTCTACCCATGTTTTGTTCCCAAAGGAACAATGGAATAAAATTTAAACAGTTTCAAAGTTTATCGTAAAGCTTCTTTTGAAATAAGTTCATCCAATTTTTATGGTGCTTAAGGCATTCGCCAGTTAGCGGATGTAAAACTAAATTTCACATTCGTTAGGCATCAAAATAACCATTCGCCTTAATAAGGTTAAAAAAACAATAATATACCAATTAATTTGTATTTTCGTCTATTTATATTAATTTCACATTTAAATATATATACAAAATCTTAAACAAGAAATATAGCGCGTAATTAGTTTCAAAAAATTATCCACAACTCACTTTAGACAAATCATTTTTATATTTCATACAATACATGAATTAACATAAACTACTAATCAAATAGACATGAAAAACTGTTTAGTTATTTTGATTTTTCTTTTTTTATTCGCTTGTAAGGGTTCAGTAGATCCTGAAATTCCTGTTGTTATACCTGAGCCCATTGTCATAATTGAAGCACCAACTCAAGTTAATTACTCAGCTGACGCTGATATTAGCTGGAATTGCTTAAATGTGAAGTCAGTTCAAGCCTCCTTTATAAAGGACCCTCTTTTTACAGGGTCAACCAAATTAGTAGGCTTAAAAGAAACAACGAAATTATCTATCACTGTTATTGGTCTGTCAAACCAGCTATTAACATTTGAAAAGACTATTTCTGTTTTACCTAAACCGATTCCAACCAAGGCAGATACTCTTTGCTTTAAGGGTTGGATACAGACAGATTCGAGATCTATGAAAATTGATGGTTCTGGGTGGCATATTTGGAAGTTGAGTCAAGAACAGTTATCAAACATTTTAGTTTTTTATCTGAATGGAAAATATGAGTATTTCCATAAAGACGGAACAGTTTTTGGAAATGGTGATTGGTCTTTGGTTGGAAATAAGTTGACTAGGGGTGGAGTAGAATTTGTTATTACTGAATTAACGAATTCTAAAATAATTTTGGTAGGCAAGATGCCATATT
>JBBRTD010000014.1:0-13506 GCA_038244685.1 Minisyncoccia bacterium | reverse complement strand
GACTATTTTTACTACTTGTTTCCTACAAGATACCTAATTCTTATACCAATGTCTAGACTTGTTATAAGTACGTCATCTGTGCCCAACCTAGGCGACCCATGATTTCACAACTCGTATGAACATGTCCGTTGTATTCTTAGTTGTAATATCCACTTGATCAATGTGGCCCTAAAGTGTCAGTAATAAAAATGTGCGATGAGATGGAATTGAACCACCGACGCCAAGCTCTTCAAGCTTGCGCTCTACCCCTGAGCTACCAACGCATTAAAATAAAAACTCATACCCTATTCCACCATTTCCGTCCTAAGACTTGCTTTAGATAGTTCTTCTACTAGTATGACAACTATCCGTGGTACCAGCCGCTGCATGCCCGATATGAGTTTTTATTTTTATCCATGATTAAAAATTCTTGTAATTCCATACATACAACTTTGTATATTTGTGCCATCTATTCGATGACAATTTGCGTATGTAATTACTATTTTTTTTAAATCTTCTAAAGGAATATCTTTAGACTTCATTAAATTATATAATGCTAAATTAATAACATTTTTTCTATACCCACCTCCACTACCTTTAACACGGTCAATAAAAATCTCAGAACAAGAATCAATAAATTCAATTTGAGAAGTTAATGCCTCTGTTTTAACAAAATTCAAAGAATTAGACTCAATAACTTCTTTTGCACGTTGCGATGGATTGTTAGTAATAATACAATACAATGCATTAATATCCATTGATTTATAAGTATCATAATATTCCCTAAAATTCTTATAGATTACATTATCATCAAAGTCTGCATACCAATTTATATAGTCCTTAACTTTCCATGGTTTTCCTGTATTATTTGCCATGATAATTAATTCTGTGATTTCAGTATCAGGAATTTCTTTTCCTTCAACATGACTATATACAATGTATTTAATAGGCACATTAAGATATTTACAAGCCACAAATCTATGCTGCCCATCAACAATCATATAAATTTTAGTTTCGAGATCTTGTATACATAAAATAGGATTAACTAATCCCCACT
This sequence comes from Minisyncoccia bacterium, assembly GCA_038244685.1. Classification (GTDB taxonomy): domain Bacteria; phylum Patescibacteriota; class Minisyncoccia; order Phycocordibacterales; family UBA9973; genus UBA8515. The sequence continues at coordinate 12,470 of JBBRTD010000014.1, read as the reverse complement.
CAAGAATGCCTCTAACTAAGCGCGAATCAAGAAATATTTTTGATATAGTTCCATTTTTTTAAGACCTTTACTTCTATTACCTTCATAAAATCCAAAGTTATCATAATTTTTAGTCATTTCAACTTCTGATGCTACAATTTCTGATATTATTATAATTTATTTGTTTTATTTAATTGATTATTGTTAATTATTATTAATTGTCGAGTAAGTAGGATTCGAACCTACGTATGATTTCTCTCTCTTGCTCCCAAAGCAAGCATGTTGACCAAGCTACACCATTACTCGAAGTAAACCCACTCCTTTCTAAAGGGAGCAGGTGTTATAATAACTTCTTAGGCTGTACATTCCCTTAGGACACCTATCATTATTACCTGCAAGATTTCTTTTATCCAGCTTTCTTACAAAACAGAGCACCCATTTAAGACTCTAGTGCGATAATACATGGATTCTTTTAAGTGTGATCCATACACACTAATGCGTTTTATCCGAACACATCGAAACGGTAGAGTAGTGACACCTGGACTTGAACCAGGGACCTCAACATTATCAGTGTTGCGCTCTAACCAACTGAGCTATGCCACTATATTAATTTACCAAGGTAAGAAGATTACAATATTAATCATCATACCTACTCCTACTCCAATAGCATCAGCTGTTATATCAGCTAAACTCGGAACTCCTTTTTTCAAAAGATAATCCCAAATTCCTTCTTTCATTAAGCCTGTTGCTAACATAGCACCACCCCCATAAAGAGTGGCATGTACATGATCAATTCCCAATGAAAAGAGTAATGCAAGCAAGATAGTTCCTGCTAGACTTATTACAAAATGTTTAATTGCGTCTTCCATTATTTATTTATTTTTAAAGTTAAACTGTGGAGCCTAAGGGATTTGAACCCTTGACATTCTGATTGCAAATCAGACGCTCTGCCAGACTGAGCTAAGGTCCCAAATGTACCTTTGAAACGGAGGTACTTAACCGTATAGAATAATAGGGAACTTTGATACTTACCTACAAGCGTGAGGTATTTCCCCGCATCGTTCACATTTCCTGTTCAGAATGCATTCATTCCAGGCTGTCGCTTGTGTCACTGCACCCTTGACTAGTTGTGTATTACTCTAATGTTTTAAAAAAATTAATGTCCTCTCGTACATTATCCAGTTTAAAGATAATGTTCTGTACTTTCTTCTTTTTCTTATTTTGTCGATAAGGAATTATAGATTTCCTCCCAGTTTTTCTTCTATCTAAGTTGCGCAGAGATAGTAAATTGCTTAGGGTTAAGACTGTAGAGTGAAGGGGGGCCAGCCATCATGGATATTAATTTTATTCTTAAATGTGAAAAATCATCACATAATTATTCCTATTCCTGATATTTCTGGGACTTAATACAAGCGCCCTCAGGGTTTAATAACACTGTTAACCTATTATTGTATCTAAAGGCTGATGATTTAGTAGAGATAACAGGATTCGAACCTGTGACCCTCTCCATGTAAAAGAGATGCTCTAACCAGCTGAGCTATACCTCTATATAAAATTATCCGACAACTCCCATAAATGTGTGCCGATTGATCCATTCAGTTTTGTTTATTTGTCCTGATGCATAATTTTAAATTTTAAAAACCACTCGCAGGTAGCGATACTTACGAGTGGTAGTGCGGCCGAAGCCCGTACGGTCCTAAGTCCGTAATATTTTAATAAATAAGTAGTAAAGATTTGACAGGAGGCAGGCTTGACATACCTTCCACGTTGACATTCTTGGTCGTAACCTCATTCCCATTGCTGAGACTTTTTTTACTTGTATAGTCACTTTACATAGATAGAATTTATTATATTTATAGAGGTATCTATATAATTAGATCTATCATATACCTCTGTTAGCGAACCTTTTCGCCTTACTTATTTACTGTTCACTTATATAACCAACTAAATGAAAGTTGTTATGATTTATTTGTCTTATACGTCGATCGGTTTCTCGCCTACAATCAATTAAATATAATAAGCTAATGTTTTTCTATTATATATCACAGTGTGAACGACGTTAGTCTCCTGACTTAATATAACTTCCCGCGCAATATTTTAAATATCTAACAGAGCTCCTATGGAATTACCCAATGGTCTGTCTCCTTTTAAGGATCAAGGATTCTGGTTTATATTTATTACTATAATCCTTTGTTCATTTTAAATCACCTAACAACGCTCCTGGAGAATTACCTCGTGGTCTGTCTGCTTTCAATAACTTTATCCTCCGCAAGATTTCAAGTAACCTCGATTTTCTTTTAGCTTAACGTGAGAGAAACTCTTGATAGATAAATCTATCTAAAACTCATTACTGAATAGTTACATTGGCATCAAGGTTTTTGGTTTGTGATTAACTACTATAAACCTTTTTTCGCTAATAGATCATCACAGACCATTCTGTAATATTCTGATTCAACACTAATTGCTACAGTATCTGAAACACTATTAATTTGATTTATTTCAATAGAGTCGTCATCAAGATGCCATAGAAACTCATTGTGCTTTTCAAAAAAATGCATTTTATCTTTACCACATAAGAAATGAATTCTGTCTAGTGGTAGATAAAGTTTATTAGCAATTTCAAATACATTTGTATTATCTTCTCTATCTGGTGTTCTACCAGTTGTAATATGAATTTCAATACCTCTACGCATCAGAATTAATGCATAAGACCGAACATCCATTCTTGTTAAAGTGCTGTCAAAATCAAATGATACTTTAACAGAAGTTCCAACAGGTTTTTCAATAAATACTGGTTGCTCTTTAGACAAAGTTTCTAAAGACGATTTTTCCAATTCTTTGAATACCTCATAATTTTCTTTCATTTTTTCTATAGTTTCTTTAGATTCCTTTTTTGGATTTTCAAGAGCTTTTAGAAATTCTTTTACTTCCTTTCCAACCAGTGTTGGAGTGTCTTTAATTTTTGTTGCCATATTTTTAATTTTAGTGCCCTCAATAGGAGTCGAACCCATATTTCATCGTCCGTAGCGACACGTTCTGTCCATTGAACTATGTGGGCATTTTTGTTAAGTTGTAGACTCTACTTCTTCTTTAGTTAGTAGATACTCTGAGTTCTTTGTTTTAAAATGAATTCTTTCTTCAGAATCTTCTAAGATTTCAGTAACAGGTGTTGTAAGCCAAACATAAAACATATTTTTAGGTCCCATTAAGCATGAGTATCCAATTTTAATATTTTCAATAGCTTCTTTGCCAAATCCTGACTCAGTCCATCCAATGAACCACCTTTGCAGTGCATAAAGTGCTATATCGTCTTCTTTTCTTACTAATTTGTATTGTATCATCTTTTAAGTATTAATTATTTGAGTGCCGAGTGAGATTCGAACTCACGATCTATGTTAAATAGATACTGCTTTTGCAGAGCAGCGGTTTTATCCACTCACCCATCCGCACGTTAAAAAGAAGAAGAGTACACCCGGCTCTTTATGTCCTACAAGGTCATTAACGCCATCTTATAGGTACAGAGGTTAATAGACTGGCTTAGTCTTAACGTCTTCAGTACTTCTTCTCTTTATTTTATTTCAATCTTAATTAGGGTAAATTTAGGATAAATTTTTCCATCATATCCTAAATAATGTTTAATTGGTTTCATTTCTGATAAAAAAGTTGAAACTTTGCCATGAGCAGACAATCCTTCACCTTCTGCAAAAATTCCTAAAAGTTCTACAGAAGCTGGCATATGATTTTCCATGTTATCAAAATCATGTTGAAATACTTGTATTCCTTCCATATTTATTTGTTTTAAAATTTGTACTGACAGGAGGGATCGAACCTACATGTAACCGATTAACCTTTCTACAAGATATAAGCTTGAGGGTATATGTCAGCATTTACAGCGCTCTAACCAATTGAGCTAAAGGCGCTTCTAGTGACTCTGGCAGGATTCAAACCTGCGACCTGAACATTAGAAGTGTCCCGCTCTATTCATCTGAGCTACAAAGCCATATATTAGCACCTCTAGAGGGATTTAAACCCTCATTTTTATGGAGTGACAGTCCAGATCCCGCACGTCAGTCGGGCTCATAGAGGTATAGTTAGGTTTTACAGTAATTAGCATTACCCAATTGAAACCACGTGGAGGTTTACTGCTATCAATCTAGCGGGGCCGGGAACTGCCCCCAGAAAACAAAGTTTATGAGACTCGTTGGCCACTTAGCTCCCCGCGATGCCATTTATGTAAATTGCTCTACATATATTTTTCTTTCTTCTATCTTAATAAGATTAGAAAGCCGTGTTGATTTTTGTAAATCTAAAAGATTTCTTAATCTTCTAGTGCATGTAGAGTAAGTAACGCCTGGAATGTCAAAATAATTCTTTTCAAAATTTTGTATTAAGTGTCGTGCAGTAATTTCCTGTAAGGGAGTTTCACACGATTTAATAACCTTTTCAATCCATAATTCTACGTCTCCGTAATGTTTACTTGTAGCTGCCATGTTTTTAGATTTAAATATCCCACTCAATTAGTGCCTGTGCTAAGGCCGATTCAATAGAAGTTGTTGAAGTTTCTTGTAAAATAAGAAAAGCAGTAGCAATAACTTCTGCTTCAAGATTCCATTTCTCTGCTTCTAATAAAGCTACTGAAACATGATCAATGGTATTAAACAATTCATTATCTAATTGCTGATCACCACGAATATCAGACATTACTTTGAAGTTACAGTATCAATTACAATAGTGTCAACTCTCATTGAATCTACTTGTGATACATTTGTGGAATCATTTGTTTCAGGTTTTACTGTAGGAGTACATGAAGTAGATACAGCAAAGGCAATAATAAAGGCTAAAATTAGCCCGAATAATGTTTTTTTCATTTTTGTTTTGATTTTTATAATTAATAATTAATTGATTGTAAAATTTACAATGTAGCCCGTGGCAGACTCGAACTGTCGTTAACTGGTCGAAAACCAGTCGTCCTAACCCCTAGACGAACGGGCCAAAGAAAGGATAGTCCTATTGTGAGAACTATCCATATTATTTATGCGAAAGACTACAAAGATAATACTAAAAAATAATATATATTGATAAAATATACAAAATTGTTTATTTAATATACCTAAGTACTCTGTTTTTGTTTATTAGTATGAATCCAACTTATATCTATACATTATGTCATTATAGATAATTCCCAAAGTTAAATTTCCATTATCATAAAAAGATAAAGTAATTAATATCCTTTTATAGTTAGAATCAGTAGCAAAAGCACTGTAAGTTACACCTCTTGAAAATCTTTCTTTAATAAGGTCTTCAAGATCAAGTATTTGTGTTTTTTGACTGTAGATTTCGATGTGTTGTTGGTCAATGTTAATCATGACTGGAATTTTTACAGGAACCCAATTTGACCAAGTACCATTTTCAACTGCTTTAATACTATAATGTGTAGTAGTAAACCAGATATTTTCAGATTGTACTGTAAATACTGCAATAGTAAACAGTAAAAGAAAAAATAATTTTTTCATGGTTTTATGGATTATTCAAAAGAAATGCCGTATCCTTCATCAAAACTGAAAAGAAATGCAACAACTTTTTGACGTTTACTTAGAGTCTTCCAAGTTTTTGGATTAGCCCAGGTAGGACAGCTACTTTTTTCCCACTCCTGCTGAACAGCAGTAGAAATAATCATATACCTTCCACAAGGAACTGGAGTTCTGTCAGTATGAAGAATTTTACGAGTAATAATTTGAGGAGTCTTCGACCCAATTAGGGAGACATCCACACTTCCTACTTGTTTTGTTGTGTGTTTAACACGACCACCAAGTACACCGGGAAGATTAACGATTAAAGAAATTGGATCCATATTAGATTTGTTTTAAGTAGTTTGAAATGTTTAGAAGATTTTCAAGAGTTCCTTTTGTATTGTCGGATATTTCAGTCTCAATACTAAGTCTTCTACGTTCAATGTTTCCATCAAAAATTCTCGTAATAGTTTTAATATTATGCTCAGAAATTGGAACACCATAGTGATAAGTATGATTGCTGAAAATGATTTGATCATCTTTGATTACAGCTTTCATTTGCATTTCATTAAGAGAGATAAATCTATCTTTAGAAGTGGGGAAGAATTCTAATTTAACATTATTGCAACGAATTAAATTTCTGCAGAGTTGAAGTGCTTCTTTTTCGAAAGTTCCACCTCTGATAGTATCAATTTGTGTTTTGCGTTTGGAGTTTATAACTACACGTTGATAAGCTCTTCTTAATTTATGCAGCGGTTTCATTTTTGGGTAAATAATTTTTAATTATTGTTTATTACTTTTGTAGACTTGTCAACAAATAATTTAATTGAGTTAGGATCTACAGGCCAATAAGGAGTTCTATTTAAAGTAACTTGATATTGATTATGTAATCCATTTATTCCAGCAAACCATAGATTACCTACAATTCGTTTACCATTATAGATGGCTTCTACTTTTTGATCAATCCATTTTGTAAATTTAGGATCGAATGTTCCTAATCCTATTTGTCTAGTTTCTGGCATCTTAATGCTTAATTTCATTTTGAACTTCTCCTCTGGCTTTTTCTTTCAAAGGTTCTAAAATATCCTCTATATTTTTATAAGTTACATTTTGGAGAACAAATTTATTCTCAAAGTGATTACTCCAACCACCGTAAGGATTATTTATAAAATGTGCTTCTCTAGCCACAACTTCCAAACGAACTTGATGTTCTCTTTCTAAGAGATTTTTATTTTGAGTTGTCAATTTCTTTACTTCATCCCTTAGTTTATCGAGTTCATCAATAGGGATATTTACCATTGCATTCATATATTTCTGTTTTATATATTATTTAAAAAACTTCCGCTTGATCGGACTGATGTGTCGTCGCGTCACAATTACGTGGTCCAAAGATCTGCCGTCGCAGTTGGATTCACTTTTAAACTTGCTAATTACCCAAACATCTTTGAGGATTAGCTAGTAGTGGAAATTATTTCATTGTTATTTAATTAAATTAAGAATTTCTCGTAATTGAGCTAATTTTAAGGTATCTCCATTGCTTAAAGATAATCCTTTAACTGTTAGCGATGCATCTCGATTTATTTTGTCTAGAATATATATTGCATCAATTAATGTTTTAACTTCACCGGGATCATATTCTTGACAACCAAAAGTAACCACGCCGCTATGCTCTTCGAACTCTGCCTTATATCCATCCATTTTATAGACTGGCTTTAGTTCTTCATAAACAGGTTCAAACCAAAGATCTAATATATTAAGTCTTTGTAGTCTCTTAACTACTGTTGGATACAGATATGCTTTTGTTTCGAACTCTTTAAAATTAAAAGAGTATGCGAACAAAAGTTCATAAACTACTTGCTTGAAGTTTTCAGCTTTTAGTTTATATCCAATTATTTTCTTTTTTCCAAAAAACTTTTTAGATCCTTCAAGTAAATCTGATTCTTTGAACATATAGTAATTTTTTCCATCATAGTCTGGTTTTTCGGCTAAAATCCAACACTCACTATTAATGAAGTTATATCCAAAAGAAATTAGGTTTTCAAAACCAAACTCGCTAACACGAGTAGGGGTTTCTTTTGACCAACCTAAACATCTATAAGAAAGGTTCTTAAAGTTTGGCAATTTAGTTCCTCTAATTCTAAAAGAATCTATTTGTTGAGAAATTTCTTCTTTATGAAGTACATACTTTTCAAATTGTTCAAAAGTAATTTCAGTATAATGCTCTGGGATATTTGTAAAATAACACTCTTCCCTAGTCGATAATAAAATGCTATAAAAAATCGTTTTTGAACAAGGTCCTCTCCACAAAGTTAAAATATCTGCGTTTTCAAGAGTATATTTTATATACCATTTTTCAGGTATTTGTAAGAAATTTTCACTAAATTCTTCAAAAGAAATTAATGGATATTCTTCAAAGCTTGGAGTAGAAATATAGTCAATTATTTTTTCTCCATCAAAAAGATAGAATGTTCCAACTACATTTCCAGTTAATTTAGAAGGATTTCTATTCCAATTTTTAAAGTCGGAAGATTTCAATTCTTCTCCACCTTTTATACACCATTTTTTAGGCAATTCGTTCATATTGTTTTTTGTTAAATTTAAATTAATTTTAAAAAATCTCCGCGTGATGTTATAATGCTGTTCCATCAATTATTGGCCTGTTATTAACTGCCATTTCTTAAAATCTGCATCCTGTAATGCATTAATTTCGACAAGATACACGATCGTGGAGATATTTTTGAGTGGAGACGCCGGGAGTCGAACCCGGGTCCAAACATCGCTTCTTACTAAATTCTTATTACATGCTTATAGGGCTGCCGCTCATCGGCAACTGATCCACCAGTCCATTTAAGTTGGACAACTGTATATTTAAGAACATACAAACTTTCAAGCCGCCTAGATTGCGTTCAAGGTTCTAGACAAACCCGGGAATTATGCTGCTATCCTCATTGAGGATGTGCGTGCTACCATGGTAATTACTTTCGTATTGCCAGTTAATTGTTTTGCTATTTTAAGGTATAACTACCTGCATGAAATTTAATACAGCTTCTATGCTGTCAAAACCGGTCGTCCCCGTTTGTTTTAAGGTTCTCTTCAATCCATTTCATCATAGTAATGACTAATATATAATGAGATACCTTCCCATTCATATTCTTTTTCCTCTTCAAACCCAATTTCCTTTTCAAGACTTATAAAAAGAAAATCCTGAATTTCTGCACAGTCATGCAATGTTACGGTAAGAAAATCATCATGAATGCTCATGGCTAAATAATCAACTTTATCGTCATGGAGTATTCTGACATTTGAGAAATCGAAATGACTTCTTAAAAATTTATCAAAGCTATCTACATTGAATTGAATCTTTTCATTTAATTCGAGAATTGTTCTAATCGTTAGCATTGTTTTTATTATTTACTTAAATGTTTTCTTCAATCCATTTATTATCTTTTAGATACTGAGCAAATGAATAGTCTTGTTGGTTTTTATTTGATTCTATTAAATATATCAAGTAATCTTCTGCCCATGTAGGAAACAGTTTATTAATTAAAATATCAATATCATCTCTACTCCAACTATCCTTAATCTTTCTAATTGTGATAGTGTTGTTCTTGTCAACTTTAAGTTTCCATGCCGTATTATTAACTTCATTCTTAAAATCATCATATGGAAGTTTGTCAACATATTTAATGGCTAAATTTTCCATTATCTGTAAGTCTAATTCGCACTCAACATCAACCCATTCAATAGGCTTACCTTCGTTATAAGCCTTAACATATGCTTCAATGAAAGATTGAGAAGGTTGTGGTAGTTTTAAAGATTTATCACTTGTAGCAATAATCTTTTTATGTCCTCTAAAATATAGAAAGGCTACGCCATCAAAAGAGTTATACCCAATAGTACCACAATTTAAAACAGCTTGTACTATTCTATACCCTACTAATACAAAATCACCTTCTTTTATTTCTTTATCAGAAAGAAAATAAAGGTGTTTATTAATTGTTTTCCCTATATTTTTAGGGTTATTAATAGCTTCTTTTGTAATGCCTTTTGCTATTCTTAATTCATTATACGCACGATATAAATATAGAATGCCATCTATTGCTTTTTCATTAGTAGGAAGCATAACTACTGGTTTTTTACTCCACACTACTTTTTCTTTTTAAATTCTTTGGGCGTAAAGAATTCAGAATCTTTAACCCAAAAAATAAATATATTTATTAATAAAAGAGCTGTTCCTATTATAGACATTAATGAAAGGGCTGTAATTATATTAGTATCTGAAGAATCAAAACTAAAATTAGTTTCAATTGAAGATTTTCTAATTATAAAAAACATCATTTGTCTATTAATAAACAAAAAAAGAAAGTAAAGTATAATGATCCAAAATAAGACTGCCATTGTTATTAATTTTAAAAGTGAAACAAGGGGAGAATTACTTTCATAACTCTCCCAATACTTTAACCAAGTAAAGCTTCAAGCAAAGCCATCTCCACCTTCTGACGAAGAACAGGAGAAACAACTGCAAAGATTCTTATTTCAAGGTCTGCTAACTCAGATCTACGTTCAGCAACTCGGAGTACAGATATACGAGTTCTCAGATCTTTCGACCATTCTTCCTGTGTAAATCCTAACCAGGTGAAGTTGGCTACTACACCAAGTTCATTTGCTGCTTCAGTATGATCTTTAGTCCTTCCCTTCAGGAAAGCTAAGATATCTACTAATTTACGTTCGTTGAGTTCAGTTACAATGTTGATGGTATTACCCATACCTTCAGAGTATCTGAAATTGCCATCAGTAATATACTGTGGCTTTTCTGCATTAGCTACTTCAGCTTGTTTTGCTGATAGTTTGTTAAAAAGGATTTGTACCTTTTCGTCGTGGGTCATTTCTGCCATGTTGAATAAGATTTAAAATTGTTGAAAAATGTTGATTAATGCCACTACAGCATTGCCAAGAGACTGGGATTCGAACCAGACGCCTCCGAAGAGACAACGGTTCCTAACGCTAGAAGTAACTGGTACATAGCTAATGATTGGGAATCGTAACAGTAAATGCTAACCGTCGCGGCTACCTATTACGCCACCTCTTGAAGGTTAAGGAAATTGCATGAGTAGAGTTTTTATCAAAAAAAGAGAAGTAACTCAATGCATAGCCTTTAAATATTTTATAAATACGAATTTAATCGTGTGCGAATTTCGGATAATGACTGATCTACTAATAGAATACCATCACAATAAACAAGGTCAAGGAGTCCTTCACTTTGTTCATCCCATGTACATTGGTCTTTAAGTTTCAATATTCCATTTTCAGAATAAACTTGCAATAAACCTTTAGCTGATTTTTTGAAACCGCTATCAGTTTTTGGACTTTTGAAAATGTCTTTTGCTTCTCCATTAACTTGTCCCCAAGTAGCCTTCATAGCAAATCCAAATGTATCTCTTGTTACATATTCATATGTATATGAACCTATACCAAGTACGAGATTACTTGCTGAAAATCCTTTTGTTTCTAGACGTTCAAGAATTTCTTTTTGACGTTCAAGTGTAATAGAATCTCCATAGATAAGACCTACATGAGTATCAAGAACTTTATATCCCTGTTCATTAATAGTTCCACCAAAGGTATCCCAAAGTAATTCATAAGCACCTTTTAATTGAGCTTCTGTTATTAAAGAATGAGGACTTTCAAAGTCTCCACAAATTATTTTAACAGGATCACCAGAGTCAGGACGAATTACTAAACGGCCATCTCTAGCCATAATAATTTCTTTTAATTCAAGAAGATATTCAGTCATTACTTTCCAGAAATCCCAAGTATCAGAAACGACACTAACAATTCCTTTTGGATAAATTTCTGTAATCAACCTTTTGAATGTATTAATTTCATTACCTTGCTCTCCCATACACATTACTGAGTGTTCAGTAGCAGGCACAGAGCCTCCGATTAATTCTTTATCAGAATCAGCACCGTAATACATTTCAAGAAAATCAATAGCAGGAATAGAATCTGTTCCAGTAAAGGAAAGCAAATGGCCAGCACTTGATAAACAAGCGTCTTCTAAACCTGACATTCCTCTGAAGGAAAAATCATGTCCTTGCCAAGGAACAAATCCTTTATCATAACCTGTCTTTTTAGCAAACTCTTCAAATTTTTTACGGTATTGAAAAGCTGTAGTAGCACTAGTAATTGGTTTCCAAATAATATTACTTAATATAGTTTCAAAATGATTAGTAAGCCAAAAGAAATCTGGATCTTCATTCATTATAGTAAGACAAGGAACTCCTATAGGCACCAATGTGCCTTCTGGAAGTGCTTTAATACTTATTGGAAGATATCCTAAATCATGGAGATGAGCAACATGATCTACATTTACAGCATTAGGTCCTAAATAATTATCTAGTCGACGTTTATATCCTCTTAATACTGCATCTTTATCTCTCATGAAAAAGTTATTATTCCATTGATTATCTAAATACTCTTTAAGAAAGTATTGTAATCCAAAGAAAACAACTTCATTTACTCCAGGAATACGACTCATGCGAGGTGTAAAATTAGAGTTCACATATTCAGTTTCCTTAGGATACTGTCTTATATGATCGGTTTTATATCCATCTAATAAATGGACAGGGCAAATTTCTGATATCATATTTCAAATTTAAATTGTTTAACATTTGGATGCTCATATTCTGAAAAAGAATTAGTACAATAGATTTTATTGAATACTTCAGAAAGTTCATCAACTCCTTTACTAAATATTCCATGACTTACAAAAAGATATAAGTTACCTACATTTTTTCTTTTCAATTCTTCAGCAAGACCTAAGAAAGTTCCTCCACCATCACAAATATCATCTACAATAATAGCATCTCTTCCTTCAAGGTTATCAATAAATACTTGAAATCCAGTTAATTTTCCTGTTTTCATATCTCTGACTTTATCACATGCAATTACAGCACTAAAATCAAGAATTGAAGCCAGCTT
>JBBRTD010000013.1:0-16828 GCA_038244685.1 Minisyncoccia bacterium | reverse complement strand
TTGCAATTACAGGTGGAGGTTCACCAACTCATGAGACAACTTACTTCGGAGGAGCTACCAAGAAAGCTATTATAGCTTTCCAGAAAGCTAATCATCTTGTAGGTGATGGAATTGTAGGGAAGATGACGAGAGCGGTGATGAATAGTAAATAATTAAATACAAATGTATAATATTGATATGGAAAAATTTAAACCAACAAAAGAAGCGAATGGATTTTTAAAAGTTTTTAAAATATCAACCCTAGCAATTCTATTGGGAGCAGCAAGTAATTCATTTTCTCAGGAAAAAGCTTCAAGTATGGAGCAAATGATTAAAGATGCTAAAAAATATGAAGTATCGTTATCAGAAAAAGCTATAAGTGGGGGAGTATTAGGCAATATAAACAATTATCCATCTTCAACCATAAGCAACGATTCACGAATATCAAAAGTTATTTATAAAGACAGTAAAATGACAAATATCTCTAGTGTTGTTGTAGGGAAAGGGAATGTATACTTTTTTGACAATAATGGAGATGGTGAATTGGATTTATTATATATAGATAAAAATGGAACACCTTTAAAATTAGAAGAAGGAGTTATTAAGACTTTAATTGCTAGTGCTGGTATTAGCCAAGTAGAGCTAGATTTAAGTAATAGTGAAATGATGGATCAATTTGTTTGTTTTAATCTTAATAAAAACGAGGTTTACGAGACAAAAGAACAAAGCATATCTTCTATTTCGGATGAAAATCAAGCTCACGTAAAAGAAACCTTGCAACAAAAATTTAACGAAGTCCTTAAATCTAACTTAGAGAATATTAAATAATTAATCTCAGATAGCGGCCTTGCCGCTATCTGAGGAATATTAAATATAGTATAATTTAAATATGAGCGTAAGAAGACAACCTTTAATAACAGGTGAGATATATCATATTTACAACCGCGGCGTAGACAAACGAGACATTTTTTCTGACAAAAATGATATTTATCGTTTCTTGGAAAGTATTAAAGAATTTAATAGAGAAGATAAGATAATTAGTCTCGCAAATTTAAAGAAATTAAAAAATTCTCATCATAACTCTCAGATAGCGGCCTTGCCACTATCTGAGGAAGAACCTAAGGAACAATTAGTAAAAATAATTGGATATTGTCTTAACCCTAATCATTTTCATTTTATATTGAAGCAAGTTTTAGATAATGGTATTTCAAAATTTATGCATAAGCTGCAGGGTGGGTATTCTAATTATTTTAATATAAAAAATATAAGATCTGGTTCATTATTTCAGGGTAAATTTAAATCACAACTAATTGCGAAGGAAGATTACTTTAATAAGTTATTAGGTTATGTTAATAAAAACTATTTAATTCACAGTATTCCAGAAAATAAAAATAATATAATTTTTTCTGGGGATTTTGAATATGAAAATAATAAATTTAATATTATTTCTCAAAAAGAAGGGAAAAGAATTTTAGAAATTTTTGGAGGTGTAAATAAGTTTAAAAAACATTGTGACGATATAGTTTCAGTAATTAGAGAGGAAAGGGGTAAGAAATCATTGCTTGAAGATGAAGAATTGAATGTAATTATAGAGAGCCTCCCAGATAGCGGCCTTGCCGCTATCTAAGGTTTTTAGCGGTTTATGATGTTTATATCGTAAGTAGGTTGTATTTTAGGTTATTTTTCTTTTCTTTTTCTTAGGATTTGATATAATGTATACATATGATTATTACATACCTAGGCAAACAGTTTTTCAAAATCGCACAAGGGGATTTGGTTGTCGCAGTAAACCCTATAAGTAAAGATTCAAAAGGAGATGTGAAAGGTTCTCGTTTCGGTTCAGATATAGCACTTTCTACTATAAATCACCCAGATTATAACGGTTTTGAGATGGTAACGCATGGAGATAATGTTCCGTTTGAAGTTAAAGGACCCGGAGATTACGAAATAAAGGGAATTTTTGTTAAGGGAACAATGACGGAAACTCTTATTAATGAAAAAAAATATATTAATACTATTTACTCTCTTACGATTGAGAATATTTCTATATGTTTCTTGGGTTGTATGTCACATAATAAAATTTCTTCGGAACTTCATGAGGAGATTGGATCTCCTGATATTTTATTTGTACCAATTGGTAATAATTATTTGCTTAATCCAGCTGAGGCGTATAAACTTGCCGTATCTTTAGAACCTAAAATAATTATTCCTATGGACTATGATGATAAATCATTACAATTATTCTTAAAAGAAGGAGGTCAAGATAAAGTTCAAGAAATTGATAAATTAACTATAAAAGCAAAAGATGTGATTGGCCGTGAAGGTGAGATTGTAGTATTATCAAGTTAATTAGAATTCTTCAGAATCAAATGTTAACATATATAAAAAAAATACAATCAAAAAGTGAAGATACACGCAAATTAATATTTGTGGGCTCTCTTATTTTGTGTATGTCTTTTGTCTCTTTTGTTTGGATTTATAATTTGGGGGATCGTTTTAGTAGTCCGGAAGTAAAAGTTCAATCTGATGAAGATATAAAACCATTTAAACTTTTTACCAATTCAATATCTGATACATATAAAAATATAAGTGCTAGCGTTGGTTCTGTCTCTTCCAAGAAAAATACAGAAGAAGTAATCCGAAAAGATGAGAAACAAATAGATTTAATACCCGTAGAATATACTACTAACAATCAATAATTATGGCCAAAGAAAAAGAAGAAGAAATTAAAAAAGAACATATAAATGTTATTTCAGTTGATATCAGTAAGGAAATGAAAGAGTGTTTTATTGACTATGCGATGTCAGTTATAACTGATCGTGCTTTGCCTGATGTTCGTGATGGTTTAAAGCCAGTTCATCGTCGTATTTTGTATGCTATGAACGAGATGGGTCTTACTTCTTCTTCACGATTTCGTAAAAGTGCGGCAGTAGTCGGAGATGTGCTTGGTAAATATCATCCTCATGGTGATGTTGCAGTTTATGATTCCATGGTTGGAATGGCTCAAGATTTTTCATATAGATATCCTTTGGTTCACGGACAAGGAAACTTTGGTTCTATCGATGGTGATGGAGCTGCTGCTATGCGTTATACAGAAGCCAAAATGTCCAAAATTTCCTCTTTACTTTTACTTGATTTAGAGAAAGAAACAGTTGATTTTCGTCCAAACTATGATCAGACTCGTAAAGAGCCAATCGTTCTTCCAACGGCTGTTCCTAGTTTACTTTTGAATGGAACTCTTGGTATTGCTGTCGGTATGGCTACAAATATTCCACCACACAATCTTGCGGAAGTTTTAGATGCAACAATGTATCTTATCGATAATAAAGAAGCCACAACTGAAGATTTGATGAAGTTTATTAAAGGACCTGATTTTCCAACAGGAGGAGTTGCTTATAATCAAGTAGATTTGCTCCATGCTTATTCAACAGGAAGAGGTGGGGTAGTTACTCGTGGCGAAGCAGAGATAGTTGAACAGAAATCTGGAACTTTCCAGATAATAATTACTTCTATTCCTTACAGAGTAAATAAATCAAATCTTATTGAATCAATCGCACTCTTAATACAAGAAAAAAAGCTTGAAGGTATTAAGGGACTTCGTGATGAATCAACTAAAGATATTCGTATTGCTATTGATTTAAAATCAGGGGTAATACCAGAAAAAGTTTTAAATTATATTTATAAACATACTCAACTTGAGCAATCTTTTAACTTTAATATTGTGGCTCTTGTTGATGGTGTGCCTCAGACATTATCTCTAAAGAGTTTATTGTCAGAATTTATAGATCATAGAGTTGTTGTTGTTCGTCGTCGTACTGAGTTTGATTTGAGAAAAGCAAAAGAGCGTGAACACATTCTTCTTGGCCTTAAAAAAGCGCTTGATCATATTGACCGTGTTATTTCTATCATCAGAGCATCAAAAGATACAGCCACAGCTAAGCTTAATTTGATGAAGGAGTTTAAGTTCTCTGATTTACAAGCAACAGCTATTTTGGAAATGAAGTTGCAGAAGCTTGCTGGTCTTGAGCGTAAGAATGTAGAGCTTGAATTAAAAGAAAAGCAAGAATTAATTAAGGAACTAGAAGCATTACTTGCTAGTCCTAAGAAAATGTTAAAAGTCATCGGAGATGAATTAATGGATATAAAAGAAAAATATGCTGACGATAGACGTACTCGTATTGTAAAAGGTGGAGTTAAATCTATCAATGATGAAGATCTTATTCCAGAGAAAGAATCTGTTCTTGTCTTCACGAAGGGTGGCTACGTTAAACGTACCGATCCATCTGAGTATAAGAATCAAAAACGCGGAGGTGTGGGGGTCATAGACATTGAAACAAAAGATGAAGATTTCGTCACAATGCTTGTCTCAGCGAATACTCATAGTGATTTACTATTCTTCACTAATAGAGGAAAAGCATATCAGATTAAGATGTACGATATTCCTGAAGGTAAACGTGCCACAAAGGGTAAGTCAATTATGAATTTCATGGCACTTGAAGGTGATGAAAAAGTAACTTCAATTTTACCTATCGATAAAGAGACAAAGAAAACAATAGAACATTTAATGCTTGTCACCAAGATGGGGGTAACTAAGAAAGTTAGTGCTGAAAGCTTTAAGGATGTTAGAAGAAGTGGTCTTATCGCAATAAAGCTTGATAAAGAAGATGAACTTGAAGCCGTACTTGCTATTACAAAAGGAGATGATGTTATGCTTGCAACAACCCTAGGTCAATCAATTCGATTTAGCGAAAAAGATGTTCGCGAAATGGGTAGATCCGCTGGTGGAGTAAGGGCTATGAAATTAGGTAAGGGTGATTTTATTATAGGAGTTGATCGAATACCAAAAGGAGAAACTGCATTAACATTGCTTACTCTTTCCTCAAATGGATTAGGAAAGAAAACAAATATTAAAGAATATAAAACTCAAAAGAGAGGAGGTTCAGGAATTAAAACTGCAAAAGTGACACCAAAGACTGGTAAATTAATTGTTGCAAAAATTGTCGGAGAGGAAACAGAAATTATTGCTGTCTCACAAAAAGGACAAGTAATAAGAGTAGACTTAAAATCAATTCCAACTTCAGGACGTCAGACTCAAGGAGTAACCATAATGAAATTACACGCCGGAGATTCAATTGCATCTATTACGTGCTTATAATTGTGATATAATAATATAATAAATTTATGTTTTCCAATCCAGAACAAAATATTCTTAAATTAGGATTAAGAGAAGGTATGCGTGTGGCAGACTTTGGTTCTGGTACGGGCGCCTATTCTTTTGCAGCGGGTGATCATGTAGGACACACTGGGCATGTTTATTCTATTGAAGTTCAGAAAGGTTTAGTTAAAAAATTAGAAAGTGAAATTAAAGAAAAAGGCGTTTTAAACGTTGAGTGTATTTGGGGAAATATAGAGAAAAATGGTGGAACAAAAATGGCTGACCATTCTATGGATGCAGTTATAATTGCAAATGTCTTGTTTCAGGCTGAAGATAAACTTGGTCTTATTGATGAAGCAAAACGCATTTTGAAAAAAGGCGGTAAAATTTTGTTTATAGATTGGATAGCTTCTTTCGGAAATATAGGACCAACCGCCGAAAATATTATCGATTCACAAACAGCAGAGAGTTTATTTATAAAAAGAGGTTTTAAGTTTGTAGAAAAAATTACTACAAATGAGCATCATTATGGTATAATTTTTGCACATGAATAATTTTCAAACAATTTTAGTTGCGATATTTTTAGCTTTTTTTGTTTTTGGTGTTTTGATATTCTCAGGTATTCTTAAAATTGGTGGTAGTAAAAGTGGAGTAGAAGGTATTACAGGCAAAATTATAATATGGGGAACATTACCTTCATCAACTGTTGGTGAATTATTTAAGAGTGTTGGTGGATCCAATGCTCCTTTTACTGTTGACTATGTTGAAAAAAAGAGTGCAACTTATCAGCAGAATTTAATCGAGGCTTTTGCTAAGGATGCTGCTCCTGATCTGTTCATATTAACTCCCGATATGGTTTTGAAAAATAGTAACTTTATATACAAAATTCCTTATACTAGTCTTCCTGAAAAAACATTCAGAACTTCATTTATTGATGGTGCTGATATTTATTTGGCTAAAGATGGAGTCACAGGCTATCCATTATTGGTTGATCCGATGGTTCTTTATTATAATAAAAATATACTTGCGAATCAGAGTATTCTTTTCCCTCCAAAAACATGGGATGAGTTATTTGATTTGAATTCAAAGTTAACAACCAAGAAACCTGATGGTTCTATTCTGCAAAGTATGATTGCCTTTGGTCAGTATGATAATGTTAATCATTCTAAAGATATTCTTTCGATGTTACTTCTCCAGAGTGGAAATCCGATAATGGAACAAACTAAAACGGGATATCGTTTGGCAATTAAAGATGCTAATCCAGATGGTAATTATCCTTTCGAGCAAATTGTTAATTTCTTTTTAGAATTTTCAAATCCTTCGAATAATTCTTATTCTTGGAATCGTTCACTTCCTACTTCTTTAGATATGTTTACGAGTGGCAAATTAGCTTTTTATGTAGGATACGCGAGTGAATTATTTAAAATACAATCTGTTAATCCTAATTTGAGTTTTGATGTTACGACACTTCCTCAGACAAAAGGGACAGATATTAAACGTACTTATGGAGAGATATATACACTAGTAGTTAGTAAGAAATCAAAGAATTTAACTTCTTCATTTGGAGTTACATCTTTAATCATCGTTCCTGATTTCTTAAAAGAATTGGGGACTCGTATGTCTTTGCCTACAGCTTCTAGATCTTTATTGAATGACAAGCCGACCGATCCATATCTTTCTACTTTCTTTGACGGAGCTATTATTTCTCGCTCATGGCTTGATCCAGAAAAAGAAAGCACGAACTCTATCTTTAAAGAATTAATAGAAAACTCATTATCAAATAAATTATCACCTGTTGAATCAATAAATAAAGCGTACAATCAACTTGATTTAATTGTAAAAAATAATTATGACTAAAAAACTTTTTGGATTTATATTCGCTCTCATTATATTTTCTACACCATTCGCAGTTACTTATGCAGCAGGACTTGTTCCAACTTGTAATACAGGAACGGTGAATATGTCGACTGGTCAATTTGAAAATGCCTGTGATTTTACATATTTTATGAAGCTTATAAATGGTCTTATAAATTTCCTTTTATTTGTAATAGCAACGCCATTGGTAGCTCTTATCATAATGTATACTGGTTATCTATTCCTTACGGCTGGAGGCAGTGCAGGGCAGACTGAGAAGGCAAAGAAGATACTCTTTAACGTTGTTGTTGGTTATGTTATTGCTTTAGCAGCTTGGCTCATCGTAAATACCATAATGGGAGCATTGAAAGTCGATCCCGATGCTAATACTTTTATAGAGAATGTAAAAAATTAATTATTAGGTAACGTCATGTTTAATAAATAATTGCGTGGCAAGGTTTACTAATTGTATATGAAAATATTAAAAGGAAAAAAATATAGAGTTCTCTCTGCTGTCTCAAAATATAGTTTTGTTTTAGTTTTTGTGTTTATGATTTTAATGCCGATGGTTTTTGTAAGAGCTGTGACTGTTTATGACAATGAAAATGGCTGGGTAGATTCTTCTACTTTAACAAATACAACTTCTACTGCTACCGTAAATACATCAACTACTACAACAGGTACGGCCGCTACTTCAAATGCAGGAACAGTTAAGTCAACTGCGACCGGAGTAAATATTGATGCAAAAATTAAAAATCCATTAGGTGGAGATATGGATACAATTCCTAAATTTATAGAAGCAATTATAAACATAGTTTTAATTGTTGGTATTCCTCTTCTCGTCTTAGCTATAATTTATGCCGGTTTCCTCTTTGTGAAAGCTCAGGGTAATTCTGGGGAATTAGAAATAGCAAAGAGGACCCTTTTGTACACAGTAATCGGAGGGGCTTTATTACTTGGAGCCTTTGTGATTGCAAGTGCAATAGGGAAAACGGTCGAAGATATTAAAAGCACAACATAATTATATATGAATACAATGATTGCTTATGCAGCAGATAATTTAAATGGAGCGGTTAGTAGTTGTCCAAGTGCGGGAAATTTGAGTAATATAACAGACTTTATTAACTTCTTTACTTGTACATTGATGAATGCCGTTGTACCTTTGTTTATGGCTTTGGCTGTTGTCGGCTTTATTTATGGAATTATAAAGTATTTTTTAAATCCTGATAATGAAGAGAAACGTAAAGATGGAAAGAGTTTTATGATATGGGGATTAGTAGCTTTATTTGTTATGGTCAGTATTTGGGGATTAGTAGGAATTTTTTCTGGTACATTTTTAGATGGCAGAACTGTTCTCCCTCAACTTCCTCAATAGTTAATATATTGTGCACATTGAGTGTTTTTTGGTATAATATATGAGGAAAAGAGTTATCTCCTACGGTCGGTAGGATTTATAAAATTATTATAAGGTTTTATTTATAAAGTTTACATTCAGGTCGCGTTTTAAATGATATTACACGACATGATTTTGCGAAATCATATGAAAAAAATTATTTCACTAGGTTTGGTTATGGGTTCTCTACCAGTTCTTGCTTCCGCATATCAACAGACAACTGTTGAAACTATTATCATCACATTAATTAGATACTTGAACTACATAGTTCCAGCTTTAATTACTGTAGCTGTTATTTATTTCGTTTGGGGAATAGTAACTTTCATTTCTTCATCTGATGAAGAAGCTAAGAAAGGAGGACGCGCTAAAATAATCAATGGTCTTATCGGTCTTTTTGTTATCGTTTCTTTCTGGGGAATTATTGGTATTGTTAAGAATACTTTTGGAGTAGGAAATGTTACAGGTGAAAGTATCGTTCCTCTTGTTCCTACAATGCAACAATAATATTATATGAACTTTGATATCATTCCAGTTGCAGAAGCAAATATTACCACTCTTATGAGTAGTATAAATAGGGTTATAATTAACCCTCTGATTGTTTTTATGTTTGCTTTGGCAATAGTTTATTTCTTATACGGGTTAATGCAATATTTACTATCTCCAGACAATGAAGAAATTCGAAAGAATAGTAAACAGCACATGCTTTGGGGAGTAATCGGAATGTTTATAATGATTGCTGTTTTTGGAATTATGAATATTTTACTTACAACTGTAGGGGAAAGTAGGATTAAGATACAGAATGGTAATTATGAAGTTGGAAATTTAAAATAATACAATATTAAATACTAAAACACCTTGATTCATATCGAGGTGTTTTAGTATTTAACAGTAAATATAATTAGATAATTCAATATAATAACACAGCAAATTATAGCTATTTGTATATTTAATCTAATATTAATCTACTTATAATATAATACCACTGAATAAATAGTAAGATTTTGTCGGTATTATTATAATTAATAATTTTAGATAATATTTATGATAAATTCACATAGAGTTATACATTTTGAATTTCAAGCTGATAACATAGAAAGAGCAAAAAACTTTTACAAAAAAGTTTTTGATTGGAAAATAGAAATAGCCATGAAAAAAGGTGATGATGATGCAAGTATGGATTACTGGGGAGTCATTACTGGACCGGATGACGATCTTGGAATAAATGGAGGTATGTACGAGAGGACTCCAGATAATAAATTGTTCAATTATGATTGCGTTATAAATGTCTCTGATATTGATAATGCAATTGAGTCTATTGTTTTGAATGGAGGTAAAATTCATATGGATAAAATGAAGATACCAAAAGTTGGATGGTTTGCGGGTGCTACTGATACAGAAGGGAATAAGTTTTCAATAATGCAGTCTGGTCTTGAGGAATTGGAATAACAATAAAAAAACAACTACATATGTAGTTGTTTTTTTATCTAATTAATTATTATTGTTCGTTAACTTCAAGAAATGCTTCTATTGTGACTGCATCGCCTATGAGCACACCTCCTGTTTCAAGTGCGACATTCCATACTAATCCGAAGTCTTTGCGGTTAATAGTGCCATTTAACTCAAATCCAGTCACAGTTTCGCCTTTCATCCCTGTATTTGTGCCATTAACGACAGCCTGTAATTTGACTAATTTGGTAATACCTTTAATTGTTAGATTTCCTGTTATTTCAAGTTCATTATTAATTCTTTTAACTGAAGTAGAAGTGAAGGTAATTTTGGGGAATTGCTCTACGTCAAAAAAATCAGGACTAACCAAGTGACCATTTCTATCTTCATTTTGAGTATTTAAACTATTAGTTTCTGTGCTGAAATTTATTATTCCATTATCGAACGTATTATCTTCGGCAGTTATATTACCTTCGAACTTACTAAATATTCCACGAACAGTTGAGATCATTAGATGTCTAACTTTGAATGCTACTTCTGAGTGAACGGGGTCTATATTCCATGTTTTCATATTGTTTATTTAAATGATTGACACTTTTATTTAAAGTTGAGAATCATTTTTGATTAATTGTTTAATATTTTAAGCATATCTTATTTACTTTACAAAGTAAAGTACTTTACATTCTACAGCACAAATGATAAAATCTGTCCATGAATAAAGATATCCATACAAAATGCCCAATTGCTAAAACTGCGAAACTGTTGTCTGACACTTGGACAATGCTTATTATCCGAGATTTACTTAAAAGTAATATGCGTTTTTGTGAAATAGAGGATTCTCTTTCTGGCATAAGTAGCCGGACTCTTACTTTAAAGCTTAGACGGCTAGAAGAGGAAGGAATAGCAATAAAATCAGGTCTATATTATAAACTCTCAGCTCAAGGTAAAAAATTAGATAAAGTAATAAGTGCAATGGAGTCATGGGGAAAGACATTGAGGTAGTTGAAGTGTGTTTATGTATTCTTGCAAAATTTGAGAAATAATTGTAATGTAAATAAAAATTCATTCAATTAAAGATATAAACATGAAAGCAATTATTTATGATTTAGTTGATCGCCAGACAATGATTTTAAATCTGCAGACACTAAAGACAGGGTATATTATTATTGGTGGCCCTCATAATGAAGTTTATGGCACATTACCACGGATGGATACATTATTTGTTTGGACCACAAGAAAAAAGGCAGAAGATTTTATTTGTTCTGAAGAACCAGGTAAGACTTATACAATTTTAGAAGAGCCCATATTCCAAATTGGATCAAAAGCCTTAAGGATTGGTTTCTCAAAAATTAGATTTGATTATTTTGGGAAAAATGCACATCCCAAACAAGAGTATTTAAATTTACCAATAATTCTACTCCACAATTATATTATGTCGTAGATTATATGTAATATTTAATTGTAATAATATTAAGCCGCTCCAAATAGAAGGAGCGGCTTTTTGTTTGTCTTTCTAAAATAATTAATATATATAATAGGGGAATATATACAAATTTGAATAAAATGATTATTTGTGTTATAATCATAAAATGAAAATCGTAACAAATGTAACAAGAGATTATATTGGTGGAATTACTCGCTCCAATATTAATTTTATGGACTCTCTACATGAAAAAAGTGAAGGGATAATGGGAATTGAATTAAACCCTAAAAGATATGTAAAGGCACCTATTATTTTCCAGCACCTTTCTTCTGATTGGTTTGACCACCATATCATTAATATTAATGATATTCCTATTATTAAGGCAATAGAAAATTCTAAAACTATAAAAAATCTTGAGAAGAAATATAGACCTATTATTAATATAATTAAGGATATTTTAAAAAAAGATAAGCCAGATGTTGTGTTTTTAAATGGAACATATTATATACCTTGGATTATATCTATTGCTGCTCATGAATTAAAAATCCCAATTGTTTTACGGTACGCTGGGGTTTACTCAAAAGAAACAGAAAGTTTTAAACCAAAGGCAAAGAAAATGTTTAATGAAATTGAGAAGTCATTTCAAAAAAGAGTTAGTCATTTTATTTTTCCTTCTCGACTATGTTTAGATATGGTAGAAAAAGAAGTAATTAAAAAAGAAATTAAAAATGCTTTTATTGTTCCGAATTCATTTAGTATTCCAGAGGGGGAATTTGTCTTTAAAAGTGTGGAAAGAAGAATTGCGGCGGTTGGCAGGTGGGATAAGATAAAAAACTTTGGAAGTTTTTTTGAAATACATAATATCTTAAAAAAAGAAGGATGGAAGCATGAAGCATCCTTTGTGACTGGGGATTCAAAAATAAAGAATATGCCAAAGACGATTAATAGATTCACTTCTATGACTCATAATGAATTATTGAAGTTTTATTCTGCTCAGGGATTAGTCATTTGTCCATCGATATTCGAAACTTTTGGTAATGTTCCAATGGAAGCAGTCTGTATGGGTATACCTGTTCTTGTTAGTGAGAATATGGGTTGCGCTGATATCCTAAAGATGTCAGGCTTGGGGAATATGGTAATGTCATTTGATGATCCAAAGAAAGTGGCCGAGAGGGTAAAAGTGCTTTGTGGTCAACAGATACTACCAAAACAAATAAATAATCTAAGACGAATATTAAATCCTAAGGTTATTAATGCCGAGATTATGTCTATTTTAAGAGATGCTGCAGATAAGGCTTAATTAGTTGTTTTCTATTTATAGAAGCGAATAAATATATGATATATCTATTCGCTTCTATTTATTTTAAAATGGTATAATTAATACATGAAAAAATATATAATTTTTGCGTTAGTAGTAATTTTAGCGATAGGTATTTATATAGGAATTAAAAATAATAACAAAAAAGAGGTTGAAATAATTGCCCCTGTTGTGGATGAGGTCAATGTGCCAAAGGGTAAAATGGTTACTGGGTCAGATTTAGAAACATTTTCAGGTACAATTACGGCTGTTGATACAGGATGTTTTTATGATGCAGTTTGTAGTGTTACAGTTGATGGTAAAAAGATAGTATTAGTTAAGGGAGGAAGAGGTCTTCCTGCTGATACTGTAGTTGGAAAACTTATAGGAGTAGCGTCAATTGGGGATCTCGAGAAGAAAATAGGAGAACATGCAAATGTTTACGCTGGTGTAACAGGCGAAAAAGAATATAGTATTTATGGAAATGCTAAATACTATGTAGAAGTAATAAATCTTAAATAAATTTACAATTTAATAACCTCATCTAAAAAGCCACAGAATGTGGCTTTTTAGATGAGTAATGAAGGAAATTAACAATTAAATTGTTTTAGTATAAAATATTGGTATATAGAGTCGAAATATTAGTATTATAAATTAATAAAAATACGCTATATGATGTACGGAATATATGATGGTTGGGGTTCTTGGTTCGGTGGTGGAATTATAATGATTATATTTTGGGTGGCAATTATATATTTCATTGTTTGGCTTGTTCATAATAATAAAACAAACAATGAAAGTAATAGTAAATCTCTTGATATTTTAAAAGAGAGATATGCCAAAGGAGAAATTGATAAAAAAGAATTTGAGGAAAAGAAAAAAGATCTTATCTCTTAGGTATGAAAGTTATGTCTAATCAAAAAAGAGCTTACTTAAGTAGGCTCTTTTTTTGCATGTACGATAGCAAGATAAAATTTGAATCAGACATAGTAGGCATAAGGGGATTATGTAATTAATGCTGATTCCACTCATTGACATAAGTTAATAAATATGTTATTGTTAGCAAAATTTAATTGATATTTACAAATTTAAAACTTTGAAAAATGAAAGCTACAAAGATTGGTATTTCTGTTGTTTTTACTGCAATTTGGTGTTTATTAAACGAATACCTGTTTATGCCCGCATTGTCTTTTGATTCCGCTACTGGAATTTACCTAAGTATTATTGCCTATTGTGCTGTTATGGCCTTTGTATGGTATTACTATGATGATGACGAAGCTGGCATTATTTGTCCAATGTTTGGAACAATTGCCGGAGTGTTAATACTAGGTCTTATTATTGGTGGATTCTTTTCCTCTTCGGAGTGGATGAATACTGATAAATACAGAAGTATAATAGGCAACATTGAAGAGACTGAATTTACTGCAAACGTTCAACCGATTGCAGTCAGTCAAATGCTAATTGTTGATGAAGAGATTGCCAAGAGGGTAGGTGAAAAAGTTTTAGGATCAGATCCTGGACTTGGAAGTCGTTCCGAACTTGGAACATTTACTCTTCAGGCTGTTAATGGTCAACTTTATTGGATTGCTCCACTTTTACATAGTGGAATATTTAAATGGCTAAGTTTTGGAGACGAAGGAACGCCTGGTTATGTACGTGTGTCAGCAACAAATCAGGAAGATTATGCATTGGTTACAGATGTAAAGGGTAAGAAATTACACATTGTATATCAAACCGAAGCATATTTGAATCAAGATTTGGAACGCCACATTTACATAAATGGGTATCGTTCAATTTTATACAGCGACTTCACCTTTGAAGTTGATGATAATTGGCATCCATATTGGACTGTTACTGTATATAAAACAAAAATTGGTTTTAGTGGAGATGATGCAGTTGGTGTACTAACTGTTGATCCTGAAACAGGCGAAATGCATCAATACAAGAGTGAGGAAGCTCCATCTTGGATTGATCGTATTCAACCCAAAAATTTTGTATCCAAACAAGTGGATAATTGGGGAGAGTATATTCATGGCTACTGGAACTGGTCTGGAAAAGACAAAATCAGAGTAGCAGAAGAGAGTTCACTTGTTCTAGGTAACGATGGAAGATCATATTTTTATTTCGGTCTTACTTCGGAAGGTAAGGATGAATCAACGGTGGGTTTTGTAATGGTAGATACTAGAACAAAAAATTCTCATTGGTTCAAACAAGCTGGTGCTACAGAAAAAGCGGCTCGGCGTTCTGCTGAAGGCAAGGTTCAAGAAAAAGGCTTTGTTGGTTCAGACGGTGTGACTTACAACATTGACGGTAACCCCACTTATGAATTTCTATTAAAAGACAAGGGTGGGCTTATGAAGTTAGTTGCATTGGTTAATGTTCACGACCATACTCTTGTGGGTATTGGTGAAAATCGCCAACAGGCAATAAGAGACTATCGCAATCAAATGACCAGTCGTGGAAATACTGTTTCTTTGGTTACCAGCGACATGGAATCAATTGTAGTTATTTCAAAAGTTTTAAGAATTGCATCACTTGTTAGTAAGGGTGAAACTTATTTTCAATTTATTTTGGATAAGGAGCCTAAAAATATTTTTACTGCAGGGACGGAAATATCTGATGAACTTTCTTTAACAAAGGAAGGTGACATGGTTAAGGTTAATTATGTTAAACTTAATTTGGAGACAAATATTTCTATTTCTAAATTTGATAATCTTGCATTGTCTATCAGTAAAGATTCAATTCAAGCAAAAAATGAGGAAAGGTTTGACACTATTGTGTCAAAAGCAATTCAACAAAAATCGGATAAAGTAATCGACAATAAAATCGACAACCTTACTCCAGAGCAGAAAAGAAATCTTCTTAAATTAATAAATAAGAAGTAAATAATAAAAAGAAGCGCCAGATCTGGAAATGATCTGGCTCTTTTTATTTGTGAGCTAAACGAGATAAATAGAATCAAAATGTAAGGGACATAAGGGGATTTGTGAGTTTATCTTAATGATTTATGAATTGACAAATGATATAAATATGTTATACTATAAAGGTAGTAGTTCTTTATATATAGGCATAATTAATTCAATAAATTACTTTGTATTTTACTCATTTAGAGTATAGGGTAATTTACTGAATTATTTAAACCTTTAATATTTTTGTCATGCAAAACTTTCAAATTATGAATGATCCTTCGGAATTAAAAGGATTTTGGCCTGTTGATGTTTTCAATAAAATGTATCGTGAACAACCATCCATTAAGGGATGCGCAATTGCTAGTTTATTTGATGACCAAGATCTTGAAAAAGTTGCAGTTGTTCTAATGCGAACCTTTATTGAAAATGGTGATCGCGCCAAAGAAGATCAAAAGTACGTAGTTGGAATACACTTTAGTTCTTTTGGAGATATGGCAATTATTGACGTGATAAGTCATGATAAAGAATATCACAAAGAAATTTGCTATGATCACATTAAACGTATGGGATGGCCCTCATTTAACGAAGAAATGAATCGACCTGTTAATTATTTCGATGAAACAACTCGAGCTCCTTTCATGCTTACTGGAGGTCATTTGAAAACCAAGAAAAGGAAGGTTAGTTTCTTTGGTACAAGTGGAGACTATGGAGATAAAATTCTTTTTTCTGATAGTAATTCCATTGCTGCTTACGCTGCTTTTGCATCCGGGATTGAATTAGGACTAGGAGAAAAAGAAATTGGAGAATCTTTTGTAAAAGAAATTCTTCAGATTATGTATAATCATAAACTGAAGGTAAGCTTCTATGAAGAATTAGTCAAAGATATTTTTCAGCGAAGTTCTGATGAAAATATCGCTCTTACTTCTCAACATATTGGAGCACTTGTTACAATGAAAATTGCAGACAGGATGATTTCAGAGGAAAAAGATATGTTATCTGTTACGGTGGATGAAGTTTTTGGCGGTGGTATTGGAAGAGCGGTTATGCTTGCGAGTTTGGCAAGAAAGTTAAGAGTCAAATATTCAGAAGATTGATTCATATTTTTAATTTATATCAAAAGGTTGGCCATTCGTTGGTCAACCTTTTTTTAATATTTCTATTGTGTTTCTTTTAAGCAAGTGAAATTTGGACCCAGATTGTAGCCTTTATAAAGGGGATTTAATCTATTCTATTGCCAGAAGGACTAATATATTGTAAAGTGAAGAAAAATTCACATAAACCGAGCTTAGCTCATTAAAAACTATATTATGAAAACAGAAGAGAAATTAAAATCTAAAATTTTCAATACAGAGATGGAATTCGATTTGACTGT
>JBBRTD010000012.1:0-19625 GCA_038244685.1 Minisyncoccia bacterium | reverse complement strand
TTGATTGAATGTTGGGAAAGAAGTTAGGAGGGCGGCACTACCGTTTGGAGCTAGATAGTTTGTTCCAGCTACAAAGTTTGCAAGACGGTAATCATTTGCATAAGTTGTGTTAGCAGAGTTGTCTCCGGTGTTGGTGCCTGATGAAGTTCCAGATCCTGATGGAGAACCAATTTCAGCTGGTGTATAATTTGGTTTAGTAAGAGCCTTGGCCCAAGCAGAAATAGTTGGATCTGTTTCAGTGTAGCCGGTAATGAATCCGTATAAATTAGTCCAGCCAGTATTTCCATTAGTAATATAACCAAGAGATGTCCAAGGAGTGCCAGTTACATAACCAGCATCATTTGTAAAAGTAGATATTGAAGGAAAGGTATTAGTAGAAGAGGTTAAATCTTTATTTGTTAAAATATCAGAAGAAGAAGCAGTAAGACCAACAGGTGTGCCAGACCAAGATATATTTGTTCCATCTGTTGTTAAATATTTACCAACATTACCCAATTGAGTTGGTAATAATTCTACCGTACACCCAGTATCTTCGGGAGCACAATTTGGGTCTAATGTTTGACCAGGATTAAACAACGCAAAAATATTGGCATATGCGCCAAGAAGTAAAACAAAAAATATTATTGCGATGGTTTTGGTGAAGTGGACCTTTATTAATCTTAACTTGGCCATATGAATTATATTATTTCAAGAGATGAATGCCTCTATATTATAACATGAAACAAATGGTAAATACTATTAAAAAATGGGGATAAGTCTTACTCTTTTTACTTATTTTTCCACTCCTCTATCTTCTTATGATCCCCAGACAAAAGGACTGGCGGAACTTTATATTTTTTGTTTTTATAAACCAATATTTCAGGACGAGTGTAAATTTCACTAGAGGAAACTCTCTCTTCTTCTCTCGAATCAAAGTTACCCAAAACACCTTCAACTTGTCTCGATATAGAATCAATCAAAATCATTGCTGGGATTTCACCTCCTGTTAAAACATAATCCCCAATGGAATATTGTTGTGTTTTTAGTATCTTGTCTACCCTTGCATCAATACCTTCATAACGTCCGCAGATTAAAATAATATCTGTGTATTTTTTTGAGATTTTCTTTGCAGAATCTGTATTAAATTTTTGAGCACTTGGGATAAAATTAATAACCAAAAACTTATTTTTTTTATTCTTCGTTATTTTTTTTATTATAGTCTCAACAGCCTTAATTATCGGCTCAGCCATCATTACCATTCCTGGTCCTCCTCCATATGGTCGTTCATCAATTTGACGTGAGACATTCCCATCCGGCCAAACTTTCTTATATTTACCAGAAACAAAGTTACGGGGGTTCGAAAAAGAAACAGAAATCTTTTTTTCTTTTATGGCTCTACCTAATATAGATTCTCCTAAATAGGAATCAAACATTTCAGGAAATAAGGTAACTATGTGAAATTTCATAAGCCTATCATAGCATAAGAAAAGTCGCCCTGCCAAAGCGGGGCGACTTTTCTTATTTATCTTTATATAGAAAACTATATTCCCTTAAGATCATCTAAGGCTGCGTCAACTGACTTAGAAGCTTCACTGGCTGTCATTGCAGGAGCTTGAATTGGAGATCCTGTTTGAACTTGATCTACTCTTCCTCCTTCTGGTTCATTAATCTTCAAGTTAACACGGGCATTGTTTTTCATTCCGATAACGCGAAGTAATGTTCGAATAGCCTTAGCGGTATTACCTTGACGGCCAATAATTTTACCCATATCAGCACTGTTAACTGTCATTGTAATAAGTACCCCCATTTCATCTACGGTTCGATCAATCTTAACGTCATTTGGATTGTCAACTAATGCCTTAACAATATATTCAAGAAATGCTTTATCGTCTGCCATCATATAATAGTATTTTAGTAATAATCATAATTCTTCTAGCAGTGTACCGACTACAACCTGCCTACCTATAATATACCATATAGAGCTTTTGACATGCAACACAAAATCCCCCCAACCAGAGGTCAGAGGGATTTTATTAATTATGATTTTTTAAGTTCTTTACGTGCTTTTGTTGGTGATTTCTTTGATAGAACATTCTTCATCTTTCCAGCAACTAACTTCTGTTTAACTAAGAAATTATGGACTGTATCTGATGTTTGAGCTCCTTTACTCATCCAGTAAGCAATACGATCAGCTTTAAAAATAACTTCACCTTTCTTCAAATTATATGAACCAAGGATTTCTTTAAATTTACCACTTTTAGCAGAATTTTTGGAATCTGTTAAAAGAACTCGAAAAGCTGGATCATTCTTGCGCCCTATTCTTTGTAATCTTATCTTTAACATATGTAAAAGTATCCTACCATATATCTTTTTAATAATCAATACAGCCGACATCTAGCTTCTAGATGAAGAGGTTGGAGGTCGGCCGTATTGTGCTATACTTCCAATGTGAAAAACATTAAAAATGACTCAAAAACGAATAGGTATATGGAAGGGATTATTACGATATCTCACAAAGGATTAGGTAGTGTTAGAGTTAAAGGTCAAGATGAAGTAATTGAAATTGATCATAGCTTTCTTCGTACGGCTTGTCATGGCGATACAGTTAAAATACTTCTACATCCTAAGAGAATTGATAAAAATCAAAATGGTGAAGTTAGTGAGATACTTCGCCGCTCCAAAAAGGGCTACGGCGGAATAATAGAGAAAGAGAGCGATACCTACTTTTTAATACCGAGTGATCTTCGAATGTATGCCGATATAATTATCCCCGAAAATAAACTAGCTGGTGCAAAAATAGGACAAAAAGTTTTCGTTGTTATCACTGATTGGAAAGATGAAAAAAAGGCACCAATCGGAAGAGTTGAAAAAATACTCGGAATGCCAATGGAACACAATGCTGAAATGGAAGCTATTGCTCTTGAAAAAGGCTTCAGTGCAAGCTTCCCTATTGCTGTTTTAGATGAAGCAAAGAAAATTGCGGCTCGTGGAATAGATGAATCTCAATTTAAAAATAGACGTGACATGAGAGATACAACAACTTTTACAATCGACCCAATCGATGCAAAGGATTTTGATGATGCAATTTCAATTAAAAAGCTTTTAAATGGAAACTACGAAATAGGAATCCATATTGCTGATGTTTCTCATTACGTTAAATTAAAAACTGCTCTAGATGATGAAGCTCGCGCTAGAGGAACTTCTGTCTACTTAGTAGATAGAACAATAGCGATGCTACCCGAAGAACTTTCGAATGGACTTTGTAGTCTTAATCCAAATTTAGATAGACTTACTTTTTCTGCAGTTTTTGAATTAGATATAAATGGAAAAATATACAATGAATGGTTCGGACAAAGTGTTATACATTCAGACAAAAGATTTACATATGAAAATGCACAAATAATACTAAATGACAAAAAAGGAATATTCTTTGAAGAACTTTCAACCTTAAATACAATTGCCAAGAAACTACTAAAAAAAAGGTTTGATGAAGGGGCCATTATGCTTGAGCAAGATGAAGTTAGATTCAAATTAGATAGCAATGGTGTCCCGATATCTGTCTACACAAAAGCACGCGGAGATACAAATAAGTTAGTTGAAGAGTTTATGCTTCTGGCCAATCGACGTGTAGCAGAGTATATGTCGAATAAAAAAGGTGGCAAGCAAGGCATCTTCTTATATCGAATCCACGATTTACCCAATAAAGAAAAGATGAAAGATCTAGCGACTTTTCTTAAAAGATTAGGATATCATATGAAGCTCAAAGATGGAATTATCCCATCCGAAGAAATAAATATTCTAATTAGAAAGCTTGAACACAATCCCCTTCGTGATACAGTTCATACTGCCATTATAAGAACAATGGCAAAAGCAATTTACTCTACAAAAAATATTGGTCATTACGGATTAGGATTTAAATTCTATACACATTTTACATCGCCAATAAGAAGGTATCCTGATGTCATTGTTCACAGATTGTTAAAAGATTTTTTAGAGAATAAAATAATTCCAAAAGAAAAGTGGTTTGAATATGAGCAAATGAGCCAAGAAGCCTCAAGCCAAGAAAAAGAAGCCGCTGAAGCAGAACGATCTTCAATCAAATACAAACAAGTAGAATATATGTCTAAACACACTGGTGAAAGCTATGAAGGTATTATCACTGGTGTAACGGAATGGGGTCTATATGCAGAAGAAAAAGAAACAAAATGTGAAGGTATGATTCGAATGAGAGACCTGAAAAATGATTACTATATCTTCGATAAAAAGTTTATGAGTATTCGAGGCCAAAAAACTCACAAAAAATACACACTAGGAGATAAGGTAAAATTCAAAGTAATAAAAGCAGATATGAATAGGAAGACAATTGATTACGAATTAATATAAAAGAAACAAGAAACACAATATGAAATATAAAAAGTTATTTATTATAATACTGGCTTTCATTTTTGTGATAACTATTACTTTTAGTCTTTCGGCGGCAAAAACAGAAGCACCAAAAATCTCAGAAGAAGCACCTATTGTTAAAAATAATGAAGTAGATGTTGGGGAAAAATATACAATCGTTAATAGAAGTACTGTTTCTCCTAAAAATATATTAAATAAGAAAAAAATAGTACTTTTAACCATAGATGATGGTCCAAGCAAAAGAACAATAGAAATTCTAGGAATTTTAAAGAAGCACAATGCATCTGCTATTTTCTTTATTAATGGAATGCACGACAAGGACAATCTAGGTGTAATAGAACAGATTAAAAAAGAAGGTTTTACTGTTGGTAACCATACCTGGAGCCATTTAAATCTTAAAAAAGAAAAAGATATAGGAATAATAGATAAGGAAATTAATAAAAACAGTGAACTTATAAATAAAGACACCGGTAACTTACCAAGATTTTTCCGTGCCCCCTACGGAGAGAGTAATCCTTATGTAAGAAAATTCGCAAAAGACAGTGGAATGATATTTATGGATTGGTCTGGCTCTGCTCTTGATTGGGATAAATCAAGTCGAGAAAAAGATATTTTTGTTAGCAATGTAATAAATACTCTTCACTCTGGTTCGATAATTCTAATACATGAACACCCATGGTCAGTATCTAGCTTAGATACTTTATTAACCACGATGGAAGAAAAGGGCTATACATATGTCAATCCAGATAATATAATAGAGTAGTCTATGGAAAAAAGAATATCACATATCTTCTACGCCATCCTTATCTTAATTATTGGATTTTCTGGTGGTTTTTTTATTGGTAAAAAAATTTCAAATATAAATAAAACCAAGCAAAGTATTGAAGTCTTGAATGTAAAAAAAGATAAGGATATTGAAATTATAAATATAAAATCATCCGATGAAACAAATACTGATAATGCAGAAGCCATAACAATTAAAGACAAAGAACTCCAACCCGAAAAAATATTAACGAAAGAAGAAATAAAAGAAAAAAATGAATTAAACTCTAATGCATGCCCCAAGCCTAAAAAAGAATACGACGACATGTCTTCTCTGGCGATTGGACAAGACAAAAGCTTGCCAGATGTAACTTATATACCAAAAGATTTAAGAGAAATAAATAGTGTATCTAGTACAAAAGGCGGTATTTGTCTTATAAAAGAAGCTCGTAATAATTTTGAAGCTTTAACAAAAAAAGCACTAGAAGATGGTTATAGAATTAAAGCTAGCTCAGGTTTCCGAAATTATGAAACTCAAAAAACCATCATGGCAAATGAAATAAATAGTGGCAATCCAAATGCTTCAATCGCTGTAGCTAAGGCTGGATATTCGGAACATCAATTAGGCACAGCTATAGACGTCACAGGATTATCAATTCGATACGATAGCGCCTCAAAGAAATTTGATAAATCAGATGAAGCTAACTGGATGGAAAAGTATGCAAGTGAATATGGATTTATAGAAAGCTATCCTTCCGGTAAAGAAAAAATAACAGGATACATGTATGAACCTTGGCATTACAGATATGTAGGATTAGACAAGGCCAAAGAAATAATTAAAAATAATCAAACTATTAATGAATATTTAAACCAATAAAAAAAGTCACTGCATAAAAAAATGCAATGACTTTTTAGGTAGATTATTCTACCTTGTTTTTTGTACCTAATATTCTTATTATTAGATAAGCGATAATTACACCTATCGCAAGGCATATCACCAGTAACCATACAACTGGTCGCATTGGCGGTAATAAATTCTTATCAACTACCACGATTTTTTTACCAGCAAGTGAATCCTTTGGTAGGACTCTACTGTCTTTCGTAGGTGCAAAATTTTCGTGTCGAGTAATTCTTCGTAAAAATCTCGTCTTATTTTCACCCTTATATGCGGGTTCTAAATAATAGTCATCTGGACTATCGGGATAAATGACAACAATAAGTCCGTCTTCTTTTAGAGGTTTATTCCCATCAAAACCCGAGATCGAAATTTTTGTATCATTGTTACTTTGTGCTGAAGCACAAAAAGATACAGCAAAGATAATTACTAAAAACAAAAAAACCTTTTTCATGTGTAAATAAGTTTTAAAGAACAAAAATTGTAAGACCTCCCGTCTTAACAAAGGGTTCGAGATATCTACTGATACTCTACTTAATAAGTATTATATAACATAATTACAATAAAGTCAATAAAACCCCTATTTAGGGGTTTTATTTGGCATACGAAGCAGCATCTTCGAGTCGAATGGAGAGAAGTTTTGAAGCCCCCTCAGCACTCATTGTAACACCATATAAAACTTGAGCTCGAGACATTGTCTCTCTATTATGAGTGACAACTATTAGCTGTGAATACTTCGATAAATTATCCAGCATATTTCCATACTTACGTGAGTTTGACTCATCAAGAGCTGCATCTGTTTCATCTAGGACTAAGAATGGTGGAGGATTTACTTGTGATACAGCGAAAAGAAGAGCGATAGAAGTCAAAGATCTTTCCCCTCCTGAAAGCATATGTAGATCCTTAACTTTCTTTTGAGGAAGGGTTACATTAATCTCTATCCCCCTTTCAAATCCCAAATCATTATTTTCTTCTTCCTCTGTCTCCTCATCTTCTCCGTCTTCTACTGAAACTTTCTCATCATTTTTCTTAGGTTTTTTGTGCTCCATAGTTATAGATAAAAATGCTGAACCACCACCAAACATAAGTGAGAAAAATTCTTGGAATTGTTTATTTATTTTTTCTACTCCACTCTTAAATTCATTATCAAGAGTCTCTTTTAATTCCTGAATAAGAAGTCGAAGAGATTCAATACTTTTATTTAAATCATCTAATTCACGAGAAAGGAAAACATCTCGTTCTGCTGTATCATCATACTCTTTCATTATTTCGGAAGCATTACCACTGCCAGAATCTTCAAGCTTAATTTTAATACGCTCAATCTTACGACGAATTTCTTCCTGTGTGCTTCTTACTATTTCTCCTTCTATTTTTGTTTGAGCATAAGATATAACTTCTCTGCCAATCAATACTCCTCCTTCGGCTATCTCCATTTCAAAAGCTGACTTAATGCTTGCTAATTTTTCTTCCTGAAAAGTTAAAGAATGCATAGAAGAAGTCACCTGATTTCTATCAGAAAGGAATTGGTAAAGAGTACGTTCATTATCTCTCAAAACTGACTCTGACTCTTTCTCTTTATCCTTAAGCTCATTAATAAAATTAATGATTTTCTCCTCATCTCCTCTTACCTGATTAATACTAGAAATAATATTTTCTTTGGCTTGACCCATTTCTATATACTCAGCATTCTCAGCCAAAATAGGCATTTCTACTTTCTCATCACTAGAGTCGTACAAGAAGGCACCTAATTTTGATTTTATACTTCTAAGTACATCCTTAACATTTGAAAAATCTTCTGAATTAATAGCTTCATCAATCTTACTCTCCAATTCTGAAACTAAAGATTTCCATTCTGACTCTTTTATTATGCGTTCTTTAACTTCAGGAATTTTAGCAAATTGTCTTTCAATACCTTCGATAATACCCTCTATGCGTCCCAAAGAACGAGCCAGCTCATCTCTCTTTCCTCGAACTCCGTAAAGCTCTGCTTCTTTTTCTTTTATAATTCTAGAATTATCACTTTGAATATTATCCGCATTTTTTATTTTTTCTAATTCTCCAATTTTTTCATCAAGAGCCAAAGCTTTCTTATCTAATTCTTGACGGAAATTAACCAAACGATTTCCTTCATTACTTATGTACGTATACTCAGATGAAAAATAAGTTTTGTATAAATTACGAAGATCCTCTCTCATTTCGCGAGCCTTCTCTACTTTCTCAACTTGTTTTTTAAGAAAAGATAAATGTGGTGCAATCTCACGTCGGAGAACCTGCACCTCTTTCATATTTAAAATAGTTTTATCTAATTTTCTTTCAGATTCTTTTATTCTGTACTGATAGATTTTTAAACCTAAGGCGTCTTCAATCATACTACGACGATCCTTATTTGAAGCATTCAAAACCCGATCAGCTTCACCTTGAGAGATGATATGATGCCCAGAACTTCCAATATTAACTGAAGCAAGTAAATCTATTACATCCTTAAGTCTAACTTCTGTACCATTTATATTATATCTATTGGCTCCATCAGCAAATACTTCACGCCCGATAGTTATCTCATCATAATCAAGAGAAACACCAATTCCACTATTTGTAAAAGAAAAAATCTTTTGACTATTATCAAAAGTAATTGTAACTCCAGCTCTATTTGAAGTGGAAAGAGATTTTGAACCCTTAAAGATTAAATCTACTCCACCCTTACCACGAAGAGACTTCATGGACTGTTCTCCTAAAACGAAGCGAATTGACTCTACGATATTTGATTTACCAGAACCATTAGGTCCAACAACACAAGTAATCGGAGTAGAGAAAGATAGTGAGCTTTTCTTTCCGAATGATTTAAATCCAAATAATTCAATAGATTTAAGTGTCATTTTAGTCGAGCCAATCTTTAGCTTCTAATGCTGCTCTCGCTGCGGATTGTTCAGCTTCCTGTTTCGAATGACCTTTACCTTCTGCAACACGATCAAGCCCAAAGAAAATACCAACTGTAAAATTTTTATCATGATCAGGTCCAACTTCATTTAATACTTTATATGAAGGAGTGACATTTAAATATTCTTGAGATTTTTCTTGAACTAAACTCTTAGGGTCGCGCCATAATTTATTTGCAACAATATCATCAATCTTATCAAAAAGAGTGTTCGCAATAAAATCACGAGTAACATCATATCCTTGGTCTAGATAGACAGCCCCTACATAAGCTTCATAAGTATTTGCCAAAATATAACTGCGGGCCTTACCGATATCCTTAGCTTCACCTTTG
Source organism: Minisyncoccia bacterium (assembly GCA_038244685.1). GTDB lineage: Bacteria > Patescibacteriota > Minisyncoccia > Phycocordibacterales > UBA9973 > UBA8515. Next base: position 10,320 of record JBBRTD010000012.1, on the reverse strand, counting down.
GATAAAAGTAAGTAATCATTCATATCTAAAGACAGCGCAACTTCTCCTATAATAACGGCATTTACTAGGGCAGATCTATAAGCAGTCAATTCTCCTTCATCACGATCTGGATATTTATTATAAAGATAATCAGTCACAATTAACTCCAAAACAGCATCACCTAAAAACTCTAGACGCTCATTATGAGAAAATTTAGTTCCGCTATTTTCATTTATGTATGAACGATGAATAAAAGCCTGTTCTAGAAGCTTCTTGTCGTTAAAAATTATATTTGTCTTTTTTTCAAATAGAGAAAAATCAATCATAAAAAAATTTAATTAATCTTTTGTTAAAATTTCAACTGCTTTTGTGAGAAGTGGAACCATATTGTCATACATTTTAAGACCGGCTACTTCTTCCATGTGGAACCATTTAGCATCATCAAGACCACCACAATCCTTTTCAAGAACTAGGTCCTGATAATCTGTTTCCCCCAAGAAAAATACTACTTGTTTACGAATTTTACCGTTTTCTGGATGAGTTGCTATGTATTCACTGCGTCCAAGAAGTTCTTTTATTTTTATATCTACACCCATCTCTTCTTTTATTTCTCTGACTGCCCCTTCTTCTTCATTCTCCCCTTCTTCAATACCTCCTTTTGATAGTGTCCAGTAACCAAATACATCATGAACAAAAGCAAAGTATATATGACCATCATTTATTGAATAAACAACAGCTCCAGCTTTTTTCTCAATTGGAAATTTTGCAGGATCAGTCTCGAAGTGTTTATGTTTTTTCTTAGTACCAACATCATCCTTACCAGGTTCGCCGATTTCTTTATAAACTCCGCCTAAGACGCCATTTATAAAACGACTAGAATTTTCACCCCCAAAACTTTTAGCAAGTTCAATGGCTTCATTAATTGCAACTTTAGGTGGAACTTGCTCTCTGTCACCAAACAAAAGTTCATATAGACCTAAGCGAAGAATATTTCTATCTACGATTGAAATTTTATCAATTGGCCAATCTGGTGCTGCTTTCTCCATAATTTCATCGATAATAACCTTTTTCTTTATGATACCTAAAAACAATTCCCCCATAAAGTGAGAATCATCTAATCCTGGTCCAAACTCTTCTATATTACGCTCAAGCATTTCATCTGGAGTTGTATCCTTCTCAACAGCAAAATCCCACTCAAAGAGTGTTTGTAGAACAATTGAACGTGAAAGGTGCCTGTTTGCCATAATTATATGAAAATAGAATCTTGAAATTTTTCATAAGATATTATTTAAAAAATAAGACCTTGGAGAAAAAAATTTCAAGAGCCGATTTTACTTAGCTACTTTTTTTGCTTGTTTCTTTTCAACTTTTTTAACCACATCTAAAACCTTACGGCCGCGATAAAAACCACAGTTCTTACAAACTATGTGAGTTTCCTTTGGTTGTTCGCAGTTAGTACAAACAGCAAAAGTCTTTGCCTTTAAAGCATGATGTGATCTACGATTCCCTGTATGGGCTCGTGTATGTCGCATTCGTATTACCATGTTTAACAGTATACCGATTTTTACCTAAAATGCAAATAAATAACCAGGTCACAGCTGTGACCTGGAATTTATTATTTTTTAAATCCCTTAAGCAACCTCTCCCTTTTATTAAGAGCTATATTCATTAATTCAAAATCTTTTTTTTCTAATCTTGAACTAAGATGACTAATAGCATATTTAAGAGCTGGAATATGTCCATGGAATATAGTCTGAGCTAGAAGTGGCCCTGGAACCATAAATGGTGTTGCCGTCTCTCTGTTCAGAAAACTAGAATTGCTAAGGTCTAAAAATTTTCCACTAAATTTTTCTACGATATAGAAATATTTAGTGTGTTTGCTGTCATCATTAAGAAGATTGTTATTTACAACCATCTTCATGATTAAAACAAAATCACTTGTCAAAGCAGATAGGCCTGTCTCTTCTCTTAATTTTCTTTGAGCCAGGATTTTCGGAGTTTCTTTTTTCGCTTTTTGTTCCCTTACCAAATTTGATTTTGGATCATAAGGGATGACAACAAAAAAGACCTTTCCTTGTGGATTAAACTCAATAGCAATAATTAATGAGTTCAATTCTCCATTCCAGGATGTTCCTCCTGGAAAACGAATTTGGAAGCCTCGCGCTCCATAATTTCTTATCAAGTACTTTGCGTACTTATATTCCCAGAGTCTCATCTTAAAATTTATTAAAGTTAATAGCTTAACCCATTTTTGGACAACTGCCTAGGGTTTATTTATATAAATTATAATATTACCTACAATATACGTCAACCGAACTCCTGGCTTACAAATGAAGGCTTTTGTGCTATTATAAAAATATGGAAAAAACAGAACAACTAATGCAATTGCGCCATTCTCTCGCCCACTTACTAGGGGCCTCTATCTTAGAGCTTTATCCGGGGTCACATATTACTCTAGGTCCTGCTGTAGATAATGGTTTTTATTATGATGTAGATTTAGTTAGTAAAATTACAGACAGCGATCTTGAAAAAATAGAATCCAAAATGAAAGAGTTATTAAAAACTTGGACAACTTTTGACAAGAAAGTTCTAAGCAAAGAAGAAGCTCTAAAAATGTTCGCTGGCAATATATACAAAGAAGAACTTATAAATGGAATAGCTGAAAAAGGAGAAGAAATTACCGTTTACACTTCCGGAAATTTCTCTGATCTCTGCCGTGGAGGACATATTGAAAATGTAAAAGAGATTAAAGATGGCTCTTTTAAACTTGAACGCATCGCTGGGGCATATTGGCGTGGAGACGAAAAGAATAAAATGCTTACTCGTATTTATGGTTTAGCTTTTAACACAAAAGAAGAACTTACTGCTTATCTTAACCAACAAGAAGAAGCTAAAAAAAGAGATCATCGTAAGTTAGGACGAGAACTTAAGCTTTTCACCATATCCGAACTTATAGGTTCAGGCTTGCCTCTTATGCAGCCAAAAGGAATGATAATAAGAAAAGAGATAGAAGATTTTCTTTGGTCCTTACACAAAAATAAAGGCTACGATCGTGTCTGGACTCCTCATATTGCAAAAAAAGAATTGTATGAAACTTCAGGCCATGCAGCTAAATTTGGAGAAGAACTTTTCCGTGTAAAAGGTGGCGATGAAGAATTTTTCATGAAGCCAATGAATTGCCCTCATCATATGCAAATATTTGCAGACAATCAATTCTCTTACAGAAATATGCCTGTTAGATATTTTGAACCAGCAACTGTTTATAGATATGAAAAGGCTGGTCAGCTTTCTGGGCTTACCCGTGTCCGAGCTATTACTCAAGACGACGGTCACCTTTTCTGCCGAGTATCTCAGATTGGACAAGAAGTAAGCACCATAGTTGAAATAATTAAGTCTTTCTATACAACAATGGGTATGATGGAGGGTTATAGAGTTAGCTTATCTGTCCGAGGAGATGATAAGAGTAAATATTTAGGAAGTGATGAAGTTTGGAACCAAGCAGAAGGAACATTAGAAATTGCCGCTAAGGATAATAAATTAAATTATCAAATAGTTAGAGGCGAAGCTGCTTTCTATGGTCCTAAATTAGATTTTATGTTTAAAGATGCGATTGGACGTGAATGGCAATTAGCGACAATTCAATGCGATTTTAATTTACCAGAAAGATTTGAATTAAAATTTATAAATGAAAAAGGCGAAGAAGAAAGACCAGTTGTAATCCACCGTGCTATTTCTGGTTCTCTTGAACGTTTTATGGGGGTTATGATAGAGCACTTCGCTGGAGCTTTCCCTGTTTGGCTCTCCCCTGTTCAAATTATAATTTTACCGATATCAGAACACCAAAAAGAATATGCCGACTCTGTATTTAGAGCGTTAAAAGAGGGAGACTTCCGAGTTGAATTAGATGACTCCAATGAATCCTTGGGCAAAAGAATTCGTAATGCTAAAATGCAAAAAGTTCCTTATGTCATAGTTATCGGGGACAAAGAGCGTGATGCTAATGTTATAACAGTTGAAGGACGAACAGAAAAACTAGAAGGAATTTCTGTGGAAGATTTTATCCTAAAGGTAAATAAAGAAATAAAAGAAAGAACATTAAACTAAGAAAATAATAAAAGCCCCACAAATTGTGGGGCTTTTATTATAGATCCAACTTTGCCATTTTGGCATGAGATTGAATGAAAGATTTACGAGGTGGAACTTCTGAACCCATTAACATATCAAAAACTTTATTGGCATCTTCGGCATCATTTACTGATACTTGTTTAAGAATACGACTAGCTGGATTCATGGTTGTTTCCCAAAGTTCATCAGCATTCATTTCTCCGAGACCTTTATATCTTTGAATGTGAACCTTAGCAATTCTTTTATTTTTAGCATTTTCTTCTTCTTCGTCCTCTTCTGTTTCATCTCCCGTCGCTTCTGCATTAGCAGATTCAGTTAATAAATCTTCAAGAGATGGAGCATCCTTCCCTAGCAATTTATCACGTTCTTCGTCGGTATAAGCATACATGATTTCTTTTCCTTTTTTAATCTTGAATAGAGGTGGCTGAGCAATATAAATATATCCAGCGTCTAGAACAGGACGGAAATAACGATACATTAAAGTTAAAATAAGTGTTCGGATATGAGCTCCATCCACATCGGCATCGGTTGCTAAAATTATTTTATGATAACGCATTTTACTTAAATCAAAAGTGTCCCCAATAGAAGTTCCCATGGCGATAACAAGATTTTTGATCTGTTCACTACCTAGCATTCTATCTAGACGAGCTCTTTCAACATTAAGAATTTTACCTCGGAGAGGCAATATAGCTTGAGTCTTTCTATCTCGTCCCATCTTAGCTGTACCACCAGCGGAATCTCCCTCCACAATGAATAGTTCCCCACTTTCAGCATCTTTGGCCTGACAGTCAGCTAGCTTACCTGGTAAGGTCATTCCCTCTAAAGCTCCCTTTCTAAGAATAGAATCTTTTGCTGCTTTAGCTGCCTTACGAGCACGTAAAGCTAGCAAGGATTTACTTATGATTGATTTAGCTTCATCAGGATTCTCTTCTAGAAAAGTTGCTAATGCCTCACCGAAAACAGTAGCCACTGCACCCTGAGCTTCGGTAGAACCGAGCTTCGCTTTTGTCTGACCTTCAAATTGAATTTCTCGAAGCTTAACTGAGACAACACAAGTTAATCCTTCAAGAACATCATCGCCGGTGAATCCACCATCAGCTTCTTTAATTAAATTATTTTTCTTACCATAAGTATTCAAAACTCGAGTAAGAGCAGTTTTAAATCCAGTAATATGAGTACCGCCTTCTGGGTTGTGAATATTGTTGGCAAAAGGAATGATAACAGAATTCATACTATCAACGTACTGAAGAGCTACTTCCACTCCAACATCATCAAGCTCTCTTTCAACATAAAAGACACTAGGATGTATTGGCTTCTCTATTTTATTATAAAACTTTACGAGAGACACAAGTCCTCCTTCAAAATAAAAAGATGTCGAAGGAACTTCGAGCTCGAGTTCAGAAAACCAAAAAGCATTTTCATAATCACTACTCTTACCCTTGCCCCCAGTTATAGGATCCCATTCACGAGCGTCAATAATATCAATACGAAGGCCCTTAACTAGGTAAGCTTGCTGGCGTAAATGATTTACAACAGTACTCCAATCAAATTTAACTTGTTTAAATATTTCTTCATCAGGTCTAAATGAAATGATAGTACCATGAGCTTTTGAATTGCCAACTTTTTTAACAGCAGCCTTTCTTTTACCTTGAACATACTCTTGGACATACTTACCACCATCTGTGTGAACCTCTGCTTTAGTATAAATAGAAAGAGCGTTAACAACAGACGCACCAACACCATGAAGACCTCCTGAAACTTTATAACCACTATCTTCACCTCCGAATTTTCCTCCAGCATGGAGAGTCGTCATAACTGTTTCTAATGCTGAAACTTTTGTTTTAGGGTGAATACCTACTGGAATACCACGGCCATTATCAACAACGCGAACTGAATTATCTGGAAGCATTACAACTTCGATATGATCACAAAATCCACCCATCGCTTCATCTCTGGAGTTATCAAATATTTCCCAAACTAAGTGATGAAGGCCATCTATACCAGTAGAGCCAATATACATACCTGGACGGCGTCTGACAGGCTCTAGGCCCTCTAGAACTGATATTTGTTCTGCTCCGTAATGCCCTGTTGATTTAACTTTTTTTTCTTCTTCTTTTGCCATAATATAATTATAAATACCCTTATAATTGGGTAACTTGTACGTTAATTATACCAAAAAATCACCTCCATGGCTAGTGTCATAGAAGTGATTTAATGCTTATTTTATAAGGGTTAAATTTAAATAATAATAATTTAAATTATTTTATTTAATTTCTTTTCTATGAAATCATCAATTCCGTCAATATTCTTTTTAATTTCAGCAAATATGACTTCTTCTTTTTTATTAAGAACTCTATCTTCTTTTGCTTTTTCGAGCAATTCGAGCTCTGCACTTAATTCTCCCTTAAGTAATAACATTGCCTTATGTACTTCATCATTTGTTTCTTTTAATTCTTTTTTTATTTTCCTTTTTAATCCGAAGAATTTATGCCATCCTAGATAAAGTGCAAACAATAGTATTATTAATAAAATAATAATTATTAATAAATACAAAAGTGGATAAAAGATTGCGAGAGTAACTCTAACCACCTTAGGTTCACTTACCTTTAAATATACTTTTTCAGAATGACTACTTTTAACAGTTTCTGAAATTAAAGTTTCAGCCCATATATTTATTGTTCCAGTTGTTTTTATTAAATCTGTTGTAACAGAAAATGATCCATCGGCTGAAGTTTTCTGAATGTAACTATTGATTTCTTTACCCTTAGATTCTAAATATACTTTTACATCAGTATTTGGATAATCCGTCTTACCTAAGATAGTAACAGACTCATCTTTTATAATTTCATTTGAACTTAATGAAATTATTGGCACAGAAATATATGAACCTACGAAAGCAAGAATGGCTTCGGTGTAATTACCAGCTTTATCATAAGCAGTAACAATAAGATTATGATTACCTTCGTTTTTAATTGGAAGCTTATACTCACCATCAATCAATTCACTTTCTTTAACCTTCAGAAGGGGGTCTTCATCAATTTTTATTGTGTAATAATCAAGGCCCGAAGTTTCATCAGTCGCATTTAATTTAATTAAATTATTATAACCATCTCCTCTAATTGTTGGAATAAAAGACAAAGGTGCGGTCGTATCAATTCTAATCTTAAAGTGCTCAGAAGGCCCCCATCCCACAGAATTTTTATAGCGTATGTGGAAATAATAAATGCCATCATTTAAATTATTTAATGTTTTCTCCGAGACCGAACTATCGTAAGTAATATTCGGAGTTGCATCTGAAGACTTACTTAAAAGAGTTTGAACAGAATTAATACCAGCGGGTATTTTCCAATTAAATGAAGCAGTATCAAGAGAGTACCAAGCATTCTGGTCGGGGTGCGTACTTGAAGTGACAGCTGGTTTCAAAGGGAGATTACTTTTTACAATAGGAGTATCTGGTATTTCAACCTTACTTGGAGATCCTATCTTAATGATACCCAAATTCTTTGAGGTTAAGATGTCCGTTCCTAGCCCATCATTTTCTCTTACTGCCCCATCTGAGAAAAGAATAGATGCTGTTCCTTCTTTCTTGGCCTTAAAAGTAATTGAAGCAATATATCCATTTGTACCAGTAAACCCCGGATTAGGAACACCTCCATTGAAAACAATCTTGCCTGTGTAATTTGAAAAACTTGGTTCTTCTACCCACAGAGAAAATATAGATGAACTTTTTGTAATTGATATAACCTCAAGTAAATCAGTCGGGAATTGAACACTCGCTTCTGCATTATTTATAACCTTTCCTTCCGTATTAACTACAACTTTAATAGAAACAATATTACCAACAGAAACAGTCGAAGGACTAGGCAAGAGAGACAAACTTGCCGCGTAGATTTTATTAACAAACAACAGAGAAAAAACTGTTAATATAAATACTAGAAAATATATTTTATGTATTAAATTATTTATTCTCTTGCACATTTTTTTTATTTTTTCTAATTCTTCTGAAAAGAATCCATACTATCAATATTACAAGTACAATTATTATAAAATTTAATGAAAAACCAAAGAAGGTTATACTTGGATTTTTATAAACTGAAACTGTTTTATTCCCAGCCTTGTCATAAGCTGTAACTACTAAATTAGGAGTACTATTTAAATCTTGATTCTCAAGAAGATAAGTGCTACCACTGCGTATAACAGGCTTCCCGTCTTCGGAAACTTCATAATAACTTATACCTGATTGATTATCGACAGCAGTAAAGAAAGCAAATCTCTTTCCGTCAAAAACAGTCGAGTCTTTTCCGACTAGTATTGCAAACTTTTCTGGGCTTTCTTTATCAGAAGAAACAAGACTACTCCATTCATTTACAGATGCATTTATTTCACTCTTTGGAGATACTTTTATATCTAAACTGGCAAAATCAACCGAAACTCTTGTACCCTTACCATCATTGGCATAAATCGCCATATTCTTAGGAGAAATTTTTATACTTCCTTCTTTATTTGCTTCAACAATAATGTTAAATAGTATAGCCTTATCTAATTTAAAACCTCCAGGAACTCCACCGACAAATGAAATTGTGTTACCATCTTTTGAAAGTGAAGGAGTCCTTGGCCATAAACTGAAAATTGATTTAGCCAAACTAAAATCATTAACTGTTAAATTTTCATTATTTGATTCCAATACAATATCCCCTTCTACACTATTTATAGAAGTACCCTTTGCGTCAATTTTGGCACTAACAATAAAAGTATCGCCAACAGAAACATTTGTTCTTGCTGTTTCAAAATAAATGTTAGCAGCAGAGGCAATACTTGGAAAAAAACTTATAACAAAAAACAAAGCTAAACTCGCAACTAAATATTTTTTAAAAATGTATTTTTTCATATTTTTATTTAAAGCACAATTAATAATAATTAATAATTATTTACCCCATTCATACAAAAGTATTGAGAAGTCTACAGAATCTACCTTACTATCTTTGTTTATATCAACATACTGATTCTTGAATGGTGGTTTTGATTTCCAGAAATAAAGAAGTATTGAGAAGTCGATAGAGTTTACTTTTGTATCACAATTAAAGTCTGCTCTTCTGCCACATTTACCCAAATCTGTCACCGTTGGATTAGTAGTATTCGAGTTACCACCACCTCCGCCACCACCCCCACCCGGAGGAGTCACAGTTGCTGCCTTAGCTCTAAATGAACGTGAGGCCCCTGAACTTTCTGTTCCAAAATATGCGATTAATTTAAAATAATAATCTCCAGCATTAGGAACTGTCGCAGTTAATGTCGTATTAAAATCTTCTCCAGGATTTATATATTTTGCAGCCACGGCATGGAATATATTATTTGTTCCTCCGCAGGTGTCAGCCGAATTTGAGACAACACACCATTCATATTGATATTCATAACCACTTAAACCTTCGTTTGTAATAGTAGCATTAGCACTAATCTGTGGAATTGTATCATCGGGAATACTATTAATTATTACTTGAGCTGGACTAGTTGTTACATTCCAGTAATCATTTCCAGAAAGTGTCTTACCTGTTTCAACTGTTGCCGAAACTACGCTTTCCCAAACTCCACCTGGAGCATTTGAAGGAGTTGCATATGAGTATGTATAAGTACCGACAGACGTTCTTGTCATTGCAATATTATTTACTATTACATTACGGATTGGATCATAAATAATGACAGTTGGAACATTGGCTGAGTCAGTAAGAGTTCCATTATATATTGTTGTAACTGTCGCTAAATAATTACTTCCAGCGGTAATTGTCCCAAAGTCAGAAGTTGAAACTGTCCAAGGTGACTGAGAAGATAAGGTTAGAGATGTTAATGTTCTGGTCGTTGAATTCCAGATGTCAGAAGCTAATGTTCCAAAGCTTGAAAGTGATCTGGTGCTATATGCCCATACATTTAATGGAATACTACTTATAAGACCAGTGAGAGTAGACACTGCTCCAGATATACCACTATTAGTATTCGTATTTACTGTTCCCACCGCTGTAGCTAATTGTGAATTTGTATTTGCATTAACAACACCAGCTGCAATATTTACATCTGTTGCCTTTGCAAGCGTTGCAATATCAGTCCAGAGAATTGTATCTGTCTTTGTTTTAATTCCAGTTACATCACCCCAAGCAATACTGTCTGTTTTTGTTTTAATAGCTGTAACGTCAGCCCAAGCGATGTTGTCTGTTTTTGCTTTGA
>JBBRTD010000011.1:0-22875 GCA_038244685.1 Minisyncoccia bacterium | reverse complement strand
TAGTTGATATCTTGTTCCAGAATTAGTAGCTGTAAAGTATAAGTGTGCTCCATCATATTCAACAGCTCCGGCTTCGGTTGTTCCTAAGTTTACTCCGGCTGTTAATTTAAGAGGAGCAGTGTTGGCAGTAGCGGTGCCGGCTTTTAAATGTAACATCGCAGTAGGAACTATACCAATACCAACCTTTCCAGAAGTAAGCAATCTCATGGCTTCTGTTCCTCCAGGGGCTATTGATATTGGTGTAGCTGAGGTACTAGCTGATCCAGCTACGTCAGTCTCAATTGTTGCTAATGTAGTTGATTGAGTGAAGTAAAGCTGACGTGAAGATCCATTAAGAATATCTTTATTAGTTGATAATGCAAACTGAGAAGGCTTTTGCACTCCGGCAGAAGAAAACAAAGGAGCAACCATCATAGCAACATTGACATCAGAAGCTGTCTGGCCAATTAAGAAATTAGCAAATGGATAGTCATTAGCCGGATTATAAGCTGTGAAGTTAGCATAACTTGTATTACTTGTTCCCCCACTACCTGTAACCTGAGAATCTATAACTCCAATCACATCTAATTTATATCCTGGGTTTATCATTCCAACCCCCACCCTATGATTCACAGAATCAACAAATAAAGAATTTGTATCGACAGTTAAGTTATGAATTCCTAAATCAACATTTGTAGTTCCACCAGTATAAGGAACATAACTTCCAAGTGAACTTGCTGTTGCATAATAAGCTCCACTTTGACCATCAAGTAAGTCAGCATTTAAATTTGTAACAACAGTGGTATTGGTCGTCGTAAAAGAATTTGATCCTAAAACTAAGTTGCCCCCCATCGTAAAACCAGCTACTGTTCCTGTAAACGTAGGAGAAGTAAACATTGTTGCCTTACTTTCATTCGTAACATTTCCAAGGGCTACATCGGTGGCAGTTACAGCATTCCAAGCAGGAGCTGCTCCATTTGTTCCTGTACCTGTCATACTAAAAAACTTTTTAGTAATTGTCGTATTAGGAGATAGAAGTGTAGTTGTATCTGTGTTTGATTGATATGGAATAGAACCTAAGAGTGTCGTTCCATTTCCTCCGACAATATTATTTGACTTGGAAGCTTTTTCTGATTCAATGGAGGAAGGAACTGTTCCAAGCTGTTTGCGTGGAGCCATTTCTCCATCCCAGCCAGGAGTTCCGGTTCCTCCAATATTTACACCTAAATAAATCGGAGTCTGATTAAAATCTACTCCGGTAATTGGATTAATTTCTCCAAGCATAACAGAGAAGAGACCGTTCGTAACTTGAACTTTACTTGCTCCCGTCCTAGTCTCAGTCCAAAGAGTAGTTCCCCCTGTAATTGCTGTATAGAGTTTAAATTCCATATTATAAGTTCCATTAGGAACGGCAACCGAAGCAGAGGTCGTTAATTTACCTTGGTAATTTATTTGTTTATTAAAAAGAGCTTCTCCTCTATATATTTGAGAAAAGAAGATTACTGCTAATAAAAGAGAAGTAACAAAGATACTAAATATCTTTTTATTTTTGTGAATATTCTCTTTTAATAGGTATAATTTCATTAGTATTTATTAATTGGGATCTTTAAACTTTCTCCATCGGAAGTGGTGGCTGAATTTATTTCAGAATTTCTTATTTCAGGCTTTTTTGTGTAAATATTTGATAAAAGCAAAAAACCACCTATAAAAATTACAAGGGTGGCGATGATTATGTTTCGAGTCCGAGATGCAGAAAAGAACTCTTTAATGGCAAACTCCTGATGACGAACCTTTTTCTTAAATAGATAATTTTTAATCTCTTCTTCTGTTGTAAACCAAGCTCGGCCCTTTTTTACCCCCTTTAACTCTCCCTTACGTATCAAAAAGCCAAGGTAATCTTGTGTATACCCTGAAAATTTAGCGGCTTGATTTAATGAAATGATTTTATTTAATGACTCCATTTTTACCTATATTTTTATAGGTATCTCGGATAACCGAGAATTAATATTTTAATATATCGTCTATCCAATATAATAATTTTTAATATAACGTCTAGACGATATTACTTAATAACATTTATATTGTAACAAATATAAACCTTTATGCAAAAGAAAAAGGTAGAGTTATACACATATACAAAAAAAAATTAAGACCAATCGGCCTTAATTAATAAAAAATTACATTAACGATTATTTCTAAAGATACGAGGTAAAATTACGAAAAGTAAAACAAATAATATAAATATAATAAATAATATGAAGATTATAAACCACAATAAATACCAAGAGTAGCTATATCCTCCCCCAATTAATACCTTTGAAACCTGAAAACCTCCATAGTTAACTATTCGTGACTGGTCATTATAATATCTATGTATTTTAACCCCATAATATCCACCCTTCTCCAGAGCAGGGATTGTGACATGAGTATAACCATCCAAATCCTTTATACGTGAGAAAAAATATTGACCAATAATTACCTTATCGCTATTTCTAATTTCTACCCACATATCGTCATTCTTAGTGGAAGAAGAATAGTTTGTCTTTATATTTATTGAATCATCTCCACTTAAAGAAATAGTATCACCTACTTTGAAATCATAAGTTGAGGCCCTCTGAGAGATGATATACGTACTTGGAAGTGTCTCTACTTTTTCTTCGGGAGTAAGTTTTGTTCCCCATGTATCCTTCCCTGTTCCATTAAAGACAATATCTATTAATGAACCTGATGAATAATTCCCTGCTCTATCTCTGCTAAATAAAGAATAAAAATATTTATTTCCTTCTTTTGCATTACTATCTGTAAAATAATTTCCATTGCCTTCGTAAACAACATGACCCAAAAATGGACTGCTATAATACCGATCGGTATTTCTCAAAACTCGGATATAATCAAAATCTTCATCTAGGGGATTCTCCCAAGAAATAGTTACTCCGCTTTTTACCGAATTGGCTTTTACATTTGTCGGATTACCAGGAGGTGTCGTGTCAGGAAGTGAAAGAGTTTGGAAAACCTGATTCTCTAGTGAATTTGATTTACCTAATAATGTTACAGCTTCTATATTAAAATAATAAAGTGTTCCATCTTTTAGATTGGTAAGCTCTACTTTATGATCCAAGAGGAAATTAATATTTCTCAAAACCCCGTCTTTATAATCTGGACCAGTACCCCATTTAACATTAGACATGGTAGGAATTACACTTTTCCATTTTATAACAGCGGTATTATAACTTACTTCTACGGTTAGATTATTAAAAACATTATCAATAACTAAGCTACCGCTCAATCCCCCACCTGTTGAAGGCGAAGGTGTCGGTGGAATAATAATCGGAGTACAATCAGCAGGGCATGAGAAAAAATCTTCAGTTCCTACTTCGCATATATTATTATTATTACAACTTCCTACATTAAGATTTAAATTTATACCATCTTGTGATTGAGCACTAGAAAAGAAAAAACTATTTAAGAATAAAAAGGTACCAATCGATAATATTTTTAAATATTTATAATTCATTATAAGGTGGTAGCGGTTGCTACAATGGTTACATTATATGCCCCTGAAGTCTGAATATGATTAGCTCCCGTTTCTGCTCTAAATCTAACTGTGACATTACCCCCTGCAGGCATATTTGAAGTGGTGCTACCAGCTATAACCTTGGGGGTTGTTGAAAGTCCATCCCAGCATTTACCCGTAGTCTCAAGAGCTCCTGTATTGCAGGTCGCACCATTGTCCTTATATAAAGCTATCGCTTCTGTGCCTTCTGGAGAAAAACCAAAGGTAGAATTATTCGCTAAATTTATAAAATTATAATCTGGATTAGCCCCTGCTGGCACATAGTCAGAAAGTGAATCTGTGGCTGATTTAAGAGCAGGAGTCGTAGAAGAAGCTATGGTCATATTATAACCGGCAGTATTATCAGTTGTAACCGTCCAGGCCATTGTTCCCTCACTAGAACCACCAGAAAGGCCAGCCATCGAAGTCATAACTAAATCAGAAGGAGTTGAGATGGCAATATAACTTTCACCCATTTGCCAATAACCAGCATGCATATAATAAGTACTACTATTTGAATCCCCTGTCCCTAATTCACCCAAAGTATCATTTAATTTATACGCAGGACTTGCTCCATCAGCTCCACCCAAATTCAAACTGTCAGATTGAATTTTATAAGTCGAGCTCTGCATAAAATCTGCCAAAATGTTATGAGAAAAAACAAACGATAGTATTATAACCAACATCAAAAGAGCCAAACGACTACTTTTTGTTAAAAAGTGAAAAGAATTCATTTCTAATTAGATATTACTTTTTTTTAAGTTCAAAACGAGTCAAAATATAGTAGATGAAAGAGATAAGGATTATTAATCCAATAAATGTTACTGCAAGTATTTTCCATGGAATAATCCAAAAAGAAACAGAAGCTTCTTCGTTTTCATTTCCGTATCCGGGGAAGAGAGATAGGTTCGCTGTATAGCGTCCGAGACCTGTGCCTTCTTGCCATAGAATTTCGCGATAACGAATAGAATCAGGTAATGAGAAATATGCATCAACAGGAATTTCACCAATATCTTTTCCTAAAATATTTCGAATTATTATTTTTCCATGAGGAACAAGGTGAACATTACCATTATTCTTAAATGATATTTCAAAGCCTTTTGGTCTGTTCTCATAAAAAGCTTTATTAGGTCCAATTATTTTAAAATCTTCTAAGGATCCAGATTCATTTCCTTCACCATTTATTCTAAGTAAAAAAAGTGACC
The DNA here is from genome assembly GCA_038244685.1 of Minisyncoccia bacterium. Classification (GTDB taxonomy): domain Bacteria; phylum Patescibacteriota; class Minisyncoccia; order Phycocordibacterales; family UBA9973; genus UBA8515. The sequence goes on along the minus strand of JBBRTD010000011.1, from coordinate 18,138 downwards.
CAATTCGAGAAACGAGACGAGCTTTACCTTCTGTCTCTTTTGATTGACCATCACCTAAAACTTCCGGTTCATTTGAAACAATAAGGGCCCCGTAATAACCTCTAGGCTCAGCATCTAAAGGAATTGAAACTTTTACTGGTATAGTAATTCTCTCACCTAAATCAAGGGAAAATTCACTAATCTCTGGTTGTATAAAATTCTTCAAAGAATATGGGCCTTTTTCATCTCCTAAAAGTTTTATTGGAGACTGTGAATCATTCGTACCAACCATATCTTCGGTTGTAAGTTTAAATTTAACTGTTTTACCAATACGATTTGTAATTGTAATACTTTTTGTAACACTCTCGCCTGGATTTACAAATATTTCAGTCTTTCCTGGCTCAACAATAAAATCGTTTTGAGCAGCCATATCTGTTTTGGTTCTTTCAAAAGCCGATACATTACCATAAAATGAAATAGCAGCCAAAACCAAAATTCCTAATATAATTTTTTTCATATTGTTATTATTTATTTGTTATTATGAAGCAGTAGCAGTGGCAGTTATCGTTGCGGTGTAAGCCCCTGATTTAGCATAAACAGCATTCTGTTCAGCAGCGAAACAAATGTTTGTGGTAGTTCCTCCTACTGTTGTAGGAGAGGCACTACTTGCTATCTGTATATCGGTCATAGCAGGAAGAAAGCCTCTGTATTTTGCGGCAGGATCAACTACTCCAGATCCTACGTTTCCACAAGTGGAATATGAACCCCAAGTTCCAACAGGAGCATCAGTTCCATAAGCAGAGAAACCAAATTCTTTTGTTCCTGAAGCTACTCCTCCCCACAGGTCAGGAGTTCCTGCTACAGCTTCTGTATAATTAGCAAAATTGTCTCCGTTAATAGTACCCATCATTGCTGTCGCTGTCGAATTCTTAACTGCAAGAGTGTAACCGGTTGCACTATTTGTCGAAACAGTCCAAGCAGAAGAGCCAATTGATTTATTGGCACTCATACCTATATTTGGAGTCATCGTTATGTTTGTCGCATCAGAGATACTAAGACCGGAAGTAACGTTAAGAGTCACCACTACCCCGTCTGAAGCAACCGCTGCCATTGTGACAGTTGGTTCAATAGAAATATAAATCATCTGTACAAAAAGAATCGAGATGATGGATGCGGCAAGAATTTTTTTGTATTTTGTTTCCATATATAAAAATTATTTATAATATATTATAAAGTTGTTGCAGTAGCAGTAATAGTTGCAGTGTAAACTCCAGCTGGGGCATAAGTTGTATTTTGCTCAGCAGCAAAACAAATACTTGTAGTTGTACCTGCATATGGTGTAGCAACTCCTGTTGTTGCAATTGTTTTGTCTGTTATCTTAAATCCAACATATTTCATTGAAGCATTTGGAACACCTCCTGCTCCACATGTGGCAGTAGTTCCCCATGTACCAGTTACGGTATCATTACCAAAAGCTGAATATCCAAATTCTTTATTAGTAGCAGCCACAGACCAAGTCTCAGGAGTTCCAACAGAAGTTTCAGTATAGTCAGCAAAAGAATTACCTCCACTTACAAGAGCGGGAGAAGCCGAAGCCTTAACATCAAGCTTATAACCAGTATAATTATTTGTTTTTACAAGCCAAGAAGAACTACCAATAGAACCACTAATACCCGTACTAAGGTTTGGAGCCATAGTAACAGCAGCTCCATCTGAGATACTAATACCTGCATCAACATTCAAAGTAACAACCATTGAATCTGGGGCTGTAGCAGCAACAGAAATAGTAGGTTCAACTACAAAATAAAGCATCTGCAATAAAAATAGACAGATAACTGATATTGAAATAATTTTCTTCATTGAAATAATTTTCATTTAGTAGTCATAATAATTAATTACTTTTATTATATCAATACCTTTAAAAATACACAATAAGGAAAAGCAAAAACTGTTAATAAACAATCGATTAAATTCAAAAATAAGAGATATTGCAAGGCAATATCTCTTATTAGTTTCTTCATAAATAACACCGTAAAATGTCCATGGCCTGACTTGAACTCTTTAAACGTTCAATAGCCTTTCTTTTCAGTTTTTTCACCTGATCAATATTAATCCCCAAAAGGAGAGAAATGCCTTCAAGTGGTAACACTACATCCGTACCAATTCCAAAATAATTACAGACAACCTCATGCTGTTTTGATGGTAAAATTGCTAAAACCTTGTTTATGTCTCTGTTTTTTGAATCTTCCATTAGATCAGAGTCAGGGCAATTCTCACAAGGAACGACGTCGAGTAAACGACCATTCCTTCTTTGGGGAGCATCTAAAGAAAAAATTTCTTCGGTCTGATGAAGTAAAAATCTCTCTTCGCTTTTGACCATACGAAAATAAGAAGTCATGTCTACCTTTGTAGACTCAGATTTGTTTTTCATAACTTTAGTTTTAATTGTTTTGAATTCAATTTTAGAATAGCACTATTTAAAAAAAATACAAGAGATACAAAATGCCCCGCCGTAAACGGCGGGGCATTTTGTATTAATTTTTTAAAAAATTATTTCCTTGATTCAATAATTGAAGTTGCAACGTTTTGTGGAACAATATCATATCTGACAAATTCCATAGTGAAAGACGCTCTACCTTCTGTCATTGAACGAAGGGCTGTCATGTATCCAAACATTTCTGATAGAGGCACAACTGCCTTCACTGCTTGGTTCATACCACGAGCTTCCATTCCTTCAATAATTCCTCTCTTTGAAGAAAGACTTCCGGTAACATCACCCATGAATTTATCTGGTGTGACAACTTCAACTTTCATCATCGGTTCTAAGATAACAGGACGAGCCATTTTACATGCGTCTTGAACAGCCATAGATGCAGCAATTTTGAAGGCCATTTCGTTTGAGTCAACATCATGGAACGATCCATCGTAAAGTTCAACTGAAACATTTTCAAGTTTAAATCCAGCTAGTACTCCCCTGTCTAATCCTTCTTTAAATCCTTTTTCACAAGCAGGAATATATTCTTGTGGAATAGCTCCCCCTTTAATTGTATTTACAAATTCAAAACCTTTTTCTCTCTTTGTATTCTTTGGTAAATCTTCTACGTCAACAGTTTGATCCATTGGCTTAATTCTGATTTTAACGTGACCATAGTTACCACGGCCTCCTGACTGTTTGATGTATTTACCTTCAACTGTTGCTTCACCTGTAATTGTCTCTCTGTAAGCAACTTGAGGTTTACCAACGTTTGTTTCAACACCAAATTCACGCTTCATACGATCAACAATAATTTCAAGGTGAAGTTCTCCCATTCCTGCAATAATTGTCTCATTTGTTTCAGGATCAGTCTTTACTCTAAATGTTGGATCTTCTTGAGCTAAACGAGATAATGCCATACCCATTTTTTCTTGATCAGCCTTAGTCTTTGGCTCAACGCGTAAATCAATAACTGGCTCTGGGAAAACAATACGGTAAAGTTCTATTGGCTTCTCTTCATCGCAAAGAGTATCAGAAGTAATTGTATCCTTAAGTCCAACAGCAGCCGCAATTTCTCCAGCATAAACTTTCTTAACTTCTTCACGATCATTGGCATGCATACGAAGGATTCGGCCAATACGTTCTTTATTACGAGTTCGAGGATTATAAACATAACTTCCGGCTGACAAACTTCCAGAGTAAACACGGAAGAAAATAATTTGTCCAACGAATGGATCTGTCGCAACCTTGAAAGCAAGAGCAGAAAATGGTTCTTCGTCAGAAGCTTTACGATCTATAATTTCATCAGTTGCTGGGTCGATACCGGAAATAGCTGGAATATCAAGTGGAGATGGGAGATAGTCAACAACAGCATCAAGAACAAGCTGAACTCCTTTATTCTTTAGAGCAGAACCTGCGTAAACTGGGAATATTTCATTAGCAATAACTCCTTTTCTCATTAACTTTTTCAAAGTTGCAAGGTCTGGAATTATACCATCGAAATATTTAGTCATTGTCTCGTCATCTTGTTCAACAATCTTTTCGATTAATTCAGCGTGATATTTTTTAGCATCTTCTAATAAATTCTCTGGAATTTCTTTTTCAACAACTTTATTACCCATTTCCCCTTCGAAGTAATAAGCCTTCATTTTAAGAAGATCAATAACTCCATCGTGATTTTCTTCAAGACCAATAGGAATTTGCATTCGAATTGCTTTCTTTGTTAGACGGTCTAAAATAGTCTGAAATGAATGTTCAAAAGAAGCACCAGTACGGTCAAGCTTATTTATAAAACAAATACGAGGTACGCTTGCTTCATCAGCATAACGCCAGTTAGTTTCTGATTGAGGTTCTACACCTGCAACTCCGTCAAAAACAACAACAGCACCATCAAGAACACGAAGAGAACGCTTCACTTCAACTGTAAAGTCGATGTGTCCTGGGGTATCAATAATATTAAAACGGTGTTTCTTTGTTTTATCAGTTAATGCATAAGTTGGTGTCCAGAAACAAGTAACAGCCGCTGAAGTGATAGTAATACCACGTTCACGTTCTTGTTCCATCCAGTCTGTAGTAGTCTCACCATCATGAACTTCTCCAATCTTATGTGACACTCCTGTATAAAAAAGCACACGCTCTGTAGTGGTAGTCTTACCAGCATCAATGTGGGCTATAATTCCAATATTTCTTACTTTCTCTAGTGGATAATCTCTTTCCATATATATAATTATGTTGCTAAAAATAAAATAACCTGATTTATACAGGTAGACGCTAAGTCTTTTGTCCCCCAAATATACAACAAATGGCACTTTTTTGCAACTAAAAATCCCCTTGCGGGGATTATAGTTTTAAATTAAATTAGATTACCAAGCGAAGTGTGCAAAAGCCTTGTTTGATTCTGCCATTCTGTGAGTATCATCTCTTTTCTTAATAGCGGAACCTTCATTTTTTGAAGCAAGGATAAGTTCTTCGGCTAGCTTAACATGGATAGGAGCTCCCTTCTTACTACGGGCAGCATCTATCATCCAACGCATGGCTAAAGCTAAACGTCTTTCTGGACGAACTTCACGAGGAACCTGATAGTTTGCACCACCGATACGACGAGAACGAACTTCAACAGTAGGACCAGCATTCTTTAAGGCTGTATCAAAAACTTCAAGTGGATTTGGATTACCTGTCTTTTCTTTTATGATTTCAAAAGCTTTGTAAACTGATTTACGAGCAGTCTCCTTCTTTCCGTGAAGCATGATATTGTTGATAAACTTGCCTAACTTCTGAGAGTTATACATTATATCTGGTTCAACTATATTTCTGTTTTTTATTTTTCTTCGCATATGATTTTAAATTATTTTTTAGCTGCAGTTTTCTTTGGTGTCTTTGTACCATATAGACTTCTTGACTGACGGCGCTTCTCTACTCCTGTAGTATCTAAACGTCCACGAACTATGTGATAACGAACTCCAATAAGGTCTTTAACACGTCCTCCGCGAATCATAACAACTGAGTGCTCTTGTAGGTTATGTCCTTCTCCTGGAATGTAAGCAGTAACTTCCATACCATTTGTAAGTCTGACACGAGCAATCTTTCGGAGAGCTGAGTTAGGCTTCTTAGGTGTAGTTGTTGAAACTTTTGTACAAACCCCACGCTTAAATGGAGCTGGGTAATAAACAGGCTTATTTTTAATGGAATTAAAACCTCTTGCCAAGGCAACAGCTTTTGATTTTCTCTTTATAATTTTACGGCTCTTTCGAACCAATTGATTTATTGTAGGCATATTTAAACTAAAAATAGTCGAAACGACTAGTCCAAATACTTTACTATAATAACAATAAAAAAGCAAGCACTACTTGAGGGTAGGCTTGCTTTATCTTTAAATCTCAAACTTTTCATTTATATAACCATTTTTGACTTCTATTGATTCTGAGGTATGAACCAAACTATAGGTCTCATCTAGGTTTTTATTCTCAATTTTTGTATAGTATTTGCCATTTGGAATTAGACAATAGTATTTACCAGTCTTGTCTGTCACCTTACGTATAATTTCATGCTCAGTCCCCTCAAAAAAGACTCTTAGAATGGCAAATGACAATGGGTTCTTTGTTTCTTTTTCTTTAATATGACCATAGGCTCTAGGTTTTAATATTGTTCTCTTCAGAACAATTAAAATTAAATAGACAACAAAAATGGCAATATTATAGAAAACAGGAATTACGATTGTGGCAATAGCAGAAATAAGAAAACCGAAAATGAAAAGAATATTTGATATTCGAGCTATCCATAAATCACGTCTTGAGAAGAACTTCATCAGCTTTTGATCCTTTTTTGCAAATTCATTCCAATCAAATTTAAGTGGGTCCATTGGAATATTTCTGGTAATTACTTCCCCTTCTTTAACTGTGATAATCTCACTGAAATATAACTCTTGATATAATTCATCGGCATTTTTACCCGCCAATTTTTTCGATGGGAATTCATAATTAGTTTTATTAGCAATCATTCTATATGAACCTGCTGGAACTAAGAAGCCATAACGTCCGTCTAAGTCTGTAATCGATGTCGTCACTTCATTACCATCTAGGTCTTGCAGGACAACATAAGCTGGATCAAGAGGTTGCTTTGTAACACTATCGTAAACTGTTCCCCAGGGAAGATTACGCTTCTTAAGACCAAAGGCAATTAGAAGTAAGCTCCATAATCTAAATGGTATTAAAAATAATTCTGAGAATGTAATTGGGTTTGCAAAAAGAACCGTCGCAATACTTATAGAAGTACCTGAAACAATACCGGTCATAGCAGAAACCTTCGAGATAGTATTACCTTCAGGAGTTTTACTTATCTCAGATATCTTAGCTGTTGTTTTTTTTGTGATATTTACAGTTTTATTAAATACAGCTTCTGTAGCCTTAACTGTCTCTCCTACAACTGTATTTGAAATTGAAGTTATTGCATTACCTATGGTAACTAAGGTTGCGCTAGTTCCTCCATTGCCACCTCCGGATCCAGATGTTGTTTCATTTTGAGATGGATTAGTACCAGGTGAAGTACCAGGTGGAACACTAGGTTCTGTTTCTGTGGGAGGGGTTGTTGGATCAACAGAAGGTATAACAGGAATGACTTCTGGAGGTAATGTAGGTTCAACAGGAGGAGTTACAGGAGGAACTACTGGTGGTACGGTAGGCTCTACAGGAGGTACTACTGGAGGTGGGGTAGGCTCAACAACAGGAGGAGTAACTGGAGGTGGAGTTACTGTTCCCGCTCCTGAACCACCAGTATTACCAGATGAAGTTGTTGGCCTCCAATCTGTCTTTACACAAGCACCTACTGTTCCGCAATTAAATTTTATCCAACCAAAATTTTGAGACCAAGCATACCCTAAAAATTCTCCATTATTATTTATAACAACACCGCCATGAGTAGGCTTAAAATTAATCCAGCCAGCATTTTCTCCCCAAGCATAACCGCCGAGAATACCATTTGAAGTATTTGTCACTCCACCCATAGTCGGATTTAAATTAATCCAACCCATATCTTCAGACCAAGCATTACCAGTAATAAGTGTATTCGTAATAGAGATAGGATTCCCTAATGTTGTCTTAAAATTTATTGAAGTACTTACAGTACAAATATCATTCTTACATAAAATTGCGCTATGATAAGTTCCGTCAATTGTTCCATTTGTGGAGGAGGCATAAACAAAAGGTGCTCCGCTTATTATTAAAAGAGGGAGAATAAATCTAATAAAATTTTTAAATTTTAAAAACATACTATAGACATATTATATATAATATTCTGAAATTAACGAAATATTTTAAATTGTTAATGTCTGCTATAGAGTCTCATCTGCAACAACTACTGGTGCGGGATCTGGAACTACAACAGGAACAGAAGGGATATTTTCTTCTTTAATTTCAGGTATTTTTGGAGCTTCTACAATAGGAGCAACTACAGCAGGAATAACAGGCGTCTCTTTTTCTTTAACTGCTGGAATTTCTTTATCTTGAGAAGCCGGTGTAACAACAGGCTTAACAAGAGACTCGTCTTCAGGAGCTGGAACTGAATCGGCAGGTTTTACTTCCGCTCCAATAAATAATGGTGTTTTTGTAATCGTATTATTTTTAATCTGGAGTAATTCTTCTTTTGTAATACAGACTTCTTCACTACCCTCTCCAATACAAAGTTTGTCTTTAGCACGAACAGTACTAGCTACAAATTCTATAATTTTATTTGAGGTATTTGAGAACCACGACACCATACCATCTCTGAAATTATTATTAACTTCTAGATTACTAACATCTGTAACTTTCAAATTTAATTCCTGAATTGCTTCAACAACATAAGGAGTAAGCCCTGTTATGTTAAGAGATAATTTATTTGTATTTATATCTTGTGATACTAAGTTAGGAAAAATCTGTTTAACCTCTTGAGCGATGAAACCGATATGACTTTGATCTGCATCTACTTCATAATCCCAATTATAAGTCACAGGAGTAAGTGCAAGAATTTTATCTAGAGTGTTTAATTTTGAAAAGTCTATTGAGTTTGTTCCTTCGACGTATGGATTAGTGGAGTCACCATATTTATTAAATAAATTACCATTTAAGTCTTTTATATTTTTCTTTTTACTACTATCTGAAGTACAGTTCATGGCTCCAACAGCAGTAGTAAATGTACAAGAGACTCCCCCCGCTCCATTCCAAACTGTTGTATTAATAGGACGAGCAGATGAACCAATCATAAATTGATTAACAGCAGTGTTTATGACACTACCACCTAAAGCGATACTATTTTTAAATCCTCCAGTACTAGTTCCCTTACCAATTAAAATAGAAAAGTCATTTACATCAGTTGTATTATTAACCGTATCATTTAGACCAGCATTCTGACCAATAAAGATTGAATTTGAAGCATTGTAAGCTGCATTACCTGCTTGATTACCAATAAAGTTTGAGTTGGCGGCATTGGTGGCATTGTAACCAGTATATGAACCTAAGAAGTTTGAATTATTTGCATTAACCGCTTGAAAACCAGAGAAGGCTCCAAGGAAGTTTGACTCATAAGCATTCGTTGCAGATTGTCCGGAAGTAGAACCTATAAAGTTTGAATTAGAAGCATTGGAAGCACTGTAACCTGACTTGTAACCTAAGAAGTTTGAATCATAAGCACCTGTTGCTAATTGACCAGAAGAGAAACCTAAGAAGTTTGAATCAGATGCGCCTGTTGCACCATTACCGGCATAATAACCTAAGAAGTTTGACTCATATGCATTGGTGGCAACATTACCAGCAAAGAAACCTAAGAAGTTTGATTTATATGCATTGGTTGCTGTATGACCAGAAGATGTTCCGATGAAGTTTGAGTCGTACGCACCACTTGCTGTATAACCAGAATTAAGACCTAAGAAGTTTGAACCAGAAGCATTTGTTGCCTGATACCCAGCAGACGTACCCAAGAAGTTGGAATAAAAAGCGGAAGTAGCAGAATACCCAGAAGAAGTTCCAAGAAAATTTGACTCATAAGCATTAGTTGCTTGATATCCAGATGAAGCTCCAAAGAAATTTGAATTAGAAGCATTAATAGCAGAAGTACCAGCGCCATTTCCAAAGAAATTTGATTCATAAGCTCCTGTTGCCCCATCACCAGCAGATGAACCTAAGAAATTTGAATTAGAAGCATTGGTTGCTAGGTTACCAGCATTAAGACCAAGAAAAATAGAATTATCAGTTGCAGTTACACTCGCCCCTGCTCCAGTTAATGCTGTTGAAAAAATATTTGTAGCATTTACAATTGAGACAGGTGAACTTCCTCCCCCACCTGATTGTTGATCTAATTGGAATCTTTCTCCCCCATCTATTGCAGTAAAATACAAATGTGAACCATCATACTCTATCGCTCCTGCTTCACTTATGATTAAATTTGTACCTGCTGTTAATTTAATCGGAGCTGTTAAACTTCCACCCGCTTTAATATTTAAAATCGCAGTTGGTGATGTTAAACCAATACCCACATTACCACTATTTGAAATTCTCATTTTTTCAACTGGAAATGAATTAAGTGTACCAGTATTAGGATTTGTAGAAAAAGCTAATGCTCCAGCAAATTTACCCATTGTCATAATAGATGGTTCATAAATAGCAGAAATTCTTGCAAGATTATTAACATCATTACCACCCGGTGCGTCTTTAAATAAAATTGACGGACCATAACCCTCTTTTGTACCACTTAATGGTGATCCAACTTCAACTGCCATAACATCAATTGGTTGGTTTAGACTATCTTGACTAGGAGAAAAAATATGGAGTTTATATGCGGGGTTTACTATGCCAACTCCTACATTACCTAAATCATAATTAATATTACTTCCATTTGTTGTCCATTGTGAACTTCCTCCCCCACCTGTTCCTCCGGCTGCCCAAGTTAAACCACCAAAACCATCATTAGTAAGAACATCGCCTGCTGATGTTGCTTGATCTGCTGGTAAAGAATAATTGACACCCCTTAGTCTCATTTCTGTAACAGAAGGAGCTAATAGAAATTGATTATTGGTTGTATTATAAATTGGATATCCATCAGTTGAACCTCCAAGTATAATCGAGTTTTTAAAACCTCCAGTGTTTGTATTGTAACCAAGTAAAATAGACCAGTCATTTGTACTGGTTGTATTATCTATCGTATCGTTTTTGCCAGCATTCTGACCAATAAAAATTGAATTAGCTGCTTTTGTTGCATTTTGACCAGAATATGAACCTAAGAAATTTGAATAGGCAGCATAAGCAGCATTTTGACCAGAATATTGACCAAAGAAGTTTGAATCATTTGAATAAGAAGCTGAATAACCAGAAGCAAAGCCCATGAAGTTTGAATTAGAAGCTGTTGGAGCATAATATCCAGCATTACTTCCAAAGAAGTTTGAATTGGAAGCTCCGTAAGAATAGCGACCAGCACTAAAACCTAGGAAGTTGGAATTATTGGCATCTGCAGCATCGGCCCCAGCAAAATTTCCTAAGAAATTTGAATTATTAGCTCTGTTCGAAGAATTTCCAGCATTAGTTCCAAAGAAGTTTGAATTATTGGCATCAGAAGAAAAAGCTCCACTACCAGAACCCATAAAATTTGAGTAATAAGCAGAAGTTGAATTATAACCAGATCCTTGACCAAAGAAGTTGGAATCAGAAGCATAAGTTGCGCCACCGCCAGCAGAATCACCAAAGAAAATAGAATTTGTTGCTGTCGCAACTCCACTCCCCGTTCCGGCTAATCCAGTTGAAAAAAGATTTGAAGAATTTACAATTGAAATTGGTGAACTTCCTCCTCCTGATGTTGGAACTTCCCAAGTTAATATTCCCGTGCCGTCATTAGTTAAAACAGTTGAGGGATTAGGAGCGGCGTCAAGTGGCCCCATATAAGCCTCAGGCAAAGTATAATTTGTTCCTCTAAAACTCATTTCAGTAATAGAAGGAGCTAACATAAATTGATTAGTTTTTGTATTTGAAATAGCATTTTCATCTGCTGAACCTCCAAGTAAAATTGAATTACTAAATCCCCCAGTCCTTGTATTATAACCGAGTAAGATGGACCAATTGTTTAAACTTCCAGAGTTATCAATTCCATCATTTGAACCAGCATTTTGACCAATGAAAATAGAATTCGAAGCGTTAGCAGCAGCAGATCCAGCATATGAACCAAAGAAGTTTGAATTTGAAGCATTTGTAGCATATAAACCAGAATGAAAACCTATAAAATTCGATTTTGAGGCATATGCAGCATTACTACCAGATTCAGATCCTATAAAATTTGAATTTGAAGCGTTGGTCGCACTAGACCCAGAGTAATTACCTAAAAAGTTTGAATTTGAAGCACTAGTAGCATAAATTCCAGAATTATAGCCTAAAAAATTTGAATCCGAAGCATTAGGAGCGTAATAACCAGAATATCCACCCATAAAATTTGAATTAAAAGCATTTGTAGCATGCTCGCCAGATTGAACTCCAAAGAAGTTTGAATTACTAGAATAAGCTGCATCACCACCTGCAGCATTACCAAAGAAATTAGAATCTGTAGCGCTAGAAGAATTATAGCCAGAATTTTGACCAAGGAAAATTGAATTTGAAGTTGCTGAAGCTCCACTACCTGCTCCCAATCCAGTTGAGAAAAGGTTGGACCCATTAACAATGGTAATAGGCGAACTTCCTCCTCCTGTTCCACCAGCTGCCCAAGTTAAAACTCCACTTCCATTATTTGTTAAGACATCCCCTGCGGCACCTGCTTGATTTAATGGAAGAGTATAATCAATTCCTCTCAATTGAATTTCGGTAACAGAAGGTGCGAGCATGAATTGATTTGTTTTTGTATTTGAAATAGTAGCTCCATTATTTGAACTTCCTAGTAAAATTGAATTACTGTATCCTCCAGTGTTGGTATTTGCGCCAAGTAAAATAGACCAATCATATTTTAATCCTGTTGTGTTATCTACTGAGTCATTATTACCTGCATTTTGACCAATAAAAATTGAATTAGCAGCATCATAAGCATTATAACCTGCATTATATCCTAAGAAGTTTGAGTTTGAAGAATTATAAGCATTATAACCTGCATTATATCCTAAGAAGTTTGAATCATAAGCATCAGCTGCCTGATAACCAGCAGAACCTCCCAAGAAGTTTGATTCATAAGCATTAGTTGCCTGATAACCAGCAATATTTCCTAAAAATATAGAATCACTTACTGTTGAATCAAAACCAGCCTGAAGTCCAGAAGAAAATAAACTTGATCCATTATTTGTTGTTATTGAAGGGGCAATATTTGACCAAATTCCTCCCGAACTTTTATATTCAATATCTCCGTCGTTATCTCTAAATCCATAACCAGAAGCACCAGAAATTGAACCAAAGTTTAAATATCGATTAAGACCGCCAATTAAAAAGTTTGCAGATGAAGTTAATTTATTTTTTGAAGATGTCGAAGGAGTTATAAGATTTCGAGTATAAGAAAAACCTCCAGCAGTACTTCCTCCTCCTTGGGTCCAAGAAGAAAAACTAAATTTATAGTATTTATCAGCTGCGATATCATGCATTATTAATTCACTACCTATAATATTATTACCAACTGCCTGACCTAAGGCTTCATAAAAATTTACATATTTTCTTTCTGTAATGTTTGAAAAATCTCCCCAACCATCAGAGTTCCACTCAGTTCCTGAAGGAGAGGTATAATTATTATTATCGTAAACTGATTCAGTTAATGGATTATAAATACCCATATCAATACCTCTTGTTATTTGCACCGTTGGACTAATAACATCAGTTGGATAAATTGAATTTGATTTTGCAAAATCAACTCCTGCCTCTAGTGAATATGGACTTAAATTAATTAAATTACGTGTATATGAAAATCCGCCATTTGTTCCACTTGAACCCCAAGAAGAAAAACTAAATTTATAATATTTATCAGCCGCAATATCATGCATGACGAGTTCACTACCGATAATATTATTACCAATCGATCCACTTAATGCAGTATAAAAACTTACATAACTTCTTCCAGCAACATCAGAAAGATCATTCCAACCATCAGAGTTCCACTCAGTTCCTGCGGGAGAAGTATTATTTGTTTTATTGTAAGCAACTTCAGTAACAGCATTATATAAACTCTGGTTTGCCCCTCTTGTAAGATGAACAGATGGACTTATGTCATCAACAGGAGAAGAGACTGTTACTTCATCATCTAATTTTGTAAAAGAAACATCAGAGCCCAAAGATGCAGGAACTCCTGCACTAGCTGATGTCCAAGCTAAATCACTACTTGATCCAAATGAACCATTATTATTAAATTGAATTTCTGTATTTAATCCTGCAGGACTTCCACTGCCACCACCTCCCCCAGCTGGAGATCCCCATGAAAAGTTACCAGTAGCATCAACTGTTAAATATTTATTTGTTCCAGAATTATAACCTTCTGTTGTATCAGGTAAAACAACCCTCCAATCATTAATGGTAGTACTTGCTGTTCCTGGTTCATTTACAAGACGATAAGTTACAGTTTGATCCCCTGCTGTGACTAAATCATTATCTAAAACAGTAACAAGCATTCCGAGTGATCGCCTTTCTAAAGTAACGGTTTTATCTGTTCCGATATTTAAAAGTGCTACTTGATTAGAAACTTGCATATGTCCACCCTTTAAATAATTTGAATCAGCAATAGCAAAAGAATAGCCAGTATTACCTACAACTAAAGTATCAGTAATAACGGAACCAGGAATTGATTTATACGAAGGGCCATTTAAAGCAAAAGCTTGAACACCAAAAATGGTCACAGCTGCTATTGAAAAAATTATGAGGGCTATTCGTGTAAATTTTGTATTTTTCATCTATATTAATTATTATTGTACCCAGTAAGAACCACCGACTGGATTCTTTGAACGATAAATATTATAAGCCGTTGTATATCCGAAAGCATTAGTGAAATCTCTTTGTTCTAAAATAAAACTAGTTACAGAGTTTGAGCCTGCATTAAAACAGTCCGTGGTTGTTCCTGTTGTCACTGTATATGTTGGTGCAGGTCCTGTTGAACGACAGATTGGACTTCCCCCTTCAAAAGAAGCTGGCCAAGCAAAATAGACATAATCACCTGGATTTGTTCCAAAATTTATTTGTGAAGTTAGGCTTCCAGTTCCTCTAGATGAAGCAAAAGGTTTATTTGTAAGATTAATTATTTCTCCGTCAGTTATATTCGAGCTTGTGGTTGAAACTCCATAGTATTTTCTATTGTAAAAATTAATAGAGGCTGAGGAACTTGAAATAGAGCCTGTTGATGGTGTTACATTAATAGTAAAAGTTGTTGGTGTATTTGCTGTATATGTCGCAACGGCACTACTGCTTTGTGTATTTCCTGTAGCAATAACGGGAATTCCACTTGTATAATAAGCTCCATTATTAGCAGAAAGAACTATTGATGATATAGGATAAGTTCCTTTTATTGCATTCCAGTTGATTGTTAATGCCGAAGAATTTCCATATTCTAATGAATTACCACCACTTATGCTAATAGAAGTACTAGATGAGACAGCTGGAAAAAAGTAATTCTGTAAAAACTCTCTTGTTGTTGTACCGCCAATAGAAGTTCCTGATCCGGGAATGCCACTTCGTGTTATAACTTGATTACCATCAAATGACTCATTAATAGCAGCTCTTACATTTACAGTACAATTAGTATCTCCAGGAGGACAGCTCGGGTCTAAGGTCTCCCCTGGCAAATAAGATGAGCCTAATGCGAAAATACGAACATAAGTAATCAAAAGTAACAAAGAAAAAAACACTAGTGAGAATTTAATCCAGTGTTTTTTAAAAAAATTTGAGTTGAAAGGTTTCATTTAAAATAAAAAAAATATTTTTTCTGCAAAAAATAAATATTAATACTTTAATTGTATCACAATGATAGTTTATAACAAGATTTTTTTAAATAAGAAACAAATATTTAAAAAAATCAAATATTCATTCCAGTTATAAAATGAAAGGCAATGAAAACAATAGGCGCAACTTTACTCCAAAGAAAAATTATAAAGAATAAAAGTAGAAACATCCCCCACTTTTCTAAAAAGTTCTCTATATGTCTGTATTTAAGAGGTAAGAATGAAAATAGTATTTTTGAACCATCAAGCGGAGGAATAGGAATTAGATTAAATAAGGCCAAAACTAAATTTAATATAACAATAATAGAAGTAATTTTATAAAAAGCGGGAGATGTAGGAATCCCAAGCATTGGAGCAAATCGAATTAAAAGGCCAAAAAGTATTGCAATAGTAAGATTGGCTAAAATACCAGCAATTGCAACAAGGAATGTTCCTTTTTTCTCATCTCTTAAATTAGCAGGATTATAAGGTACAGGCTTTGCCCATCCGATAACAAAACCAGCATTCATAAAGACAAGTAGCAAAGGAAGAATAACAGAACCAAAAGGATCTAGATGTTTTAGAGGATTTAAAGTAAGACGTCCATTTACCCTTGCTGTGTTGTCGCCAAGAAGATAAGCTGTGTATCCATGAGAAAACTCGTGAACCACTACAGACATGATTAAAACAATAATATAGAATATTCCATCAATCGCTTGCATACGTGTGCTTTATATGATAGCATGGAACTCACATATGGCAAAAGTCTGTGACATAACAAAAAAGGGTTCAATAATGGGTGGAGGTTACTCCAACGTTGTTCGTGCAACCAAATTTAACCCAACAGGAATGGTGCGTAAATACGCAAACCTTCAAAAGAAGCGTATATATGTCCCTGAGCTTAAAAAGTACTTCCCTCTTACAATTTCAACTAAAGCAATTAAAACAATAAATAAACATGGTGCTTACGCAGTATTAAAGAAAGCTGGAATCATTAAATAAAACTCTCGATTAAATCGAGAGTTTTATTTTTATGAAAAATTAATTGTAATAAAATAGTCTCTGAAAAATACCTTGGGAGGCTGTCGAGCCGAGCACGAGGAATTTTTCAGCAGAAAAATATCCGTGCATTTTGAAGAGAGCTATTTTATGTAAATTAATTTTTAAACAATTTTTCCCCATTACTTTCAAAAGTTACATTCCCAACCTCTGCTGTATTCAAAAAAGGAATATGTAATAAGGAAAGTCTATCAAGTAATTCTTTATGAGGATGACCATATCTATTATTTTTACCCGCAGAAATAATTGCAAACTTAGGTCCTACTTTCTCTAACCAAGAAATTCCAGAAGAAGTTCTTGACCCATGATGTCCTAATTTTAAAACATCCGATTTTAATGTAATATCTTTTTCATTCCATCCTATTAAATTTTCAATATAGGTTGTTGCATCTCCTGTAAACATAAATGAATTTTTACCATAGACCAACTTCCCTACTATTGAAGCATCATTACTGTCGAATGAAGATATGTCTCTATCTGGAAATAATATATCAAAATATATTTTTTTCTCCTCATCTAAAACAATATGCATATTCCGATGTGCGATGATTTTATTTATTTTATTTTTTATAATTTTATTTTCTAAACTAGAGTAAACTTTTGAATCAGATATTCCTCCGTTCTCTAACATAGAAGTTATACTGTAATTATCTATTAGTAAGGGAAAACCTCCGATGTGATCCATATCTGGATGAGTAGCGATAATCATATCTATCGATCTATCTGCAAATGGCATTACCTTAGACAAACTTGAAAGTAATTTTGCATCAGGCCCTCCATCTATTAATATTTGCCTACCATTTGGAGCTTCAATATAGATAGAGTCACCCTGTCCAACATCAAGGAAAACAACCTTTAAATAATTGATATGATTCTTTAGAAAAAACAGAAAAAGCCATATAATGCAAGTAAAAATAAAGAGAATTATAAGGAAGATATATGGTTTGTATTTTCTAAAACGTTCCATGATATAATAAATCTATTAACACTAAATACAAAAAAACACTATGGAAACATTCACACCTAAAACATTTCAACTTAAAGAACTTATCGGTATAAGTTCTAAAAATATTGAAGAGCATTTAAAATTATATAAAGCTTATGTAAATAATTCAAATTTAGTCTTAAATAAAATTAGTGAATATGAAAAGAACGGAACTGAAAATGCTTATGTCTTAAGCGAACTTCACAGAAGATTTGCATTTGAATTTGGAGGAATGCGAAATCATGAATATTATTTTTCATCACTTGTAGGTGGAGGAAAAGAGCTAAGAGAAGATTCTAATTTATTCCAAGCTATTACAAAAAATGAGGTAAGTTTCTCTTCATGGTTAGAAAACTTCAAGGCTCTTGCCATGACTCGTGGTATCGGCTGGGCAATGCTTTGCTATGACAAAGAAAATAATAAATTATTAACACAATGGGTAGACGAACAACACATTGGTCACTTAGTAGATACTTCGCCTGTATTATGTCTTGATATGTGGGAACATGCTTACTATTTAGATTACATTCCTGCTGAAAAGAAAAAGTATATTGAAGCCTTTTTTGCAAATCTAAATTGGGAAGTGATTGAAGAAAATTTTAATAAAAATTTATAAATTTATCTATTCAACACCTCCCTCGTCCCTGTCCCTACTACTCCATCAGCTTTAAGTCCATTTGCAGTCTGGAATGCTTTAACAGAAGCTAGTGTGGCTCTTCCAAAGATACCATCAGCTGTTCCCTTTAGGTATCCCTTTGC
>JBBRTD010000010.1:0-27108 GCA_038244685.1 Minisyncoccia bacterium | reverse complement strand
CAGTAGAAGCTGTTAGAGCCTTCTCTCTTATTGCTAATGGCGGCAATCTGGTGACTCCGCATTTAGTTAAACAAATAAGATATGAAGATGGAATGTCTAACATCGTTGAGTATCCTGTCTCTCATTCTGGTATAATAAAGAAAGAGACATCGGAAACAATAAGTCGAATGCTAGTCCATGTCTTTGAGGCATATGATAGTGGTGCTCATAAATTTGAAAATTACAGTGTTGCTGCTAAGACAGGAACGGCTCAAGTCGCCATGGATAACGGTAAAGGATATTATGATGATAGGCATACTCATTCATTCTTTGGATACTTTCCAGCTTATGATCCACAATTTATTGTCTTTCTTTTCTTAAAAAATCCAAAAGGTGTTAAATATGCATCGCAGAGTCTCATACCGCCATTTATGAATATCACTAAGTTTTTACTAAATTATTATAATGTTCCACCAGACCGATAAAAATAATGAAAAATATATTTAAAAAAATAATAGTTACAATCGTTACTTGGCAGGCTCGGCTTGTTATAAAAAAATACAAACCAAAAATTATTGCAATAACAGGGTCTGTAGGTAAGACTTCCACTAAGGATGCTATTTTTACTGTATTGTCTAAATTTAAAATAGTTAGAAAGAGCGAGAAAAGTTTTAATAGTGAAATAGGTTTGCCTCTTACCATTCTCGGCTGTCCTAATGGTTGGAATAATCCTGTTACTTGGATTGAAAATATAGTGAAAGGTTTTGGTCTAATTCTTTTCAGGCAATCCTATCCTGAGTATTTAATTTTAGAAGTTGGTGTTGGTAAACCCGGAGATATAAAGAAAAATGTAACTCCATGGCTCAGCCCAGATATTGTTGTGATTACGCGTTTTCCAGATAAACCTGTTCATGTGGAATTTTTCGAAAGTGTAGAAAGTATTATTGAAGAGAAAAGTGCCTTAGCTTTTGCTTTGAAAAAAGACGGCGTTCTTATTCTAAATCATGATGATGAAAAAGTTTACAATATTCACACGAAAGCAAATCGCCGAACAGTTTCTTATGGTATGAATAATAATGCAACTTATAAGGCAACTTATCCTGTTTATTTAAATGCGACAGTGGGTGGAGTTGAGACCACTCGTGGTATTAGCTTCAAGCTTGAGCATGATGGTCATACTTTCCCTGTAATGTTACCAAATATAGTAGGCATGCATTATGTCGGTTCAGCACTTGCTGCTCTTGCTTGCGCCTTAGAGGTGGGTTGTGATTTACTTCAATCTCTTACTTATATAAGTGAATATAATACTCCACCAGGAAGGCTTTCTTTAATTGAAGGTATAAATAATTCTCAGATAATTGATGATACATATAATTCTTCTCCCGTGGCCGCCATTGCAGCCTTGGAAGTATTAAAAGAGATGAAAGGTAAAAGAAAAATCGCAGTATTAGGTGATATGCTAGAACTTGGAAAATTCACCGAAGAAGAACATCATAATTTAGGTGAAAAAGTTTCGACTATTGCTAACATGATAATAGTAGTAGGACCTAGATCAAAATTCATTGCTGAAGGAGCAATAGAAAATGGTTTTAATTCTAAGGAGCTTTATATTTTTGATTCTGCTAAAACAACTTCAAAGTTTCTAGAAGGTGTAATAGAAAAAGGAGATTTAATTTTAGTAAAAGGATCACAAGGCGTTAGATTAGAGCGTGTAGTTGGCGATATAATGGCCCACAAAGAGCTTAGAGGTAAACTTCTGTGCAGACAAGAGAAAGAGTGGCAAAGTAGATAATATTGACTTTAAACTACATAAATGCAAATATAAGAATATATGTTAGACATTAACAAAAATCAAAATTTAAATAAAAGCTTCTGGGGAAGTTTCTATTTCTATACTTTCAATTTGAAGGTTGATTTTTGTTAATAATGCTATTCTATTAAATTATTACTAAAAACCAGTCTTCAAATGACTGGTTTTTAGTTCTTTGTATTTAAATGTTCTTTTAAAAATAAAATAAATAAATTTTTTTAATTAAATTAATAGGAGGAAAAACTATGTTTGATTTTATGGAAACGCCGACCGAAGTTACAGATTTAAAGTATTTAAAGAATTACAATTCAGATCGTTATTTGTTCAGAATTTTCAATTCAAAGCAAGTAAATGGCTGTGCTGCTAATGGTATTTTAAGAGATGAGGATGGTATCCCTTATGCCGTTAAATGTAATTGTGGTCATCATATGTACCATCCGGTATTTAATGGCCGGTCTGTTGATTGGAGACCTGAGGTTTCAATAAAAGAAAAAAACAAGAATCTAATCCAGAAAAAAATTAAAGAATTGTGGATAAGAGAAGTGTAATTTCTTATTTTAATAATAAAAACCCTGAACTTTTAAAAAGTTCAGGGTTTTATTTATTCATAAATAACTATTAACTTGAAATCACCTATAGACTTATAAATACCAGGCATCTGGTTTTTGTCTATATGAAGGGTAGCACCTACACTTAATGCCCCTGTCCCGTAGATATCCAATTTACCTTTTTGCGGAGGTAAACTCACGAATGAATTAACTAGCATTTTTTCTGTTCCACCAATGCGCGTTAATAAGATAAAAGCAGGAAGAGATATAGTATAAATACTATTCGGTGATCCCGATAAATTAAAAATAGCAGGGTAGCTAACCTGATTAGTTGGAGAGGATTCTGTAATCGTCGCGTTTATTTCGCTAGTATTATTAAAAAACTCAATAATAGTTTCGCTTGATGTAGTTAAAATAGGATTAACTACCAAAATTTTATTTTCTTCACTTTTTTCAATTTCACCAAATTCTAAACCAGAAACGTTGTTTATTTTTAATGGTGAAATTACTTCGCACACAACATGTCCTGTGGCAGTTGTCTGTGCAATTAAATAAAAAGAATAATAAAAGAAAAACAAAAGAGAGCAAATTTTTTCTATCATAACCTTTGAATTAGGGGGTTATCTCTATTTCCATACAGGAACAGGGATAGCCCAATAAGTCAAAATATGAAGGAAACGCTACTTTTTATTGATACTATCATATATATGCAAACTTTTCCATATTTTGTTAATATTAGCAATATGAGTAAAAATATAATGCCATTAATTTTTGTGGGACATGGTAGTCCGATGAACGCCATAGAAGTAAATGAGTTTACTAATAATTTTCAAAAAATTGCCAGTAAAATCAAAAAACCAAAAGCAATAATTTGTATTTCTGCTCACTGGATTACAAATGGAACAAAGATAACCGCGATGGAAAATCCTAAAACTATACATGATTTTTATGGCTTTCCAAAAGAATTATATGATATACAATATCCAGCAAAAGGGGAGGTAAAATTAGCTAAGCAAATACAATTATTATTGGATTTATCGAAAGAAGATTTAGATATGAGTTGGGGTCTTGATCATGGGACATGGTCAGTTTTGAGACATATGTATCCCAATGCGGATATTCCTGTAGTTCAAATTAGTCTTGATTATAATAAAAAAGCCACATATCATTTTAATTTAGCAAAGAAATTAGCATCTCTCCGCAGTGAAGGTATTCTTATTATTGGAAGTGGAAATATTGTTCATAATTTAGGTGAAGTGGACTTTAAGAATATTGAAACTCATGATTTTGGTTTTGATTGGGCAAAGAGAGTTAAAAAAAATATTAATGAAAATATATTGAGTGGAGATTTTAGTCCTCTTTTGAATTATGAAAAAGAAGGGGAAGACTATAATTTAGCCATTCCAACTCCAGAACACTTTTTGCCGTTATTGTATATATTAGGATTGAAAGAAGATGGTGAAAAGATTGAGTTATGGAATGATATACTCGTTGGAGGCTCTATTAGTATGACTTCATTAAAGATTTCATAAGATTTGTTACAATATTAATATATATAATAATGGTATAATAATAATATGTTAAAAAAAGGAGCAAAAATTATAGATTTTAGTCTTGTTGACCAAGACAATGTTGTGCATAAATTATCCGATTATTCGTCTGGTAGTGTCCTTTTGTATTTTTATCCTAAAGATGATACTCCTGGCTGTACAAAAGAAGCCTGCATGATCACAGAAGTTTATGATGATTTTAAAAAAGTAGGCATAAAGGTTCTTGGTGTCTCAGCAGATTCACCTGAGAGTCATAAGAAATTTAAGCAGAAATACAATTTACCTTTTACTTTATTGTCAGACATTGATAAGAAAGTTATAAAAGATTATGGTGCTTTTTCTATTCTATTTACGAAACGAATATCATATCTAATAGACAAGGGGATAATAATAAAAGTTTATCCGAAAGTAGATCCAGCGACTCATGCTATGGAGATATTAAAGGAAATTGGAATATAGTATCTTAATAACTAGTTGCTCCTGGGGTATAGGAACTGTAAGAATTAGAAGTAGGATGAGCTGGCCATTTTAAAGAATCAGGAACTACTCCTTCAACTGTTCCATAGACTAAGTACATGTATTCGCTGGGAGAACCAGACTTATACAAATAACAACCACTTGCAGTTTGCTTAGGGTCAATTGGAAGTTCTTTGATGTATGTTGGTGCAAGATTTTGAATGTATCCTGTTGCTCCTGTTGTTCCATACGAGCCATATCCTGAGCAATTGCCGTGCCATGCATTGCCGCTGGGAGGATATGAACCATTATCATTAAAATACATATTTATCGCAGATTGTACTTGTTTTAAATCAGAAAGTCTTTTTGCATCTCTTGATTTTGATCTGGCTCCATTTAAAGATGCCAATACTACACTAGATAATATTCCAATAATTGCTATTACAACCAGAAGTTCGATGAGAGTAAAACCACGCTCTTTTTTTCTCTTAAGAGCTTTTGCTAGATATTTCATTCACATAGTATACACCATTTGAGATATTAAATAATTTAATCTTATATTTTTTTTATTAAATTTTAATGAGCAATATATTACATTAAGAGATTTATTATATGTCTTGCCAAAAGTTACATTTAATTGTAATGTAAATTTAAATTCACTAAATATTGATTATATGAAAAAGGTCTTTAAAAAGTACCCGATTGATTCGGCTGAGTACGTCGTCCTCCATGCTAGGTGGAAAAAATCACGTGGTTGCAATCCATCCCTGCCATTCATTCATTTGAAAAATCCCAGAAAAGCCTTATATTTGGCAAACAAGCTGGCGTATTTTCCAATAAATGAATTTTATCTGAAATCTGCTTCTCTGGCTAAATATTTTTGCCAGGATTGCGGGGCGAATAACGTCAAATTATGGCGTGGCTATTCGTCTTCTCTTGTTAATCTGCTTTGTGCTCCTTGCGCAGCAAAGAACCAGAATGAAAAAATTGAAGACATTGATGCTCTTGGAAAAAGAACTAACGGCATGGGTGACAAGTCGGATCAGATTGGCTGGTATGTTCCAGCTGTTCCTACCGAGGATGAAAAAACATATTGGGGTTACTCGGCAGTTCCAGGTCCAGCTATCAGTTGGTGGCAAAATTTACCAACACTAAAAGTAGTTGAGTAAAAATTTATTAAAAAAGGAGACTAGAAATGGTTTCTTTTTTTTGTTTGTAATAATTGAGTGAATTTATAATTATAGCTAGATTGCAAGGTAGATAAGGGTATTTATTGTATAATCATATAATTTAATAAATATGGTAATATATTATATATATAAAATATATGAAATCATACTTTTGTAATATAGAAAAACAACAATTAAATAATTATAATCAATTTAAGCATGATATTTTAAAAATACCACTATGTGTTTTTGATATTAATAAATCTGGCAATTTTTTTATACAAATACCAAAAATAGCTGATTCTAAATTAATTTCTGCACTTAAGAAAAACATTAAGTATAATAATTGGGTTGACGTCGTAAATAATGAGTTTATATATACTATTTTTAACAATGAAATAATTAAATTCGACATAAATAGTCCTGATTCAAACCCAGCATGGAAAAAAATGAAAAAAATAAGAAGTGAAATAAAACAATATCAAAGTATTGATGAAATGGTTTATAATTCAATTTATAGAAAATTTTTAATTAAGCAAGTCTTAAGTAAGGAAATTGAGTATCTTAAAAAAACTATTGGTATAAATTTATCGGGCATTTATCCTTTTGGCTCAATTGTTTTAGATTATTTTGACCCGAAATCTAGTGATTATGATATTTTGGTTGTTACAAAAAAAGAAATTGATATAGATGTAGCAAATAAATTACGCAGACATTTTTCTAATAAAAAAAGACCAGTAAATAATATTGAACTTTGTATTGCTACAAAAAAGACAATTTATGAATATCATAAAAATGATACGTATTGGTACAAAAGTTCTGTTTGTAAATTTTCTAAAATTAAACTATCAGAGGATTGGATTATTAATAGATTTATTTTATTAAAAGGCAACTTTAGTTTTTACGGTGATAAAATATCTTTATTAATAAAACCTATTAGTAAAAAGGAGGTTGTACAAACTGCCAAAAATCTACTTATTGAAAATTGGTCAAACTATAAGAATGGTGCCGATTGGATGAATAAAAAAAAATATCAATCATTTGCTATTTTAACAATGGCCAGAATTTTATATACCATTAATTATGGTGATTGTGTTTCAAAAAAATCTTCAGCCGAGTGGTGTATAAATTTTTATAAAGAAACTAAGAGCATGTTAGATTGGTCAATAAAACATATAAATGATACCTCCGAAGGGGGTCAAAGTAAGAGTATAAAAATGATTAATTTTGCAATTAGTAAGTTATAATTCTTTCTTTTTAATATATTGACATTTTAGACTTAGAATGTATAATCATATTTGAGTTCATTAAATTTTTTTAATTAATTAATATAAATTAATCATGAAAAAATCAGTCCAAAAAAAGATGTACCGGCAGTCTCCAAAAGGAGAGGGTACTGTTGTTTTTTGTGGGTCGCAAGGTTGCTGCCCAGAAGGTGAATTGAATTCTTCGGGAGATCTAAAAATCTCTGACAACGGAGTAGCAATTACTTTCAAATCTGAACAGGTTGAGGGATTACGCCAATACCTCAATGACAAATTTCCTGAGATCAAATAACTGTTCTTAGGATTACTTCTTTGATATAAGTCCTGTTACTTTTTAGTACAGGACTTTTATTTATAAAAATTTAATTTATCTTTTACAATTTAATATTAAAATATGAAACTAAGTAGTAATTTTAGATTTCTAAAAATTAATGCGGGCGAGTATGTTGTTTTTGATAATTTTGCAGTTGATATTCATCTCGTTCCCGTAGAAATTTTCAAATCTTTAACGGAGGGAGAATTTAAAAGTATCCCAGTTTCACTTATAGATACTTTTCTTGAAAAGAAAATATTATTTTCATCAAAAAAAGATGAATTAGTTTTTCTCGATGTTAAGTTAAAATATATAAGCGAACAAATGAAATCTGTTAATTCATTGTATTTATCTTTTACTCAGCGATGTAATCTTACTTGTAATCATTGTGATTTTCCCAAAAGACAATTGTCTATTGAAAATATAAATGATTTAAAAATAAGAAACATGGTAGATGGTTGGATTTCTTTCATTTTTGAAACTAATTCTGAATGTGCAGAAGAACTTTGGATTATTCCTTATGGGGGTGATCCATTATTAAGAAAGGATCTTTTGTTTTCATTACTGGATTATGTTCGAAATATGAAATTAAAATCGTTCTTCTATCAAAATGTAAAAGTATATATACCTACGAATGCTGATCTTATGACTATGGAAGACTTATGTAATCTGGCAAAATATCCTTTTGTCCATATTGCATTTGGTTTAGATGGTAGTAAGAATGTTCATTGTATGTCAAAAAATGTTTCAGAAAAACAGTTCGATCTCCTATGTGAAAAGATTGTAATGTCTAAACAATTTGGTATTGATTTATCTATTTCTGTTATTGGTAGTATTGAATTATTTAACGACTTTGATAATTTTTTGATTCTTTTAAGGGATTTAAAAGTTAAAAAAATGGCCATTAATTTTATTCGTAATATCAAAGTTAATAATAGTGAATATTTGAAAGCACTAAGCCATATTTATAACAGGCATTATGAAGAACTAATAGGACTTGAGTTTCAATTAAAAAAGAGACTTTCCGTTCTTGAAATGAAATTGCCCTTTCGGATTGATTGCCCTTGTTACGGTAAGCAATTTACACTCTTCCCTGATAGTTCTGTTGGGGTCTGCCCCTTTGAAAAAGAAGGTATCGTTGATTTAGATACTTTTTTGAGTATGAACTATCTTGAAAAGACC
Source organism: Minisyncoccia bacterium (assembly GCA_038244685.1). Classification (GTDB taxonomy): domain Bacteria; phylum Patescibacteriota; class Minisyncoccia; order Phycocordibacterales; family UBA9973; genus UBA8515. The sequence continues at coordinate 18,836 of JBBRTD010000010.1, read as the reverse complement.
AAGATTAAAGATACAAATATAAAAAACTATCATGAATTATCTATTAAAAGTGGATTTCTTTATGGTGGTGGATGTTATTGGTCTCATTGTCGGTCTTGTGAAAATAAATCATTTGATGAATTAGTAAATAAAAGACTTTTTTTAATCATATTTAAAAAAATTTATCATGAAAAATTGTAAACTTGCAATTATATCTGGATCGGGTCTTTATGATCTAGATTCAATCTTTCCTGTATTAAAGGTGTATGATGGTATTCAAACAAAATTTGGAGAACCATCTTCATTTATTAAACAATATGGAACAAAAAATAGTAATTTTTTGTTTTTGCCAAGGCATGGAATAGGTCACATATATCCTCCTCATAGAATTCCATATCGTGCAAATATGAAAGCACTAAGGGATTTAGGGGTTACTCATGTAATTGGATTTTGTGTATGTGGTAGTCTTAAAAAAGAAATACCTCCACGTTCAATTGTTATTACTGATCAGTATCTTGATTTTACAAAACGAGTTGACACTCTTGAACCGGCATCATCCTTTACTCATTTGCCAATGGAATTTCCGTTTTGCGAAGATACGAGAGATTTCTTGATAAAAGTTATTTCTCAAAAATACAACAAAATGTTGGTGGAAAAGGGGACTTGTGTAGTAATTGAAGGGCCACAATTTTCAACTAGAGCAGAAAGTCAATTTTACATAAAGAATGAGTGGGATATCATAAACATGACATTGTATCCTGAGGTTTATCTTGCTAGAGAGTATGGAATAAATTATGCATCAGTTGCATTGGTCACGGATTACAACCCTGGGTTGAATGAGCCTGTTATGATTTCAAGTGAAGGATATAAAGAGGTTAATAAAATTTTCTGGGAAAATGTTGATACTATAAAAAAAATTATTCAAATTATTTTTAAAAAAAGAAATGAATTGTATAAAAATTCAAAAAGAGTAGATCAGATTTTCAAAGAGTTTTATCGAAATGTTTAAAAAAGTTAATTATTTTAACAATGCAAGGAACGCTCCAATAATTTTTGGGGCGTTTTACTTTGTGACCCTACTGGGAATCGGACCCAGATTGCCGCCTTGAGAAGGCGATGTCCTAACCGTTAGACGATAGGGCCAAGTAAATAAATACTACCTATATAAAGTAGCAAAAATTAAGGTTTTTTACAAGAAAATAGCCCACTTGTATATATTAAGTATACAAGTGGGCATTTTTAATATTTTACTTAATACGTATCAACCATGTCGATAGTTTCAAGATGGTCGTATGTTTTAGTACTGCGTACTCCTTCTTCTCCCAATTTTACTGAGAGCTCTTCTTCAAATTTTTTAAAATCCCCAAACGGAGAATCATCAAGATCATTTGTTTTTGCTTTCATGGCAGTGGATTTTTAGTTTTAATTATATTACCACATTTACTAAATAAGTCAAAGTAAGATAATTAAAAAATGAGCTACTCCTAAAAGTAACTCAAGTTTTATTTTTATTACAATCCAAAATTAACTCGGAATTATTGCAGGTTCTGCATCGTGATTGAGATTGAACTCAAACTTTTCCTCATCGTTGTTGTTTTTGTTTTGTTGTAAAAAAAATGATTGATTAGCCGATTTGTTGGCTAATAATTCGTCGTTGAAAGAGCTTTTTGTATCCATTTTTTTGTGTCTACGGCATCCTTTTGCCGGATTAAAGGTTATTATTTAAGGGTATTATATCATATTTACCATAATAATCAATAAATATATAGATTTTACAGTGGTTGGACCGTTGGTAAAAAAATAGCCTTATTTTATAAGTATTAATTTTTAAACAATATCGTTATTTTCAGTGGTTGGACCACTGAAAATAAGTTGCATATTTTACAAAGTTGTAATACAATGTTATAAAATTTTGTTGTTAACTAATAAAACCATCCGCTATGATTAACTTAAGGTACGCATTGCAAAGAAGGAGAAAGTTATTAAAATTTTTGACCCTTGCTTGTATTATTCTGGCACTTTATGCTTTCGCGTCAGGATTGGGTGATTATATTTTTTATCTCCTAAAGGGGAAAGATGCTTTTGTTTTTCCTACCGTAAGAGCAATTATTTTTGTTGTCTCATGTGTAGGTGTTGGCCTGTTTATCAGAATCAAAGACATTAGGATTATCCTAAATTATTAACTCTGATTGTAAATTAAATTTACAGCATGGAAATCGATTAAAATCGATTTCCATGCTGTTTTTTTTATGTTAGAATCACACTATGAATACAGAGATAGGAACATTATATATAGTAGCAACTCCCATTGGAAATCTAGAAGATATTACTTTCCGTGCTGTTCGCATTCTTAAAGAAGTTGATACTGTTTTGTGTGAAGACACACGCACTACTAGGGTTTTACTAAATCGTTATGACATTCAAGCCAAGACTATGAGCTACAATGCTCATGCAACCGATAACAAAGAATCAAATATTATAAAAATGTTAAGAGAAGGTAAAAACCTAGCTTTAGTTTCAGACGCAGGAACTCCTTGTATTTCTGATCCTGGAGTAATGCTTGTTGCAAATGTTAAAAAAGAATTTGGAAATGATATTAAGGTTGTTCCAATACCTGGACCCAGCGCTTTAATCACAGCGCTATCTGCAAGTGGTGTATCCTCGGCAGAATTTGTTTTCTTGGGATTTCTGCCTCATAAAAAAGGAAGAGAGACTCTTTTTAAAGAAATAGCTAACAGTAAAAGAGTTATTGTTTTTTATGAATCTACACACCGAATTATAAAAACATTAACATCATTAATCGAGCATGCTCCAACCTTTAAAATTGTTATTGGTAGGGAATTAACAAAGCAATTTGAGGAATTTGTAGAAGGTACTCCAGAAGAAGTATTGGCTTATTTTACAGATAATAATGATAAACAAAGAGGGGAATTTGTCGTGATTGTGGAGCCCAAATAAATGCGCTATAATAAAAGCATGAGAAAAGAACGAACACTATTTTTTATTGGTATCTGGGTTGCTATTTTGCCATACTCGGGATTTTACGAAAGCTGGAGGAAGGTATTATTCATAATTACAGGATTTAGTATTGTTTATTTAGCTTACTTGTTTTATTTAGAGGCTAAGGTTCGTATGGGTAAAGATGAAAATAGAATAAAATCATTTGTCGATAATATAGGATCTGGAGAATAAAATGCAAAATAAAAAATTTGTTAAATTATCTATTTTTATAATACTCGCATTAATTATTGCGGGCTTGTTTATATATTTTGTACTACCATTTTTAAAAAACCAAGTAGAATATAATAGTGACAGCGCTGTTGTCTCTGGTGATATTTCTCCTGATTTTAATACAATAGAGCCAATAGTGAATACTCCTGAAGTTCCAGCTGCGAGTCCTATTGTCGTTACTCATGTAAGCACTCCTAAGGATTTAAAAGCAGTTTATATATCAAGTTGGGTTGCGGGTTCTCCTAAATTTAGAGATTCAGTTATAGATATAATAGATAAGACAGAATTAAATGCTATTGTCATCGATGTGAAAGACTCCACAGGAAGAATTAGTTTTAATATGGAAAATCCATTATTAAAAAAAGCGGGAAGTATTGAAAAGCGAATAGCGAATGTCCGAGCTTTAACTGATATGCTTCACAAGAAGAATATTTATATTATTGGCCGTGTTTCTGTATTCCAGGATCCTTATATGACAAAATCAAGGCCAGACTTGGCGGTAACTCGCAAGAGTGATGGAACTGTCTGGAAAGATCGTAAGGGCTTGTCATTCTTAGATCCTGCCAATAAAGAAGTTCATGATTATATTGTTAATATTGCCAAAAGTTCTTACGATGAAGGCTTCGATGAGATTAATTTCGATTATATAAGATATCCTTCGGATGGAAATATGAAAGATATAAATTATCATTTGAAAGAAGGGGAGACTAGGTCTGATAATATCGAGAAATTTTTTAAGTATCTATCATCGGAAGTAAAGAAAGACGTAAATATTCCTATCTCTGCAGATTTATTTGGATTAACAACTGAAGCAAACGACGATATGGGTATTGGCCAAGTTTGGGAAAAAGCATTACCATATTTTGATTATCTTTGTCCTATGGTTTATCCGTCTCATTACCCAGCTGGTCATGCCGGATTTAAAAATCCAAGTGAACATCCATACGAAGTTATAAACAGAGCATTACTTGGAGCAATAAATAAAACTAATAAAGTATCAGGTGATAAAAATAAAATTCGTCCTTGGTTACAAGATTTTGATATGGGAGCAGTCTATACCAAAGAATTAATTCAAGCGGAAATTAAAGCTGTCTACGATAATGGTCTGACCTCTTGGATGTTATGGGATCCATCGAATAAATACACTCCTTCTGCCTTAAAACTTGAAAATGTACAATAATTTTGTAATAATTAATATGATGAAAATAAAAATAAATTATAAAAAAATAAGCTATATAGTAGTATCAGTTATTCTACTAAGTGGAGTTTTTGGAATTGGTCTTTACATGGGCTACTCTCATCGTCCAGAAATAGACAAAGTTGCTTCTGTTGTAAATAAAAATCCAACATTCGAAACAACAGCAGACTTCAGTGCTTTTTGGAAAGCCTGGAATGTCTTAAAAGATAAATCAATTTACTCTACGAAAATTACCGACCAAGATCGCGTCTGGGGCGCTATTTCAGGGCTCGCAGCAACGGCAGGCGACCCATATACCACTTTCTTTAATCCTGATGATAATAAGCTCTTTAAAGACGAAATTAAGGGGTCTTTCAGTGGCATTGGAGCTGAAATAGGTATGAAAGATAAGGTTTTGACGGTTATTGCTCCTTTGAAGGATACTCCAGCATGGAAGGCTGGAATAAAGAAAGGAGATAAGATTCTTAAAATTGATAAAGCCAGTATGAATGATGTGTCAGTTGATGGAGCTATTAGTTTAATTCGCGGAGAGAAAGGGACACCTGTAGTTTTGACAATCCTTCGTACGGGAGAAAACGAAACTCGCGATATAACTATCATAAGAGATACTATTGATATACCAACTATAGAGACAGAAGTTCTCCCTGAGAATAATATTTTTGTTATCAAATTTTATAGTTTTTCTGAAAACTCAGATAATTTATTTGCTAAGGCCTTAAACGAATTTTCTAAATCAGGAAGTCATAAACTTGTTCTTGATTTAAGAGGTAATCCTGGTGGCTACCTAGACGTTGCAGTTAATATTGGTTCTTGGTTTATAAATGAAGGGAAAGTTATTGTCAGTGAAGATTTTGGTGTAAGTCATAAACCTGTATATTATAGAAGTCACGGACCAAAACTTTTTAATGATAAATTACAATTTGTTGTTCTTGTGGATGGTGGATCTGCTTCTGCTTCTGAAATTTTAGCTGGAGCACTAAGAGAGCATGGAGTAGCAACTTTGGTAGGGGAGAAAACTTTCGGGAAAGGTTCTGTTCAGGAATTAGTAGATATAACTCCTACGACTTCACTTAAGGTTACTGTGGCTAAATGGCTTACTCCAAACGGTATTTCTATTTCATCTGCCGGTTTAGAACCTGATATAAAAGTACCATTTACTGTAAAGGATTATGAAGCTAAACGTGATCCACAAATGGACAAAGCTGTCGAAATATTAAAAGCTAAAGAATAAAATTGTATGAAAATTATTTTAAATACAGATGTGCCAAAAGTAGGGAATAGATATGATGTAAAAGATTTTAAAGATGGATATGCAAATATTCTAATAGCTAAAGGTTTAGCTGTACTTGCGACACCAGTAGCTTTATCTGGACTAGCTTCTAAGAAAGCTCTGATGGGCAAAAAGAAAGAAGAAGAAGAAAAAGCCTTTGACTCTATAATCTCATCTATAAATAATCGTAAAATTGAAATTGGGGTTAAGGCAAATGAAAAGGGTCACTTATTTAAGTCAGTAAGCCCAAGAGACATAGCTTCAGCCATTAAAGAAATAACAGGCGTAGATATAGAAGTAGATGCTATTGTTATGGATCATATAAAAGAAGTTGGAACTCATAGTATTGAAATTAAAAAGGGTAATAAGAAAGGGAAGTGTGAGATAGTTGTCATGAAAGCATAAATAAAAATCTCTCAACCAATTGGTTGAGAGATTTTTATTTATATTATATTACGTGAACTATCTTTTTGACGGATGATGTTCTGTTGAAATTAACTTTTCTTTTAGTTCCAAATTTGATTGTTCCGGGCTTAAGAGCAAATAGAGTATGATCTTTACCTAGTCCAACATTGTTTCCTGGAAGAATTTTAGTACCTCTTTGACGAATGATAATAGATCCAGCCTTTGCTTTTTCTCCAGCGTAAAGCTTAGTACCTAAATACTTTGGGTTTGAATCTGTTAAGTTTTTGGCGGAACCACCGGCTTTTCTATGTGCCATATTTTTTATTTAAGCGAATAGTTTCTTAAAGGTATAGGCAAACTACTTGCAAATGATTTATAATTAAACTTATATGAGTATAAATGATTTTATGGATAAAATCAAGGGCCAAATAGGTCTTGACACTACAACTCTCATGTGTCTTTGCGTGGTATTTTTAGTTGGTATAGCTTCATTTGGGCTAGGGCGCTTGTCTATCTCTCAAACAGAAAATACAAGTAATTTAAGTCTTAAAAGTAAAGAGATGGATATTATAAAAAATGAAGGGGATATTACTGCTAGTGTAATAAATACGAGTGAAGGGAATCATCCGCTTTTGAATAAAGAAAGAATGTATGTCGCTTCAAAAAATGGTAAACTATATTATACGTCATCTTGTTCCGGGGCAAAGAGAATATTACCCAAGAATGAAGTATGGTTTGCAAATATATCTGAAGCTGAAAAAGCTGGGTATACATTATCATCCTCTTGTAAATAATTAAATAAATGAAAATTTTAAATAAAATTATAATAGTAATAATTCTTATTGTATTGATTGTTGTTATTAAAGATAACTACAAATCATTTTATGATAAAGTAGTTCCTTATGTTCAGGATAAGGTTGGTCTATCTTCATCTGCATATAAAGATAAAGTAGAAGATCTCTTAACAAAAGTTTTAGTAGATAATACTAAGTCACTAACTAAGATAGAAGCTCCTGGAGCTCTTGTTGTTCCAGAAGCTTACTTAACTTACAACTTAAAGAGTATCAATCTATCAAATAAGAATGTTATTGCCATCACAAATCAGCAGAGAGCTTTAAATGGTAATTTGCCTGCTTTAACAGAAAACTCAAAATTAGATTTTTCTGCAGAAAAAAAATTACAAGATATGTTTGTAAAGCAATATTTTGAACACAGTTCACCAAGTGGAATCGGAGTAGGTGATTTAGGTTCACAAGTTGGCTACGAATATATAATTATCGGTGAGAACTTAGCCTTAGGTAACTTTAAAGACGATAAGTCACTTGTCGATGCATGGATGGCAAGTCCTGGTCATCGGGCAAATATTTTAAATGATAGGTATAAAGATATAGGCGTAGCTGTAGGCCAAGGCACTTATAATGGCAAAAGTGTCTGGATTGCTGTTCAGCACTTCGGTTTGCCTAAGAGTGCTTGTCCATCTATAGATGAAGTTTTACGTGGAATCATTACTATTGATCAAAAAAGAGCTAAAGACATGGAAGTTGAGCTAGCTTCAAAAAGAGCCAAAATCGACAGTGGGGCAGTCTCAGAGGGGCTAACGACAAACAATCAAATTGATAGTTATAATATTTTAGTAAATGAATATAATAAACTTATCATTTCTATAAAAGAAAAAATAAATAAATATAATGAACAAGTTCGTAGTTTTAATTCTTGTATTGCAGAGAAATAATTAAGCGACCATTTTGGCTAAAAGGGGGTAAGGAAATAGTCCGAAAGCCCCTTTATAGTCCTAGCTTATTTTATATGAGAGTGTCGTACAATATATCTTTTACGACATTAGTATACTATAAACGGTCGCTTAAAACTCGATATCTGTATAAAGCCCCCCGAATAAGCCCCCTTTCGTATATTTGGCATTTTATATTGTATTGTTTTATTACAATTAACAATGTAGATAGCAAAATATCGAGGCTGTATTGCTACAACCCCGATATTTTTTCATGCATAAATTAATTTGCTGATTTTTTTCTTTTCCTCAAAGATCTGGAGAAATTCGATTTCAGATTTTTTCTTGGTTTCTCTCTTGATCATCCTTTCTCTTTTTTCCTTTTCAAGCCGATCCCTTTTCACGGCTTTTTCTTTGTTATGCTTATTACTCATAATTAAAGAGTTTGGTTAAAAAATCAAAATATATTGTATATAGAATATATCATCTTATTTAATTTTGCAAATGACTTAGTTTAGCCTACAAATGTCAAAGCGACACCTTTCTTACTTGCTCTACCTGTTCTACCGATTCGGTGGATATAAGTATCATAAGTTTGTGGAATTTCGTAGTTTATGACGTGAGTGACTTCAGGAATGTCTAAACCTCTGGCTGCGACATCAGTAGCGACCATTATGTGTATTTCATTATTTCTGAATTTTAGAAGGGTACGCTGACGGTCATTATGACGCTTGTCACCATGAATTGACCCAGCTTTATACCCTCTTTTTATTAATTCAACAGAAAGCTTTTCAACTGAATGCTTCATTTCTGAGAAAATTAAAACTTTTTTAAATTCATCTGTATTATCAAGCAAGTGACAAAGAGTATCTATCTTATCTGTGCCGTGAGCGATTCTTACAACATCTTGTTCGACGTTCTTTGAAGTCTCACGAGTCTTTACCATAACTTTTACTGGATTACTAGCAAAGCGTTCGATTAAGTTCTCGATTGGTTTTGGTAATGTCGCTGAGAAGAAAAATCCTTGTCTATCTGATGGAGTTTTTTCTAATAAGAATTTTATATCGTCGATAAATCCCATATCAAGCATTCTATCTGCTTCATCTAATACTATTGAACGAGTGGTAGATAGGTCTATTTCACCGCGCTTCATAAGGTCTACTAGTCTTCCTGGGGTTCCTATAACAACGTTACATTCTCTGTGGAGACTTCTTATTTGAGCAGAGATAGGTGCACCTCCGACACAAACAACTCCGAAAATTTTCATTCCACGCACAAGATCATTAAATTCATTTTCTATTTGAATAGCTAGCTCACGAGTTGGAGCTATGATTATTGCTGTCTCATCTCTGTTACCAATTATTTTATTTATAATTGGAATTAAGAATGCTGCAGTCTTACCTGTTCCTGTATCTGCTATTCCTAGAATATCTCTTCCTTCAAGAGCATAAGATATAGATTTGTCTTGGATTGGACTTGGATATACATAATTTTTATTTGCAATCGCAAGTTTTAACTTGGCATCTATTTTAAAATCACTGAAAGTGTGAGTTGGTAAATAAATTTCTTCTTTTTCGATGACAGTTGATTTACTAATAAATCTTGAAACGTCGATTCTTTCATATGAAGACTTTCTTTTATTTCTGCCTCCACTACGACTACTTCCACCACTTCTGCCAGAAAAACCGCCTCGGTTTCCACCACCAGAAAATCTACTGCTACTACCGCCCGAATTAGGGGCTCTGTTTGAGCCTCTTTGTTTTGTATTATTATACATATTATATTATATTGCGTGTTTCAAAATTAATATTGAAACACTCATACACACAAGGAGTTTTTCAATGTATTCATATAGTATCATTCATCCCCTGTTCTGTCAAGGATTGTAAAATATTATCTATAAAATAGAGAATAAACCCACTGTTATATGGGTTTATTCTCTGTCTCCCCTATTATAATTTTTAAATTAGAGAGTTTTTATGTCCTTGTCAACAGAGTTTAAGTCTGTATCAATACCTGCATTTATTTCCATCTTATCTAATTCATCATTTATTGACTTTGGTGAGTCATTTTGTGATTGATTATTGTTTATTTGTGCGGGTAAATTTTCATTTGCAATAGGAGTAACATTTTCTTTTTTATAATTTTTCCATACGAGAGCAAGAATTACAAATATAATTACTGCTATGACTGTATATAATATTTTTTTAGACATAGATTTTATTAGTTAGAAGTAGTAGTTGAACCTTCGACTTTTATTGTACTATCTGCTGGTATTGCTATCTCATTTATTCTAGGAGTTTGATAAAGAGCAACGGCGGCTTCTTTTGTTGCTGTGTGAGCCGCTTTAACTTTTTCTCGAAGAGCTTTGATATCAGTATTTAAGCTTTCTTTAATTGTTTTCATTGTGCCAGGTAATGCTGCTTCTGTTGTTATGTTTGTGATATAAATTTTAGTTGATTGTATTACAATTGCTGCTTTTGCTTCTGCAATTGCAGTTTTTGCTTTAGCAATAAGAGTACGGACTGCTGTGACATCAATGCCTTTTGCACTAGCTTCGTTTGCACGAGTTTCTATTTTTAAAGAAGATCCTTCTATTCTTGTTGTCTGTTCTGTTAAATTACTAATAGCTTTTGTATTTAACTCTTCTATGTTTTTACTGATTCTTAGGACAGTTTCCTTCTTTTTCTCATCTTTTATTTTAAGAATATCTTTTTTGAGAGTTTCTCTTGCTTGTGTTATTTTAGTTTTGGCAGCTTCTTTCTTTAAATCTAATTCCTTTCTAAATTCATCTCTTTTAGCTTTAATTATGTCTGTAGCTTCTGCCTTTTTTAAATCTAATTCTTTTTTTAGTTCAGCCCTTTTATCTGCAACTAAGTTTTTAACTTCAGCTCTTTGCTGTTCAATATTTTTCTTAAATTCTACTTTTGTTGCATCTAATAACTGTTTTTCTCCAGCTCTTAAATTTCTAAATTCTTCTCTTGGTTTTGTTGGAGTAGCGATATCTTCTGCATATGATACAGAAGTGAAAAGCAAAACCCCCATGAAAATTAATGATGTATATTTCATATTTATATATTATTTATTAATACCTTTATTATAATATCTATAGCAAATATAGTCTATCGTCTCTGTGTATAAAAATCCCCATTAAATAAAATTTAATGGGGATTTTTATTACTTAATGACACTATTTATTGCTTTACCTCCTTCTAGAACTGATATGATATTTTTAACTGACATTTCTGCCATTAAATTTCTTGTACTTTCACGAGCTGAAGCTATGTGAGGAGTTAAGATTACATTTTCAAGTTTGGCTAAACCACGAGCTAATTTAGGTTCGAATTCAAAGACATCTAAAGCGGCTCCTCTTATCACTTTATTTTTCAGAGCTTCTACGAGTGCATTCTCATCGACAACTGGTCCACGAGATGTATTTATCAAGAAAGCAGAATTTTTCATTAAAGTAAGAGCTTCTTTGTTTATTAAATGTGTAGTCGAAGGAAGAAGTGGACAATGAAGAGATATAATATCGGCAGTTTTTATAATTTCATTTAATTCTTTTTTAATTGCTCCTGTTTCTTCTTCTAATAATTTATTTTCTATTACATCACTATATATAATATTTGATCCAAATCCCTTATGGAGAATTCTTGCTACTTCAGCTCCGATTGCTCCTACTCCAATTAATCCAATAGTTTTACCTTTCATGTCAGTACCGACAAGTAATTCTGGGTCCCAGCCTTTATACTTTCCACTTCTCATATATTTATCGCCTTCGATTATTCGAGTTGTAAGAGCCATCATAAGAGCGACAGTATGCTCAGCGACAGCTGTATTTGAAGTTCCTGGAGTATTTGAAGCCTCAATTCCCTTTGCTTTAGCAACTTCTAAATCAATATTATTAAAACCGACAGAGAAATTTGCGAAAATTTTAGCAGTTGGGCAAGCCTCGAAAACATCCTTATCGATTGGGTCTGTTAAGAAAGAGATTACTCCGTCGTAAGGTTTTGCTTTTAGTTTTTTAATAATATCCTTTTTGGTTGGAGGGTAAGATTCTGTACCCATATCAAAACTTATTCCTTTTTCTCTTAGTAACTTCAATCCTGCTTCTGGAATCTTTCTCGTAATATAAATTTGTTTGGTCATTCGATTTATTTTAAATTAAATAGTAATATCTTTTATCTGTAAATGTTTCTCTGCAGTAAGGGCAATTCTTTCCATCATGGCTACTGCTTCTATTGGATGCTTACCTTTAGCTGACTCTTCTGAAAGCATAACAGCGTTCGCTCCGTCGATTATGGCATATGCAACATCTGAAACTTCAGCGCGACTAGGAGTAGGACTCTCTACCATTGAAAGCATCATTTGAGTTGCCACTATAACCATTTTGCCTTTTCCGTTCGCTTTCTCTATCATTTTATGTTGTATGAAAGGTATTTCTTCTAATGGATATTCATTACCTAAATCTCCGCGAGCAACCATAATTCCATCGGTCACATCTAGTATTTCATCTAAATTTTCAAAACCCATCTTACGTTCAATTTTAGCAATAATTTTCTGATTTCCTCCTTTTTCATTGATTAAATTTCTTAACTCTAATATGTCATCGGCACATCCGACGAAAGAAAGAGCTACATAGTCTACATTTTGTTCTATTCCAAAGAATAAATCATCCTTATCTTTTTCAGTGATAACTTCCCCTTTTTCTTCTCCGCCAAAATGATGCTCTCCGCCCACTTGCTCTCTTGGTCCAGATAAATCTTGCATTATCTCTATTTTCATACCACATTCCGCTGATGCTTCTCTTATATTATCTATAACTTTTTTGTGACCTTCATGTGTGCCCCAAGAAAAATTAAGTCGAGTTATATTCACATTGTGCTTTATAAGCTCTAATATTACTTCTTTGGACTCACTTGATGGGCCAATAGTTGCGATTATTTTTGTTTTTGATTCCATAATAAGGCTATTATACTATTTATTTTGCCTACGGTAAACTATTTATATATTTTTTACTAAGTTCTCTTGTTTGCTATTAAAAAAGATAAACCAGGGTGGTTTATCTTTTTTAATTTAGAATATATTTGTAATAAAATTAAGAGGCAGACTTGTCGTAAATATGACAATATATAAAATTATAAAAATTATTGGAATCTTTCTTTCTATGAGAGATAAGGGATAATATTTATTCTTATTTTTACCCTTACCGAGAAGCTCCCATTCTGTTTCGAATAATGCTATTGGAAGACCTTTCTCTACTTCATGAATGACCTTAAATTTAGATCGATTTAGTTGTCTGTATGAGTTTATAATCTGAAACCAGCAATAACATATAGCAATTCCGACAAATGGTGCAAAGAGGAATATGACAGAGTCATTATTGGCACCACCTTTGGCCTCTAAATATCCTAAGGCACCAATGATTGCAGTATTTAGTCCTAGAAAAAACTCATTTGATTTATTCCTTCTATCCGTCGTGCTATTGAAAATATGTAAATAAATTCTATATTGTTCAAGATAATGATCAATATACTTATCCGCATGTTCTTCTTTGTGAGTTGTATTCCTAGAATACAAAAGGTTGTCTATATTTTTATCCATAAAATTATAGTGCCTTTATTAATAATGTTCGTATTATATCACTTTTTTAGTGTTGTGTCAAATGAACAATTTGGCGATTCGAATTTCTTCGAAAGATATATGACTGCCCTCTTTCTCTAGTATTAATTTAATTGGATTTAACTTCCCTATTTCCTCCCCTTTTAATTTCTTATTAGCTTTTTTAACTAGGTCAATACTTTTTTGTGAAGGTCTGATGTGGGTAATAATTGTTTCTGGAAATTCTTCAATTATTTTCTCAACATGGTGCGTAATAGTTCCAGCCGTAAGATTTCTTTCTTTAGCAATTTCTTTTATATTTTTACCTTGTTCTAGTAATTCTTTTGTAACGGTAATAGTCGGAATCTTTGTGTCAATAACACTAAGAGCTTTCTTTTTCTTACCACTACTTCTTGTGGTTGTACCACCCATTCTATTTATAAATTCTATTTCTAACTTTTCTTGTTCGTCTTTCTTTAATTTCTTGAAGAGTAATTCATTTTGGTAACTTTCATTCTTTAAGTCCTGATCAAGGTCAAGAATTCGAGGGTCAACTAAGAGAGATTCCTTTGTAAAACCAATTAAACGAATACCCGAGAGCTTTCTTACTCTGGAGAGCGCTACATATCCCATTCCGTATGTAAATGTGCTTCTTAAGTCAATTTCAGCGTTATCTAAGGACATTCCTTGGCTCTTGTGAATGGTAATTGCCCAAGCAAGTCGAAGTGGAAATTGGGTGATAGAAGCTTTAACTTTACCATCCTCTTCAATAGCCCAAAGTTCAGGAGCTATCGTTACCCTCGTCCCATTATAAAGCTCAATTATAGGAAAATTTGACTCAGTTTCAAATCCGACAACTTTCCCGCGTGATCCATTCACATAGCCCTTATCAAAATTATTTTTAATACACATAATTTCAGCTCCAATCTTTAATCGAAGTTCATCATAAGCAAGGCAACTTTTTTTCAAAATATCAACAATAATTTCATGGCCCTTTGATGTCATCTGGTAAACTTTCTCTTTGCCTTCGATTTGGGAAAGTTCTATGCCATTTTCATTGTCGACGTTTACATTGTGAGTGTAAAGTTTTGTAGCTTTCATTCCGGATAGCTCTCTGCCAATGCAGGCATCTAATTGCTCGTAATGTTTCTCTTCAAGTTTATTTGAACGGATTGTATTTAATATATCAGTTAAGACATCATCTTCCTGACGATGCTGTTCAGTTAGATAGCAAATAGCCGGATTTAATATTTTCCAAGCTTCACTCTCAAATACCATACTACTTTTTTCTGTATTCTCTCTTCTTGTTTTCTCGACTGGTGGTAATTGGAAAAAGTCACCAGATAAGATTACTTGTAGTCCACCGAAAGGACTACTGCTTCTTTTGAATCGTTTGCATACCTTGTCTATCATATCTAGTTGGTAACCATGTAGCATTGAGACTTCATCAATAACTAAGACTCTTGCCTTCTCGAATCTTTTCCAGAGATACTTCTTTTCTTCTAATTGTTCTAGTTCTCTTTCTCCCATTATATTTCTGACCCCAATGCCTGACCATCCATGAATAGTCATACCATTCATATGAGTAGCGGCAATACCCGTTGATGCTGTAACGGCGCAAGCGATGTCGTGGTCTTGCAAATAAGCTATATATTTATTGAGTAAATATGTTTTACCAGAGCCAGCGCTACCAGTAAGGTAAATATTCACTCCTGTTTTCATTATTGTAAGGGCTTGGTCTTGGGTCATTGGTTTCTATTGTATCATTTTATATTATTTAACTAGAGGAGTAGTTACAGATTCGGTCTTTTTAAATTTGTAATAAATTAAATATGAAAGTGCAGTGAAGACGGCTCCACATATATCCATAAACATATCCTTTTGTGCATCCCAGATGTCGCCTTGTGAGCCTAAGAATGCAGCTCCAGAACTTCCTCCGAATAATTCTGCATACCACCATTCTATCCATTCATAAAAGACAGCCACGAAAGAAATAGCAAAGATTGCATATGTGATAGCTACGACTTTCTTTGATACTAAATTTCTTCCAACTAAGTATTCAATAATAGGCAATGCATAAAGTCCAACTGCAAAGTGACCGACTCTATCAAACATATTTCTCTCAAAACCGAAAAGATGATTAAACCAATCGAATGGTACTAATTCGAAAGTATAATGCCCTCCAATCGTATGTATAAAAGGAAGTATGAACATTAAAATATATGCCACAGATGAAAAGCGAATTCCTCGCCAATATAAAATAACTATGAATAGAACAAGGGCAAGTATGGGCACATTCTCGGCATACCAGACACTACGTGAGTAAGGAGCAATACCGGCAATGATAAATTCGATTGAGTATACTGCTAATAGAAAATGAGGTAAATATTTTTTAATCATATATATTAATTAATTATATGCTTGTATTATAACACTAGATTTGTGTTAATTGAAGCCTTGGAAAGTATTTGTTATAATACTTCTTATGGATGAAGATGAAGAAACAAATGAAGTTGAAACGAAAGAGCCCGTCTGCCCACGTTGTGGGCTCCGTTCTTATGATGCGATTTGCCAGAATTGTAATACGCCGATAGTAAGTAAGACAGATGATGAAGACGAAGATTATAATTGGAGAGAAAAGTACAGATAAAAAGAAAACACCCAATCGGGTGTTTTCTTTTTAAGATTTATTTCTTTGGTGTAACTTTCTTAGGTTTCTTAATTTCTTTTTTGTGACCGTCTCCTTTTGCCATAAATATTTTATAAAAATTATTTATTAATAATGAATATATTATAAACTATTTATTTATACTTGAGTAGTCTAGACTTGAAGTTACAATCATATTCTTATGACTAATATAATAGTTTGCGGCGAAAATTGCTCCGATGATAGCAAGAGTTATTAATCCGTTTGTGATTAAGTCAGGATGGTGATGTTTTATCTTTATTATAATATTTAAAATTAAAGCTATCAGTATAATACCAAAGACTGTGAATAGAATAATGTTTGAATTATTTCGAGGTGAAGCGAATACTTTTTGGAAGAAAGTAGGACTTTCGGCTTTAATTAGAATGGCGTCTTCGTTATTTGTTTTTACTTCTGCTCCTAAGATATTAGCTTGATCTTTCGCATCAATATTTTTAATAACATTATTTATTTCATTGATTCCCTTTTCAACCGTTGGCTTAGTGGAAGTGACAAGAGCATTTATTTGTTTATTGGCATCTTGTATAACTTTTGCTGGAGTAACTTCAACATAAGGGTTCGCATATACTTGAGCTACGAAGACTGTCTCTTTGCCTTCATACATACCTGTTGCAATACCAGTACCCACTTCAGTGTATTTATCTTTCACAATATTAGCTCTATGTGTCGGACTATTCATCCATGCGGCTGTTACATCTTTTGAATCACTGAAATTAATAGCTAAGTTCTCCCCTGCATATTGATAACTATAGCCAGCTTTATCTAACCAGTACCAAGGAGTCTTGCCTTCAGGACTGGTATGAGCGAAGTAGCTTTTTACTGCCATATCTGTCGCCTTCATTTCAGCGGCTTTATTTAAGATTGGATTAACCGTTAAGGCATCTAACTTTTGAGCATGACGTTCTTCATTTGTAAGATTAGCAAGAATCGACGGCAAGACAGAAGCCATATTGCCAGAAAAATTTATACGAGAAAGTGTCGGAATTAGAAATGTAAAAATTTCTAAGAATAGAACTATAAAGATAATATTGCGAAGATTTTTAGGTCTTAGAATGTGAGGACGATGGTCGTTGCCTACATGTGGAATAAAATGCTTTTTTAGCCAAGAAATCATAGGAGTATTATACATAATAAAACCCCACCTGTAAAGATGGGGTTTTATTATGTGAACTTTTAAATGCTATTTATTTAGAATTGCGCGAGTCATTGCTCCTACTATTCCATCCCCTTTCAAATTATTTGCAATCTGGAATTTAATGACAGCATTCTTGGTCTTTGTACCAAACTTTCCGTCAGCATTTCCAAGATCGTAACCTAGAGTTGTAAGAAGTTTCTGAAGCTCTATTACTTCATCTCCATTCAAACCTTTTTTCATAAGTTTTACGAAGTTGAACTTTTCAGCACCAAGAACTTTTCCATTACCAGGATTTGCAGGAGTTGCTTTTATTGTACAAGATTTTCCACTTGTCTTGTCGAATAAATCTCCTGAGCCAGGTGTACATCCGTCAACATGAGTAGCAGGAATAGCTGGTGTGGCGGAAGAAGATGAACTTCCGCTATTCTGGTGATATACATTTACTGTTCTTGTAGCAGATGATGTATTCCCGGCTGCATCTGTTGCACTGTAAACAATTTGGTATATACCAACTATATTTGTATCTGCTTCACCTTTTGAGACAACCTTTAGAGTTCCGTCTACTAAGTCAGTAGCCGTTGCACCTGCATCTTTATACAAAGAACCTTGTGCTATTGTTATTGTTTTATTTCCAATAATTGTAACTACAGGAGCAACCTTATCTATATTATTTATTGTAACAATATTTGATGTTTGATTTCCAGCTGCATCGGTTGCGATAAAGTTAAAGCTACCGTTTTCTTTAAACAAATGACTTATAGCATTTAATGTACCTTCATTTGTTGTTGCTGATACTAAGATATCTTTATTTGTCTGAGTCTTAATATAGTTTCCGATAGTAACAACAGGATTTGCTTTATCAATGTTTGTGATTGTAACTGGTAGTGTTGTTACATTTCCTGCATCATCAGTCGCTATAAAAGTAAAGGTATCATTTTCTGTGAATAAATAACTAGATTGATTTAATTTTCCTAATTCATTCATTGTTGCAGTAACAGTAACGTTTTTATTTGTTGGGGTTGTTATATCAGCTGTAGTAGTAATTATAGGGTTTGTCTTGTCTATATTTGTGATGGTAACTTTTTTTGTTGCTATATTTCCAGCTTCGTCTGTTGCGGTAAAATCAAAGAAACCATTTTCAGTAAATAAATGACTAGATGGATTTAATGTTCCTCCTTCTACGCTTGCTGAAACAGTTAGATTTGTATTTCTTGGTTTTGTATCGTAAGACATTATTGTAATAACAGGCTTAACTTTATCAATATTAGATACTGATGCAATTACAGAACCTTCATTACCAGCTAAATCAGTAAAGTTGAAAATATGTGAATCGTTTGTTGTAAATGTATATTCTGTTTCTCCTAATATCGCTTCACTTGGAACTAGAGTTGCAATTACATCACCATTTGTTGGCATTGTTGTAGAGTATGCAACTGTTGCTGTTGGAGCCTCTGGTGTAACTGTAAATACTGCGTTTATATCTTTTCCAATTACATTACCTGCCATATCTGTAATACTGTAGCCCCAAGCATCAATTAAATAACTTGTAGGAACCATTTTTTCTAGAGAACCAGAGTAAGT
>JBBRTD010000009.1:0-32937 GCA_038244685.1 Minisyncoccia bacterium | reverse complement strand
TGTTAGCTTTGATACGCTTAGTATCGAGGCTGCTTCACTTATTGAAATTAAATTGTGGTCCATGCTATTCAGTATACTATATCAAAGGTTGATAAACAATATAAATATTGTTATTAAAGGTTGATAAAGGTTGATAGGAAAACAAGCTTTATATGAATAAAAACAATAAACGGATAGTCAGTCTATATATTCCAAATTAAGAACAATAGCCCTTAATGGAAAAATATAACCAATACTTACAAACAATAAGAAAGAAATATGTTAGATGATGAACCCCGATTTATAGACCAGGACCATCTAAAATATTTAAATAAAATTAAACCTTATTGTCAGCCACAGAAATTAATTTTTATAAAAGGTCAAAATATGATCTAATTCAGATTAAAATTTGGCTCAAAATAATCACAATCACGATACTTAAATTACTAGTAATAATAATTTAGAATTTATAAAAAATTAACTTATCCACAGTTAAAAATTTATATGATATAATTAACAGATGAAACAATTTAGATTAGATCAACTTGCAGATAGTATTTTTGCTATTGTTATGACCATCTTGGTTTTCGAAATACGAGTACCAGAATTTATAGGAATTGTTAATGAGAGCACTTTGATTAATTCAATCCTAAATATGTATCCATTATTTTTAAGTTACCTTCTAAGTTTCTCTCTCATTTTTACATACTGGAGAAGCCACCATTTTATTGCCTCTGTCTTGGTAAAAAATATCGACACAAGATTTGCAAATTTAAATGGTATATTTTTCTTTCTAGTTGGACTCGTGCCATTTTCATCTCACTTTTTGGGTAAATATATTTATTCTCAGACAGCAACAATTTTCTTTGCCATAAATATTATCGCTATAGGTATTTCACTTTTTGCAATGCGTAGCTATGCAATTAAATCACAAACAATCGAGAATGCTCCATTCACAAAAACAGAAAATGAACACGCAAGAATGCATATACTCTTCCCTATTATATCTGCAATTCTCGCAATACTCGTATCTTTCATAAGCACGAAGCTTGCTCTAATATTATTTACTCTTGCTATCCTATTTAATCTTTCAAGCAAAGGAACAAGTTATGTTTTTTTCTTCATAGACATCTTCCGTAGAAAACAAAATTAAACATAAATTAAAAAACTAGATATTAATATCTAGTTTTTTAATTTATGTTTTTAAAATTTATATCATATCAGCTAGTTTTTGAACTGCGTCTTTTACTGGCATATTCTCAAATACTACAGAGTGAATCAACCTAAAGAAATTTAAATCTACCCCTATCTTACCCTCCATTTTTAATATTCCCTTAAGTGATGCAATGCCCTCTTTAGGGTATGTCATTTCATTTGAGACTTCTTCAAACGATCTTCCTTTACCTATCTCTATACCAAGAATTCTACTTCGTGACCTTAAAAATAAATCACCAGCACAAGTAAAACCTAAAAATGTATTAGGTTTTGCCCCTAGATGAATACCTATTTTCTGTATCTCTTGTAGCCCCTTTGAATAAACAAAGCCCTGTGTATTCTCTCCAAATCCTGCCCCTTCTACGAGTCCCACAAAAACGCCTACGGTGTTCTTTAGGGCTGAACCAACTTGTACCCCTACTATATCTTCTGAAAGTTCTATGTATAAATTATCTAGTTCTATTTGCTTTTTCAAATCCTCCTTACCTTCTCCTCCAGCTAAAACCATGACAGAAAATACTCCTTTTTTAAGCTCTTCAGCCAAGGTAGGACCGTACAAGAAATATATTTGATTATTAGGAAATTCTTTTTCCAAGGCTACAGAGAAAAGACCTCCGTCCTTATCAAAACCCTTAGAGCAGATAATTATTTTTTGATTCTTTATTTCATTCTTATGAGAAGTTAAAGTATCTATAACAGCATAAGAAGGTACAGCGACAAGAATCATATCGCTATCTAAAATCTCTTCCTTAACTATTGTATGACCCTTTAAAACAAGACGTGACGAAATAGCTGAACCAAACACACCATAACCCAAGATTGAAATTTTCATATGTGAATATAACAAAAAAATCTATAATTAACCTGTAATTATATTTATTTAATAATTATCTTTTTAGAGCCAATTTAATAATATGATCTAGGAACGAAGGAACATCCGAACCAACAGCATTCAACATTTTTGGAATTAAAGATTCATCAGTAAGCCCAGGTAAGGTATTAACCTCTAAAGCATATATACCCTTCTTTGGATGCACAATAAAATCACTTCGAGAGTAATGATTTAAATTAAGCCCCACATGAATAAGCTCTGCCAATCTTTCAAGCTCAACTTTCTCTTCCTTAGAAAAATTTCCTGGACAAATCTCTTCAGAAACCCCAGTATACTTTGCTTCAAAATCAAAGAAATTTTTATTCTTAGGAATTCTTATCTCAATAACAGGAAGAACGTACACCTTCTTGTCTCGGAAATTATTGATAACGCCAACAGTAGCTTCTTTCCCTTCAATAAGTTCTTCCACTAGAACATCAGTATCTTTATTTACCCCTTCCATGAAGGCATTCTCAATATCAACATAAGTTTTACACATCTTCATTCCAACAGAAGAACCTCCAGAAAGAGGCTTAACTATCCAAGGAGGTGGAAGTATCTCATGTATATGTTTTGATATATTCCTTGAGTAAATATTAATACTCTCATCCATAACTTCATTATATTTAGGTATAACTAAATAATTAGGAGTTTTTATTCCCAGTAAAGAAAATTGTTCTTTTGCAAGAACTTTATTGTAGCCTAAGGCAGAAGCAAAAGCCCCCGAACCTGTATAAGGAATACCCCATTGATCAAGAGTTTGCTGGACCTTACCATCTTCGCCGAAATCACCATGTAAAGCATTAAAAATGACGTCCACAGAATGAAATACATCGCTTATTGAGACTGGTTTACCATTAATATGCCAAGTTCCATCCTTATCGATTAAAATATCAATAGGTTTATAAATGCTATTTAATTTTTTCCCTCGTAAATGAGAAAGAACATTACTCCCTGTCTTTAGAGATACTTCATATTCAGAACTTATTCCCCCACGGATAACCCCAACTTTTATCATGGATACATTATATCAATAATAAAACAGACGTCCAACGTTTGAAATAAAAATCGGAGCAAATTTTTTCAAGAAAAAATGTCTAGCTCCTCATCTTCCCTCATTCGAGGACTTTTTTATTGATAAATTTTACGGAGATTATTTTTAACCAAAAAATTTTTGTTTCTTTTTAATTTATGAAAGGCAATTGCAAACCTATGAGACTCGTTATTTGCAAGTAAAATTTGTTTCTTGTATTTTTTTATTAAATTTTCATCACCCAATAAAGCCTTTGGATTGTGAGACTCATCCTTTACTACTCCCACAACAGGTATCTCAAATTGATAACGACTAAGAACTCTTTTAATCACATTTACTTGAGCAGTACTTCCGTCCACAACAATAAGGTTTGGTAGCCCCCATTCTATATGACGCAAACGTCGAGAAAGAACCTCTTCTAATGCCCCAGTGTCGTTCGCTCCATCTTGAGTCTTTATAATAAACTTTCTATATTCAGCTTTGTTCACTTCATTATTTTCAAGAACAGTCATAACTCCCACCATATTTCTACCTCCCATATGAGCGATATCATAAGCTTCAATTCTATAACCCAAAACAGAATTTTCTGATATTTCATTTTTAAGAAGAGACACATCGTTAATATGACCAAGAGCAAAAATCCTTTTCTTTATAACTCCTGCTTTTTCAAACTCTCTTTGGCTAGCATAAAGTGACATTTCTTTTTTCAAATTTATGACCACGCTTTTCTTCTTGCCTTCAAAAAATAGTTTAAGATTTTTTATGTTATTTTTGTATTCCAATTGCGAAGCAGAAAAGTTCTTTTTCTCAGATCCTCGGATGAGGGAGGACCAGGGGCCAGACCGGTCCGAAAAAGAACTTTTTTGTTTCGTAATATTCACACTTACTGTCGGTATTAATCCCAATTGTTTATAAAATTCTATATTATTCTTTTTAATAGAATCGTTATCTATAAAAGGAAAAATTGGGCGTATTATTTTCATGGCCTCACGAAGCTGTAAACCATTTGGAAATGGCCCATAAACTTTGCTATATTCTTTCTTGATTAAACCTCTACCGCGAACAATTATAACCTTAGGCAAAATATCTTTCGTAATGCACACATAATTAAAACTTTTATTATCTTTCTCTTTTGTATTATATTTCGGTTTATATTTCTTTATTAAATTAGCTTCTAGTATTAAAGACTCCAAGACGCTATCAGTTTCTTGGAATTCAATGCTGGTTGAAATTGTGACCATGTCTAGAATCATTGGACCACGAGTAGCAATTAAATCCTTGCTAAAATAGCTGCGAACTCGAGAGCGGAGAGATGTAGCCTTGCCAATATATAGAGTTATATTACCCTTCTTAAAGAAGTAAACTCCAGGCTTATCTGGAAGACCTATCTTTTTAAGTTGTTGACTATTCATAAGATATATATTAGATTAAATATAAATAAAGTACAAACTCTAAAAAAGAAAATTATGAAAAAGGAGAAAAAGGTCAAAGAGCTGAACATCAACTCTGAAGTCGGGAAAAGTGGTATGAATGTAACCTTCACAATTATTGAGGCAAAGTATCCTGAAAATATCGGGATGCAGCAAAAAATTGAACTATCGTCACCCATAAAAAAAGGTGAAGAGATAAGAGGAATTAAAACTTTTAACCTCGACAAGATACCTATCATGTCGGGAACCAAGGTCGTTAGAATAACTGACCCAAATGAGAAAAAATTCAAAGTAGTAACAGAAATCTCAGTTCTGGAAGCAGAATTTGAAATTTAATAAATAAAAAGAGAATGCATTGCGCATTCCCTTTTTTGTTTCTATCTACTTTTTTTTAAAACTTTCTTTAAATATTTTCCAGTATGACTCCCTGGTGTATTTGCTACATCTTCTGGTGTCCCTCTCGCAACTATTTTCCCACCCCCTAATCCTCCTTCTGGACCAATATCTATAATATAATCTGAACATTTAATAATATCCATATTATGCTCTATAACAACAACACTATTGCCTTTATTCACTAATCTATTTAAAACTTCTAACAATTTAGCAACATCATCATAATGAAGTCCAACAGTCGGCTCATCTAATAGATAGATAGTCTTCTCTGGGTATGGACGATAAAGTTCTGATGAAATTTTTACACGTTGGGCTTCTCCTCCAGATAAGGTTGTCGCCGATTGACCAAGCTTTACATAACCAAGACCAACATCCATAAGAGTTTTCATTCTATCGTAAACAGCTGGAATTTCTTCCCAAAAAACTATAGCTTCTTCAACTGTCATTTGCAAAACTTCATAAATATTTTTCTTTTTATATTTTACAGTTAAAGTTTCTTTATCAAATCTTTTTCCATTACAGACATCGCAAGTCACATAGACCGTTGGTAAGAAGTGCATTTCAACTGCAACTTCTCCATTACCTTCACAGGCTTCACAACGTCCACCTTTAACATTAAAAGAAAATCTATTAGACTTCCAACCCTTTAATCTCGCTTCTTCACTTAAAGCAAATAAATCTCTAATGTGAGTAAAAGCTCCTGTATAAGTTGCCAAGTTTGAGCGAGGGGTTCTACCTATCGGAGATTGATCAATAAGTACGACACGAGATAGATATTCGGTTCCAGTAAAAGAGGCGCAATTATAAATTTTAGCACTACGAAATTTTCTTTCATATCTAGCTTGAAGATTCTTGTGTAAAATCTCATACATAAATGAACTCTTACCACTTCCTGAAACTCCCGTAATCGTCACCAATTTTCCTAATGGAACTTCAGCGTTTAAATTATCTATATTAAAAATCTTACCTCCAACTATTTTTAAAGTACCCTTATCGCTATTTCTTCTTTTCTCTGGAATCTCAATTCTAGCTTCACCTCTTAAATAAGCCAAAGTCCTTGATTTTGAGACATTTGTAGGGGCTTGCAGCAAAGTATCTAAATAGTCAGAAACTATCACCTGACCGCCATGTATGCCTGCCTTAGGGCCTATGTCGATAATATAATCAGATGCATAGATAGTATCCTCATCATGTTCAACAACAATGATGGTATTTCCCAAATCACGTAGGTTTTCTAGTGTTTTAATGAGTTTATCGTTATCTCTTTGGTGAAGCCCAATAGTAGGCTCATCGAGAACATAAAGTGCTCCAACCAATCTAGATCCTAGTTGGGAAGCAAGTCTGATTCTCTGAGCTTCTCCCCCTGATAGTGTATTTGCTTTTCTATCTAACGATAGATAATCGAGACCTACATTTAATAAAAACTGTAGTCGTGCTTCTATTTCTTTTATTACAACTTTTGAAATTTCTTTTTCTTGATCATTTAATTGTAATTCAATAAAAAAATCAGCAACCCCAGCAATAGACAATCTCGTAAGATCAACAATATTTAGAGATGGGGCTTCTTTTGTTTTTTTACCTAAAAATACATTCAAGGCTTCAGTTCGCAATCTCATACCCTTACAATCATCACAAACTTCTGTCCCACCAAAATATTTTGTTCCAAGTCCATTACAAGTAGCACAGGCTCCGTAGGGTGAATTGAAAGAAAAAAGTCTTGGCTCAATTTCGGGAAAAGAAAAACCATCAACAGCACAAGAAAACTTTGAAGACATTAGATATTCATCTTCATCTATCTTTATTAGAACTAGACCATCAGATTCCAATAAGGCTCTCTCTACACTCTCTGCTAATCGTGAATATGAATCTTTTTCATTATCTTTAAATTCATGAATAGCAAATGTATCAACGATGACTTCTATGTCATGCTTCTTTGTTTTAGAGATATCTATTCTTTCTCTTAAGTTTTTAATTACTCCATCTAATCTTACTTTTGCAAATCCTTTATTCAGTAAATCATAAAGTAGTTGATAGTATTCACCCTTTCTTCCGCGAACAACTGGAGAAAGAATTGATATAGGTGCTTCGTTCCATTCAACACCTAAAACTTTTTTACTTTTTGTATTCTTCTGAAAGTTTTTAATTTTATCTATAGCAAAATGAAGTATTTCATCATTTGATAATTTCTTAATTTCACTTCCACAAAGAGGACAGTGAGGATGCCCTATGCGAGCATAAAGAACACGGAGGTAATCATATATCTCGGTAATCGTCGCTACAGTAGAACGTGGATTATTTGACCTAGACTTCTGATCAATTGAAATAGCAGGAGAAAGCCCTGTAATCTCATCAACGTCAGGCTTTGGCATCTGATTTAAGAATTGGCGAGCATAAGCCGATAAACTCTCTACATAACGACGCTGCCCTTCAGCAAAAATAGTATCAAAAGCCAAAGAAGACTTACCAGAGCCAGACATTCCAGTTATAACAATCATCTTATTTCTAGGCATTTCAACACTTATATTCTTTAAATTATGTGTTCGTGCACCTTTTATTATTATTTTGTCATTTATTTCTTTTTTCATAAAATTAAACAGTCCCCGCATCACTCTTTGAGGGGGTATATCAATATTAAACTACCTTAATAGTAACACGAATGTAAATGATTGACAAATAAAGGCAAAAGGTTTAATATCATCTTTGAAATAAACATATCTTGATAAAGGAAGGCCCAAATTTGTTAGTTGGCAACCTTCCTCTATTAAAATTTACAATTATATCGTTGTGTAACTCAGCCCGGTAGAGCCTAATCCTTTGGATTAGTGGACGCGGGTTCAAATCCTGCCACGACGACGAATTTGACCTTTTTTGTGTTTTTGTTTTTATAATCGTGAGTATCCCTCACTTCACTAGGACCGTCGCTATCAAAATAGCAACGGTCCTTTTACTTTTATATTATTTGACAATAAAAACAAAGATGATATTATAATATTCGAATTTTAATACTGTTTAGTACAAAAAGGGTTGGGTGTTCAATAGGCAACCTAAATTGGGCCGTTAGATTCTTTCGAGAATTCTAATGGCCTATTTTTTTACCTCCATTGCTGTTTTTTCCATTTTGCCATGTAAAACAACAATCTCATCTCGCAGAATTGCTGCTGTTTCGAAATCTAACTCCTTAACTGCCTTATTCATCTCCTTCTCTTTTATCTTTATTATTTTAGTATAAATATTTATATTTCTATCTTCATCTGAAAGAAGTAAATTTTTGATAGAATCTCTTTCTCCTTTCCCTCGATTACTTTTATCTTTTGTAAATGCTTTTTTAAACAACTCAACATCTAAGTCAAGTTCAACATTAACAGCCTTCTCGTGTTTATTCTCAAGTTCTTCTGTAATATCTTTAATTTTTTTAATTATTGTTTTTGGAGTAATACCGTGTTTTTTATTATAAGCGATTTGTATATCTCTTCTGCGATCAGTTTCTCTTATGGCATTATCAAGAGCTTTTGTCATATGATCAGCATAAAGAATAACCCGCCCTTCTACATTACGAGCAGCACGTCCTATAATCTGAATTAAGGAAGTCTCAGAGCGAAGAAACCCTTCTTTGTCTGCGTCTAATATTCCGATTAAGGCAAGCTCTGGTAAATCTAAGCCTTCTCGAAGCAAATTAACTCCGATAAGAATATCAAAGTCTCCCCTTCTAAATGAAGTTAATATTTGTATTCTTTCTATTGTTTTAATATCACTATGCAAATATTCTGCCTTATAACCTTTTTCTTTCAAGAATAGAGATAAATCTTCCGCCATCTTTTTTGTTAAGGTTGTGGCAATAGCACGAAAGCCTTTTTTGATTACTCTATCAGCCTCTTTTACAAAATCTTCAATTTGACCAGGATAAGATTCTATCGTAGACACGCTTACTGGCTTTACTATAATTTCTGGATCAATAAGACCAGTTGGACGAATTATTTGTTCAACAATTTGATCGCTAGTTGTTCTTTCTAATTCACTCGGAGTAGCTGATACATAAATTACATCACCAATTCTTTTTTCAAACTCATCATATTTAAGTGGTCTATTATCTTTTGCTGAAGGCAAACGAAAACCAAAATCAACAAGAGTCTTTTTTCTTGAAGCATCTCCGGCATACATACCACCCAACTGAGGTAATGTGACGTGCGACTCATCTATAATAGTTAAAAAATCTCCTTTAAAATATGACAACAAAGTGTCAGGAGCTTCCCCTTCTTTTTTGCCAGATAAATGCCTTGAATAATTTTCTATACCATTGCAATAGCCGACTTCTTTTATCATTGCCAAGTCATAAGTTGTTCTTCTTTTTATTCTTTCTGCTTCAAGCAATTTGCCTTCTTTGTCAAATTTCTTAAGTTGTCCCATTAATTCACTTTTAATATTTTTAATAGCAATTTTTACTATATCTTTGTCGGCAATAAAATGTTTTGCAGGGAAAAGATAAATACTAGATTCTTCTTTTAAGACATGAGCAGAAACAGGATCAACTTTTAAAATCTTAGAAATACTGCCACCTATAAATTCAATTTGATAAACAAAAGTATCAGAAATTGGCATAACTTCTACCCTCTCCCCAATTGAACGAAAAGTTCCTGAATTTAAATCGGCATTTGTTCTCTCGAAATGTACAGCCAGTAATTTCCTCATTAAATCAGTCCTTGTAATTTTTGAACCAATTTCTAGTTTCAAATTTACCTTTTCATATTCTTCAGGGCTTCCCAATCCATAGATACAAGAAACAGAAGCAACAATAATAACATCAGGCCTTGTAAGAAGAGACTGAGTGGTCGCATGGCGAAGTCTATCTATTTCTTTGTTTATAGATGCATCTTTTTCGATATAAGTGTCTGTCACAGGCATATAAGCCTCTGGCTGATAATAGTCATAGTAAGAAACAAAGTAATGAACAGCGGCATCAGGAAAAAATTCACGGAACTCTTGAGCAAGTTGCGCCGCTAATGTTTTATTGTGAGCGATTACGAGAGTTGGTTTATTCCACTCTTCAATAACATTAGCCACCGTAAAAGTTTTTCCAGTGCCCGTCGCACCTAGAAGCGTCTGTTTCTTCAGCCCTTTTTTAAGACCGGAAAGCAACTCTAAAATTGCCTTCGGCTGATCGCCGTCTGGCTTATACTCACTTTTTAGTTTAAAAACTTTATCTTTCATATTATTCTTCAATGTTATTATCTTTAAGATAAGAATCTAAAAATTCTTTTTTAAATTCAAAAAAATTATTATCTAAAATTGACTGACGCATTTTTTTAACTAAATTTGTAATAAAATAAACATTATGAATAGAAGCCAATGTTGCCCCCAGCATTTCCTTTGCTCTAAATAAGTGAGAAAGATAGCTTCTGGTGTAATTTTTACAAGTATAACATTCACAGCCATTGTCTACTGATCCAAAATCTTTAACAAATTTAGCATTAGATATATTTATTTTACCATTTTCAGTAAAAAGAGTTCCATTTCGGGCTATTCGAGTCGGACCTACACAATCGAATAAATCTACACCATTTTCTACTCCAGAAAATAAATCTTCTGGCTCGCCTATACCAAGCAAATGACGAGGTTTCTCTTCCGGTAATATTTCATTAACCCATTTAACAGCCGAAGACATATCTTCTTTAGCAAAAGAGCCTCCAATACCAAAACCATCAAAATCCATTGAGCCAATTGCTTCAGCTGATTTTTGACGAAGCTCTTTTGATCTTCCTCCTTGAACAATACCAAATAAAGCTTGAGGAAATGTATTTTGAGACGAAGCCCGCTGTTCTTTTTGAAAAGGTCTGGCCCCTCGTCCTCCCTCATCCGAGGACCTTTCAAAAAGAATTGCGGGTGTAGTCTCTTTAATTAATTCTCTTTTTTTATGTTCAATCAAACTTCTCTTAGCCCAAGCATGAGTCCGAGATAAAGCTTCATCTTGATATCTATCATTCTCAGTTGGAGAAGTACACTCATCAAAAGCAAAGATAATATCTGCCCCTAAATTATGTTGAATTTCAATTGATTTTTCTGGAGTAATATAATGAAGTGACCCATCAATATGTGAACGAAAAGAAACTCCATCGTTTCCAACTGTTGCAAGTCTAGGAACTCCATCTTCAACAACTGACCTCTCGGAAATTAATAAACTTGGATCAGTAACTGAAACTACTTTTGAAAGTTCTTTACCATAAGCAACACCTAAAGAAAAAACCTGGAAGCCCCCCGAATCAGTCATCATAGGTCCATCCCAATTCATGAATTTATGTAAACCACCGGCATCACGGATTAATTCGTCCCCTGGTTGTAAATAAAGATGGTAAGTATTTGCAAGAACAACAGGAGTGCCAAGTTCTTTTAATTGAGAAGGAGTTAAAGATTTCACGGTCCCCTTTGTTCCAACCACAACAAAAGATGGAGTAAGAATTACTCCATGAGGTGTAGAAAGTTCACCCACTCTTCCTAAAAATCCTTCTAATTTTTTTTCAATTTTAAAATTTATTGCTTTCATTTAATCACGTTTAACAAAAACCCACTTTAAACTTTGAACATTTATAGGAGAACTTAAAAGTACTTTTTTAACTGGATCATTAGGAGAAGATATAACATCTTCAATAACTGCAACAATCTCAGAGTTAATATTCGGTAAGTAAACCAAGGTTCCTTTTGTAAAAGGTAAATCAAGTGGTATTGTCATCTCAAAATTTCCACCTCCTCTTCCAACCAATTCAACACTTGTATTTGTTCCCTCAATCATTGCTTCTGTCACTTCACCTGGATTTGTATATAAAGTTACAAGTGATGTATTTGAATAAACCGCACTAACCTCACCGATTGGAACCAAAGCACTTGAGTAAACTTGATTTCCAATTACAACACCAGAATCCAGACCAATATCGATAATAATAGTATCGTAAGGTGAATAATTTGGTTTTGTTAAAATACTTGAAAGAATAAGATTTTTATCGGAGGAAACTCGATTGAATGATTCCTTCAATAAAACATTTTCATTTTTTAAAACTTGGTAATCAATCATGGCATTCTTTAAATTAATATTTTCCGCTGAAAGATTTTCATTTTCTCTGTAGACAGAAGCCTTCGTACGAACAACATAACCAAGATTTTCTACATTTTGAGTAACAGAATTTTTTGCTTTCCAGATAGGTCTTCCTATAAAATGAAAAAAACCTCGAGAGTAAGAAAAGACACCCAATGCGGCAAGTATCAAAAAAATAATTAAAAAAATAAAATTTTTAATCAATCTTCTCTTTTCCGCTATTTGTTTTTTATCTCGGAACTGATGAATCATCTGTATTTAATAAAACTTCTTGATAAGAATCAAAATCATCAAGGACAACCCCTGTCCCTCTAGCAACGGCAGTTAGTGGATCTTCGGCTATATATATAGGTATTTTAAGAGTGTTTTGTAATAAAGTATCCAATCCTCTAATTAAAGCTCCGCCCCCAGAAAGAACAAGACCTCGATGCATAATATCTGACAAAATTTCCGGTGGAGTAGTTTCCAAAACTTCCTTAACTCCATCAACTAAACTAAGAACAGATGGCAGTATTGCTTCTCTAATATCTGAATCCGTCACTATAACTTGCCTAGGTAATCCTGTTACTAAATCCCTTCCTCTTACTTCGGCTTCCATTGAGTCACCCTCAGTAACAGAACCAATTGCAATTTTGACACTTTCTGCTGTTCTTTCTCCAATTAATAATTTAAACTCATCTTTCATATAATTAATAATATTTGTATTGAGTAAATCTCCAGCAATTTTTAAATTTTTAGATCGAACAACTCCAGATAAAGAAATAACAGCGACATCGGTAGTTCCTCCGCCAATATCTACAATCACAGATCCGACAGCTTCTTTTACTGGCAAACGAATACCAATCGCAGCTGACATCGGCTCTTCAATAATATAAACTTCTCGAGCCCCTGCAGAACGTGCAGCATCTTCTACTGCCCGGATTTCTACGTTTGTGATTCCAGTTGGAACGCCCAGGACAACACGCGGACGAATAAATTTCTTTGATATTTTTTCGGCTTTACTTATTAAATATGAGAGCATCTCTTCGGTAACTTCAAAATCTGAGATAACTCCATCTACTATTGGGCGAATTGCTCTAACGTGTCCAGGGGTACGCCCAAGCATTTGTTTAGCTTCTGCTCCAACTGCCACAATTTGACCAGTTTTTTGATTTACAACAACAACAGAAGGTTCATTTATGACAATGCCGTGACCCTTTAAATAGACCAGCGTGTTAGCTGTTCCTAGATCAATACCGATATCATTAGAAAACATTTGATAAATTTTTTTAAACATAAAATACAATCAAGATAACCAGCTATGCGATTAACAAATTTAAGAATTCATCAAAAGAAACTATTTTACCTTTTTCCTCTATTCTTTTTTTAACTTCATAACCACCGTCAGCTAAACTACGCTTAGAAACTACAACTCGATAAGGTATACCAATAAGATCAGAATCAGCGAATTTTTCCCCAGCGCTTGTATCACTTCTGTCATCAAATAAAACTTCAATTCCTTTTTCGTTTAATTTAGAATAAAGATCTTCTGCTCCCTTACGGACATTATCATCGCCACCAAGCATTAGCAAGTGTACCTTAAATGGAGCTATATTTTCTGGCCAAATAATACCCTTATCATCAGAAAGAACTTCAACAACCGTACCCATTAAACGTCCAGGACCAATACCATAAGAGCCCATAAATACTGCCTTTTCTTCCCCTTCTTCAGTTTTATATTTTAAACCTAGGGCATCTGAAAAACGAGTAGATAAAGTAAAAATATTTCCAACTTCAACCGCTTTATTTTCAACTAAATCTTCTTTCTTAATTCCAAGGCTTCCAAGTACTTCATCATTATAAACTTCTTTATTTATAGCAATCCCTTTATTTTCATCAACGAATATTGTATCTTCACCTGTTGAAGTTATTGTTTGAAATTCATGAGAGAATTTAGAAAACATTCCACCTGATGCAAATGTTATATAAGTAAGATGTCCAATACCTACTCGCTTAAAAATATTCTTATATGCTTCTTTTGATTTTTCGTAAAAAATATTATGTTCTTCTTCGTTACGAGAAAAAGAATATAAGTCTTTCATAACAAATTCTCTTGTACGCATAATTCCACTCTTTGCACGAGCTTCATTCCTAAATTTAGTTTGGAACTGATAAACATACTTCGGAAGATCACGATAAGACTGAATAAAGGATGTCATCATTCTTGTAATTGCAGCTTCATGAGTAACGGCCAATCCTAGCTCTGTGTCATTTTTTAATTTTGTTTTAAACCAAACATCAACTTGATTATCATCCCATTGGTTAGTCGGCTCCCAAGTACTCTTCTCTTGGAGAGCTGTTAGAACAACTTCTTGACCTCCAATTGCATTCATTTCTTCTCGTATAATATTTTCTATCTTTTTGATAACACGAAGACCTAATGGTAGATAAGAATAAACACCAGCCATCTCTTTATTAATAAAGCCTGCTTTTATAAGTAATTCTGCATTTAAAGAGGCCTCATCTGCAGGGCTTTCTTTCTTTGTTTTAGTAAATAGTTGTGATTGCTTCATATAACCACATACTACCCTAAATTTGTCCCGGGGTCAAAAAATATGATTTGCAAAATAATGCTTTTTCTGGTATTATATGCCTACTTTCCGTGAGGAACTTTTTTATTTAAAGGACCCTTGTAAATAGGCTGGAATGCTTAAAAACGGATAGTTTTATAATTAATTCCGCTCAGGCGGACTAGCCGAAAAGGCTGGAACCATATATATGAACATACAAAACAGTATCATAGAGGAAATGTTTAAAAACGGTACTCATTACGGGTATTCAAAAAGTCGTCGTCACCCATCAACATCTAATTATATTTTCGGCACAAAAAGTGGAGTTGATATAATAAATATTGAAAAAACTCATGACCTTTTTGAGAAAGCAATGGAAAAAATCACAAACCTTGCTCAAAGTGGTAAAACAATCTTATTCGTCGGAACAAAAGCAGAAGCTCGTCAGCAAATCATTGAGACTGCTCTTTCTTTAAACATGCCATATGTTTCTGAACGTTGGGTTGGAGGTACTCTTACAAATTTCCCTGAAATAAAAAAACGCATTACTAAATTGCTCGACTTACGTGACCAAAAAGAAAAAGGAGGTCTTGATAAATATACAAAAAAAGAAAGACTACTAATCGATAGAGAAATGGACGATATGACAAAGAATTTCCAAGGACTAACTGGCATAACTCGTACTCCTGATGCAATGTTTGTTATCGACCCTAAAAAAGAACACATCGCAGTAACCGAAGCTCATAAAATGAATCTTCCTGTTATATCTCTTATGAATACTGACTGTAATATGAAACACTCAGAATTCCCTATTATTGCAAACGATGCATCAGTATCTAGTATTAGTTTCTTCTTGTCTCAAGTTAAAAGTGCCTACAACAAAGGAACTACTGGCGAAAAGAAGTAATTAAAATTATTTAATAAGGTCCTATCGGACCAATATATAAATTATGTCTATACAAATAACAGCTCTATTGGTCAAAGAATTAAGAGATGCAACTGGCGTGTCTGTCATGCAATGTAAAAATGCCCTAGAAGAAGCAGAGGGTGATATGGAGAAAGCTCTTATTATTCTAAAAAAGAAATCAAGTAGTATTGCCATGAAAAAAGCTGATCGTACGGCAGCAGATGGAATAATAGTTGTCGTTGAAGGAAAAGGCAAAACACTTCTACTAAGTCTTCACTCAGAAACAGATTTCGTCGCTAAAAACAGCGACTTCGTTCTTCTTGCAAATGAACTTGCAAATATAGCTCTAAATGAAGGAGTAGAAGCCATGACAGCTAAATCTCTTGATATCATAAATCCAATTGTTCAAAAAGTTGGTGAAAAAATAGAGTTAGGTAAGGTAGAAATAATAGAAGGAGATATATTAGGTAGCTATGTCCATGGAGGCAAAAGTGCTGTAATAGTATCATTAACAGGAGGATCTACAGAATTAGCTCGTGATATAGCTATGCACATAGCAGCAATGAAACCTGCTTTTATAAAAGGAGACGACATAACAGACGCAGACAAAGCAAAAGTAATTGAAGTATTTGAAAAAGAAGTGAGAGATTCAGACAAACCAGAAGAAATCAAAAAGAAGATGCTTGAAGGTAAAATTGGAACTTATTTCAAAGAGCAAACATTAATGGATCAGTTCTTCATAAAGAATCCTGATATAACTGTTGGAAATTTGCTAAAAGAAAAAGGAGCAACTCTCGTTCGCTTCATTCAAGAAGCAATAGGTTAATATGATTTTTACTATTTCTATTTTTTTCATAGCGATAATTGGAGCATTCGGGATGCTAATGTTTCGTGCTTGGGAAATACGAACTTCTAGATTGATAATCGAAGAAAAACAGAATAAACATGTAAGAGAATTATCCTTTAGATATATTGAAAAGATTATTTTATTTTTAATCAAACATATAATCCAATGGATAATTCTTTCTACTGTAAAAATATGGTACCTCGTTACAACAAAAATTAGAGTTTTACTTCAGAATAAATTACCTAAAGTAAATAAATTTATTCAGAAAAAGACAAACACCGACTCTAGAAAAATTTCTTTTATTCAAAGAGCAATTATTGAATCAAGGATAAAGATTAAAAAGATTAAAGAAAAAATAAAGAAAGAACACGAATAATCCAGGGTTGATAATTTCTTACAATATGCTAATATAGCAATGTAGATAAGTATGATTTAGTCGTTAGTTAGTATATCCACAAGTTTGAATATGCCGCTTTAGCTCAGTTGGTAGAGCAACACTTTTGTAAAGTGAAGGTCCTCAGTTCGACTCTGAGAAGCGGCTCAAAAAATACTATATAAATAATTTTCCTAAACATCAGGATTATCTAACACTAAGGGTTAAAACTAAAACAAACCCCTACATGGGGTTTGTTTTAGTTTTAATTTAATTTGTTTTTGCTGGTACTACAGGAGCTACTGTAGTTTTTGATTTTGAAGTTGTTGTAGCTTTTACTTTAACATCTTCTGGTTTCTTTATTGATTCAAGCTCTGGAAAGGTCTTCTCTATGTCTTCCACTGTCTGTAGCCCACTATAGACCTTACCATTTATAACAATAGCAGGAAGGTTATCTGGCACCTTATATATAGATGTCATAGCCTTTAATGAAGACAAGTCTAGATTGTAATCAAAAGAATAAACACGAAGATTTGGATACTTCTCACGAAGTGAAGTTAGAACATATCCTTGCTTTGTACAATCTTCACATTTATCGTTCTTGTAGAAATAAAGGATAAAAATAGATTTTTGACCGCAACGTTCTGTTATCTTTTTCATTAAAAGATAATCTTTTATTTCAAGTAAAGAATAATACTTCTTTAAAGAAACAACATTAGTATCATCATTACCTATATTAGTTTCACTGAAAGTAATTTTATCTGCTAAAGAATTTAGCTCTGAAGAAAGAACTGTAGTTGAAACATCTTTACAAGATAATTCCTGTAGTAGAGAAAACTGAGTTTCAGAGGACATTAAGTCCATTGAAATTTTATCTTCTATGCTTTTGAGTTGATCTATTTTCTTATTGCTAAAATAATTAGAAAGCCAAAGTCCAGTTATAAAAATTGAAGATGTTATAAAAAGAACTATTACATATTTTTTCCAATCATTTGGTTCGTGCTGATGCATAATTAATTGTTTGTGACGCGACGTTCGAATGTCCAACTGGACTCTTTTGAGAAAATGGCATTATATATTGCCCTTAACATCCAAAACGGTGCTATTACACTATAAATAATAATAAAATAAAATATTGAAATTGAAAAAGTTACCTTCCCTTCTGACATCTTTCTTCCAATCAATACTGATACAATGACAAGTATATACAAAATTATTGATAAGAACAATACTGCTTTTGTATTAACAAAAAACCATTCAAACTTATACCCAAAGTGAAATATACTTGAAAAACCTACTGTTTGTATCTGAACTATTTTTACCTGAATAAACTTAACTACATTTATAACCACAGTAACTGACAATAGAATTACTCCTAATACTGATATTATCCCTGATGGTAAAGTAAAAATTGCAACGGAGCCATACTTCTTTCTAAACAACAGTCTTCTATAATCAATAAGATTTTTAATAAAACCATAAATCCATCTTAATCGCTGACGATATAATTTCATAACAGAATTAGGAGTATTAGTGTAAACAAAGGCATCCGGACAGTGATCAATTTTATATCCATGCTCTTGCATTCTAAGAGCAATTTCTTGATCTTCAGTATTATGGGCTTTATGATAAGGACCAAGTTCATCAAAAACTTTTCTTCTAAAAATAGAGAAAGGACCAGGAGTAACATGAATTCCACCCATAAAACCTAGCATTTTTTTTGTATAAATAGCCATATCATATTCAACCTTCTGAGCTGATTGGAGAATATTCTTAGGATTATAGACTACGATAGAAGGCGCCACGGCCATAGTCTTTGGGTCAACTTCAAAATATTTTAATATTCTCTTTAGAGCCTGATCATGGACAAAAGAATCAGCATCAAGACATCCAAAAAATTCTGATGTATTTTTTTCCAAAGCAAGATTAAGAGCGGTATGTTTTCCTCCATTTTCCTTATGAAAAGCCCTTACATTGCTACCATTGTCAAAACCTTGAATTATTTCCCAAGTATTATCCTTACTTCCATCATCTATCAGGAAAATAGTCATTTTATCCTTAGGATAATCAAGAGATAACAAAGAATTAACAGTTTTTGATATTGTCTCTTTCTCATTATAACAAGGCACAGCAATGGTAACGGTCGGATATCTAGATAATTCTAAATTCTTAGGATTATGGACAATATGACGACGTTTTTCTAAAAAAGTCATCAAAAAAAAGATCTGTACATAGACAGATAGGAAAGAAAAAATGTAAAAAATGACACTGTATATATCTCCCATAGCAAGTTCACATTATATCATAATTAAGCCTCTTTTTCAATATCTAAATTTTAATGCTTTGCTTTAATTTATGATATAATAATTCTATGGAAAATATCAAAAAACAAAAAATATCGACAGCGACAGCCATCATTGTTGCTGGGTTTCTTATTATGTTAGCAATTTTAGTTAGTAAGACAGGTAGTGGTGTAGAAAGTAAGGATAAAACTTTATCAGAACAAGTAGGAGTAAATAAAGATAAGCTTACAGCTTGTATTAAAGAGACAGACTTAACAGCCCTACAAACAAAGATAACTACCGACGTGGAAAGTGCAATGAAGGGAGTACCTGCTGATCAGAGAGGAACCCCATACAGTATCATAATCGGTAAAAATGGTATGAAGGCTGAAATTCGTGGAGCCCTACCAGAAGAAAGTGTCAAAAAATTAATTGATGAAGTAAACTCTGGAAAAGTCACAGTACCTTATACAGGTGAAGTAGCCGCCGTTACAGCAGAAGACCACATCATAGGAAGTATTGATGCTCAAGTTATTATTGTTGAATATTCAGACTTTGAATGTCCTTTCTGTAAAACATTTCAAACTACCATAGGAAAAATTACAACTGAATCAAAAGGTAATGTTGCTTGGGTTTACCGTCACTGGCCTATACACAAAAATTCATTCGAAAAGTTAGTTGCTGCTGAATGTGTTTCTAAACTAAAAGGTAATGATGCTTTCTGGAAATACTCTGAATTACTGTTCGGATTACTTAAGACAACAGATGATTCAATATCTGGACAATTATAATCTAAATAAAAAAAACGACTAAGCAAATGCTTAGTCGTTTTTTTTATTTAGTCAAAATAATTTTTAAGTCTGGCAATTTTTTCATTATTTCTAAGCTTTTCATGAACCTTAGCTTCGATTTGTCTAATACGCTCACGAGTAACCCCAAATTCTTGTCCAACTTCTTCAAGGGTATGCTGAACTCCATCATTTAAACCATAACGTAATTCTAAAATTTTTCTTTCCTTTGGAGACAAAGTCTCAAGTACTTCTTTTATCTGATCTGAAAGAATTCGGCGTGAAGCATCTTGGTCTGGACGAAGTATTTTATCATCTGGAATAAATTCTCCTCTTGTAGATTTTTCATCATCATCACCAATAGGCTGCTCCAATGAAACTGTTTCTTGATTTATTTGTTCTATTATATGAATCTTCTCTACTTCTAAATTCATCTCAGTTGCAATCTCTTCAACAAGAGGCTCACGTCCCAAATCTTGAGATAAACGGCGAACAACCTGTTTGTATTTAGAAATAGTCTCAACCATATGAACAGGTATGCGAATAGTACGAGATTGGTCAGCTAAGGCACGAGTAATAGACTGTCTAATCCACCAGGTTGCATAAGTTGAGAATTTATAACCCTTAGTCCAATCAAACTTTTCTACAGCCTTAAATAGTCCCAAATTACCCTCTTGGATTAAATCAAGAAGAGTAAGATCAGAACTTCTTCCTACATACTTCTTGGCAATAGAAACAACTAAACGAAGGTTTGCACGAGCAAGTAAATTCTTGGCTTCAATATCCCCTTTTTCAATTCTTTTAGCTAAATCTCTTTCTTCACTAGCTGCAATCAAAGGATACTGACCTATCTCTTTTAGATACATCTGAATAGAATCATAAGTCTTAGCATCTTTACTGTATTTCAAGGCAAGCTTCTCAACATCACCACTTGTATCAAGTAAATTACCTCCCTCAAGAACATCAATTCCTGCAACAGAAAAACGGTCGTACAATTCATCTAAGAATAAAATATCAGTCTCAATATCTGGAAATTCTTTAATAATTTCATCGTAAGTAACGAAACCTCTTTTCTTTCCTTTCTCAATCATTCCCAATGATTTTGTTTCTTGTTCTTTTGCTTTTTTATCTAATTGTTCTTTTTTGGAAACAGAAATATTAGAGTGTTGAGCTGGTTTACTTTTTACAATCTTAGCTTTACTTTTTTGTTCCTTAGCTATTTTTGGCTTACTTATCATCTTAGCTGCTACTTTTTTAGCAACTTTTTTGGGAGACTTCTTATTTGATGAAATTTTCTTCAATGGAGTTTTTTTAACTGCTTTCTTCATCTGCTTTTTGATAACAGTTTTTTTATTAGTAATTACTTTTTTTGCTTTTTGTTTAATGTTTTTTATCATAAAAATTATTGTAACCTATAACTCTTTATTTTTTCTATACGCTCGACGACTTTCTGATAATCTATAAGTATCGGTCCTGGGTCAAAATTTTCTCCCCCATTTCCTTTTTGATTAATTTTATCTAATAATACAATTAAACGTTCATTCAAGATTTCTTCTTCTAAGCTAAGCATTATCTCTTCAACATCACGTTTGAGGTCTTTTATTTTGTCACCATACCACATTTCGGCCTCAAAAGCCAGAGTTTCTTTAAATAGCTCTTTTGACTCTCTTATTCTCATAAATTCTTCTTTACCTATTCTCTCTTCTAAAGAGACATAGATATTATCAATATTAATATCTATACTATTCTCAGTCTGCCAATAAATTATACCAAAAAGTCTTTTCTCTAAATTATCTCTACGTGACAATGGTTCTTCTTTTTTAGCTGGATTATTATTCTTAGAATCAATATTACTCTGTTGATTAATGCCTCTATTATATATTTCAAAATCTTCCGTTGTAACATTTGATTTTAAGCCTGTTTTTGAGCACACAGCAGAAAGATAAGAAAATTTGTCAGTAGAACTTTTTATCATTGATATAAATGGAAAAATTATTTCTCTAACAAGCTTACCTCTCACCCTTATGTCATTTGTACTTTTACAAATTCTGTCTACATGGAAAGTTACGATATCAACTGCATTTTTAATTATACTTTCCCATTGTTTAGGGTTCTCTTTTATGATATCCGCTGGGTCTTTTCCTTCTGGTAAGTTCGCGACTTTGACTTGCATATCTAGAGATAAAGCTATCATTGCTGATTTACTTACAGCTCTTATTCCTGCTTGATCACCATCATATGCAAAGATTATATTTGGAGATAAGCGGCGAATTAATCCTAAATTATTTATTTTTGATTCACTATCAATGGTATTATCAGTAAAAGCAGTCCCTGAAACAGCTACTGTATTTGATAAACCTACCTGATGAGAAAGAACTAAATCCATTTGACCTTCTACTATGATACTGTATCCATTCTTTCTTATTGATGATTTAGCTTTATCTATACCAAAAAGCACATTAGATTTGTTAAACAAAGGAGTGTCAGGACTATTCAAGTATTTTGCTTCACTTTGTATTTTTTCTTCTACTTGAGATGGAGGACTAAAAACCCTTCCAGAAAAAGCAATAACTCTACCGCTTGAATCACTAAGAGGAAAAATTATACGTCCCCGAAAACGATCATAATAACCTGATGTAGATTTCTTAATTAAGCCAACAATCTCTATGTCTTCTTTCTTGTAACCCTTAGATATCAAATAGTCACTTAAAGATCTCCATTCATCCAAAGCATAGCCTATACGGAAAGATTTAATTGTCACATCTACTATACCTCTATTTAAAAGATAAGCTCTAGCGCTAGGTTCATTGTTAAAATTAATCTCGAAAAATTTTGTAGCTTCTTCTAAAATTTCATAATAAAGTTCTTTCTTGTCTATTTCTTTATCATTTCTATCCCTTGATTCTAATTTTATGCCAGCCTTTTCTGCTAATAATTTAAGCGAACCCAAAAAATCAGTACCTTCAAATTTTTCAACAAAAGAGAAAATATCTCCCTTCTCTCCACAGCCAAAACAATAATAACTGTTTCTCTCTGTGGATATGAAAAAAGAAGGCGTCTTCTCATTATGAAAAGGACACTTTGCTTTGAAATTTTTTCCAGATTGTTCTACCTGTATATAAGAAGAAATAACATCAACAATGGAAAGCCTTTCTTTGATTTTCTGAACTGATGATGACATATTTTTTTATAAGCCCGACCCTAAGCAAAGCTTAGGGTTTTATAATTATTATTACAGAACACTATTCTTCTCCTCGTTTACTTCTTCTTTCACTTTACTTGGACGTTCTACTCCGAAACCAGTACCAGCTGGTATAAGATTTCCGATAATAACATTTTCCTTAAGACCACGGAGATTATCAACCCCACCACGGACGGCATTATTGATTAAGACACGGTTTGTGTTCTGGAATGAAGCAGCAGATAACCAACTCTTTGTTGTTAGAGAAACTTCAGTGATACCCAATACGATAGTTCCAGCTTCTGCCTTTCTTCCTCCTTCTTCTTTTTCAACGCGAAGATTTTCTTCAATAAGTTCTATGTTCTCAACTATTTCTCCAGGGGAGAATGTTGTATCACCTGCATCCTTGATCTTTTTACGTGAAAACATTTGACGAATAATTATTTCAATATGCTTTCTTGAGATTGAAGCACTCTGTAAATCATAAACCTTGTTAATTTCATCAACGATATATTCTTCAGCAACTTCTTTGCCTCCATATTTAACAATTTCGTTTATATCAGCAGATCCATCAGTAAGCAATGTTCCCTTTTTAACTTTTGAACCAACTTTTACTTGTGGTTGACGACGGAAGGCAACAATATATTCCATCTCATTTTTCTTACCATCAGCTTTTGAATCTGAAAGAATTTTAATTGTTTTTTCTTTTCCATTATCTTCAATACTAATAACTTCACCTTCTGTTTGAGAAATGATCGCTGGATTCTTAGGAATACGTCTTTCGAAAATTTCTTCAACACGAGGAAGACCAGTCGTAATATCAACAGTAGCAACTCCTCCAGCATGGAAAGTACGAAGAGTTAGCTGAGTACCTGGTTCACCAATAGCTTGAGCAGCAATAATACCTACAGCTTGACCTAATTCAATCATGCAATTTCTTCCTAAATCAAGACCGTAACATATTCTACAAATACCATGAGTTGTCTCACAAGAAAGTGGAGTACGAACTAGAGCTTCTTTAATCCCCATTTTCTCCATTGCACGTGCGTCTTCTTTCATAATAAGAGCACCTTTTTTGTAAACAACTACACCTTCTGCGTTTTTT
Organism: Minisyncoccia bacterium; assembly: GCA_038244685.1. Taxonomy (GTDB): domain Bacteria; phylum Patescibacteriota; class Minisyncoccia; order Phycocordibacterales; family UBA9973; genus UBA8515. Next base: position 8,900 of record JBBRTD010000009.1, on the reverse strand, counting down.
ATATCAGCAAGCAATACTCGTCCAAGAATATATTTAGCAAAAGCTCCTTCAACGGCAACTATTTTCTTTCCATTCTTAGTTCCACAGTCTTCTTCAGTAACCACAACATCCTGAGCCACATCCACCAAACGTCTTGTTAAATAACCAGCCTTAGCTGTATTTAGAGCCGTATCGGCTGCTCCCTTACGAGAACCGTGAGTTGTAATGAAATACTCAAGAGGAGAAAGACCTTCAATGTAAGATGGGATAATTGGGAAATCAAGAGTAGCACCAGAAGTATTCACAATTAATCCTTTCATTCCACACATCTGAACAAGAGATCCCATATTTCCTCGAGCTCCAGAAGTTATAAGGTCATAAGTTGAACCTTTTGGATCAAGAGTTGCTGGAATTATTTTTTCAATTTCTTTTTTAGCATGTTCCCATATTTCAATAACTTTTTGATATTGTTCATCTTCAGACAAAAGTCCATCTGCAAAGTGTTCACGAACAACTTCTTCTTCTTTACGGAATTTTGCTACAATTTCTTTCTTACCTTCAGGAACTCTTACGTTATCTATACCCCAAGTAACACCAGAGTAAGTAGCATATTGATAACCGAAATCTTTAATTTTATCTAAGAATTTTGGAGTTGCATCTATACCATAGTGAACAATAAGTTCATCAACAAGAAGAGACATACGCTTAATTGTAATTTCTTCATTTAAATAAGGGAAATCATCTGGGAAAATTGTATTGAAGAATAATTTACCAACTGTTGTCTCAAAAGGTTTATTTTCAAATCTTGTGTATCTTGCTTTATCTGTACCCAAAACTTTAATTTTTGCACGGAAAGTAATAACACCTAAATCAAAAGCAGTAATTGCTTGGTTCGGACTAGCAAATGCCATTCCTGCTCCCTTTTCATCTTCCATTGATTTAGTCATCCAATAACAACCAAGAACAATATCCATCTTCGGCATTACAATAGGAGAACCGTCCTGAGGTTTAAGTAAGTTTTTATTTGAAGCCATGTATTCACGAGCTTCCATTTGAGCCATATCAGAAAGAGGAACATAAACAGCCATCTGGTCACCATCAAAGTCAGCATTGAATCCAGCACAAACTAGAGGGTGAACTTGGATAGCATTTCCTTCAATAAGAATCGGATTGAAAGCTTGAATACCTAGTCTGTGAAGAGTAGGAGCACGGTTCAATAATACATATTTACCTCTTATTACTTCTTCTAAAATTGCCCAAACTTCAGGAACTCCTTCTTCTATAAGACGATTTGCTCCACGAATGTTAAAGGCTAATTCTGTTTCAAGAATTTTAGAAATAACGAAAGGACGGAAAAGTTCCAGGGCCATATGCTTAGGAAGTCCACATTGGTTAAGCTTTAATTGAGGACCAACAACGATAACAGAACGTCCTGAATAGTCCACACGCTTACCTAGCAAGTTCTGACGGAATAATCCTTGTTTTGATTTTAAGTTATCAGACAAAGATTTAAGTGCACGCTTCTGAGAAGCAGAAACAGCTTGAGAATCATTTTGCTTAGCGATTGAGTTATCTATAAGTGCATCAACTGCTTCTTGTAAGATACGTTTTTCATTACGTAAAATAACATCAGGGGCACCAATTTCTTTTAATTTCTTTAAACGATTATTTCTATTTATAACACGACGATATAAATCGTTTAGATCTGAAGTTGCATGACGTCCACCATCAAGTGCTACCATCGGACGAAGTGCTGGAGGAATTACGGGAATAACAGTAAGGAACATCCACTCAGGACGAATACCTGAATGAAGCATCGAACGAATAAGAGACATTCTCTTTTCTAATTTTTCTTTATCAATACTTGAAGCCTTAGGAATCATAGCCAAAGTCTCGGCTTTAATTTTCTCCAAATCAAGATTCTTAAAAATAGTGAAAATTGCTTCAGCTCCAATACTTGCTTCAAAACAACTACCATATTTTAACCCAAAGTGATGGTAAGCTATTTCATTCAAAACTTTTCCTGGAAGAATTTCACTTATTTCACGTTTTGTACTTAAAAGAAGTTCTTTAAGTTTTTCTTTCTCTTCTTCATTGTTTGCACTTTTAATTTTTGATTTGAATTCACTTTCTAGATTTTTTGTTATAGTTTCCTTCTCTGAAGCTGAAACATTTATGATAATATATCCAGCAAAATAAATAACCTTTTCAAGATCTGAAACTGAAATATTTAAGAGAGTAGACATTCTTGAAGGAACTCCACGTAAAAACCATATATGAGAAACAGGAGAAGCAAGTTCTATGTGACCCATTCTGTCACGTCGAACAATAGAACGAGTAACTTCCACTCCGCACTTTTCACAAATTATATCTTTATAACGAATTCTTCGGTATTTACCACAGTAACATTCGTAATCTTTTTCTGGTCCAAAAATTCTTTCATCAAAGAGACCTGAACGTTCTGAACGTCCAGTACGGTAGTTTATTGTTTCTGGTTTGGTAACTTCACCATAAGACCATTCTCTTATACGATCAGGCGAGGCAAGTTTTAATGTTATTGAGTCGAAATCTGTTGTATCAATTATTTTCATATTTTATATATTTATTTTAATAATTATTATTTCGACTTTTTTAATTCAACATCAAGAGATAAACCACGTAGGTAATTCAATAGAACATTGAATGAAGCTGGAACGTTTGGTTCACCGATTGGTTGGCCCTTAATAATCGCGTCGAATGTCTGTGAGCGACCCATAATATCATCAGACTTTATTGTTAACATTTCACGTAGAGAGTAAGCTGCACCATGGCCTTCGAGAGCCCAGACTTCCATTTCTCCAAATCTCTGACCTCCACCTTGAGCTTTACCTCCAAGTGGCTGTTGAGTAATAAGTGAGTAAGGACCGATAGAACGCATATGTAATTTATCCTCAACCATGTGGTGAAGTTTCAACATATACATATAACCAATAGCAACATCTTGCTCAAAGGCATCTCCAGTACGTCCATCATACAAAGTTACTTTTCCACTTTCTGGTAGACCTGCTTTTACAAGCTCTGCTTTAATTTCAGTTACAGTAGCAGAAGAGAACGGAGGAACAATCGCTTGATAACCAAGAGTATGTGCTGCGTAACCGAGGTGCATTTCAAGAATCTGACCTAGGTTCATACGAGACGGAACTCCAAGAGGAGTAAGAATTATATCAACAGGTGTACCGTCTGCCATAAATGGCATTTCTTCTTCAGGTAAAATAACAGAAATAACACCTTTGTTTCCATGACGTCCTGAAAGTTTATCTCCAACAGAAATATTTCTTATTTGAGCTATTTCAACAACGATTCTTTTTATTATTCCAGATTCAAGATTATGTCCTTGATCACGAGAGAATATTTTTACGCCAGTGATACGTCCCTTCTTTCCATGTTCAAGACGAAGTGAAGTATCTTTAACATCACGAGCTTTCTCTGTGAAGATAGAACGTAAGAGTCTTTCTTCTGGAGTAAGTTCAGTCTCACCTTTTGGAGTAATTTTACCAACAAGGATATCGTTCTCGGCAACTTCTGCTCCCACAACAATGATTCCATCTTCGTCTAAATCTTTTAATTTATTTTCACCAACATTTGGAATATCACGAGTTGTTATTTCAGGTCCAAGTTTTGTATCGCGGACATTACATACGAATTCTGTAACATAAATACTTGTAAATTTACTTTCTTTAACTAGTTTTTCTGAAAGAATAATAGCATCTTCGTAGTTTGCTCCACCCCATGACATAAAGGCGATAAGGGCATTCTGTCCAATCGCAATTTGTCCATGGTCTGTTGTACTTGTATCAGCTAAAACATGACCCTTTTTAACTTTTTCACCAAGTGAAACCGATGGACGCTGGTGGAATATTGAGAAGTTATTTGTACGAGAAAATGAAATTAAAGGATATGTATGGTCTTTACCTTTTTCATCTTTAACTGTAATTTTCTTTGCATCAACATAAGAGATAACTCCTTCTACTTCAGAAACAATTAGACGTCCTGAATCGCGACTTGCTAATTCTTCTATACCTGTAGCAACAAGAGGAATTTCAGGAACAATACATGGTAAAGCCTGCTTCTGCATATTACTTCCCATGAGTGTTCTATGGGCATCATCATGCTCCAAGAATGGAATCATAGAAGTCGCAACTGAGAAAGCCTGGTTCGTGGCAACATCAATAAAATCAATTTCGTTTTTATCAATAAGACCTGGCTTTGTCTTAAGACGAGCTTCAACCTTATCTTCTAGAATATTTCCCTTTTCGTCATAGTCGATACCAGCATGAGCAATGTTATATTTCTCTTCTTCAAGAGCATTTAGATAAACTACTTCACTAGTTATTTTTCCATTTTTAACTTTAACATAAGGAGTCTCAATAATACCAAATTCATTTATTTTAGCGTATGTAGAAAGGTGAAGAATCAAACCGATGTTTGGACCTTCTGGGGTATGAATTGGACACACACGTCCATAGTGAGAAGTATGCACGTCACGAACCTCAAGACCAGCTCTTTCACGAGTAAGTCCTCCAGGTCCAAGGGCAGAAAGAATACGTAGGTGTTCAACTTCAGCCATGACATTTTCTTGGTTCATGAACTGCGATAATTGGTTAGCAGTGAAAAATTCTTTAATACGAGCCTGAAGAGGACGCTGGTTAATTATCTGAATAGGCATTGTAGTTCCTACATCAATTGTAGACATACGATCCTGAATATTTCTCTTTATCTGAGCCATACCCATTCTAATTTTTTGTTGGAACATTTCTCCAACATATCTAACACGACGTTGACCCAAATGGTCAATATCATCCCCTTTAGAGTGAACATCATTGTTCAAATCGATAATATTCTTCACGATGGTGACAATATCATCTGTTGATATAGTACGGCGTTCCATTTCTTTCTCATCCATACTCTTTTCAAAACGTTTATTAAAGCGGAATCGTCCAACTGGAGATAGGTCATATCTCTCATTTGAAAGTAAAATATTCATAAATTCCTTAGCATTTTCAGAAGTTGCTAAATCCCCATCACGAAGACGCTTATATATTTCTATATATGAATCAGATAATGTCTTAGCAGGATCTTTTTCAAGACAAGTTTTTATGATCTTTAATATTTCTTCATTATCACCAAAGGCCTTCAAAATAGCCTCATCTGTTGTAAGACCCAATACGCGAAGAAGTGATGAAACTGAGAATTTGCGTTTCTTGTCGATACGGACGTAAACAGCTCCATCAGAGTCTGATTCTATTTCGATCCAAACACCACGAGCTGGAATTATTTTAGCACCAAAGTAACGTTTACCTTTTGATTCTTGTTCTGTAAAAAATACACCGAAAGAACGAGTTAACTGAGCAACAATAACACGTTCAACTCCATTTATAATAAATGTGCCATGTTTGGTCATAAGAGGCACATCCGCCATAAATATCTCTTGTTCTTTTGAAGTTCCGATACTTTTATTCAAAAGTCGCACTCGAGCCTTCAACGGTCCTTCGTACGTTAATTTATTTATTTTAGAATATTCTTCATCAAACTTTGGTTCACCTAAAGAGAAAGAAGTAAAATCGAGTTGAAATTTTTTATCTGAATAATCATTTATTGGTGAAAATTCCTTAAAGACTTCTTTAATTCCTTTTTCAACTAACCAACTAAAAGAATTTAATTGGTCCTCAATTAAATTTGGGAAATCGACTAACGGCTTTTTATAACGGGAAAAATACTTCTTTACTACGGCTGTTTTTTTCATAATATTTTGAAAAATTATTATAATCAATAAAATTGTTTTATATACAACAACGTAGATAAAATGATTTTATTGATTATAAAACGTAAAAAACAATAAGGTGACCAAACCTCACTGTCGGAAACTATTTATAATGGGTAATAATATTTTTTTTAAACACAATAGTACTATTACAATTTTGTAACGTGATTGATACCCATAACTCAATCTATTCAATCTAAAAAGAATCATATACCATATATACTATTTTGTCAATATAACCCAAAAACCCAACCTAAATTAAGGTTGGGTTTTTGAGATTAATTTATTTATTAAGTAAGACCCTTGTCCCTACTCCCACTACTCCATCAGCCTTAAGCCCATTTGCCCTTTGGAATGCTTTAACTGAATAGTAAGTCATCCTACCAAAAACACCATCAATAGTACCATTAAAGTATCCTTTATTTTTTAAGATTGTTTGCAATATTTTAACTTCACTACTTCTAGAACCATAACGCAATGTTTTGGTTAACTGTAAAATGTTTGAATTTAATGCAATAAAACTAGCTGTGATACTTTTATCACTATCCATTGTTATATTCTTAGGATTCATTGTTCCATCTGTATCTCCTCCCCATGAATAGAAACTGTAGCCTGCTAATGGTTGAGCCATTACCGAGACAATATCTCCGGTGGTATATGATATTTTATCGGGAGATTTTGTAATTATCCCATTTACTGAGGATGCCGATAAATTGTAATTATTAATAGTAGTACCTCCACCACCTCCGCCTCCAGTACCTCCTCCTGAAGTAACTGCACTAAAGTTAGCTATTACATTTTTATTTGAATTCATTGTAATAGTAATGGACGATGACGATCCAGAGATATCACCTGCCCAAGAATTAAATACATAACCAGATAAAGGTACAGCCGTAAGAGAGACAATATCTCCTGAATTATACAAATCCTTATCAGGAGAAAATGTAATTATTCCGTTTATCGCATTACTATTTATACTATAAGTGATAGGTATAATTGCAGCGAAAGTTGCAATTACGCTTTTGTTTGAGGTAACGCTAGTTTCTACTCTTGATGAAGTCGTAATACCATCACTCCAAGAAATGAAAGAATACCCTGTTTCAGGAACTGCAACAACCGCTGTTCCATTTGAACCAGAGTTAACAATCTGTGATAAATTTCCTGAGATGGAACCACCTACTCCTGCGCTGTAATTAATAGAGTATTTAGAGATAGGCAATGCAATGGTTATTGTATCAGAAAAAAGTTTTGAAATATTTCCAGCGCCATCTTTCGCCCAAGCATAAAGAGTCTTAAAACCAGATGAAGTAAAAGTATATGATTGTTGAGGTGTGTTTGACCAACCAACAGTATTCGAAGATGGAGAAACTGAACTTTCTGTAAGTAAATACCCAGAAACACCTACATTATCTGTAGCTGTAAAAATATCTATAGGAATAGTTAAAGCACTTGAAGTATATCCAATGGAAAAGCTGACAACAGGAGAAATTGTGTCGGAAGTATTAACAGCATTTAAAGTAAATGTCGCTGTACATGTTTTATTCCCTGTCATTGTTACCTGCCCTGTAGTATTACAATCTCCCGACCAACCTGTAAAAGTTGAATCACTAGAAGCAACAGCAATGGAAGTCACAACAGTTCCACTATTGTATGTTCCAGCCCCAGTGACAGTACCATTACCTGCCCCTGTCTTGGTAATAGAAAGAGAATAAGTAGTGATAGGTGTGACAAATGAACTATATTCATATGCTCCAATATCGTAAGATGTTCCTTGTGGACGCGATACCAAATTGAAGTCATTAGTTACAGTACCAAGTGTTAATCCAGCATTAATAGCAGGAGAAGAAGATAAGAGTGTGAAGTCGTAAGATGTAGGATTAGTAAATTTTGGATCAGTCGCATTAAGATTACCTGATATCGTTATACCTGTCGCTGTTCCGTCATTTAACTTCCCAGTTCCACCATAAGTTATATTATTTTTAATTGTATCATTCGAGTAGTCGTATGATCCTTGATATATTTGCATTCCTGATCCTACCTGCGAATAGAAAATATTATTTGCTATGGTTGAATTATTTACACTTCCCCAAAGCATAATATGTCCCGCAGGATGATATGGATTCCCAAAGGCAAAAGTATTATTTATAATATTAATATTACTTGAAATAAATCCATCCCCACTGTAGAAATGAACACCTTGCCCTCTTTTAATATTGTAAAATATATTATTACGAGCAATCAAATCTGTCACTCCATTTACATACAAACCATGATCATGGTTCTTGTAATTTAGAGATGTGCCGTTATTACATCCATTCTCTCCAGGCTCGTATCTGCCGATGTCGTGAATTATATTGTTCTCAACTAAAATATTAGTTGCTTGAATTAAATTTATCCCTGTAAAACCATAATCTGTAGTTGAACAAATTCTACCTATGTCGTGAATATTATTACCTCTAAAATTTAAATGATTACTCCCTTTTTGTGCATAAATAGCACCAAAAGAACCATTCTTAATTTCGAAGTCTTCTATGTTTATATATGAAGCTGTGCCAGTAAATACAAAACCTTCTGAGTCATACCCTGAACTCTGCCCTAAATTCTTTGGGGTAATTACTGCACCCCATTTATTTTCAGATTTAAATGTAATGTAATTACTCGCTGTTCCACTTCTCGAAAAAGAAGCGAGGAATGCATTTGTTGAAGTATACGTTCCATCTTTAACTATTACGGTATCTCCTGCATTTACAACATTTGCGGCCTTCTGAATAGTCTTAAATGGAGCAGTTGAAGATCCAGCGTTTGTATCAACACCAGAAGGAGAAACATAATAAATATTTCCAGCTGCGTCCACCTTGTAGCTAAAACATGAAAATATTAATACAAACACAAATAACAGATTCTTTAAACTTAATTTTTTTTTAATACTCATAATTTAAAAAAAATTATTAATAATAAAATAACTTACTAACAACTAACCCTATCTATTCAACACCTCCCTCGTCCCCGCTCCCACTACTCCATCAGCTTTAAGTCCATTTGCAGTCTGGAATGCTTTAACAGAAGCTAGTGTGGCTCTTCCAAAGATACCATCAGCTGTTCCCTTTAGGTATCCCTTTGC
>JBBRTD010000008.1:0-34301 GCA_038244685.1 Minisyncoccia bacterium | reverse complement strand
GATGTCGCGAGATTGCTCCCTGTCGAAATCTTCCAGTGCTCTACCCCCAAGAGGAACACTCAACGCTAGCCCTAAAGCTATTTCGGAGAGAACCAGCTATTACCAGGTTCGATTAGCTTTTCACTCCTTACCACAAGTCATCCGAGACTATTGCACGGGTCACCGGTTCGGACCTCCATCTATCTTTCGACAAACTTCATCCTGCTCATGGCAAGCTCACCTGGCTTCGGGTCTTATTTGTACTACATTAATTTTTCGCGCTATTAACACTCGGTTTCCCTAAGGCTCCACTGTTCTAACAGCTTAGCCTGCAGCACAAATAAACTCGTTGGCTCATTCTTCAATAGGCACGCCGTGACGGTATATAAATATACCGCTCCGACTCCTTGTAAGTATATGGTTTCAGGTCTATTTCACTCCCCTCATCGGGGTTCTTTTCACCTTTCCCTCACGGTACTAGTTCACTATCGATCTAAAAAAGTATTTAGCCTTGCCAGTTAGTTCTGGCGGATTCGCTCAAGCTATTCGTGTCTTGAGTTACTCAAGAATAACAATCAAAGAGATGTGAAATTTTCGATCACCGGGCTATCACCGTCTATGGCACTCCTTTCCAGAAGTTTAATCTAATAACACATTTTTTAACTCCTCTAGATAAATCTACATTGTTACCTTACAACCCCGTAAATATTACTATAAACGGTTTGGGCTCTTTCCTTTTCGCTCGCCGCTACTCAGAAAATAAATATTTTTCTCTTTTCCTCAAGGTACTGAAATGTTTTACTTCCCTTGGTATGCTCCTTTACGTCAAGCGCAAAGGTCTCTCTGGGTTACAGAGAGGGGTTTCCCCATTCAGAAACTTCCGGATCAAAGGTTGCTAGGCACCTCCCCGAAACATATCGCCGCCATGCCGCGTCTTTCATCGCCTTTTTTAGTCTAGGCATCCGCCATATACTCTTAATTTCCTATTAGGAAATCTGAAAACCATCGTGCACAACCATATAGATTGAACATGATGCGATGTAAGCATTCTCTGGAACCGCTTCCTTCTATGCTTATACATCTTTAATTATTGTTGTGTTCTGTTTCCGATTCGATTGAAAAGACCCTCTAAAATTAAAGGATAACAGTGAATCGGAACAGCATTCAGTTTTCAAATATCATGTTCAATATCTCTAAATAAAAAACCGCCTCTCTGGCGGACAAAGCGAAACCAATTGGTCTTACTTTACCGCTTTTCTTGGTTGTTTTTATTCATTAACATCGTGATTTGAATAGTATACGAAATGAAAAAGAAAGTCAAGGATTTTAGGCAATATTCTATTAATAAACTAAATTGGGCCGGCGACTGTAGTCGCCGGCCCAATTTATCCTTAATTTTAAAGGTTATATTATTTCTTAAAAGACATGTCTTCAGAAATTTTTTCAATAGCTTTTGCTGCTGCTTCCTTACCTCCAAGACCAAATGCGAGTCCGCCAGCAAGTGCAAGCATAACAATAAGACCCATAAATAGAACTTGCATGAAATAAGTAGCGATACCTAGCTCAGAAAGAGCGATTATGAATGCAAAGATCCAAATAGCATAATGAGTGATAGTACCTAACATATTTGCAGAAGAAAGATTTGCTGCTTTAGCTGAAGCTTGGACAATTTTTTGCATTGCGTCGGCAATAATAGCGGCAATAATTAAAACGATAGCTGAAATTACTACTTTTGGTAAATAGAACAAAACAGCAGTACGTAAGAAATCATTAACTTGTGTAAGTCCAACGATTTGAAGTGATGCCATTAAGAATACTATAATGATAAACCACTTTACAACCACTCCGAAGAACTTGCCTGTGTTTAATTTGATACCTGTGCGGTTCATCATTTCTTCTGCCCCAGCACTTTCGAAAAGTTTGTCTAATTTAATAGCTGTAATAACTTGAGCAATAGCCTTACCTACAACTGAACCTACTACCCAACCAATAATAAATAGGATTATTGCCAATAGTAAACTTGGTACGAAACTTATAAAACCATACCAAAGACCTAAGAGTGAATCACTAAAAACTAATCCTAAATTTTGTATGAACGTCATAATTTAATATATAAAAAAAATAATAAGGTACTCGTAAAGTTTCGACCTTAGAAAAGTACCTTATTATTATACCATATTTTATTTCTTTTTAGATATGTATGTGGATAACTGACCGTTATCAACAATTTTTTCATGGGGAAGATCCATGATATCACAGACTAATTTATCATACATATCAATGCGATACTTAAATTCATCAGATTCGAGGACAACATAATCAAGTTCTTTACCTATTTCAGACTCAAGACCTTTCATTATCTGCTGGATTAAATTCTTTTTAAGCTTATCCCCTACGATTAAGATATCTACTCTTGATTTATCACTACCGATAAAAATTCCTGAAACAATCATGAGTTTAATCTTACCAACTTGTCTAAAACGAAGCGGCAAGTCTTCTCGAAGCAAAAGAGATGGGTCAACTAGTAAATCTCTGATCGAGCCAAGATAAGGAAAAGATAAATCTAAATGCCAAGCCGGAGTTTTCTTCTTTGCACCACGAGCTCCCTCGTGAATGACGGTCTTTTGCTTAACAAAGCCCATTGCGCATAATGCATTTATCTCACGGCGAGAATTTGCCTTTGTTACTCTACTTCGACTAACAACATCTTCTACTTCAAACGTACTACTATTATTTAATAAAAATAGGCGCATTATTTTAACTCGTGCCTGACCTCCGAAAAGTTTTGCTAGTGTTTCCATACAGGCACTAGTATACGCCATCTTGGCATTCCTTTCAACCTTTTTAGAAAAAAGATACAAAAGAGCCCCAGGCCAATGGCCTGGGGCTCTTTTAAACTTTTGTTATTTCAAAGTTACTTTACCTCCAGCTGCTTCAATCTTCTTTTTGAACTCATCAGCTTCTTCTTTCTTCATTCCTTCTTTAAGAACTGATGGGGCTCCATCAACAAGGTCTTTAGCTTCCTTAAGTCCAAGAGCAAGAACTTCCTTAACAACTTTCATAACTGCAATCTTTTGTTCACCTGCAGCTGTTAATTCAACTGTAAATGTACTCTTTGTCTCTACTTCTTCAGCAGGACCTGCAGCAGGACCGGCAACAGCTGCTTGAGCTGAAACGCCGAATTTTTCTTCTAATACCTTTACTAGTTCATGTAAATCAAGAACTGACATTTCTTCAATCTTTGAAACGATGTCTTTGAATTTTGCAGGAACTGTTACTTTTGTTTCTTCCATAAAATTTTTATATTTAAATTAATAATTTATAAACACTTATTAAACCTTTGCTTGCGCTATTTGATCAAGGGCAACAGCAAAACGTTGAATTGGTGAATTGATAATATTGACGAACATTCCACGCAAAGTCTGAAGTGGAGGAATTGTTGCAATTGAAAGCATTTCGGCAGCTGTCATATAACGGCCTTCGAAAACACCACCAACGATTGCAACATTATCTTTATGTCCCTTTTGGAAAGTAAAGATACCACGTGAACTTGCTAGTAAATCAGTACTGTAGGCAACTGCGATTTGTCCAGGCATTTCTGGAGCCTCCCCTGTTATTCCAAAGGAAGTTAAAGCGCGCTTTAACAAAGTTTTCTTTGCTACTACATATCCGACTTCTTCCGTCTGTAAACTACGACGTAAGTTATTATTGTCGGCTACTGTCAATTTATCGAACTTCACAAAAACAACAGATTTTGCATTTTTAAGTGCACTCTCCAAACCAGATACAAGCTCTTTCTTTTTTTCTAATGTAATTGGCATATTGTTTTTTAAAAATTAAAAAGGCCCCTTTAGGGCCGTTGCGTAGACAATTCCATTGTAAAATGAAATTGTTTTCGACCTCCACAGGATTAAAGTTATGCTTTAAATTAAGACTTTCGTCTCCTATTTCTACGGCTACAAAACTATACTATCAAATAATCCTATTTTGTCAAACTAGCACTTGCACTTGTGGCTGTCGCATCCCCCTTTAATGAATCTATATAAACCAATGATATTAGCCCAAGTAAAATGACCCCTGTGAAAGCCAAGATAACCTTAAGTGAATTTTTGTTTATAAGCATATTTGTATTGTATCACAAATATAAAATAGAGGTCTAATTATAAAAAAAACTGCACAATTTCAGTGCAGTTTCTCGATATTTTACGCTTCAGCGAGCTGGAACTTTTCTTTTGGTGAAAATAAAGTAATTGTCTTGCTCTCAACGAAGGTTGAGGTAAAAGAGATAACCGTATCGCCCGGACATAAAGTATAAGTATAACTTTCAAGTAAAAGCCCTAAACATTTCTCTTTTGGAGATTTGTTAATTTTTTTTACTTTTTCGTTAACTTCATAAACCAGAGATATAACTCCCCTGTCTAAAAAAGCTTTTACTATTTTACCCTTCTCGATACTTGGCTTGAATCCAAAATCTTCCACAATAATTTTTCCACCAATAAAATCTTCTAGGTCTTTTTCTGATAATTCCATATCAATGATTTTAAGTTGTTTATATATATTTTACTCCGGAACTATACCAAAATCAAACCTCTAATTTTAAATATTCATTATAATTTTGTCATTGACACAATCAATAATTATCATATAATACAATTGAACGAAAAAATCTAAAAAAATGAAAAGTTTAAAAAAGCTCTTTTTAATTGCTGTTTTATTGACCGCAATGACATCATGTATACTGCCGTTGTATATAGAAACATACCCTTCCGGTTACAGTGGCCAGTACTATGACTATTACCCAAGTTATTATTCTGGGTATTCATATTATAATTATGGCGCTAATTATTATCGCCCCAGTTATACAAACAGCAATCATCATTATTACCACTATCCTCAGAGGAATAATCCTCCGGTAAGAAGAAGATAGAAAAGAGGAGGCACTGCTTCCTCTTTTTTTATTAATTAAAAACAAAAAAACAGCTGGTTATTCGCCAGCTGTTGTAATTTTATAAATCCTAAAATTTACCTTGAAACGACCCATGCGTTTCTGTTTAAGACTTAAATCTTCATGATAGAAGTCAATGTGGAACTTGCCTTTTCGATTAAACTTTGAAGACATAATATCGTCCACACGAAAAATTCCTTTTCCGTAGGGTGTTACTATATTAAAGTTTTTTATCTGGATGAATACTTCCATCCCTCTCTTACGAAAAGTCTCTGTAAAAGCTGATCCAAGCGCTATAGAGCCTGACATAATGTAATGTCCAAAGGCACCAATACCATTACAATCTTCTCTAGTTTGCGTAGAATCTTTTGAATCATAGTAAGAAGCATTCGCTGTTTGCCAATCAGAAAAAGCCTCTAATATATTCACCTCTACAGTTTTGGGAGCTACTGTTTCTTTCTTACTCAATAACTCCATTAATTTATCTCTCTTTATGCTTCCATTACTACCAGTAATTACTGGTGAAAAAATAAAGACAAACAAAAAAACTACATACCTCATAATTTAAAACATTTAATGAACAAATAATACTTAATATGAGTATATCACATAATTTATGATTTGTCAAAGATTAAATATTCCCGTATATTTGACAATAATTATAACTTGCAAGAAAGCTCAATTATAGTAATATAACGAGGAATTTAAAACTTGAAAAATGGCAAATTTTATTCCAGGATTTCAAATGGTAAGGTTAAACTTCAGACCATCAGGGTCTGTTCCCGTAGAAATTAACCATGAGACAGCAAAAAGGTTAAAGAGCAGAAGGCTTGGTGACTTCGTCAACCAAAGAAACTTCTGTTCCCGAAGAAGAAAGAGGTAGAGCCCTCTTTAAAAAGATAAAGCTCCCCTCGGTCTAATCTTGGGGAGCTTTTTTAATAAAAAATTAAACAATGATTACATTGATCTTGCGTGGGAACCTGCAGGTAATGATTCCTTCTCGCAATATTTACAATCACTTCTGTGTGTTGTAGCAAGATAAAGAGCAGATAGGCCAACAAGAATGTAAACTATTCTTGATATAGCGGCTCCTTGTCCTCCGAAAATGTTTCCTATATCCCAACCAAAAAATCCAACCAAAAGCCAATTTAAACCTCCAACAATAACCAAAATAAATGCAATGCTGTGTGTTGTTTTCATAATTTTTATTAAAAAATATTATTATAATTTTCGACTAACATAAATTTAATACCATTGTATTATTCAATATCTAGTTAAATTTTACATTAATATAATCCCCTCCAACGGTTGGACCGTTGTTAAAACGGTCCAACCGTTGGAGGGAAAAAATGAGGCAAATATTAAGTTGGTTTTCGTGTTCTTATTGACTTATTTATGATAAAATAGCCCTATATGAATAGAACTTGGCTTATCGTATTTGGAGATTTTGCATCCTTCCTTATATCATTCATACTACTTATCTTAATTCGTTTCAGCGAAGGAAATTATCTTTCAGCTATAAACAACCACACCTTGCCTTTTATCGTCCTTTATTTATTCTGGGTGGTTATTTTCTATATCTTTGGGCTTTATGATTTAGTCACGATAAAGCCGACTATTCCCTATTTGAAAAGATGGATACTAGCCCTTCTCTCTTCTTTCTTTGTCGGAATGATACTCTTTTACTTTGTGCCTATTTTTGGAATAGCTCCAAAAATTAATTTAGTTATCCAAGTTATATTATTTGGAATTTTCTCTTTCTTATTCCGAAGAACTATCTATACTCTTTTTGCCAGAGCCATCACTCAGCCCGTTATCTTCGTCGGCGATTCTTTATACTTAACTGAACTTAAGAATACTATATCTCTTCACCCACAGATAGGGCTTCAAATAATAAATCATTTCCAAACTATTAATGATATAAATCTAGACTTATCAAAAATAAAAAATGTAGTGATCATTCTTGATAAAAATAAAGAATCCTTAGATGAAAATATTATAAAACTCTATAACCAAGGAGTGGACATCATCGATACTGCAAAGGCATACGAGAAATATTTATATAAAATTCCAGTAGAGTATATCGATATATCGTTCATCGTTGAGAATGTAAACATTGGTAAAGACGTAATATATAAATATATAACCTATATTATAAATATAATATTTTCTTTTATAATAATCATTATCTCTTCCCCTTTTGTCATTATAAGTGCCTTACTTATTTACCTACACGATAAGGGACCAGTATTCTATACCCAAGACCGAGTTGGCTTAAATGGTAAAGTATTTAGACTTTATAAACTTAGATCTATGGCTATCAATTCTGAAAAGAATGGGGCCGTCTGGAGCACAGGAGCAAATGATCCCCGGGTAACACCGGTCGGTAAAGTTATCCGCAAACTACATATCGATGAAATACCTCAGATGATAAATATAATCAAAGGCGATTTGTCTCTTGTCGGTCCTCGCCCTGAACGACCAGAATTTGTAAAAATTTTAAGTAATGATATACCCTACTATTCCCTACGTCACATCATCCGCCCTGGATTTACTGGCTGGGCCCAAATAAAGTATCGATATGCGAATACAACTGAAGGCTCCAAAGAAAAATTCGAATATGATTTATACTATATAAAAAATAGAAATATATTTATTGATTTTGGAATTATAATTAGAACAATTCAGATAATTTTTACACATTAAAAAAATATCAATATATTTATTGAATACAATGCCTAAACTATCAATTATCATACCTGTATATAATGTAGAAAAATATTTAAGAAGATGCTTAGATTCGATCATTAATCAAACACACAAAAACTTAGAAATCATTATCATAAATGATGCTTCTATTGATGGTAGTCAAGAGATAATAGATGAATATAAAAATAAAGATAATAGAATTATTTCAATAATAAATAATGAAAATATATATCAAGGAGAATCTAGGAATGTAGGTTTAAATATATCCACAGGTGAATATATTACTTTTGCAGATTCTGATGATTGGTTAGAAAAAGAAATGTATGAAGAGATGATTAACCTTATATTAAAAAGCAAGGCAGATATTGTAGAATGTAATTTTAAGGCTACTAATACAAATAATAATAGTATGTACATACAATCATTAATTCCGTCATTTAAAAAAAATAATACTGCTATTGATAAATACATAATGCACTTAAACAAAAGTGAACTTAGTGTCGTAGTATGGAATAAAATATATAGTTCAAAAATTATAAAAGAAAATAAAATAAAATTTGAAGATAATAAAAAAGTTTTTGGGGAGGATTTACTATTTAATTTGGATATTATGCATTATGCACATCTGTTGGTTACAATTAATAAACCTCTTTATAATTACTTCATTAGAGATGAATCTGTTTCTCACAGCAATGATTTTATGAGTTTAGATAAAATTATAAATATAATAAAATTATATACTGAAAACACTAAAAAATTTGAAAGTTTTAAAAAAGACTTCCTTGCATTTTCTATACTAGTAATTCCTTTTATTAAAAAACATATATTAAATCAAACAAAAACAAAAGAGATGCTTTTATCAATAAAAACAGCAAGAAAAAATGCATATATATTGATGTCACTTAAAAACTGTTTAAGATATTCTGAATCAACGATAAAAGATAAACTTTTTAGCCTACTTATAATATTAAAAATACACTATTTTGCTTTAGTTGTATTTTTACTCTTTAAAAAAAGTACATCATGAAAATAATTATCATATCACACAGCTCAAATAAATACGGGGCAGAATTAGCATTACTAGAGATGGTAGATGTACTAAGGAGGCACCACGAGTGTGTTGTTTTTGTACCTAATTATGGGCCATTAGTAGAAGAACTTAAAAAAATCAATATCAAAGTTAAAATTTTAAAATATAAATGGTGGATTCATTTTAAAAATGATACTTATTTAAAAATATTTATTAAGTTTCTAATAAACTTGATATATTCTGCATTAGTAGCTTATAAAATAAACAAGCAAAAACCTGATATTATTTTTTCGAATACAGCTGTAATTAACACAGGAATGATTTCAGCAATTATACTAAATAAACCACACGTATGGTTTATACATGAATCAATAAAAGATGACCCAGATATGAATTATGATATCAGCGAAAAAATAGTAATGAAATTAATAAACAAATATTCTGATTCAATTATTGTTGTTTCAAAAACATTATTCGAAAAATATAGTAAATTTTTTGATTTAAATAAGCTAAAATTAATATATCTACAAAATATAAAAAAACCATCTCTAAATGAAAGTCCCTTATGGCCTATCGAATCAAATGAAAATTTTTTGAAGCTAATAATAATTGGAACTATTAATAAAAATAAAAATCAAATATTAGGAATTGAAGCAATAAATAAACTAAAAAATAGTAACTTGAAAAAAATTCAATTACTTATTATAGGTGATGGAGATAAAAAATATCTTAAAAAAATTCTTAATGTGATTAAAAAATATGGGCTAGATGGCCAAATTTCTTTTTTAAATTACACTGATAATATATACCCTTTTATTATGAAGTCAGACTGTTTACTTATGTTGTCTAATTTTGAATCTTTCTCACGTGCTGCAATTGAAGGTATGTTTTGTGGTAAACTGGTTATAACTTCTGACAATTCTGGAGGAACTTCTGAAACTATCAAGGATAAAAATACTGGGCTAATATATAAAAATGGGTCTGTTTCAGATTTAGTTTTAAAAATAAGTTATGCGTATAACAATAGAATTTCAATAAAAGAAATCGGAGAAAATGCGAAAAAATTTTCACAAAAGTTCCATAATCCAGATAAGTATTTAAATGAATTAGATCAATTAATTAAAGAAGTAATAGAAAAAAAACATGCCTAAAATATCTATAATTACCCCTACTTATAATAGTAGTAAATTTATTAAACGTACAATAGCAAGTGTGCTTAATCAAACTTATACAGATTGGGAGTTTTTGATTATAGATGACCACTCAACCGACAACACGATAGAACTAATTAATGAAATTGCAAAAAAAGAACCAAGGATAAAAATACTTAAAACATTAATTAATTCCGGAGGGCCTTCTATACCAAAAAATATAGGAATAGAAAATGCCAAAGGAGAGTATGTGGCATTTCTTGATCATGATGATGAATGGCTACCAGAAAAATTAGATAAACAATTACAATTATTTAATTTATCAAATGATACTAATCTTGGTTTGGTTTCATCTTATGTAAATATTAGAAACAACAAAGGAGAATTAATTATTAAGCATAATGAAAATTATAGAGGTAATGTAATTAAACAATTAATAAATAGTACCTTCATCCCAACCTGTAGTTGTGTAATGACAAAGCTTAAAATTCTTAAAGAAGTTGGT
This sequence comes from Minisyncoccia bacterium, assembly GCA_038244685.1. Taxonomy (GTDB): domain Bacteria; phylum Patescibacteriota; class Minisyncoccia; order Phycocordibacterales; family UBA9973; genus UBA8515. The sequence continues at coordinate 23,982 of JBBRTD010000008.1, read as the reverse complement.
TACTTTGACCCTAGATTCAAAACAGCAGATGATGGCGATATGTGGCTTAGAATTTCAATAGCTGGATATAATTTTGACTTCGTCCCAGAATATTTAACTAACTATATTTCGCACGAAAATAATTTATGTCTTCAAAACGTAAATTATGAATATAAAGATCAATTTATATTACAGTATGAAAAATATAAAGATATATATCTAAAATATAGCTTAAAACCAAATGGTAGTTATTATTTTTATACTAAAAAATATAAATTGGCTAGGAAATATTTTATCCTAAGTATCTTTTCTAGAGACTATAATTTAGAGCAAAAAATAAAATCATTTGCATTTATTTTATTGTCTTTTTATCCTAAATCAGAAAAGTTTTTTAGAAGAGTTTTTCTTAAAATAAAATATTCTACACTGTTCCCAAAGAATTAGTTAATCTTTATTACATAGACAATATAAATGTATTCCTAAAATATAACCGAATAAGGGAAATGATAAAGATCCCCAAATAAACATAGGTATAAATAAACTCATTGCACTTGCTATTAATGCAGGTCTCATTTTTTTATTACGCAGGATACTCATTCCTACAATCCAAAATACAGTAAAAATAAAGATTACTCCAATAAAACCTAAATCATAAATAGCAGAAACTAAACCACCCTCTATTTTACCTCCAAATCTCATCTGTATACCCTTTAATTTAGACAACCATTCTGGAGCTGGACCTTTTTCTTTTGAACCCACACCAAAACCCAAGCCTTTAGTTTCTATAATTCCTCCATATATACCTATTACTGGATTCATTAACCGATTCGATACACTATAATCAGTTTTAACTAGTGCAATTGGATCTGTGATGGATTGTTTAAGTACAGACCCTGCCCTTTTGTCTCCCAGCAGCTTGTTATTAAAAAATAATAGAACTGAAATTGCAATTAAAAATATTGCACCAAGAGCTAATAATTTTCTTTTTTTATCTTCTTTAATAAAAATAAGTTCAAATAACTTTGAACTGGCAAATAAAATTAAAAGCATCATTCCAACACCAGAATAAGAAAGTATAATTTGTAATAATAAAATTAAAAATACACCAACATATAAATTTGTCTTGTATTTTTTATCTAAATAAAAAAACTCATTTAAAATTAACAAAGAAATACAAATCGCTGCATAAAATGATGGTTCTGGGGCAATAGAAGTAAGACCTCTTGATCCCCCCGATGAAAATCTAGTTAAGAGTGGAGCAACCCATGCAGCCCCAAATATTATCTGGGAAAATGCAACAGCCAGCCAAACTCCAATTGATCCTATATAATATTTACTTTTTATATAAATAAATGACTTATAACTAACTAAAGAAAAAACAAAAATTGATAAATATCCAGAAAGAGACCGAATCCCTAATATAAAATCTGCATCTCCTTTTAATACTAAATAAAAAAAGGACAAAAATACATAAAAATCAAAAAACATTATAATTTTTAGAGCCGTTGGAAATTTGAATTTATCTTCATATATAATATTTAGCGAAAAAATAGACGCAAGTACTAAGGCCCATGGTTGAATTTCAAATGGTAAATTTAATATTGAAATATATGGGAAAATAGCTAAGATAAGGACTATATTGGCGATAATAATTTTATATTTTATATTCATAGTTTTATATTTTTAATCTTCTATATTGCTTGTATGAAAAAGCTAAAATATTATTTTTAATCTTTCCATTACCAATTAAATTTATCATACAGTATAAGAAGAACTTACCATAGGCAAATAACAACGCTTTCTCATAATTAGGATATTTATTATTATATTTTTTAATCAAACTGATGTTATCTTTTAATATATCCTTCTTTTTTAGAGAACTTGTATTCCCTTCTCTTAGCATATATGAAGTCATTGGACTAATTAAGTTAAACAACTTCCCCTTAAGCCCTAACATTAACCATAAGCTATAATCTTCAGCATTTATATCTTCTCTGAATGGGAATAACCCAACTTCTATCAAAATATTTTTTCTGATAACGACAGAAGATTGAATAAAAGGGTTTTTAATTAAAATACTTTGCCTTATTAAAAAATCAGATTCTGGAACAGAATAATCAAATATTTTACTTTTATTTTCATCCGTAATAATACCAGACGTTCCAACCATAACATAATCAAGATTATCATCAAGAAAATCAACTTGTTTTTTAAGTTTATCTTTGTCTATCCATTCATCATCACTATCAATAAAAGATATATAAATACCATTGGAATTATTTATTCCATTATTTCTTGCAATACTTTGCCCACTGTTTGCTTGATATAAATAAATAATCTGGCCAGACTCCACATAAGACTTTAGAATAATTTTTGTATCATCTGTAGAACCATCATCAATTACAATAATTTCGTAATCTTTAAATGACTGATTAAACACACTCTCAATAGAGTGAGTTATGTGTTTCGAATCATTATATGTTGGAATTATTACAGTTACTTTTATATTTTTATTCATAAAATTAGTACTATTTAAATTTTAATCCAACTATCTGGAATTATATCAATATTATCAATATGAAGTGATCCGTTAGGAAACCATTGTTTAGGAGCTATAACAATTTTATCTTTGCTGTCAGAAAGCCATGCTGCCCACCATGAAAATGTACTATTGGGAATAATAAAATTTTTACAAGAACGCATTAAAATATGATGCCATTCTGCGTTTTCACCAGCATACTCATCCCCTACAAACATAGTGGGAAATTCAAATTTCATATTCTCTTTACACCAATTAATATCATCAGAAAATAAATATATTTTATCAATTTTCGTTAGACTTTTTATATTTTCTATACCTTCATTATAATATTCTCTACCCACAATCTCATGATTTATATTACCAACATAATCGCCTCTTCTAACATGAATACATAACGAATTTTCTTTTTTTATGATTTCTATCAAGTTTTTAATATTAATCGGTATATTATTTTTTAAAGTAAAATCTTTCCTTATTATTTCGGATATATCAGAGAAATATTTTTCACTTTGCCAATACCCTTCTATATAAGAATTACCGTGAGCTAACAATACAGTGGAATCAAAATTAGAATTTTTTTCTTTTCCTTCCATTTTTATTCTTAATATTTTTATTAAAATAAAATTAATAATCCGAACGATATAAGATAAAATACCCTTATTATAATGTCTGTAAATAAAGGGAACTTTAGATCTATCTACTATTTTAGCTTCTATGTTAAAAACGTCTAGAGAATAATTTCTAAAAGTAAAATCTGGCTTAAAATTACGATCAAGTAAAAAATCAAGGTATAATCCTAATTCTGTATTATTTTTAATAGAAATTGCCCTACCAATAGCATACTGGAACATTTGATTACCCATTCCACCCTCTATTTTAGTTATAATCATATATTGTAGTTTTTACTTTTTAAATAAATCCAAACACCTATTGGTAAAATAAAGTAAGATATTAAAGTTGCCCAAGCTGAACCTGTTATCCCAAACATTGGTATAAATATAAGATTTAAAATTACATTTATTAACATAGCAATAAGGTTAGAGATGAAAATAATTTTTACTAAATTCTCTGACATTAAATACTGACCTACTGCCATACTTAAAAATAAACCAAGACTTGACCATATATAGATTCTCAGTATTGGTATCGATTCTAGATAACCACTACCAAATAGTATTTGAATTATTGGCTTTGCCAACAAAGTAATAGGGATAGCCATGGCTATGGGTATTAAAGCCATTAATATATAAAAATTCTTGAGACGATTTTTATATATCTCGATACCTGCTTTCTTGGCATTTAAAATAGCTGGGAACAACGAAGAACAGATAATAATTGGTATGAAATACCATACCTCAACTAGCTTTACTGCAACAGCGTAAATACCTACATTATAATTACCCAACATAGAGCCAATCATAACTTGATCAATTTTTAAATATATAAAACTAGCAGCTGAAGCCAACATAAGCGGCCAAGAATTTCTAAGAATTTCTTTGGATAAAATTTTATTAAATCTCCAGTTCCCTATTTTTAATCCATAATGTCTATAAGAACTCATAAGCCCAATACCCTGCCAAATAAAATCTAAGACAAATATGATCATAATCCAGATAACCCCTTTGCTTAATAAAATAACAATAATTTTTAAAACAGAAGATATCGCAGTAGCGATAAGGGTTGCCATTACATTATTCTTTGATTTTACTTCAGCATTAAAATAACTACTTATAACATTAATAGATTGAGCAATAAAAGAAAATGAAAATAATATTACCAATAGCCTAATAAGTGGGTTAGTTTGAAATATCATTACCACCAAAACAGATAAACAGAAAGCAATAATTCCGCCTATTAGTTTAAGGCGGAAGGCTGTACCCAAAAGTTCATCTCTCTTTTCTGGGGTTTTAACTAATTCCCTACTTAAAATTCCATCAACACCAAGCGTAGAAATAAAGCTAAATATACCAACAAAAGCAATAGAATAATTTAAAGCTCCGTAATTACTTGGACCTAAATAGCGAGCTATCCAAGCCCCAATGAAAAAAGAAACCAGAAGTGAAAACATCTGCCCGAAAAACATCCAGCTCATATTGGCGAAATAACGTTTATATCCATCATTTTCAAGAACCCAATGCCATTTATTTGGGGTTATGTTTTTTATTAAATTAAAAAGTCTATCAGTCATTTAGATATTATTAAAAATGTTAATTTCTTCTAGGGGCTTTCGCTTGGATTTATACTTGATTTCTAGCCTGAAAATTCTTTAGATTTAAGGAAATTAACGCTTTTTAAATTGTAACATTAATTATAAACGAAATCTCAGCCATTAAATCTATAAACTTAATTAACCCCTATTATGCACAAAATCCGGAATATAAGTCTGTGCTTCTTTTAAGGTAGCATTATACAAGTCTTTCTGGTCTGTAATTTCCAAAAAATTCATCAACATTGTCCATGAGACTCGAATCGTTTTGTCTATATTAACTGCATTTTTATACTCTTCCAAGGCCCCATTCTTATCGCCATGATATAGCTTAAGAAATCCTATATCCCAATATACTTGAGGGTCATTGGGTGATAGCTTATGAGCGAAGTCCCCTATACTCAAGATGTGTTCAAGTTTTTTGGATTGAAACTTATCCCCAGTAATACTCATTTGAATATTATAAATATGTAAAATAGATAGGTAAAGTCTATAGTCAGTCTTATTCGTTTCTGATAATTTTTCTAAATAGGCCAAATAGGCAGTCAGGTCGGTATCTACATAATTAACTAGTTTTGGATCTTTTCTTATGTTTGCCACATTTGCTTTGTACTTAAGATACATATCATAAGAAAAATAACTTGCATCCCAATCATTTCCAGCTTTTGAGCCACCAAGCAAGCTCATGTATTCCCCAGGTCTAACATTTATCGGAAGAGACGTAACTCTAGCGAATGCTCTTGATTTCACAAGTGGTAAATATGATAAATTTACAAATGAAATTATAAAAAATACAAATAATAATCCTGCTGCTGTATTCCTGTATAGTACAGAAGGAATACCTACCTTCGGATGCTTTTCTTTCTTTATATCGCTTTGTGGCGCTTCTTGGATGGCACATACTATCCCTATTAGCATAAATAAAGCGACAAGAGATAACGGCGAATCAAACACAAAAAGATTTTGAAATATATAGCTTACAAGCAGCCCCCACAAAATACTTGCTTGTATTTGAGACAAAGTCCCAATCTTATGCGCTCTGTAAATACTATAAAAAATACTTAATAAGAATATCCCATAAAAAGCGATTGCTCCGTACCCACCAGAAACACCTGTGTCAAAATAAATATTATGTGCTTTATCATTCCAACCTTCAGGACTGTTCTTATCATCTAAAATTTTAATATTAAAATTATCCCTAAATGCGATCATGTAATTCTCTGGACCATAACCGAAAAATGGGTGCTCATCGATAGACTTTTGGGCTATGTCCCAGAATATAAATCTATTACCTAAGGCTACTTGAGTGAACTTCTCGTGTAGATATGTCCCTGGCTTCATAAAAGAAATCCAACCAATAGAGAAAGCAGAAATAGCGATAAAGATACTTATTATCCCAAATATTCGTATGATTTTATTCTTTGAAATTGCTAAATAGGAAAAGAAGATAATTCCCAGTCCGATCAAAATACCAAGCAATGCACCTCTGGCACTACCGATAATACTTTTATGAGCAAGCAAGCCGTAAATATTCAAAAAAAGTGGAGAGAAAATAATAGTCGCGAAAACAATAAATGAAAATATTTTCCAATTCTTACTTATACCCTTCGCGAATAAAATATAGACCGATAAGAATAAAGAGAAAATTAGATAAGTAGAAGTAAGAGAAGAATTACCGATGAACCCTCCCCCGCTACTTTTCTCTAATACGCCATACGATATTTTAAAACCTTCATCTCCTAGCCAAACAGATAAGGCTAAAATAAAAGATCCAAATATAAAATATTTTAATAATCTATTTGTATACTTAGCACCATCGTGGCGGATAAGTGATGCTACGACGAAAGAGAATGCGAGTGCATGATACAAAGTAAGAAGCCCTGACCCCCTTTCAAGTGGCGACCAGAAAGAAAGAGACGGATTAACAGCCAAGACACCAGCAATACTCATCCAAATAATATATAGAATAACAGGTACAAAAAACAAAAGCTGCTTTTTACTTAAGCGGTATGACTTGTCTACAAATACGCTATATATCCAGAAGACAAATATAAGCTCGGTCGCGCCATAAAAGAAAAAAGTTTTTATAGATATGAAAGGAAAAGCGAGCTTGCTTGAAACAATGAGAGGCAGTATAAAGACGAGCAACAAGCTACCAATTTTCACGATATTTTCTCTAAGAGATTTCACATATATAGTATAGCCTATATATACAAAACAAAAAATAGAAGATATCTTCCCCAACGGTTGGACCGTTGATAACGGTCCAACCGTTGGGGAAATATGTGCTTATTTTATATGGATATTTTTTGACGGGGGTTGGACCGCTGGAGACTAAATGAGCAACAAAAAAACCACCCCTTTCGGGGTGGTTTTTTTGTTTTCTAGATTAAACTAGATACTTATAATTCTATAAATAGAATTAATGAGCAGCTGTTTTAACGTTTGAAACTAGAGATCCATCAACACTGTTAAGTGTCATAACAACGAATCCAGGAACATAACTAAATCTTCGTGTAACTGTAAATGTCTTTACGTCACCTGAAGAAACAGTGAATAATCCACCTGTAGCTGTTATACCAGACTCAGCAACGATTGTGTTACCTGTTGTCTGTGCTAATGGTGTACCACCTTGTGTTAATGTTGTAACAACATCTGAACCGTTTTCATTGATTACTACGTCATTATCTCCAACAGCTTCAACTGTGAAAGTAATAGCGACAGAACCTTCTGTAGGATTTGTTCCAGAAACAGCGGCTGTGTAAGATTCAGAAACAAACTTTACAGCGGCTCCTGTACTAAAGAATGTCTGAGTCTCACCTACTGCTGAACCTGATACTGAAGTTAGAGTTGTTCTTGTACTTGCTACTTCGTATGAAGCAGAAAGATAAGAAACAGTCAAAGTTCCAGCTGTGAAGTTATCAATATCATTGATCTTAGCTACAACTGTGAAAGTCTTTGTTGAATCCTTTGGTAGGTTGTAAGTATTATCAAGACTGAATGTTACTGTTTGTGCACCTGTTGTTGCTGATGTTGGTGTCCATGTTGCAACTGTGTTTCCACCTTCTTTTAATGTAAGTTCACCGATCATAGCTAATGGACTTGTTGAAGCATTAACTGTGAAAGACATAGCATCAAATGTCATATCAGCACCTGTGTTCTTAAGCTTGAATACAAGCATAGGAATATCTGATGTTGAAGCTGTATTTGAAACTTTAACTGTTTGAGCGATAGGACTTGAAGTCTCCTTTGAAATTACAAGCTTAACATCTCCTGTTCCGTTAATATCCTTAACAGTTAGGTTACTTGTTAGAGCTGTTGAAGGAGTAAATGACATTATAACACCTGTAGCATCCTGGAAGCGGAAGTTATCAACTAAGATATTCCAAACTGCGGACATATCTGTACTGTCGATATTTGCTGCACCAGTAACTGTTACGTAAAATGTTGCTTTGTTGTTTACACCCATTCTTACTACTGCGTTATCAAGAGCTATACTCTTTGAGTATAAACCTGAAACGTCTTTACTGAAATCTGTAGCTAAAGCTGAACCAACTTTTACGCCGTTCATCCAAACTGAAACGTTTGCAGCATAACGATCCAAGTAACTTGAACCTGCTGATGTTCCATGATTTAGAGTAACTTTAAGGTTTGAGATTTTAACATCTGAGTCAGTAGCTTGAACTTTAAATCCAAGAACTTTTGAATCAGCTTGACCTTCAACCAAGTAACTGTTTACATCTGTTGTAACTACACTTGTGTTGATTGCTCCTGCACCACCTGTTAGTGGTCCAGCAACTACTACTGTTGTTCCACCAGCACATGAAGCACCTGTAGTTGCACTAAATAGTGCACCTGCTGTACATCCTGGTACTGTTGTTGAAACTGTAGTACAAGCTGCTCCTGTAGTTGCACTGAATAGTGCACCTGCTGAACATCCTGGTACTGTTGAAACTACTGTTCCTCCTGCTACTGATGCAGCTTCAAGAGCAGCACGAGTCATAGGACCAATTAAGCCATCAACTTCTAGATTCTTTGAACCTTGGAAAGTTTTGATTGCTGAAATTGATTTTGCACCTAGAACTCCGTCAACTGTAAGGTTTGCACCAGACATGTTTAATACAGTCTGAACATCCTTCTTTTCTTGTAGAGTGTCAATTTTACTTGGGAATGTGTAAGCGGCACTTACTGTACCAGCTACAAATAATGCCAAAGCAAAAATCGCACCTGCGAATAATTTGTTTTTTAACATAATCTTTTAAATAATTAATGCACGTTTATACCAGTTTCGACTTATCCAAAGACGCGACTAATAAAATAATAATGTGTCTAAGGAAAAAAACTAATGTGTGTGCATATATTAATTACTAATTATTATTACACTAATATATTAATCTCATAAGATTAATAATTAATAAATAATAAAAAGTAAACTTTTACTGAACTCCTAAACTTTGAATCTTTTTCATACACTTCTCTCTATCAAAAAAGTTGTGGTGAGATTAAAACAAAATTTAGAATCGTAAACAAAATCCATGAACAATGTGCTTGTTTCATTTCTAAAATATTCTTGCGAATAAATTATAAATATAGACAAGCATATCTGCCTTGTCGACAGGGCCGATACCACATTTAGAATTCGGATAAATATCTTATAAGTTGTCTATGCTACTTTTCACTTCTCTATCAAAGAAAAAAAGTAAGACAAAAATCTATGCTCCTCCTCTCCTCTATCAAAGAAAAAGTAAGCAAAGAAAACGGAAAGAAAATTTAAGGAAAACTAAACGGATTGACCAGAGAAAACATAATGGCGGATTATTTAAAATCCATTATTAATAAAAATAATGAATAAAATAGCCCTGCTATAAACTGTTTGGTATTAACGATTTATAGTATTAAATTTTCAATGATCTTCTCCCTTCTGTAAAAACATAAAGTCTTCACATAAGAGATATTACATATTAGCATATAATGCATAAAAATGCCAATGCTAATACGTAATATCATTATATAATAGGGGGCAATAATATGCAATAGATTAGGGGCTTATGTGGATAAGTGAAGAGATTGGGAAGAAGTTGTGAGGAGTGGAGGGAAGGATTCGGGAGTTTTCTAGAGGTTGTACGTCGAAGTAAGACGTCCAACCTCTAGAAAACTTTAGTTAAACTTAATCAGAGGTACAACCTCTTACGTCGAGGTTGGACCTCTAATTATTTCCTCATTGCTCGGGCTGTCGCCCTTGCGCACGCCCCAATGAGAAAACTATTCAGAAGGGAGTGCAGCAGAGGTTGTACCTCTACGGGAGAGGTCCAACCTCTGAGAAAATACAGATAAAATAAAAGATGTCCAACATCTTACTTAGACGTTGGACATCTTTTATCCTCTCGGGATTAGACCTATATTATTTTGCAATTGCTTGATAGCGGGACCAACGTTTGGATCCTGTTTTTTTGATTTGTCCTTTAGTAACGAGAGAGTTTAATTCGCGCTGAATTGTCTTCTCAGAGCAATCGGTAAATGAGTTTGAAATGTCCTTTATGGAAACGTCTCTACCTTTTGTAATTAATAGTATTCTATCTGTTCTATCTTGTTTTTCAGAGACAGAATAAACATGACTCTTACCACTAGAAATATTATTCATGGATGAGTCTATCTTAGCATTCATAAAGGACATATTCTCAAGTGATGTCCTTTTGTCCTTTAGAGTATTCTGACTACTAATTTCTGGAATAGAAAGAGAATTATTTTCCTCTAAAGATGGAAGAGAAAACATCTGTTCGTCGAGAGTAAAAGTGAAATGCTTATCCTTCTTTTTATTGATCTCTAGGTCCTCGATTAGTATCATAAATTCTTTCTTTAAAATGGAAGTATTCATCTCTGAAATGAAGCCAATAGTGTAGGCGATTTCGACGAAAGAAAGGAGCTCGTCAATATGAGAAAGAGAGGAAGAAATATGTGAGTGCTTATCCACAGGAGAGAGAGTGGAAAGCTTGTACATATCAGACAGTAACTCTACCCCCAACTGACGAAGCTTTGCTTTGAGAGCATCATCCGTCTCCATGCAATCGGTAACCATATAAAGAGCAGTAACGAGCTTCTCTGTCTTTTTATTTGCAAACTCATAAACATGCTTATCACCAAGGGCTTTTACATCTAGGACATTGGATTGTCCGTATGAATTCAAGCTTGTCTTTTGTGTGTCTTTTTGATTATTCATGATGTCCTTTTACCGCTAGAAGCGGATATTTATGTCTTTAATGTGTCCATTATATACTGAAATATTTTCAATGCAAGAGCGTTGTTATAGAGGTCCAACCTCTGGAAAACTTTAGTTAAACTAAATCAGAGGTACAACGTCTTACGTCGACGTTGGACCTCTGATTATTTCCTCATTGCTCGGGCCGTCGCCCTTGCGCACGCCCCTCTGATAGAACTATCTAAATCCAATTAGTAGACGTCCAACGTCTGGGAGATTTCTAGAGGTCGGACGTCTGATTTTCCGTCTTTTTCCACAGTATTTTTGTGCAAGATTTTGCATTAAAATTATGCTATAATACGAGCATAATTATGGCAAAAAAAGATATAGAAGATGAAGAAGATCAAGCACCAAAAAGAGGCAAGAAATCCGGCAAAAATGGCAAGAGAAAAACAGAACTAAAAGACGAAACAACACAAAGTATTTGGGGCATTGGTTTTATAGTTTTAGGACTTTTAATTTTATTAACAATATTCAAATTAGCGGGAACTGCAGGAGATTTCATATTTAAAATATTAAGCTCATTCTTCGGATTTGGGTACTACTTACTACCTATACTTTTGGGGATTATTGGTATCTCTTATTTAAAAAATGGTGGCATCGAAATACCACGACTTCATACCATAATGGGTACATCATTACTCCTCTCAACTCTTGGAATAATGGACATCGCAACGAATGGAACTGGCGAATCTCTGGTAGTCACTTATGGCGGAAATTTAGGTAGTATGGTGGCCTGGTTCTTCATCCCCTTCGGATCAATTGGAGGCATACTTATCCTCGGAGCAATTCTAATAATTTCTTTAATAGTTCTATTCGATGAGAAGCCAAATTTAATTTCTCTATGGCAAAAAATTAAAAGTATTTTCACTAAAAAAATAACTTCTCCTTTCTCAAACGATGAGGAAGAAATAAATAATCCACTTCCAATAGAAGAAATTAAAAAAACAAAAATAGAAAAAGTTGAGAACCTAGACTACAGTGAAACTGTCATCAAAGAAAAAGAGGAGGATAAACTTTCTCCTAAAAAGAAGTTCCATACTAACTACATCGCTCCCCCACTTTCACTCCTTGAGAAAGATAAAGGTAAGCCAAATATTGGAGACATGAAAGGTAATACAAACATCATCCAACGTACACTTCTTAACTTCGGTATCCCCGTTGAAATGGACGAGGTGACCGTCGGACCAACTGTCACTCGTTATGCTCTAAAGCCTGCACAGGGAGTAAAACTTTCTCGTATTGTCGGACTTCAGAACGACTTGTCTCTTGCTCTCGCTGCCCACCCTATCCGTATTGAAGCACCGATTCCAGGTAAGTCTCTTGTCGGAATTGAAATTCCAAATAAAGTAAAATCAACCGTCGGACTTGCTACATTACTTGCTGATGATAAATTCCAAAACTCACCTAAGCCTCTAACTGTCGCCCTTGGCCGTGGACTATCCGGAAAGGCTGTCTTCGGAAACTTAGCCAAGATGCCACATGCCCTTATCGCTGGAACAACTGGTTCAGGAAAATCTGTAACTATTCACTCTGTCATAACTTCCCTACTATATAGAAATGGACCTGAGGACATGAAGCTAATATTAGTCGACCCAAAAAGAGTTGAATTAACTTTATATAACAAAATCCCTCACTTACTTACACCTGTTATTACAGACCCAAAGAAAACAATTCTTGCTCTTAAATGGGCCGCAAAAGAAATGGATCGCCGATATGATGTCCTCCAAGCTGAATCGGTACGTGATATCGAATCTTATCATTCAACTGTCTACTCTAAGGCCAAAGAAGGAGAAGCAGAGAGAATGCCATACATCGTTATCGTTATCGATGAATTAGCCGACATTATGCAGGCTTACCCAAGAGAGCTTGAAAGTGCCATTGTCCGCTTGGCTCAGATGTCTCGTGCTGTTGGTATTCACCTTATACTTTCAACCCAGCGTCCTTCCGTTAACGTTATTACAGGACTCATTAAGGCAAACGTCCCTACTCGTGTCGCCCTCCAAGTTTCTTCCCAGATAGACTCACGAACAATTCTTGACCAAGGAGGAGCTGAGAAATTACTTGGTGCTGGAGATATGCTCTATGCTTCCGCTGATATGTCTCAACCTGAACGTCTACAGAGTGCCTTTATCTCAGAAGATGAAGTTAAAAGAGTTGTCGAATATTTGAAGAATGCTTATATGGATGAAATCCCTGACCAAATAGAACTATCAGGAAGTATTGAGAAAGGTAGTAGTCTGTTCAATGACAGCCTTGAAAGTGATGGTGGAGATGATGACTTATATGAAGAAGCTCGTGAGATAGTAATTAGAGATCAAAAAGCTTCAACTTCTTACTTGCAAAGAAAGCTTGGTATCGGTTATGCTCGTGCTGCTAAGCTTATGGATATGCTAGAAAGTCATAGTGTTATCGGACCTGGAAATGGAGCTAAGCCTCGTGAAATGTTAGAAAAGCCCATGGACCATACTGACGATATTGTTGTATAATAGAGATACGAGTTAGACTATAAAAAATTAATGATAGAAGATATAAAAGATAAAAATATAAAGTGGTGGTTAGGATTTACATCCTGCGTTGTACTCTTCGCTGTCATTGGAATTTTCGCTTATTCAAAAATGTCCTTCTTGCTTAAGGGAGTTCAAATTGTAGCTAACATTGAAAAAAGTGAAGGTACAACCCTCGCAAAAGTTACAGGCAAGGCCAAAAATGCAACTTATATAAGTTTGAATGGACGAGAAATATTTATAGATAAAGATGGAAGCTTCTCTGAACCAATCGCTCTTATCCCTGGATTCTCGGTTATAACAATTGATGCCGTTGATAAGTTTGGAAAAAGTAAAGAGAAGAAATTCCAGATAGTTTACAAAGAAGGTTCCCCTTCGGTCGCGTTTAATAGTAAGTAAATTATAAATAATAGTGGTGTGTTTACGGTAAATAATTTAAAATAATTCTTCTCAAATGGTCCAGATAATTTTTTGCTAAAAATTTCTTCATTGCTCGGCCCGTCGGCCTTGCGCACGCCCCTTTGATAAGATTATTTTAAATTATTTATAAAATATGCAAAATAAATTATGTTAAAAAAACCCAAAAAAGCATTAAAAGAAATGGGCGGAGAAATAGAAGATACAATTAAATCTATTCAAACAAAATTCGGAGAAGGAGCCATTATGAAGTTGGGAGATGCACCTAAGGTAGGAGTTGACGTTATACCTACTGGATCAATTGGTCTTGATATGGCTCTAGGAGTTGGAGGTGTTCCCCGCGGAAGAATGATAGAGATATTCGGACCAGAGTCTTCAGGAAAAACTACTTTGGCTTTACATATCGTTGCAGAAGCACAGAAAAAGGGTGGTATTTGTGCCTATATTGACGCTGAGCATGCTATGGACCCAGATTATGCCGCAAAGCTTGGGGTAAACATTAATGAGCTTCTAATCTCACAACCCGACAATGGAGAACAAGGTCTTGAAATAACAGAGAGTCTTATCCGTTCTGGAAAGATAGATGTTGTTGTTATCGACTCTGTCGCTGCCCTTACACCAAAAGATGAAATTGAGGGAGATATGGGTCAACAACATATGGGCAAACAAGCTCGCCTTATGTCTCAAGCATTAAGAAAGTTAACCGCAATCGTTGCCCATTCAAAAACAGTTGTTATCTTCATTAACCAAATTCGTATGCAAATCGGGGTTATGTTTGGTAATCCTGAAACAACTCCAGGAGGAAAGGCTCTTAAGTTCTATACTTCAGTTCGTCTTGATATAAGAAGAATTGCTCAAATTAAAAAAGGTGAAGAAGTTGTCGGAAGTCGAACGCGTGTGAAAGTTGTGAAGAATAAAGTCGCGGCTCCATTTAAACAAACAGAATTCGATATACTTTACGGCGAAGGAATTTCTCGTGAAGGAGAAATAATGGCCCTAGGAGAAAAGCTTGGAATTATCAGTAAAACAAGCGGAGCTATCTTCTCCTACTCTGGAACTGCTAAGCAAAAAGAAAAAGGCCCAGTCGAAGAGATAAAGCTTGGGCGTGGATATGATGCTGCTCGTACCTTCTTAAGAGATAATAAAAAACTATCAGAAGAAATATTAAAAGAAGTTCGTAGTCGTTTCGGAGAAATACAGGTGGCAAGCGCAGGAGAATAAAAGTTGGCAATAGGATTCCAAAACAGAGGTTGGACGTCTATGGGAGACGTCCAACCTCTGTTAAATAAATTGGACCTCTGTAGCTTATTCTGTTATACTCATTTTGTTACTAGTTAAATTATAAATAGCGTCGTGCTTTAATAGAAGTAGCCCGACGTGATTTTGCAAAATAATATGCTTGAATACAGTGAAATACGCGTTGGAAAAATAATAATTTACGAAAATGAACCATGCGATGTCTTAGACAATCACGTGGCTCGTACTCAAATGAGAAAGCCTCAGAACCAGGTTAAGCTTAAAAGTTTAACTTCTGGGCGTACTTGGAATGCTACATTTCACGCAGCTGACAAGGTAGATGAAGCTGATATCGTAAAGAAGAATGTTAAATTCCTTTATGCGACTAAAGATGAATACTGGTTCTCTGATCCAGAAGATGCAAAAAATCGCTTTAAAATAGATGCCAAGATTATCGGAGAAGGAGCAAAATATCTAAAGACAAATGAAAATGCTATCGCTCTAGTCTGGGATGACGATGATGAAGAGAAAATAATAAGAATAACCCTGCCTATTAAGATGGAATTCACAATTAAAGAAGCTCCTCCATCCATACGCGGGAATACAGCAAACGGTGGTGGAAAACTCGCAGTCCTTGAAAACGGAGTTAAGATTCAAGTTCCCTTCTTTGTAGAAGAAGGAGACAAAATAATTGTTAATACCGAAAGTGGAGAGTACGTAGAAAGAGTTTCAAATAAATAAACAAATAAAAAAGCAGGCCTCAAGGGTCTGCTTTTTTGTTAGTTAAAAGTTAAAATTATTTAAAAAAATTCAATAGAATCTCAGTGCAGTATTCGGGGTCTCTTTCTATAAGTTCGTTCTTAATGACGTCGCTTACCTTTTTTTGCTTTTCAATAGGAAGTCTTGAAAATAACTTTGGGTTTAGCCAAAGTTTCCTTAGCTCCAAGAAAGCTTTATCCTTATCATCAATTATTCGGATAAGCTCTGAGGCAAAATCGGTTTCAGTAACCTTACCAAGACTTAAAACAACAGAAGGTTCTTTCACTTCTATGCTTGGAATTACTTCTGTAACAACAGAGTCTACTTTCTCGCCTATGATTTCAGCTTCTTCCGCCAAAATTATTTCTGGAATAGTATCCTCTTCTTTGTTTACAATAGCTACTTCTGGTTCCTTCAAATAAACGGTTAGTTCTTTATCAGAATCAAAGGTAGTAATCCACCCCATCTCTTTAATAAGTCCGTAAATTTTCGAGGCCGAACCTTTCTTTGAGTAATTCACTTTGAATGAATTGTCCGTTATGTCTTTTACCATTGGAATCGTTCCTTTACAGACTCTACGAAGACGAGATTCGACTTCAGAGTGAGATGAGTTGCAATTCGGAGGAAGACAAAATAATAATCCGACGGATCTTTCTTTTTTTTCTTTGAGTTTAGACAAATCAATTAAAATCTTTTCTTCAAGTCTGAAGACCAGACTTTCATTACCTATAAACCAAACTAATGATTTTTCAATCATCATCGCAATATCTTCAGATTTACTGTTCAATACAGTGAACTGATTCTCCATCTTTTTATCGTATGTAAAGAAATTTTTCAATACAATACTACCAACAAAAGCCGGATTCGAGATTTGATTTTCGAATAAAAATACAGACGATAACGTCTGAGAGATGGACTTCTTGCCGTGCTCTGGTTTATCAATCGGCAGTTTAACTACTTCCTCTATAGCAGGTACAATAGTATTCGCATCCCTCATCTTTACGATAGGAATAAGGCTTTCTGGAAAATCTTTCGAATATTCAGTATCAATAGCAGAGAGAGAAACCTTTTCTAACTCTACTAACTTAATTACAATCGTAGTATCAATACCACCGTGCCCTATAATCTTAGCAGGAGCGATATGTAGATGACTCCACAAATAAGTTTTTACCTTACTTATAAAAGGAAAGTTAGAACCGACGATAACCATAACAGCTATCTTCCCTTTTGTAGATCCTTGATACTTGGCTGTAAAAGAGATACCGACATTTTTCTTTACCAATGCCTTGATCTTATTCCCGAATTCAACCTGTTTAAACCTCTCCATTTTTTCTTCAACAACAACTTTACCTTGCTCTAAATTCTTCGCAATAACTTTTTTCTTAGGTTCCATAACACATTTTTTTAAATTTATTTAACCTTATTTTAAAGATCTTTCCCTTATTTTAACTTAGGACTTATAAGGATGCCCCCAAAATTATCTTTCCTTGAAAGTAATTTTGATTATTTGTTTGGGCTATTTATATAACAAAAATGAAGTAATGTCAATAGTTATATCGTTTTTGTATAATAAAAAGCCCCACATTGTGGGGCTTTTTATTATTTTTTTATTATCCAACGATTGAGATACCAGCTGAACGAGCTGAACCTTCTACTATTTTCATTGCTCCTTCAATATTCTTAGCATTTAAATCAGGCATTTTCTTCTCGGCAATAGCACGAACTTGAGCTTTTGTAATGGAACCAGCCTTACTTAAGTTTGGCTTTCCTGAACCTTTCTCAATACCTGCTGCTTTGAATATAAGACCTGAAACTGGAGGAGTCTTTACTTTAATATCATAAGTTCTATCTTCGTAAACTGTTATAACTACTCCCAAGATATCCCCTGCATCTTTTTGAGTCATAGCATTAAACTTCTGACAGAATTCTGCGATATTAACACCGGCTTGACCTAATGCAGGTCCAAGTGGAGGCGCTGGAGTTGCCTTTGCGGCTGGGATTTGTAACTTAACTTTCTTTGTAATTTTTTTTGCCATATAATTTTGTATTGCTATTAATTTGAAGCTTTAGCGTAACAGGTTTAATCTTATCTTATATCTTCTTGATTTGCAAGAAATCTAATTCAACTGGTGTCTCACGACCAAACATTGAAACAAGAACTTTAACTTTACCTCTCTCATTATCAACATCACTAACCTTTCCTTCAAGCTCTTTAAAGGGACCATCTGCGATACGAACAATCTCTCCAACCTCAACATCCATTTGATGTTTAATTGTGCCATTATTCTTATCCATACGTCCAAATAAATCATCAACTTCTTTCTTGTTCAATGGAACAGGATTTACTCCGGCTCCGACGAATCCTGTAACTCGAGGAGTATTTCGGACAACATACCAAGAGTTATCATCTACGATCATATCTACCAAGACATAACCTGGATAAACTTTCTCTTCTGTTTCAACTCTCTTACCGCCTTTGATTTTAATTTTCTTTTCAGTAGGAACAACAACGCTAAAAATTTTGTCGTTAACACCTAGTGAATCGATACGCTGTTTTAGATTACGCATAACTGCATTCTCATACCCTGCGTAAGTATGTATTGCATACCAATTCCTCTCTCCTCTTAGTTCTTGTTTTGCCATAATATATTATCTTTTAAGTAATAATTGTTCTAAGCCTTTACTAAATAAAAAATCGAATAGTCCTAAATAGTAAGCAATGAATACGGAAATTGCCAAAACTGCTATTGTAAAAAATAAAGTTTGCTTACGAGTAGGCCAAGTAACATGCTTTGCTTCTGCCATTACTTCTTTAATATATTCAGTGATTTTATTCATAATATTGGTTTATATAGTCATCTATTTTAAATAGAGCTAATGTTTATAATGGTTCCCTTATTAAAAACCACCCCGAAGGGCTTATACAATATAGTACCATTACAAAGGGACTAAAGTCAAATTAGGTATAATAAACAAAAAAAGGTCCGACATCTTACTTCGACGTCGGACCTTTTTTATTTTAATACAATAATTATTATCTTATTTCGTAAGTAATTGATACGTTTGAAGTAATCTTATTCTCCCCTTTTGGTAGAGTTGGGGCAGGAGCAGAAGCAGAAACACTATCCATTGATACGCTCTTTTCGGCGTACATCATAGGATAATTACCTCCAACATTCTCAGAGAAACTAACTACCTTTCCGAGAGTGACTCCAAGTTCATTAGCTAAAACACTAGCCTTTGCCTTTGCATCTGTGATGGCTAAAGCTCTAGCATCCTCCTTGATTTTATCTTCATTGTCTATTGAGAAAGTTGGACCACTTATATCTGTAACTCCAAGAGCTGTTAACCCAGTACGAACAACACTTGCATTGTCGACTTCACGAACTTTAACAGTTATAGATTGAGTAGCAGTATAGCCTACAATCTTTGGATCTGTTGGAGGACATGGGTAAGTATAACAAGCCTTCTCGTAAGAATACTTGGGAGATACTCCACCGTATTCTGACTTAATATCCTTGTCTTCAATTTTCTGTTCTTTTAAATATGTTAATGTCTTTGTAATAGATTCATTTAATAATGTCTGAGCTTCTTTTGATGTTTTACCATCTTTATTTAAATTAATAGAAAGAGTGGCAATATCAGAAACAGCAGAGACTTCTCCCTTTCCTGAGATTGAAATTGTATTCGCTGGTTGATTACCGCGACCGATATATTTACTTTCTTTAACTGCATTAACAAAACTAGCTAATGTGAATAAACCAATAATTACTATTAATATAAAAACCGAAATGCTTATTTTCTTATCTTTTAAAAATGTTTCCATAAACCCATTATAGCACATAGAGGAAATGCTGGTCCAACTTATCAATTTACAGACGTTGGACGTCTGTTAAAATTAAAATTTAAAAAATATTAACTCTTATAAAATAAGGCTTATTTTTTGCCAGACGTCCAACGTCTGCTATTCTCTGTTTAGGGCAACAATAGGGTCAAGACGAGCAGCATTGCGGGCTGGAAAAACTCCAAAAACAACACCAATAATCATGGAAACTGAGACAGAAATTACAACTCCCCAAAGAGGAACAATAAACTTCCAAGCAAGACCCGTGCTTTGGGCTATTTTGGCAATAATATAAGCAAAGAATGAACCTCCAATAATACCGATAATTCCACCCATGACCGTCAGGAGAACTGCCTCAATCATAAATTCATAAAGTATATCTTTACTTCTGGCCCCTAGGGCCTTCTTTAATCCAATCTCACCTATACGCTCAGTAACAACAACATACATTATATTCATAACTCCAACACCACCAACAATAAGAGATATGGAAGCGATAGCAATCAGCAAGAAAGTGATTGCTTTTAAAATTGTATCAAAAGTACTTAAACTTTCCGCTTGAGTCTGAACCTTAAAATCATCCTTACTTGGATCATTTATATAATGATTATGCCTAATTGTATCTGCTATATCCAAAGAGGTTGCATCAGCTTTTGAATTATCGATAAGTTCAACAACTGAATAAATAAGATAATCGATTCCTTGTATTTTCTTTTGTAGAGTTGTTACAGGAATAAAGACTTCATCGTCTTCACTCATAGGACCAAAGCTTCCCTTACTCTCATATACACCAATAACTTCAAAATTATAGTTCCCTACTCTTATAAGCTGTCCTATTGGATCAGAGTCTCCAAATAAATCTGTAGCGATTTTACTTCCCAAAACTGCAACTTGAGCTAAGCCTTTATCTTCTTGCTCACTATAACCTCTCCCCGTCTTCACAACCCCTTTATCTATATCAAAACGTGAAGCAGATGCCCCAAAAATAAATGCCGTTTTGGAAACTCCTTTATATGTAACTATTTGCTGACCAATTGAAGCACCGTATGCATTCTTTACATTAGAAATTTGTTTAATATCTTCTACATCTCGAATTTTAAGAGTTGTAATTGGAACAGCATTTGAAGCAGAACTATTTGGCTCACTACTAGATGATCCTGATGACCTTGCTTTAGTTGAAGCTGGAACAGAAGTTTGAACAATTACAGTATTTGTCCCAAAGGCTTCTACTTGAGAATTAATATAACTCTTAAATCCCTCCCCTGCAGAAAGAACAAGAATAACAGTACCAATACCAATCATAATACCAAGCGTCGTTAAAAGCGTCCTTGAGGGATTTGATTTGATTCCACGTATAGCTTGTTTAAAATAAATATTATTCATATCTTAATGCAACAATTGGATCTAACTTGGCGGCCTTTAATGCTGGATACAAACCAAAGATAATACCAGTAAGTATTGAAACAGAAACAGCTAAAATAACAGCAAAAGGAGAAATAATAAAAGCCCAATCATACCCTGCAAAACGAGCTCCAATTGCCACTAAATAAGAAATTAAAATGCCCAACAAAATACCTAATATTCCACCAGTGAAAGTAAGAATAATAGATTCAAAAAGAAATTGATTACGAATATTTTTACGAGTAGCACCTAAGGCTTTTCTTAGTCCAATCTCGCGAGTACGTTCAGAAACAGTAACTAACATTATATTCATAATTCCAATTCCCCCAACGATAAGTGACACCCCTGCCATTAAGGCCAAAAATGTACTTAAGGTGCCAGTAATACTTGTAAGAATTTTAATAGCATCAGCTAAGTCACGGACAGAAAAATCATCATTCTCTATATCTTTAATTCTATGTTGTTCACGTAAAACTCTTTTTATATCCTCCATGGCGGGCTTCACATTAATAGAACTATCTATTTTAACTCGAATAAATTGAACATAATCAATAC
This sequence comes from Minisyncoccia bacterium, assembly GCA_038244685.1. Taxonomy (GTDB): domain Bacteria; phylum Patescibacteriota; class Minisyncoccia; order Phycocordibacterales; family UBA9973; genus UBA8515. The sequence continues at coordinate 2,280 of JBBRTD010000008.1, read as the reverse complement.
CGAGAATTTGACGTTGACCAACTGAAAAAGGAATGAAGACTTGGTCGTCTTGATTTTGAAAAGCGACAGTTCCCATTTTTTTCTGAACTCCGATAACTCTAAAAGGAATACTATTCGAAGATTCAGTACTAGAGGGATTATTATTGGGAACTTTAATTTTTACAACAGAACCTATTTCATTTCCATTTGGAAAAAGTGTTGTTGCTACATCGTAACCTAAAACAATAACATTTGCCCCAGACCTACCCTCTTCGTCTGAAAAAAAAGTCCCTTTAGTCATTTCTGTGTTTTGAACACGAACATAACTTCCTTCTGTCGCAACAAATGAAGTATCCACACTCTCCCTACCTGCAATAATTGTTACGTTACCATTAACAAAAGCCGCGATATCAGTTGCGTTTGGAACTTTACCTTTATCTTTTATAGCATTTACATCGGCAACAGAAAGAGTTTTAATTTGAACACCAAAAACAGAAGTCGGAGGCCCATTCTCATTACTTTTACCTGGTAAAACACCAACTAAATTCGAGCCTAATTTTGTAATCTGCCCTAAGACTAAAGACTGAGCACCAGCACCAAGTGAAATAATAATAATAACACCAGCTACTCCAATAATAATACCTAAAATAGTCAAAAACGACCTGCCCTTTCTTGAAAGTAGATCTTTAATAGTTGTTTTAATTTCTTTTATAAAAGTAGCCATGACTTAGTCTTCTTCTTTAATTTCCTTAGAGTGCACTCTTTCAGAAGTAGGAACCAGAACATCAGAAATTATTTCTCCATCACGAATAGTAACAATACGATTCGCATGAAGAGCAACTTGCTTGTCGTGAGTGACAAGTATGATAGTTCGACCTTCTTTATTTAATTTTTCAAGAATACTCATAACAGTACTACCGCTTTTTGTATCAAGATTTCCGGTTGGTTCATCGGCAAAAATAACCTTCGGATCACAAACAAGAGCGCGAGCTATCGCAACACGCTGTTTCTGACCACCTGAAATTTGATTACTCATAAAATGAATTCTCTCCCCTAGTCCTACAGCTTCCAAGGCCTTCCTTGCGCGAGTTTCATAATTCCCTTTTTCACCACTATATAAAAGTGGCAACATTACATTATCTAATACAGTCGTACGAGGCAAAAGATTAAAAGATTGGAAGACAAATCCAATACGATTATTTCTAATCCTAGCTAATTCATCATCGTTAAATCCTTCTGTATTTTCTCCGTCAAAAAGATAAACACCCGATGTCGGACGATCAAGAAAACCAATAGTATGCATAAGAGTTGATTTACCAGAACCAGATGGTCCCATAATAGCGACAAACTCACCCTCGTCTACCGATAAATTAACTCCATGCAAAACTTTAGTTACTACGCCTCCATTGTCGTAATTTTTAACTATATTTTTGAGTTCAATTAACATTTTATTTTTTGATTAAGATAACGTATTCATCTCCCACATTAAGTCCATTTAAAACTTCAATAACACCACCATCACCTTCTATCCCAGTAGTAACAGGAACAGACTTCCACTTCTTATTTTTTTTATTTGTAATAACACGGACCATTCTGTCACCCTTATCATCTGTGATAATTGATCTTGAAGCAATAGCGATAACATTACTTTTTTCTTTAACTTTAATTGTCATATTTGCTGTCATTCCAGGGCGAAGTTCAGGCAGCTGTTCGGTGCTCGCTGTCACTTTGTAATTTACAACTCCAGAAACAAGAGTTGAAGCTGGATCGATTTTTGTAATATTACCCTTAAAAATTTTATCTGAACCAAATGAATCATAGGTAATATCAATCGGCATTCCGATAGTTAAGTTCGCAATGTTAGCTTCGTTAACATTTGTCTCAATATAAATATTTGAAACATCTTGAATGACCATCGCACTTTTTTGAGACATTGCTTGCTCACCAATCTTTATATCAATACGAGTAATAGTTCCTTCAACCGGAGCGGCTATGACAGTATTGTTATAACGAGCTAAAGCTGCTTGAACCTGACCTTGAGCTGAAAGAATATCAGCATTAGCTAAATCTATTTCCGAGCCACGAGCACTAGACTTCTTGATTGCAAGTTCTGCCGTTCTTTGATCAATTGCTGATTGAGCCGAAGACAAGACTGACTGTTGAGCCTTCAACGCCGACTGATAAGCATTGTAATTTGTTAGGTAATTTGTAGCTTTCTTATTGGGGATATTAATAATCCAATCTGTGACATTGATACTTGAACTACTAGGGAATTTAATATAAAGACCTGAGTCTCCTATT
>JBBRTD010000007.1:0-35439 GCA_038244685.1 Minisyncoccia bacterium | reverse complement strand
GGTTCCGTTACTACCTGAGGATACGGTTTGAAATGTTGTTCCTGAGATTGTACCTCCTGTGGTAGTAGAGTATGAGATGGTGTAGGTGGGAGTAGGAGGTGGAGTGATTGATCCTTGGTATTCGTAGGCGCCGATGTCATAAGCACTCCCCTTTGGACGACTCAATCCATTATAATCATCAGCAACATCAGCAGAAGTAATACCAGTATCAATAGCAGGAGAAATTGATTGCAAAGTAAAATCAAGTCCGCTTGGATTTGTCATTTTAGGATCAGTATTATCAAAATTATTAGAAATAGTTACACCAGTAGCAGTACCTGTATTTATAATCCCTGTTCCACCATAGGTTATATTATTTTTTATTTCTACGTTTGAATAAGTATAAGACCCTTGATAAACTTGGATAGCTGTACTTAGTTGATTATAAAAAATATTATTTGCTATTAGACCGCCAGAAAGATTGCCCCAGAGAATGACATGGCCAGCAGGATGCCAAGGGTTGCCATCTTTCATTGTATTATTTATAAATTTTACATTGTAAGATGTGGCCCCAGCACCAGAGTAAACCTGCAAAGCAAATCCATGATTAATATTATAAAAAAGATTATTTTTAAAAGTTAGATTAGAAGAACCACTAACATAAAAACCATGGTCATTAGCTTTATAATAAGTTGTTAAAGGGCTACAACCACCCTCTCCAGGAGCATATCTTCCAATATCATGAATTAAACTTTTTTCTACTGTTAAATAATTTGCTCCAATAATAGAAAAAGCACTAAGCCCATTCGTAGTATCTGAACAATATTTTGCATTGTGATGAAGATTCACTTCTCGAACATTAATATACGATCCTGTGACAATAAAAAATCTTTCCTGAACTTCTTTCATTTCAAAACCTTCAACATTAATATATGATCCACTAATTGTCATTCCTCCCCATGCTGTATTATTCTGTCCATCTAAAACTGCTCCCCATTTATTACGAGATTTAATAGTAATATAATTACTTGCATTTCCACTTCTTGATATTGTAACAAATGAAGTTCCAGCTGCTGCGGTATACACTCCATCTTCAACTATCACAGTATCCCCTGCATTCACAATATCTGCTGCTTTCTGTATCGTCTTAAACGGTAATGCTAATGTTCCAGCATTTGTATCTAATCCTGTAGTTGCAACATAGTAAGTTTTATTTGTATTAATAGCGAAGGTTGCAGTGACACTCTTATTAGCAGTTACATTAGTTTCTGTTCTACTTGCTGTAGTTATGCCATCGCTCCATGAGGAGAAAGAGTAACCGGTAGATGGGATGGCAGTGACAGAGGTTCCGTTAGAGCCTGAGTTAACGGTTTGAGAGAGGGTGCCTGAGATGGTGCCGCCGGTACCTGGGGTGTAGGAGATGGTGTAGGTTGTAGGGGTGACGACTCCTTGGTATTCGTAGGCGCCGATGTCTGGGAGACCGATGATGGGACTGCCAAGAATATCAATAGTTCTACTGGAGGCAATCCCTGTATTAATAGCGGGACTTCCAGATTGTAGGCTGAAGTTGTAAAGAATAGGATTTATGAAAAGAGGATCTGCAATAATATTATTTAAATCAACTGAGTAAATTCCAACTCCAGTACATTTAAATGTTCTACCAGGTGAAACTAAATTATTTTGAGCACTTATGGTTGCACCTGTACGAGCTATGACACCACAAGCACTTGATTCAGAAATAATATTATTTTCAATATTAACTCCATTTGTATAGTAAAAAATCATTCTACCTTGAGCATTGGGATTTAATCCATATATTGTATTATTTCTAATATTTGAATTGTTATTAAAAAATGTAGCTGTAGCTCCTTCTCTATAATAATGAATTGGCCAGCCTTTGGTGATATCATAGAAGACATTATTAATAATATTTAAATTATTAATATCAGCTGTATAACTTCCGGCATAAATACCATGATCATGCCATTTATCTGGCGATGGGGATAATGTATAATGACAACCATTTTCACCTTCTGATAAACGTCCAATATCATAAATTAAATTACTATCAATAACAAAATCATCACTTCCCCCTCCGATAAATAATCCATTAATACCATTATCAGAATCAAAACAAATGTGCCCAATATCGTGAATTTTATTATTTTTTATTATATTTCCAACATAAGCATGAGCGGCAGCACTACCAGCGACAATTCCATCATCACTTAATCTAGTTATTTCGAAACCATCTATTTTTAAATATGATGATTTTATATTAAAACCATAAGCCGTTCCATAATTCTGACCATTTAAAATAGCTCCGTATTTATTTTCGGATTGAAAGGTTACATAGTTACCAGCTGTTCCTCCTCTATTTAAAGTGACAATCGGAGTGTATTGACCAATAGGTCCAGTATAGGTTCCATCTTTTACAATAACAGTATCCCCTGCATTCACAACGTCTGCCGCTTTCTGTATCGTTTTAAACGGTAATGCTAGCGTCCCAGCATTTGTATCTAACCCTGTTGTCGCTACATAGTATGTACTGGCAAAAGCCTTTGTACTGAAATTAAAAAAAAATAAAATAACAAAAAATAAACCTAAAAGTATTAGATTTTTTGTTTTTAAATAATTTTTCATTAAAGGTTTTTCTTTAATATCTTTCATACATAAGAATTGCGCGAATAATTGAAATGGATAGATCTCGTATTAGTAATATAATTTAATTAATTTAAAATTATTTAAAATACAAATGTTCTTTTATTATAACACATATCTATCTTAAAATAACATTATTCTGCCTATTTTTAAATATAAACCAAATTAAATAGATATAAATTAAAATTGTCAAAAAAATAGGAAAAGACTGAATTGTAACACTAGCAAATGGCAATGATCCAAAAAAATGAATAACAGAAAGGATATATAGAAGTATTAAATATGATATGTACCCAAAGATAATAGTAAATATAGGTAAAATATATCCTAATATCCCTGTTAGAAAAATCATAAACATAGCAATTGGTATTAATAATAATATTAAAATATTGGCCGGTAGAGAGACTAGAGACAAAACCCCTGTTAGATATAAAAGAATAGGCAAAACAGCAATAGTAGCAGCAACAGTGCTGGACACCATTTCTCTAAATCCAAAACGCATTGGTAAAAATTTAAACCATTTCATGACTTTTGGGGTTAAATATAAAACTCCCCCAGTTGCTAAAAATGATAGCTGGAAAGACATATCTATAATTATTCTTGGATCATGAGTAATCATTAAAAGTAGAGCTATGATTAAAGCTCTCCCCGCCATGTAATGACGATTAGACATTCTCCCTATTAACATTATTGTTGCCATAATTCCAGCTCGAATAGCGGTTGAGCTTGCTCCTGTCATAACAATAAACAAAAATATAATAACAATTCCAAAAACTATTGAAATAATTTGTGAAAAAATTAAACTAAAAGTTTTCATTACCCCTTCCGCCACAATAGACACATTGTATCCAGACAAAGCAATAATATGGACAGTTCCTGTTTCAATAAATTCATTTTTTGTATCATCATCAAAACCACCACGCACCCCGAGGATTAAACCATTGGCCAAATCACTTTCGGGGGCTGGAATAACTCTATTTATATTTTTAATAAATGAATTACGCAATTCATAAAGTATTTTTTTTATTTTATTTCCATTATTAGATGAAACTATTTCGATGTCAGCATTTTTAATAATATAATAAATATCCTTATTTGCTAAATATCTTTTATAATTAAATTCTTTTCCTGAATTAGTTATAAAATTTTCTGGTTCTTCCAAAATTCCTTTTATTTTTAAAATATCTCCATAAGAAACATCTACCTCCCTGCCAACATAAACTAAAATATTTGCACTAGATTCTTTTAATTTTATATTTAAATGTTTATTCTTTAGGCGTATATCTGGGTCATCATTTACTAAACCCTCAAGAACAACAGACTTCCCGAGTGCCTCTTCATAAACAGGCCTTCCTGGTATAAAAAAGAAAAATCTTATACAAGCTATTAATATTAAAATTATAACTATTAAAATTTCTTTTTTACTAATCATAAATAAAAAAAACCACTTAAAAAAAAATTAAAGTGGTTTTTGTAAATTAGCACAAGTTGTAGCGATCTCATCGGCCCTATCGTTATAGACATGACCAGAATGTCCTTTAACTTTTTGCCATATAATTTTACCTTTGAAATCTCGAACTTCCCTGATTAATTGCTCCCATAAATCTTGGTTTAAAACTGGATCTTTTTTGGAAGTTTTCCAGCCATTCTTTTCCCAACCAAAAATCCAATTAGTTATTCCACCTAATACGTAAGCTGAATCTGCATGAATAGTTACAGTGCTTTCTTTGTATTCTTTGTTTATATATTTCAAGGCTTCAATAGCAGCCTGAAGTTCCATTCTATTATTTGTTGTATCTTTATCAAAATTTCCAAGTTCGTTTATAATCTTAGTATTTTCTACTATCACTGTTCCCCACCCCCCACGGCCTGGATTGCCTAAGGATGATCCGTCTGTATATATTTCTATGTTATTATTCATAATATTTTATATTCTAGCAATAAATGTGATACATAAACAAGTTTATACCGTAGCGCGATTTCTATATTGTACTCAAAATATCGACAATCCTTAGTCTTAACTCTGTGCGACCAGCAAAAGTACTTTTTTCAAAAGTGGCAATCAAGTTTATCCTCTCTCCTACAGAAAGTATACTGTTAAAGCTTTCTTTTGTTTTAAAAAAGGCAATACCTTTTATAGAGATCCCCTTACTATTTATAAAACTTAATTCTAAGTGATTCTTTTCTTTACCAAATTCTTTAATCGCATATATTGGTAATTCTTTCAAAAGAAATCTTGGCTTCGGATTTCCAGCCCCATAAGGAGCTAGCTTATCTATAATATTATAATTACCATTTGTAACATCGTCGATATTTATTATAGCTTCAGCCCCGTCTTCCTCAGCCGCCTCTTCTATTTCATGATCATCATTATAGACTTTTAATATTCTATCTTCGAGAAAATGTATTTCTTGGTGAGAAACAGAAAATCCACCAGCTTTTGAATGACCACCAAAACCAGTAAGACTATTGCTTGGTAGTGCATTCATCATATCGACTAAATTTATATTCCCCCATGAACGACAAGAACCCTTAAGTTCATCGCTTCCATCCGTTCCCCAAACAAAAACGGGCCTTTTATATTCTTCCACAATTTTTGAAGCAATAATTCCAAGTACACCAATTCTCCATTGAGGATTACCAATAACAATAACTTTTTTATCTTCTCTTTTGTTTAAAACCTTTTTCACCTCTTTCATTATATGGGCAACAATAATTTTTCTTTCATCATTTATTTTTGATAAATTATCAGCATAAGTTTTCGCCAAAACAGCATCTGTTTCTGATAACATTTGGAATGCCAACATTGGATCTGCCATTCTGGATGCTGCATTTATACGCGGTGCAAGAGTAAATGTAACATCCTCTTCATTTAATTTAGAAAGATTCACAGAAGCCTTGTGAAATATTTCCACTAGACCAGGCCTTCGGCCTTTTTGTAAAACTTTTAATCCATAAAAAGCTAAAACGCGAGTCTCATCCAAAAGAGGAACTTGGTCAGCGAGAGTTGCGATTCCAGCCATATCAAGTAACCACTTTTCCCAGCCAATATTTATATTCCAATACTCTCCATACTTCAAAATAAGAGCCTGAATAAGCTTGAAGGCAATACCAGCACCGCAAAGCATTTTATCTGGGTAATGACATCCGACTTGTTTAGGGTTTAAAATTGCATAAGCCTTAGGTAATCCTAAAACGCTTGGTATATGATGGTCAGTAATTATTACATCTATTCCTCCGGCTGTTGCAGCAATAACTTCTTCTATTGCTGTTATTCCTAAATCAAAAGTTATTAATAGATTTACTTCTTCCTCTATAAAATTTAAAATTGCATCCATATGAAGCCCGTATCCTTCATCATGCCGATTAGGAATGTATATAGAAAAATTTTCATAATTAATTTTTTTAAAAAAATCATGAAGAATAACGGCAGCCGGAATTCCATCACAATCATAATCACTATATATAACTATTTTTTCTTTGGCTTCTATACTTTCAAAAATACGCACGCAAACTTTCTCCATATCTTTCATTAGATATGGATCATACAAATTTTTCTCGTATGAAGGATTTAAAAATTTCTCCTTATCTTCTTCTTTTATTCCACGATTTATCAGAAGAAGATCCAGAAGGTCTGTTTCATTTGGCATACTTATCTTTTTATTACTTCAAGGCTTTAATTCCAGGAAGAGTTCCTTTAGCTAAAAAGTCTAGAGTTGCTCCACCTCCAGTTGAAACGAAGCCTAATTTATCTTCTAACTTTAATTTAGAAATAAGAGCAACAGTGTCCCCTCCTCCGACAATACTATTAGCTTTGCTTTTAGAAATTAATTTCAATATTTTTTCTGTCGAACTTCCAAAACCACTTTCATATTTACCAAGCGGTCCATTCCATAAAATAAAAGAAGCTTTTTCTATTAAAACACCAAGTAAATCAACTGTATCCTTACCAACATCAACAATACATTCATCACTCATAACTTCATCGGGTTTTACAAAGCGACTTTTATTATCCTTAGTAGCAACAACGTCTGTTGGTAAAATTAAGTTTTTATTCTTAAAAAATGATTTTACTTGTATGTTGCCATCACTTACGAGAGAAGTCCCCACTTCATAACCCTTACCCTTAAAAAAATCGTTCGCAATAGCTCCGCCAATAAATACATGATCGGCTTCACGAAGAAACTTTTTAATTAATGGGATTTTTGTTTCAAATTTTGAGCCACCTAAAATAAATAAAAATGGATGTTTTGGATTAAAAGCTTTAGATAAATTACTCACCTCATCTAGCAATTGTAACCCTGCATAACTAGGTAAACATTTAGCAATACCTACCAAAGAAGCATGAACTCTATGAGAAACCGAAAAAGCGTCATTTACATATATATCTCCAAAACGAGAAAGGCCTCTGGCGAAGGAAGGAGAATTCTTCTTTTCTCCAATTTCACGACGGATATTTTCTAAAAGGGCAACATCCCCATTTTTTAAAGTATTAATAATCTTTTTTGTTTCATCAGAAAAAATTGAAGATTCAATAAAATTAAGTCCTGGCATAAATTTCTTAAGTCTTACCGAAACGGGTTTTAAGCTCTTTTCTCCGTCATCTCCAATATGTGCCAAAAGAATAACAATTGCACCTTTCTTCTGTAAATATTCTATCGTTGGCAATGAAGCCTTAATACGAAAATCATCTATTATCTTCTCATCTTTCATGGGAACATTAAAGTCTACACGAACAAGAACTTTTTTGCCCTTTAAATTATCTATATCTTTTATTGATTTCATATTATTTTAATTTGCGAAATTACCAATTTTTGATTTTGATAATTCACATTCCACACAACGACAATTAAAGTGTAGCCGCCAAGTTAATAATTGCACAAAACTTTTTTGGGGTTAGACTATCACGTCCAACCAATAACCCATCAGCTCCTCCTTCTTTTATAAAAGATGAAGCATTAATAGGATTAACTGACCCGCCATAAATTATTTTCACCTCATTGGCAGTTTTAAGATCAAACATATCAGAAATTATTTTTTTAATAAAAATTCTAATTTCTATAAATTCAGAAGGAATAGCAACTCTTACTGCCCCATTCCCTATTGCCCAAATCGGTTCATAGGCAATAACAATATTTTTCATTTGAGATCTAACAACACCAACTAGACCTTCTTCTAATTGCTGTTTTACAAAAGATAAATAAAATCCATTTATATCTCTTTTGCTTTCCCCAACGCAAAAAATAGGAGTCATTTTTGACTTAAGGGTTGTGATAATTTTTTTATTTATAATACTATTTGTATCTCCAATAATTCTTCTCTCTGAATGACCGACGATAACATATTCAACTCCGAAATTATTCAGCATTAAAGGTGAAACTTCCCCAGTATACGAGCCTTCTTTTTCAAAATATACATTCTGACTTCCTAATTTAATTTTTTTATTCTTGATTTTTTCCTTTATATATAGGAAAGGAAAGGGTGGACAAATGACAACATCAATATTTTTAACGTTTTTCAAGGACGAAGACACACCTTTAAAAATCTTTTCCGCATCAACCTTCTTTTGCGGGTTCATCTTCCAATTAGCTACAACGAGTTTATTCATATAGCTATTATAACACAAAAACCTTATTCTCTCTCATCCCAAGAAATAGTGCTATATTTGTCTGAAGTTAGAGGAAATGATGGTGGTGGCCCATATAATAGGTTAGCGTCGTATATAATTGTACGAGTATCATAACCAGTACCATCAGTATAAGCAAAACCATATCTTTTATTACTTCCTATCATTCCATATAAAGTTAAACCAGACCTTGTATGATAAGGACTACACTGATTACTATAATAATGCCTCCCAACCTTACCGTTATTGGCCATTAAGGCCGCGTCTATTCTTAATGTATCACTACTTTCCATTCCAACAGTAATATCCTGTTGAGATATAAGTCCTATAATATCTTTTCCGTCATAATTAGTATACAAAAGATCTTTATTTATAAATATATTTTTTCGAGTGCTAACACTATCCGGGAATAATCCTGCTGCAATTGTAAGACGAGCTGTATTAATTTTACCATCAACCCAAACATTATCTTCCACAAAAATAAGTCCGTTAGCGGGGTTATTGTAATTTCCGACAAAGGTTTCTCCGTTTGAAGATTTAATACTCCAAGTCCCCCAAGTTGAATCCCCTGAATTTGAATTTGAAGAACAGCTACTTGTTGCTGATGTTAAGTTTGTTACTTTATATAAATCATAAGTATCATTAGTTTTAAGAATAATATGATAACCCAACTTTCCAGAAGGAGCTAAATATTTTCCATTAGAAACTGCATTTGTTTTAATAACAGAAAGATCATTTGTGATACCAGTGAAATCAGATTGAGGAACTGGAAACTGGCGACCGACGAGAAAGACGTCACTTCTGTTTGGAACTGGAGTTGTAGGTGGGGCCTCCAGAGGACGAAAGGCATCATTAACGCTAGAATTTGAAGTATTAACATGAGTGTGCACCCCAAACTCGCTTCCTCCTGTATGGTCTGGGTCATCAAAAGAAGTAACGGCACTTGTAACTAAATTATGAGCAAGTCCATCGAATCTAACTCCACCATTTGAGTGAATAGGGCCGAACACTTCTGTTCCCTCTCCAAAACGCATAAAGTCATTAGCAACTATTGCAAACTTAGCAAAAGATGGAATAGCCAGTCTTGTTTCAATAGTTCTTTTAATTGAAGGATAACTATCTACACGCCCTTCTGATTTGATTGTAACGATTGTTGACCCTACTATCGGAGGGGTTATTGTTAATATAAAACTACCAATAGGATTTCCATCTTTATCATTAAAGACATGTGTATATGGACCATTAATTAATGTCCCATCTTTAAAATCATTTGAATTATGAGCTAAATGCCAACGGTAATAATCAATACCAGCTTCAGCAATTTGAAAAGCCTGTTCTTTATAAAGCGTCGATTTGGCAAGTCTTATGCTCGTTGAAGCCCACGACATAAAAAACGTAACAAGAGAAATTGCTAACATTGAAAAAATGAGAACATTCAAAAGAACTACCCCCCGACTATTTTTATTATTTTTTTTAAAATTATTTTTCATTTTTTCTTATGTACCTCTCTATAAATTATCTTTAAGATTTCGTAAGCTGACTTGCGTCGTCACCGTCACAGGGGCAGGTGGTCTGTTTGGATCTGCATCAAGAATAAATAATATTTTAACTAAACGCACATCAACCACAGAAACAGGCTGAGTCAAAGGAGCCGTAACTCCATTATAGCTAGCATTGTAATATGTAAAAATTGGAGTCAAACCATTACTTACTCCGTGAACAATATCTGTAATAGTTTCATTCGCTGATAAATACTGAAGAGGACTGCCTGATGGAATTATAACCCCCCTCTTTATAATATTACCTGATAAAAAATATCTAATTCTTTCTTTCGATCCATTGTTATCAATATCAGTAAAAAAAATAAATTCTGTATTGGCTGTTTTTTCAATAGAGTATGAACCTAAAGAAGAAGCAGAAGCAGACCTAATTTCAGAAGCAATAGGCTGTAAAACTTTTCTTGCCTCATCGTAAGAAGTTAATCCGCCTGAAAATATACTATTATAGTAAAAAAGATCTCTGGCAAAAGTTCCAATTACTCCCATAATCAAAGAAAAAATAGCGATTGAAATAACTACTTCTAGTATGGTCATTCCTCTATTTATTTTTTTATAAAAATTATTTTTCAGCATATTTATTGTGAAATAGTAAGCTCTTCTTTGGTCCAGTTATTTGAAATAGTGACATTTTTTGATGTACTCTGATAACCACTCTTGCTTATAGAAATAGTATAGGTGCCAGTTTCAAGGGCAGAGAAAGAGACTTGGCCTGGTGGTATACAAGAGGAAGAGTAAGTAAATGAAATATCTGAAATTGAAGGAGTATAATCTGTATCTAACGTTGATAAATATAAACGATATCTAAGATATCTATCTCCATTGTGAGTTGCATCAATATTTTGATTCGAGGGTGTGTAGTAAGAAGAGGTTGTTCCGTCAGGTCCGACAAAACTCCATGTTGCATTATCATTATTCGTAGCGATTTGAAAATTAACGCTTGAAGAACCTGATTGTACAGGACCAAGAGCTGGGCTCCAAATTATTTGTTTAAAATTACTGGCTGATCCTGTATCAAAAGTAGACGAAGTAAGGTTGCCACTAACAACATAACTTCCTGACACTTTTTTCAAGCTTAAATTACCAGGAGAAGAGATATCGTCAATGTTATTATCAGAACTTAAATACATATTCGCATAATCAAAATTTGTCTGCCCCCCTCCTCCTGACCAATCGCTTTGATTTAAAAATCCTTCATTTGTTACAATACTTTTTGAATAACTACTAGGACCAACAAGCGTCACAGTTGCATCTGTAACTGGCAATCCCGTAGCCTGATCTCTCACTACCACCAAAAGTCTTCTCCCATTTTTAGGAGCAGTAATAATTTCCATATCTTGTTCAATATTTGGATTAACACCGAGAGAAAGCAAAGGATTGGTTCCAATAATATCTGATATTGTATCAGTTCCCAAAATATCATAAGTATCCCACTCAAGAGAAGAAAGTGTTATTTTTCCAAGATTATTTGTAACAGGCGAACTTGTATATTTAATAGTATCAGGACTTGTCCCAACCAACTTACTACCAGAAATATTAAAATTAAAATTAGGAGTTAGAATACACTGATTGTTAAGAGTCGAAACATTAACAGTGCTTGTTTTATCAATAGTAAAAGAAATTTGTGAAATCTGTTGAACAATAACTGTCATGTTCGGTTTAGTTGGATTTGGATTACCACTACCACCGACAGGATAAGTTCTCTCTGTCGAATACCCATCTTTTGAAACAATTATTTGATATCCACCAACAGAAGGTGGAGCGTCGACAATTGTTAGAACTCCACTTATATCAGTTACATCATTTAAATTAACAGCAGGGGTAATAATATTATTAATAATATTTATATTTGCACCTACTACAGGCAACCCTGATGCATCGAAAACTTTAATTACAAGGGCTCCATTCACCGAGGCTGTTTCCAGGCTTTTAGGTGCAATTTTTGTGGTAAAAGAAATAGGAGACAAACTGTTATCGCATGAATCACATGTTATGGTTACCTCAATAATCTTCATATCGGCTGGAGATAAATCCTTAGGAATTCCATTGAAAGTTCCATCGAAGGGATCATCAATATTACGAATCACAGTCTCCACTGTGAAATCTTTGCTATCTCTACTTTCTGTTTGACTCTGAGGGAGTATCCCAGATGGAATACCACTAACAGTCCCGACATCCTTGTAAGGAAGATTACGGACAATCTCAAACTGCTCATTGGCAATATTTGTCATAATCCCCTTTACTCGAATTACCTTCATGATTTTTAAGACGCCAACAAATCCAGAATATATACCAACCGAAATCATCACAAAAATAGCTACAGCTACTAAGGTTTCTACTAAGGTAAATCCTTTATTTTTATTTAATCTAAAAGAATTTATCATGTATTATAATTAATTTATATTATCCATTACCGAATACATTGGTTTCATCATCGCGACAGCAAAGAAGCCAACTGCTATCCCAATAAAAACCATTAAAACTGGCTCAATAATTGTCGAAAGATTTTTCGTTTTATTATCCACTTCTGATTCATAAAAGGAAGCAATATCCATCAACATCTGAGAAAGGTTTCCTGTCTCTTCTCCAACCTCTATCATCTCCCCCACCATAATAGGATAGAGTTGGGTATTTTCTTTAAAACAAGCAGAAAGAGCAACACCCTTCTCAATAGAACCAATTGAATTATGAATTAACTCTTTATAGTGAATATTCTGTAAAACTTCTTCAGTTATAGCGAGAGCTTTTGAGACATCCACCCCAGAAGACAAGAGAGATGACAAAGTACGAGCAGTTCTTGCTGTATTCATTTCTCTTATAAGAGTCCCTAGCATTGGTATTTTTATAATAAATAAATCAAAATATCTTTTAGTAAAATCAAGTTTGGCAAACATAAAACCAGAACCGGTAACAATTCCAATAATTAATATAAACAGGAAATAATGTTGGCTTAATGAATCTGAAATAAAAATAATAAATTTAGTGGAGGCTGGTAATTCAACCCCTATATCTGTAAAAGTTTTCGTTAAAGTTGGAACAACAAAAATCATCATCAAAACTCCAATTGTTAAAATTACCCCTATAATAACACTAGGGTAAATTAAAGCTCCTTTTATTTTTCTATTTAAATCGTATGTCTTTTTTAAAGTGATACCTATCTCTGAAAGAGTTCGAGGGAGAGAACCAGACTCTTCCCCTGAGTGAACCATTGAAATAAAAACTCCAGAAAAAACTTCTGGATATTTTTTCATACCGCTAGAAAGTGTTCCCCCTTTGTTTATATCATCAATTAAAGTTCTTAATATGCTATTAAAAAATTTATTATCTGCTTGCTTTTCTAAAACAGATAAAGCTCTGGTAAGAGAAAGACCAGCAGAAAGCATTCCACTTAAATTATTTGTAAACATTATCTTCTCTGAAAGAGAAACACTTTTTAGAAAATTTAAGTTAAATGAAAGTTTTGATTCTCTTTCTGTAAACTCTTTTACGGAAAGAGGAATACTACCCCTTTCTCGAATTTCTCTTGCTAATGTAAATGTATCTGGAGATTCGGCTATCCCTTCTATTGTATTACCATCTTTGTTTTGTTCTTTGTATTTAAATTTCATTTTATTTAGTAAAATTATTCAGAAACAACACGTAAAACTTCTTCTGTGGAAGTAATTCCTGAAGCTACCAAAAAAAGACCATCTTCAAGCATCGTAACCATACCTTCGCTTTTGGCCATCTTTTCAAGATCATCAGTAGATGAATTTTTTAGAATCATCTCTTTGATAGTTGAACTAACTTCCAAAACCTCATGAATTCCAACTCTTCCCTTATATCCATCTGGTGAATCCTTATTTGGCTTTGGTTTATAAAATGGGATATTTTTCCATGTAGCATTTTCTGGAACTACCTTTTCTTTCTTAAGAGTCTCTAGGACTATATCTAAATTAACAACCCTTCCTAATGCTTCTAATTCTCCTTCACTTAAAAAATATTTTTCTTTTTCTTCTGAGAGCTTACGAACTAGACGCTGAGCGATAACAGTTTTAACAGTTGAAACAATCAGAAAAGGCTCCACTCCCATATCTATCATACGCGGAATTGCTCCTGCGGCAGAATTCGTATGGATAGTAGATAAAACCAAGTGACCAGTCAAACTAGCATTAACCGCCAAAGAGGCTGTTTCCCCATCTCGAATCTCCCCCACCATTATAATATCTGGGTCCTGACGAAGTAGAGTTCTTAACCCATTTGCGAAAGTTAATCCTATCTCAGATTTGGTCTGAGTCTGGTTTATTCTTGCCATTTGATATTCAATTGGATCCTCAACGGTTGAAATATTTACATCTGGTGTATTTAAAATATCAAGCATCGTATACAGTGTTGTTGTTTTACCAGAACCAGTTGGGCCAGCAGCTAAAAGCATACCGTTACGTTTTTTCATTCCTCGATGAATTCTTTCTAAAGCTTCTCCGTGGAAACCTAAACCCTCCAATGAAAATCCTTTTGCATTTTCTCTTAGAATACGGATAACTGTTTTTTCCCCAAAATAAGTTGGCAACGTCGAAACGCGAAAAGAAACTCTACCAGAATCATTTACAATTTTAAATCTACCATCCTGGGGTAATCTTTTTTCATCTAATTTTAAATTTGAAAGTACTTTAATACGAGCAACTATTCCAGGAGCTGTATCTTTTGGTAAAATCATGGCATCGTGCAAGATACCATCAATTCGATAACGAACAACCAAAGACTCTTCACATGGTTCAATGTGTATATCCGAAGAACCCTGTAAAATAGCATGTGAGATAAGAGTATCTACAATCTTTACGATTGGTAAATCTTCAGCTAGTTCCTTCTCTGTTTTTTCAGAAGTATTGTTTTTTTCTCCCATAAAACTATTGTCAATAATTGGTTTTATGGAATTACTTTCTTTTTTAATTATATCTTCAAAATCAGCCTGTAAACTTTTTTTATAAAGAGAAAGAGCCTCCTTAATAGAGTCAGAAGAAGTCATGCGAGGAAGAATACGAATTCCTACTTTCTTTTTTATAAAATCAATAACTGGTAAATTATCAACATCTAGCATTGCAACTTCAAGTCCTTGCTCTGATTTTTTATAAGCAATAATATTATTATTTCGAGCGATAGGTTCAGGAATCAAATTTAAAACCTCGGATGATATATGCTCACCTTTTAAACTAACGAAAGGTATACCCAAAGAAACAGCCTGCATGCTATTCCAATCTTTCTCAGTTAACTTACCTTCACTCATCAAAATAGCACCCAATGATTGATTAGTTTCTCTTGCTTTATTTAAAGCCATAGCAACATCTGTTTTGCTTACTAAGCCTGAAGTGTTCAAAAGTTTTATGATCGTCCCCTCGTCGATATGCATAGGTTTATTATATCAAATAAAAACAAAAAAGAATAAACAAAAATCATCCACCAGATTAGATAGATGATTTTGTTTATTATTAAATAATTTACTTAACCCTAGTCATGTATTTATAATTCATTAAAATAACAATTATGAATACAGATAGTGAGAGAGCCATAACAGGCATGGTGATATAACCAAATTCGTAAATGTACCTAACGGCACAAGATATTTGAGTCGTACTCGTTGGGGCTATGGTTGCACAAGCAAGACCTTTTGTTCCACCATTCTCAACATATATATGATAAATCGAAGTTAAGGACCCTAAAATTGCAAATACTAAGGAAAAATCAATTATTGATCTCTCTTTTTTGTATAATTCCATACCAAAAAGAACTAATTGTGGATATAAGAAAATTCTCTGAATCCAACAAAGTTCACATGGGGGGAAGCCAACAATTTCAGAATAAAACAAAGACAAACAAAAGGCGCCTAGTGCCCCCAAGAAGCCCAAAATAAAAGTATATTCCTTTAGTAAAATTAAAAAAGGATTTGTCCTTTTCCTCAAGAAGATTAAATTAATTAAAATAACCAAGATAAAAATCTGGAGCAAAATAGTTCCTGAAGACAAAAACTTATTTACGATGTCTAAATATGCTGGCATATTATTGAGGTAAAACACACTGCGTTTTATCGGCCAAGGTTTGAAACTCTAATTTTCCATTCAAGGCAGAACCATCTTTAAAGATCCAAGTCGGATAACTTTCAATCTTTTTATCAACACAAATCTGCTTTTGGGTATTATCTGTATTTGAACATTCTACATAAGGCAAATATTTAGCAGATGAACCGAACTCTTTCTTTTGATCTTGACAATGAGGACACCAAAATGCACCGTAAAATTGAGCACCACTACTTGCTAAACACTGAGCAAAACCATCTAATTTTGAGGAACCGCTGTTTTTATTAAGAAAAATACCGAGCCCTCCGACCAGAAATACTACAATAACAATAAATATAATGAAGAATTTAGTTTTCATGGTCACATTATACCAAAATCTTACTTTATACCAAAGAGAGCTTCAATAACTCTTCTGAAAAAACTTTTCCTGACAGATGATTCCACCTTAGGCTCTTCATTTTTTATTTGATCTACCTTACCTGTCCCCTCAATATTTTTGTCTTGAATCTTATTTATCTGTTCGGGTTGTTTTTTTATTACACTTTTATTTATTAATTGCTTTTTATCAATTATTTTTTGATTAGAAGAAACATTAAGTTCTACAGTAGGGATAGAAACTTTTTTAAATTTTTGCATTATTTTATTCCATGTTTTTCCAGAAAGAGAAGTGGCGACATAACTAGTTTGCCAAAGTTTACTTTGATTATTTTCTTCTTTAGATATTCTGATACTTCCATCTATTTCTTGGTTTTGACCTAAATATTCTAATATAGAAATATTATTTTTATTCCAGTCTTCAATTTTTTCATCTATAGCAATTATTCCTTCTATTGCCCAAGCAGTTGATGAAATATTACCCCAACTACCATCGACTTTTTGTTTTTCTTTTAGATAATTTTTTGCTTTTTCAAGTGATTTTTTTACTTTTTCATTTTCTTTAAACCCAGCCAAGGCTTCTACCCCGACCCCTGTCATATCAATACTCTCATCCCAAGATCCATTTTCTTTTTGTCTTGAAATAATAAAATCGATTGTTTTATTTATCATTGCCTCTTCTTTTGAAAAACCAGAGTTCTGCAAAACAATTAAGGCAAAAATGTCATCGTTATCTTCCGTCTTATCACCAAATTGAGTCCCATCAAAAGACTGAATGATTTTTTGTATATAATTCTCTCCATTTATATTTGATGGGTCTATACCAAGAGCCATTAAGGCTATACTGTGCCTTTCGTAATCAGTTAAATTAGTACCAACCATTTTATTTTCTGTAAAATATTTAACGAGTTTTGTTTTTTGATCTTTATAATTATCACTTGAAGCAAGAGCTAAGCTTGCCCAATCGGTATATATTTCCTCACCAAAAGACCCATTCTCTTTTTGTTGTAATGATATAAAATCTAAGGCCTTACTGTAATTGAAACTTATAGGCTCAACTCTTATAATAGAACTACCGCTACTACCAGAATATGAAGCTACAGACTCTCTTACTATCAAAATCTCACTAGGAGAATAAAAATCTTCTTTAATCCCAACGTTATATTGCCCTGGAATTAATGCATCAAATACAACCTGTCCATTTTCGCTAATTGGTTTTATTTTTATTTCAAAAGGTGTCCACGGATTGTTGGGATCAGGCTGTGTTATTCCTATTGTAAAATTTGTTAATGGCTCCCAACTATTACTTTCATATGCATAATTCTGTGCATCTATGATTAAATTTTCTTTTGTTGTTATCGAGTTTGAGTTCAGTGTAATTTTATGTTGGGGTCCAAAATAAAAATAAACATTTTCCCCTCCAGATAAAGTATTTTTATCCACTCCACTCTCTGAATATAAACCATTTACACGATATTGCCAATTATCACATTGGCTATTTATACACTTCAGGTAAAAAGATCCCAAAGAATTATAATACTGCAAATCGGTAATAGAGAAACTTTCACTTGCAGTATCGGCATCATTTAATACAGAAAGAACACTGTCTGCATCTAAATTGTGTCCATTTAACTGAATTGTTCCTGCAGCCCTAAGTGGAACAGATCCAGTGTAAATAATACTATCACCATTCCGTATTGTTATATTAACTAAACTCTCAGCAAAAGAAAATCTTGATACTCCAAAGAATGAGGTTAATAAAACTATTGCTATTATTACAGATTTTTTTATATTCATATGCTTATTTTTAATTACTTATTAATATGACTCTTCGTATTTCCAAGAAATCGTGTCTCCATTTTTAACCTTATAATTTGAAACTCCAATATTCGCCTTTATATTATTTACATAATATATCCAATAACCACCATCCCCTCCTTTTAGTCCGTTAATTTCATTTACAAAAGTTCCCAATCCTAAATGTTCTTTGTATTTAAATTTAAATGATTTTTTGTCAGTACTTTTTTCTTGTAATATTTTCATTAAATCAAAAACAGAAGTGCCTTCTTTTATTTCTGTTTCATAATTATTATTTAAAACTTCTAGCGAAACTTTTATGTAATTATCTTTAACTGAAATAACTGGATCTCCCTTATCTTCTTTATTAAAATTTTCTTGGTCTATTTTCAGCTCTTCTTTTAAATAATTTTTATCGAAAGGAACAATTAATGGAATTTCTTTTTTTCTATTAAAATACAAAAAACTAATAATAACTATTAAAAAGGTAATAAATCCTATAACTACATATTTTTTATATTTTTTCATTTATTTTGTGTTAATAATAAAAACCCCTCAAAGCAGAGCTTGGAGGGGTTTTTAGCCAAATATAAAAATATATTCTCCTGCTCGGGAAACACCTATGTATTAAGACCGGACTTGTCTCTATTAGAGCATTACCGTTGCGGCACAGTGGAGGAATCATACCTCACTTCCAAATACATTGGTTTAAAATTTTAAAATACAACTAACTTACAAATGCAACTCTCTCTACTCTTACAATACTCACTTTTTCTTTCATTACCCACTTTTCTATTACCGGTGAAAGTACTATAGCAAAAGATACATTACCAAGCAAATGGAGAATCGTGAAAGGAATTTGGCCAACTAAAGAAACCATAAATGATTGATGAAAAAATAATGGTCCAATAGTTAGTCCTGTAACAACATCATAAAAGATGGTTGCAATTACTGCATACAAGGCATAATTTCTCCAGCCGAAACGATTCTCAAAGAAGTAGCTAGCTCCTAGACCTAATGATCCATAAGCCAAAGCTGTAACAAGAGTCCAAATACCTAAACCTGAAGTTATTGAATCAAATAAAACAATACTTAAAAATCCAAAAATAAAAGCCATCGTTCTACCATAAACCTTACCAAATGGCATAATAACTGCCATTATTGGCTCTAGGTTTGGAGCCCGAAAAGGAACTAACCTTAAGGCTATTACAGAAATAAATGCGATGGTATATTTTATCCAATTATTTTTCATAAATATTTACAGTTATAGTGGTCCAACCTCTTACGTCGAGGTTGGACCACTATCTTTTTAAGTTAAACAATATCACAAACCCCGGAAACACAGGCCAATTCTCTTTTCACTTCAGTTTCATCTCTTAATTCATAAGTAACTATTTTAGAAAAATCAAAATCAGGCATTTTACTTAAAAGATCTTTATAAGTTTTCTCATCTATCGCTTCATAGGGAGCAAGTTGGTAAACATGGTTACTACGAGGAAGGAATGATAAACCTCCAACGATATCCCAATTCTGATAAAGCCAATGCGCTACTTGGATCCACTCATTCTCCCCTACTGAAATAGTAACAGAAGGATTATGCTCAGTATAATTAACTTTCACAATTTTCCAATGTTCAAGTTGATCTATAGCTGAAATATCATCCTTACAAATTGCATCATCTGGTGCCTTCATTGGAAATTCAAGAACAAAAGTATTAGCTTCATCAATTGTCTGCCCTACTTCTGGATGATAAGGAACTCCTTGGTCTTTCATCATTTTAAATAAAGAATCGGTAGCGGAAATACGAACACGGCGAATATAGTATGGAGCGTGACGTGGGTGCATACCAGAAGCACAGTCAACGGTCTGAGAAACAGTTCCGGAAGGCTTAACGGCTGTAATACAAGTAGACTCATCAATGCCAAATCTTTTTGCATATATCTTATTAACGCGAATTGCTTCAAGTCGAAGCTTGGTTAACATTTGAGGATCACGTGAAAGTTTTGAATCCCATTGTCCGGTAACAGAAACACCAAGGAGCCTCTCCTCTTCACAATTATCTTTCCACTCTTTTGATAAGTATCCGAATTTTGTAAGAGTTGACTGATAAGTTCCTAAAATTGTTGCAACACGAATTTTTCTCATCAAAGATTCTTCTGTATCTTCTGCGCGAGCAACAACTTCTGACAAATTACAAAATTGTCTTGATCGAAGAATTATTTCTCCACAAGGATTTGTCCCCATTTCTCCAATAAAATCACCTGACTTTTCAATTCTTCTTTTTGGTAATGTTTTATATAAAGAGCCTCGATTAAAGATTCCTCTTTCTCCACTTCCTGATTCCATAAGAGCAATCCATTCCTTTAGAAATTCAGTCTCTGTAGGCTTTGTATTGTAAACAGCTGAGTTATTTGAAAGCATTCTCTGTCCTTCATTTAACCAAAATTGACCATTCTTCGCATCGCGCATGTCTTGATCGTCTAAGTCAGAAAGAGAGATGAGGGCACTACGTCGAACTCCTCCGGAAACAACACATTCGCCGATTTTACATATAATATCGTGAGCGTCTATATTTCTTAAGTGTCTACCTTGTCTTCTTATAATACGCTCTCGTGTAAAGCCAAGTAAGTCTATTAGTGGTTTAGGTCCAGAACTTTTACCCCCCATAATTCTAAGTCTAGCTCCTGCTGGACGAAGAAGAGAGAAATCAAAATTAACATCATCCCCTTCAAACCAAGTCTTCATGCCGTGAACAAAAGCATCAGCCCAACCTTCTTTTGTATCTGGAACTACAAAGGTAGCAAGTTTTTTACCTGATTGATTTTTAATCTGAGGAAGAGCTTGAATATTTTTACTCTCAACAGAAAAACCAACACCGGTTCCACACATTGAAATATAAATAATGTCTCCAAAGTCTTGAAATTTAGAAGGGGCAACAAAAGAACAATTGTAAGCACAGACATTTGTTTTCTCAGCAGCAGGGCCAGCGAATTGTAAAAGTCTCATGGAAGGCATTGCTTCTTGATTAAGAATTGCCTCACGGACTTCACTGTATTCACTTTCTTTTAATTTGTCCCCCAATTTACTTTTCATGAAGTCAATATATCTTTCAATAGTCTCAACCCAAGTTTCTCTTCTTCCTTCTTCTTCAATCCATTTAGCATATGAACGGTAATAAACAAATTCAGAAAGTGGATTTCTAAAATACTTTTTACTTTCTTCGGTAAGAGCTTTTACATGGGGAGGTACTATAACACTATGAGATCTTAAGCGAGCTCTTTCTTCACGATATAAAATATAATTTTTAGAAGTTTTTACAAAGTCCGACAGCATTAATTCTTGCTCGACTGTATCCTGAACCCCTTCAACTGTTGGTAGAAAGTTCTTATATTTCTTGGCTATTTTAACAATTTCCATAAGAACCCTGTCGGCTACCATAAGGGCCTCTTTCATGGAACCTTCACCACTAGCAAGCATAGCTTTATTAATAGCATTCACTATTTTATCAAACTCAAAAGGAACGAGAACTCCATCTCTTTTTAGAACGCTTTTAATAAAAATATTCTTGGCTGTCTTTTTCTCATCTTGTACTTCCTCTTTTCTTTCTACAACTTTTTTAACTTCTTTCTTGAGACTAGACACTTTCTTTTTTGAAGCCATATATTATAAATTTTAACTAATAATACTCACATTTGTTTTTGGGTTTATATTATACATCCAGCCCAAGTAGAAAACCAAGCAAAAATTACCAAAACAAACACTATGTAAAAATATTGGCTGGCCGTCAATAGTTTTGTAAAAAAGAGAAAATACCGGCGTGAAAGTACTACGATTAAAGGACATTTCTCTGTCTAAAATTTAGATTATTAAAAAACCAAAAAGACACAGAAAATTGTAATTTTCTGTGTCTTTTTGGTGAATTATTAGTATTTAATGAACTGGCTTAAAGTATCGGAAAAAAGTAAAGGCGGAAAACAATATAAAAATAGAAGCTATAACAATTGGAGATTCAGGCGTTAAGACTGCCGCAATAAATCCAGAAACAATGGCTGGAAATAGCTGAGCCAAAGCCTGAAGAGAAGCATTAATACCAAAAATCTTACCAGAAATTTCAGGTTTTGTAGATTTAGACAGTAGACTTGTAAGATTCGCCATTGAAAGCCCTGTACAAAGACTAAAAAATGGTGGTATTAGATATAATTGCCAAGCATATTTTGGAAGGAAGTAAAAAAGAACAATAATACCACAACCAATTAAGCTCCACTTAATAACCTGCTCTTCGGAAAATCGCTTAGCTGTAAATCTAGTGACAAAACCCTGTGTAATTACAGACCAAAAACCTATATAGGCAAAAAAGTCCCCAATATTACCTTGGTCAAAACCAAACTTCTTTATTAAGTAAACAGAGAAAAAGGTGGTAAAGAAAGTGAAACCAGAACCGAACAGAAAACTGGTTAAAAAGATAGTGTTAACCCCTTTCATTTTTAAAGCTTCAATAATATTCCTAAATGATTTATTCCAAGTTAATTTTTCATTCTGGAGATTTTTATTTGTCTCTTTTAGCAAGAAAAGTACAAACATCATATTCAAGAAGGCCAATAAAGCTGCGAAATAAAATGGAGTTGTGGCTGAAAACCAAGATAGAGTATGGGGATCCGAAAGTTTTCCTCCAATAAACGGACCAAAAATAAAACCAAGACCAAAGGCGGCTCCTATCATACCAAAATTACGGGCCCTATTCTCTTTTGTACTTATGTCAGAAATCATGGCTTGAGCCACAGAAATATTTCCACCAGTTATTCCATCAAAAAATCTAGATATAAAAAGTAATGGAATATTATGAGTTACAATTCCTACAGCAAAAAGAACGTAAGAAATAGCCGTTCCTAAAAGTGAGATAGCTAAAATATTTTTTCTACCATAACGGTCAGATAGCTGACCTAAAATCGGGGTAGCCATAAATTGACCTATCGGATAAACTGCAAGAAGAAGGCCTAAGAGTAGGTACCCTGTTTTAATGCTTGTACTAATGGGAAGAACATAGAATTCCGAAGACGGGCTAGCAAAAAGAAGCGGTATTACCGGTATTAAAATACCAACACCTAATAAATCAATAAATATCGTCAGAAAAATCGTTGCGATTGTCTTATCCTTAAACATACTAAAAATATACCATTAACAAAAATATATGTATAATAAAAGAATATGGAAATAGGAACAATAATAATCACAGTTTTAGGTTTATGTCTTTTTGAAATTATAAGTAGTATTGATAATGCTGTTATAAACGCTGAAGTATTAGGAACAATGGGTAAAAAAGGGAGACGCTGGTTTCTTCTTTATGGTTTCTTCTTTGCCGTCTTTGTCGTTCGAGGTTTACTTCCTTGGGCTATTATCTGGGCAACAATGCCCTCTCTTGGTCCAATAGGCGCTTTTACTGCCGCTTTCTCGAATGATCCAAGCGTCCACATCGCCATTGAAAAATCTGCTCCTATATTACTTCTTGGTGGTGGAATTTTTCTTGTTTTTCTTTTCTTTCACTGGTTATTTCTTGAAACAAAAAATTTTGGTCTTCGTCATGAAAGATTCTTCCAAAGAAATGGCGTTTGGTTCTTTGCCGTCGTTTCAATCCTCTTAACTATCGTTGTCTGGTACGCTCTTAAAATAAATCAGATGCTCGCCTTTGCTGCTGTTATTGGCTCAACTGCTTTCTTTATCACTCATGGTTTTAAGGAAAATGCCGAAAAAGGAGAAAAGGCATTACTATCAACTGATAATAAAATGAGCGATTTAAGTAAAATTCTTTATCTTGAAATTATTGATATGACATTCTCGATTGATGGAGTTTTAGGTGCCTTTGCTTTTACACTTTCAGTACCACTTATTATTCTTGGAAATGGACTTGGGGCTTTCGTATTAAGAAAGTTAACGATTGGTAATATTGATAGAATTAAGAAATACGCTTATCTAAAAAACGGAGCTATGTATTCTATTTTTGTCTTGGGAGCAATTATGATGATGGATGCTTTCGGAGTAGAAATTCCATCTTATATATCTCCTGTTGTGACTTTCATTATTATAGGATTCTTTTTATTAAAATCAATTAAGCATAATAAAATCTAATATGTATTTACGCTACGCTTTTATTTTTATAGTTTTTTTAATTGTAATTATTACTGGTGAATATTTAATATATCTATCACTTCATAATTTGGGTATTTTAAAATATTTATATATAAAAAATTTATTGTTAACTCTTGGTATCGTGCTTCCTGCTATGTTTGTCGGGGCTATGTTCTATGGTGGAGAACATTTTTCTTTATTAAATTCATGGATCTATACAGCAGGGGCCGTTTGGCTTGGTATACTTACATACCTTGTCGTCGCTGCTTTTATTATTTCATTACTAATAATGATTAATAATTATTTTGGATTTAACATACCAATTAAAGAAATAAACATAATATTAATAGCCTGTGCTATTGGAATAACAACTTACGGTATCTATAATGCAAATAACCCACAAATAGTTCGATTAGAAGTTTTATCACAAGAACTTTCCCCTCTTTGGAAAGGTAAAAAAATAGTATTTATTTCTGATACTCACTTGGGCATGGTACGCCGGGAAAAATTCATGAAAAGAATTGTTGATATTATGAATTCTGAAAAGCCAGACATAACTTTTAATCTTGGTGATTTAATTGATGGCCCATCTTTCCCCTACGAGAAAGGAATGGCCCCATTAAATGATCTCAAAGCATCATTCGGTAATTTTTATGTTGAAGGAAATCACGAAAGATATAGCCAGGAATATCCCTTATTTAAATCTAATTTTCCGAAAAACATAAATGATATAACTTCCAAAAAAGTTATCGTAAATGATACCCAAATAATTGGTATCCCCTTTAGCATGTCTGCAAGTGCGGATCAAATAAAAAAAGAATTAGACCAAGTATCATACGATAAATCTATACCAAGTATTATTCTTATGCATGATCCCAAAGATACACCAATTCTTGCAAACAATGGAGCATCCCTTGTTCTCTCTGGTCATACTCATGCTGGTCAATTTTTCCCTTTCACTCTTATTTTAAAAAAGGTGGCTGGTAAATACAATCATGGAATAAACTATACAGATAAGACAACCTCAATTACAAGCTCCGGGATTGGAACAGCAATGCCACCGATAAGAGTTGGAACAAGTCCTGAAATAGTTGTTGTCACATTTAAATAAAAAATAGTCCAACTCAATGTTAGAGTTGGACTATTTTTATTGCCTTTTAAATTATTAAATCTTTGTTTTCAAAACCTCCAGCTTGAATATTCCAAAGTTTTTTATATATTCCCTTTTCTTTCTTTATTAATTCTTCGTGAGGACCATCTTCTACAATCTTTCCTCTTGAGATAACAATGATACGATTCATACCTTTAATAGTGGAAAGTCTATGAGCTATAACAATGACAGTTTTACCTTTAATTAAATTCTGCAGAGCGTCTTGAATTAAAGATTCTGACTCAGAATCAAGAGCCGAAGTTGCTTCATCAAGCACCAGGATAGGAGCATTCTTTAAGATCGCTCGAGCAATAGCAACACGTTGACGCTCACCACCGGATAACTTAACACCGCGCTCTCCAACATAAGTATCATAACCCTTAGGAAGGTTAGCAATAAATTCATCACAATGGGCCAAATGAGCGGCCTCTTTAACATCCTCATCTGTTGCATCGCGCCTTCCATATCGAATATTTTCAATAAGAGTTCGGTGGAAAAGAACTGGGTCTTGAGGTACAAATCCTATCTGCTCACGTAAATTATTCTGAGATATAGTGGTAATATCCACTCCGTCTATTAATATTTTTCCAGTCTGTAAATTAAACAGTCTCATTAAAAGACGAACAAAAGTAGACTTCCCTGCTCCTGACGAACCAACGATGGCAATTTTTTCACCAGCCTTTATGGTTAATGAAAAATTATCAAAGACTTTTGTATTATTATTATCATATACATAATTAATATTATCAAAAATGACTTCTCCTTTAATATCTTTTATTTCTTTGGTAATTTTATCATCTACACTATATGGAGTATTCAAAACAAGGGCCATTTCTTGCGCATCAGCAAATCCATCATAAAATGTACGCACAATACTAGCAAAACTCCATAGATTCTCTATTAAGCGAACCATATAGTTTTGAAGTAATACAATAACAGGAACACCAATAAGACCAAGCCTCCAATCAGAAATGGCCATCCAGAAAATTATAAATTCAATCGCTACAGAATAAAGACTTTGAATAGAACCAAGAGTTTCCCATAAGTACCAATTGAAAATTGTAGCTTTTTTCTGCGCTTGTATTACACCACCAACTCTCTCTTTTTCGTATTCATGCCCTGCAAAAAGTTGAATAGATGAGTGATTACTAATTGAGTCAGCTAGAGCGCCAGTAGTTTTTGTATCGGACTCAGCTGCTATAACATCATATTTTAATTTAAAACGAGTATAGACTAAGGCTGTAAGCAAAAATATAAAACAAAAAATAGACAAGATATAAGCATATTTAGGCATTAGAGTGTAAATAGCAATAACTGTTCCGATTGATCTAATAGCAAGAGGCATACCATCATTTACCATTCTATCCATTAATTTTTCAAAAGCTCTAGCATATTTATTTACTTTCTGAGTTAAGGATCCACCAAAATTATTAGCGAAGAAAGAGTGAGAATGACCAATCATATAAGAAAAGGCCTGTTCTCGTAATCCAGCCATAACATTTGCTTGAAAATAGGTATTAGAAAAACCAACTACCCTTCTTAGAGCCCAACGACTAAGATTTAAAATAAGAATAAAAATAATTATTGATTTTGCCGAAGAGATAAGACTAAAATTATTTGTGCTTAAAACATTCCAGAGATTTAAAAACTGAAGTGGAATATAAACATCTAAAGCTGAACTAACTATCGAAAAGGTAATAATCAGAAAAAACGATATTTTAAATCGTTTAACGACTTGCCAAAAATATTTTAAAACAAGACCTCTATGTAAATTTGAATAATCCTTCTCCATAAATAAAAATAAAGAGCCTTAAGCTCTTTATTTATTATAACATAATTATTTAATAAGGTCCAACATGATATTTTACATATCTTCGAGCTTTTTTCCGCGTAGTAAAACATCCATGATAGTAGAAAGTTTGATCGTGGCCACTCCAACCACCTTATCTCCTCCCCCATAATAGATGAAAAGCTTTTTATTGCGAACAACAATACCACAAGGGAAAACAACATTATTTACAATACCAACTTTTTCATAATTTTCTTCGGGGTAAAAAATTGGATCAGACGTTCTAGCCAAAACAATGGCTGGATCTTTTAAATCAAGAAGTAAGGCTCCGACTCTGTATGTTGAGTGACTCTTTGAAACTCCATGGTACAAAAGTAACCATCCATATTTAGTCTTTATTGGTGGAGCAGTTATTCCTACTTTTGCACTATCCCAAGTATTCATGCGAGGACCAATGACTCTAATACATTTATTTACCTGGCCAACATTAAAATCAAGAGAAGGAAGATAATCACCGCACATCTCATTATTCATACGATGGAGAATAAAGTATCCATCTTTAAATTTTTCAGGGAAAATACAAGTATCCTTATCATCAAGACCTGGAGGTGTTATTAAAAATGGTTTACTCCAATTAAATTTATGAGCCAGAAAATCTTTTTCACTAATAGATGAAACAGCCACCTTGGGTGGATTTACACTATCATAAGCCGTATAACAAAGATAAATATTCTTACCAATTTTTGTCAGACGAGGATCTTCACAACCAGAATTTCCATTTGGAATTTTCTTCATTTCAAAATCTTCTCTTGGTAAATAAATAGGATTTTCTAATCTTTCGTCTATATGAAAACCGTCTTTACTTGAAGCATAACCAAGGAAAGAAGTATTATCTTCTGAAAGAGTTCGATAAACAATATGAGTCTTACCTCCTAGATAAATTGCGGCTGGATTAAATGTAGCTTTTGCTTCCCATTTGTTTTTTTCATTTGGAACTATTATCGGATTTAAGTCAGATCTTTTGAATCGCCAGTCGCTTTCTTTGGTCAATTCCATTGTTTTAATTAAATCCAAAAGTGATACATAAGCAACACAAACAGTCGTATCCGCTGCTCCATAATATATAGACAGATTATCCCCTTCAATTAAGGCTCCAGTTGGAAAAATTACATTATCTATATATCCAGACATTTCATAGTTCTGTTCAGGAACAAGAATAGGACCCATGGTTCTTCCAATAATTTTGGTAGGATCTTTAATATCTAAAAGCAAAGCCTCAATACCAAATATTCTATCTAGATTTTCAGGATCATCAAAATAATTTTGGATATGAGAATATATTAATAACCATCCACTTTTAGTTTTAATTGGAGCGGCTCCTATTTCTAAATGATCATAATTATTTCGACGAAAATCAACAGTATGACTTTCTTGCTCTAATTTCCAATTAATCCAAAATTTTTCATCCCAAAGTTGCTCAATCTTATCTAATCTTGCTATACAAACCTTTGCGGGAGGCATATCTGTATTGGCCGAAAAAATAACAACAATCTTACCATTAATTCTTTCAGGGAAAAGAGTCATGGCCTTGGCATTAAAAGGAGTAACAAGGTGACGCTCATCTACTTTTTTTAAATTTTTAGAAACTGCAACGGCAACTTTAATACTCTGAGCATCAAAAGGAAAACTAGAAAGTGCTGTGTAAAATATGTAATATTTACCTTCGAAAAAAGTAACACGAGGATCTTCACATCCAAACATTTCCCATTTTTCTTCTGGTTTAATAAAAGGAACTCTATCTTCAAAATGAACGCCATCCTTACTTTTTCCGATTCCAATAATTGAAGTTTGTTTTTGCTTCTTCATATTATCTACAGCAGAAATAGCGCGATATAGACCGTAAATACTTTTACCGTGCTTAATTGGACTCATATTAAAGGTAGCAAACTCTTCCCAGTAGTGATCGTTATTGGGAGTTAATATTGGATTGTGTTCTGATTTTTTGGCAACGTACATATTATATATTCTTAGTATTTTTTATATTTCTTAGCTTAATAATTTTATCTTCCTTCAAACTATCTACTAATTCTTTCAGTGGAATAGATGCAACACAAACAAATTTATCAGCCCCTCCATAATAAACATATAATTTACCCTTTTTTACTACGGCTCCACAAGAATAAATAACTCCCCATTTATGCCCTTCATTCTCGTAACTCTCTTCAGGCTCTAGTATTGGATTTTTAGAACGATATAAAATTTTTGTTGGGTCTTTTGTATCTAAAATTAAGGCTCCCATTCTATATCTATCAGGATTTTTATGGTCCATAGCATGATAAAGAACTAACCATCCTTCTTTAATCTTAATTGGTGTAGGTCCAACTCCTCTGAACCAACTATCCCAAGTACGCTCTTTATCTATTGGTCTTGTATTATTACTTTTTATAAACTTAGTACCGTCAAGCTCATCTAAACTATCAAAATAATTTATTAAAATTTTTGGGTAGAAACTATGCATGATTGCAAATTTACCATTTATTTTTTCTGGGAAAAGAACCCAATTCTTATTCATTTCGCCTGGAGCCGAGATAAGAACTGCTTTTTTCCAATTCCATTTTTTCTTTTTAAAATCAGAAAGTGATATAGAAGTAAGAGCCATTCGAATAGAACCCCATCCATCAAAGGCTGTATAAATAAGATATAAAGTGTCATCAATTAAAGTTATACGGGGATCTTCACATCCACCATTCCAGCCACCACCTGAACTATAATCTAATTTCTCACCTAAATTTGGATAATGACTATTGTATCTTTTGTAAATACAATAAGTTGGTCT
The DNA here is from genome assembly GCA_038244685.1 of Minisyncoccia bacterium. Classification (GTDB taxonomy): domain Bacteria; phylum Patescibacteriota; class Minisyncoccia; order Phycocordibacterales; family UBA9973; genus UBA8515. The sequence goes on along the minus strand of JBBRTD010000007.1, from coordinate 5,497 downwards.
ATCTTCTATACTTATCCCATCACAACTAGTTGCATATCCAAGCACTGAGGAATCATCATCCCCTATCGCTCTGTAAATAATATGAACCTTGCCTTCATGCTCAAAAGCAGCAGGATTAAATGTTGCTTTTGATTCCCAGCTGTATAAACTAGGTGAAATAATAGGATTATGTGTTCCTTTTTTTAATTTAACCGCCTCTTGTTTTTTAGGTACTATTTCACTTTTCTCTTCTTTTTTTTCTATCTTTTTTTTACTCTTAGGGGCAACAAACTTTTTCTTTTTAAGAACCAAGCTATTCTTGGTAAATTTTTTAATAGATTTTTTAACTAAAACTTTTTTTATTTTATTTGTATTTACGTCTTGAAAACCTTTTTTATTTATCTTTTTTTCAACAAGACTTTTGTCTGCTGCATTTTTAAAACCAATAGAAGTTGCAACTTTTTTAAATATTGACTTTATTGAATTTTTAGGTTTTTTTGGATTAATAGCCATAATATTAAATTCTTCCGTAATCATCTTCGAATCGAACGATATCATTCTCATCAAACTCTCCTGTCGATATTTCTAAAATAACAAATTCCTCATTCAAGGCTTCAATCCGATGCAAACACCCCTTAGGAATATATTTCTCGTCACCACTTTTTACTTCATATCTCTTTTTGTCAATTTCAAAGATACCACTTCCACTTACAACTTTCCAAAACTCACCTCTTTTCTGGTGACTTTGTAAACTTAGTTTTTTATTAGGATTAACAGTTATGATTTTTACGGTTGAGAGTGTATTTTCTGTGAATTTACGAAATTTTCCCCAAGGTCTTTCTTCTTCATATATTTTAGTAGTGTCTTCCATAGAAATATTATATCACAAAAATTTATTTTGTTTAGATATATACACAAATAGACCAGAAATAATCAAATTAAAACCACTTTCTTATAACTGAAGCTGTTTCTTTTGGCCCAGTTACTCTAATACTTTCTATACCAGCCTCATAAGGAGAATAATCGTTTCCACCAGGGAAAATCGCATCCCCTATAAAAAGCATATCTTCTTTGTCCATCTCAAGTTTATCTAGTAATCTCATAAGCCCCTTAGCTTTATTAAAACCCTTTGGTAAAACATCCAATGTGGTTGATCCACCAATGTTTATTTCAACCTCTGGTAAAATTAATTCCAATTCTTTCTTCATCTCTTTGCGTTTAGCCTGGTCTGGATCCCAAACTATCTTACTTTCAAGAGGAGCGTGCTGTCCTAGAGCCGAAAGTGATATTTGGGTAACTCTATCTTCTACAACTTCATCCCCTTCAATTAAGGGGCCAATACCATACCTACCAGATTTAGCAAAATCACGAAGAATAGATAGAGTCTTCTCTCGAATTAAAACAGGCATCTCTTCTGTATCAGTAATCACCCATTCTTTTTTTATTAAATCGTACTCATATCTTCGACTCCCACTCGTAGGAAGTAATATCAAATTACTGTAAATTAAATCTTTTTCTTCTTCTTTGGGACTAAAAGAAACCAAAAATTGTCTCTCAAATTGAGTAAAAGCTCCACCAGAAATAATCGCTACTTTTTTTACGCGCGCTAAGGTACACAACAAATTACTCATCTCCCCCTCTAGGTGCTGTTTACTTTCTGCTAATGTTCCATCAAGATCAAATGCGACAATTTTTTTAGATAAATTTATCATTTTGTGTTTTTAAAAGAAATAAAAGATACATAAATAAATGCAAAGAAGAGAATCGTATAGGCATAAACATTTTCATAACTATTTGCCTGAGTAAACACCTTCCAAATACTAGAAAATAAAAAATTATGACTCACAAATAAATCCCAACTATTAAAACGTAAATATCTTCCAAGATATATACCAAAGCTCGTAAATAAAATAACAAATGCCACAATAATATCAGTAGATTTTTTGCTAAATTTAAGAAGAAGCATTTTCTCCATATGCCCTAAAGAATAAAGGAATAATAAAAGTGACACCCAGGCAGAACTGAATAAGACAAAAATATCAAACATAACAGGAACAGAATGAATTCGACCTAAATGAATGAAATCTGTAATTACATAAGGAGCATTTGGTAAAAACAAAAGCCATAAAATAAAACCTATAATAAAAAATGGTTTTATTATATTTCCTTTATTTGTATACAAAAGCAAGACAGAACTTATTAAAAATGGAATAAAAGCTAAAAATATATTCCAGAAAATATAAAGAAAGGAGGTATTTTTAAATAAAAAAATGCGTACAATGTTTAAGACAATAGCAAGAAGAAGCAATGAAGTTATCTGTTTTGGTATTTTAATTTCCCTTATTTTCATATTTTTTTAAATGTTTAGAGTATGTCTTTACTAGCTCAGATGAACTCCTCACCTTACCTCCACGTCCAATATTATAAAACATTTCGATACCAAGATCTTTACATACTGCCACTTCTGGAACGGGATCACCGCTTGGCTTTCTATCTCCACCATTTGCAAAAACATGTGGTTTGATTTTAATTATTTCCTCGCAAACACTTTTGTCTTTTGTATTTTTTGTATGACCTGATATTATAACCTCGTCCACTCCTGTTATGGCTTCAATAATTTCTTTTCTTTCATTCTCTTCCATAAATTCTTTACCTTTTTTAACCCGAAGCCAATTATCATTATTCAATACAACAATCAAATAATCCCCTAACTTTTTAGCCTCTTGTATATAACGTACATGTCCAATATGTATAGGATCAAAACCACCACTAATCATAACTACCCTTAATGGTTTCTTGCTTTTGTTTTTTAATTTTAGGTCTTGAGTATTTTTTGTATTTAATTTTTTAATCATCCAATGATTATACTATTTTCTATACACAAGTGTCCAACATACGTAGAAATCATCAAACTTCCAACGCCTTATCTCAGGGTTGAAAGTCTTTATTCAACCTGGACTTTAATATCAGTCCTCTCTTTTTTGACCTTCAGGAAAAGAACCATAAAAGCACCTACAAATATAATAATTCCAGCAATTAAAAAGACATGGGCGTAAGAATTTACTTGTGCCTTAAGTTCGATAAGAGCTATATACTCTTTTATAATCAAAGGATTTGTAGTAGAAATATTACTAAAATGATTAATCTTCATTACATTACTTTTAATTGAATTACTCAATATCGTTCCAAAAATAGCAATTCCAAAAGCCCCTGCAATATTTCGAGCTAAAGCTAAAACAGAGGAGGCTATTCCTATTTCGTGAGGATCAACAACAGAAGCAATTATACTGGTTCGCTGCGACATACCAAGTCCTAAACCAAAGGACATGACCATTAATGGAATTATAATATCAAGGGCTGTTGATTTAGGATCGATACCCATAAACATAAAGGTTCCAATAGCCGCAATTATAGTACTAACAAATATAACATACCTAGACTCTACCTTTCCGACAAGACTTCCCCCAAGTGGAGCTGCTATCACCATCATGAAAGCCATTGGCATAAATAAATAGCCACTTTCCGTCGCAGTGTAACCTAAGAATGTTTGAGCAAAAACCGGAAGTAAAAATAAACTACCCATCATACCCATGAAGACAACGAAGTTATTAAGAAGTGCATTTACAAACGCTGGAATCTTAAAAAACTTTAAATCAACAATCGGCTCTTTAGCTTTTTGTTCAATTTTAATAAATAGACCTAAAAGAACCAAGGTGGCAAAATAACAAATCAAAGAATAAGCAGACATCCATCCCCAATCAAGTCCTTTATCTAATACAAGAACAAGAGATGATAGTGATCCACCTAAGGTTATAGCTCCCCACCAATCAAAGAAATCTGATTTTGTTGGAACCTTCGATTCATTTATAAAGCGCAATGCCATAAGAATACCCACAATTCCAATTGGTAAATTAATTAGAAAAACAGAACGCCATCCAAAATTATCAATAAGAGGGCCTCCTATAAGAGGACCGAAAACTGAAGCGGCGGCAAATGAAACAGACCAAATACCTAGAGCTTGCGCTCTTTCTTTCCCCTCTTTAAAGGTAACGGCAATAATAGACATAGCGGTTGGATAATCAGCAGATCCAGCAATAGCTTGTATTACTCGAAAAACTATCATTGAAGATAAATTCCAAGCAAAGCCAGCCAAGACAGAACCAAGTATAAAAATAGAAAAACCAATAATATATACTTTTTTTCTACCGAGAGTATCTCCAAGTTTACCCCAAATTGGGACAAAGACAGCATTAGCTAAAATATAAGCCGTCGCAATCCAACCAGCCGAAGAAACATTGATACTAAAAGTATCCATCATCTTTGGTAGGGCAAGATTTACGATTGTCTGATCGAGTCGTCCAAGGAAGGTTCCAATAATAACTGTCAAAAGAACCCACCAACGTAAGTTATTTTGATTTACTTTACTCATAATTAATTCGTATAAATTTTAATTTTAGCGGACATGCCCTCTTTAAGCATTTTGTATTTACTCGTATCGAAACGAACACTGACATCAAACTTTTTAATTTCACGTTTATCAGAAATATTAAAAACAACTCCACTTTGATTAGACATTGAACTTATTTCACTAACTATTCCTTCGAATTTTTTATTTCCAAATGCGTCAACCGTAAAAAATACAGGTTGCCCAACTTTAATATCAACAAGACCCTTATCTTCATCTATCTTACCGACAACTCTTTCTTCGTCTGTATTAATCATAGAAACAACAGAAGTCCCTGCACCAAAAAATTGTCCTTGATGTTTATAAATTGCAACGACAACCCCACTAACTTTTGAGGTAATAATTTCACTACCAACTTTTGCGACGGGAGTATTCGCTCCAATTATATCTCCTTCGCTTACGTAAATATCTTCTAATATTCCAGGAGTTGAAGGTGAAAGATTTATGATTGGTGCTTCAATCGAAGAATTATCAATACTTATCTTACCTGAAGCTACTCGCCAATAAGTAAATAAACCTAAAACTAAAAAGATAGAGACAACTCCCATTAAACTTTTAAGCCATAATTGAGAAAACAATTTTGTTTTAGGTGATACGTGCTTTATCTCATTTTTATTTTCTTTATCCATATATTATTGATTACTATTTAATTTAACAACCATTTCAATTGCCCTTTGATTTACTATTGAAATTTCGCCGACTTTTATATTTACGGCCGTTATTATTCCGTCGGCTTGAGCATAAATAAAATTATTATTATACAAACCTTGAGCAATTTGTAATGACCCTGTCGCACTCTCTACTTGAGCTTTTGCAATGGCAACATCTTCTGGGCGAGCTTCGGCTTGCTTTGCTACTAATAAGGATTGTGCTTGTTCCAGATCAGAAGTTGCCAAAGATACAGCCTGAGCCTGAGCCTTCAACGCCGACTGATAAGCATTGTAATTTGTTAGGTAATTTGTAGCTTTCTTATTGGGGATATTAATAATCCAATCTGTGACATTGATACTTGAACTACTAGGGAATTTAATATAAAGACCTGAGTCTCCTATT
>JBBRTD010000006.1:0-42902 GCA_038244685.1 Minisyncoccia bacterium | reverse complement strand
GTCCTCCTAGGTCTGAGACCTTAGCAAGAGATCCTGCAGTTAATGTTCCATCTGTTAAGTTACGAGTAGCGTAAGTCCAAACGTCGGAGGCTGCAAGACCGCCAGTTGCAGAAACTGTTCCACCTGTGACTGTTCGAGTTGCATTATTCCATACGTCGGCAACTAGACTTCCATAAGTCGTTAAATCTCTAACCGGAGAACTCCAAACGCTAGACGTTATATCAGAAACTAAAGTTCCAAAAGAAGAGAGTGTTCGAGCACTGTAACCCCAAACATTTGCTGGCAAAGAAGAAAGAGTTGTGGCCAGTGAGCCTGTCTTAGTATCTGTATTTGAATTAACTGTTGTAATAGCACTAGCTATCTTGGTATCTGTATTTGAATTAACAGCAGTAGAGATAGAAGCATCTGTGACTACTGGGGCCTTAACGACAAAAGACTTATCTAGTTTAAATAAGTCTCCAGTCAAATCACTACCACAAGTTATAAATGCAGGATATTTCCCTTCCGTAGCAAGAGTTGTGTATGTATAATAATGCCAACCTGTAACAGCCGCCGCAGGACTTTCATCTGTCATTGTTACACTATCAACCTCTGCTACTAGAGTAACGGGGTTATAAATAGAAATCTTACAATCATCATTAGTAGGGGTATAGTCGTCATTATATATAAACTCTCCTATTGTTATAGTTTCAAGTGGTTGGTAAGTATCAACAGCATAAACTGTCCCAATAGTTGTGAAAAATATACCAAAAATAAAGCACACTTTAATAAAAATGCCACTTATTTTATTTTGAAAATGATTGGTTCTCACAAATTTATAATATAAAAAACAAAAAATATTTCGTACTTTAAAAATACAAAATCAAACTCATCAGAAAATTGTTAAAAGTAAATATTATTTCTTTTTACTATCCCCTGATTCATCTGCCTCTGGACTCTTAAAAGCACCTGTTAAATTTTTAAAAGCTTCAACTATATTTTTTGTAAGCTCTGGTATTTTCTTTGATCCAAAAAGTAATACGATAACAACGGCAATGATTATAATTTCTTTTGTTCCTAGTCCAAACATACGATTTAGCGAAATTGTGCCACGCAACCGTCCTTTAAGCGTGACTCTCTCTCGGAATTAAATATTAATAAAAAAAACTAAATTTAAACTACTTCTTAGGGTCAGCATCTTTAAAAGCACCAAAAACGTGGCGAATAGAATCAGCTATACTTTTTGTAAGCTCCGGTATTTTCTTCGATCCAAAAAGAAGGACGATGATAACTACTATGATTATAATTTCTTTTGTTCCTAGTCCAAACATAAATATAATATATTTCTTAAATATTAAACTACGACCACATTATTTTTTCTATTAAATAAAATTGTTAATTCAAAAATTAACACTAATGGAATGGCCATTAATACTAATGATAAACCATCAGTCGGCGGAAGTAAAGAGACAATGATGAATATAATAACTATAGCATGTCTCCTTTTTGATCTTAAAAATTGAACACTCATAACTCCGATACGAATAAGAAATCTAATGACAATTGGGAAGATAAAAAGTAATCCCAATAGAGACGAAGTGAGTACTATTTGAGAAATGAAAGTATTTATATCCCAGTAATTTGCAACTCCAAGTCCTACATTTACTAGAGCAATCAATTTGACTCCCATATAAAGCATTCCAATACCATAAACAAATCCTATAAGAAAAAGTAAAAGTCCCAAGGGTAAAGAAAGGATAAAAATCCTCCTTTCTTTTGGCAAAAGACCAGGTTTAAGAAAAGAATAGAGATGATATATAAATATTGGAATAGTAATTACACAAGCAAGAAAAAATCCAATACTCATGGCCAAGTCGATTAGCTGAAAAGGAGAAGTCGTAACAATTGTAACCCCTTCTAAGTCTATATGGCTCATTACAAATTTAATAGCAGGAGATGTTGTAAAAAATCCAACAGAAAATACAATTACAAATATTTTTGTAAGAAGAAAAAGTCTTTTCCTTAATTCTTCAAAATACACACCGTATTTAGCAATACTTTTCTGTAAATTATTCACAATATATTTAAATTACAATTATGCTGTTTTGTGTTTCCCTTTGAGCATACTTGTAACCCCTGGAACCGTAGTTGATGTTTCTGGCAGAATCTCTACAGAAGTCTCATCTGGTATTAAAACATCTTCATCTTTTGGAATTATTTCTTCTTCTGTAGTTGTTGTAGTAGTTGTTACAGTATTACCATTTTCATCTATTTCAATTGTTGTTTTAACTGCTTCATTTTTATTTAAATTTTCTTCATCTATTAATGATGGGGCTTCAGTAACTCGATGTTTATCAAGCCATTTAGCCACAGCCTCTACTCCTTCATCCCATGTATTATATGTGCGAATTTCTCCAGCATCATTATTGCCAATATTCCCTGGATTTAAAGTCCTGATTGCAACTCCTGCTGTTCCAAAACGTGAATCAAGTTCCATTATGGCCATCATTAATCGAACATCAACATTATATTTTAAAGCGGAATTATAAACCATGTACCCAGATACAGGACTACTAATTGACTCAGTTTCAATATAAGCATCTATTTTTTCGATTGTATCCATATCACCAATATAATTTAAAATATCAGCAATTTTTTCTTCATGAAGAGGATCAGTAGCATAAGAAGATATATCATATCCTAATAAACATCCAGTCATGTCTCCATTAAAAATTACTCTAGTATTATTTAATCCAAAAGAGGCTTCTATGCCGTTTTGGACAACTTGAGCTTCCGTAAAAGGTGTAGCGGCGGCTGTCTCAGAAATACCTTGTAATAGTTTTAATTTATTAAGAGTGTCTAAAACTCCATTAGCTTCAATGTCGAGTTTATTGATCTGTTCCAAATCCCCTGTTAAAAAAGCTTGTTCCTTTGCTATTGCTAAAGCATTTAATCTATTTCCTAAAAGTTGTATTAAGTAATCTACGTTCATATTATTTTAATTAAAATATTAAAGCTCTCCACATTTTTGTTCCAGAGTGCTGTATAATATATAAATATTTAAGACCATCTGTAGTTGTTATAATTTCCATTCTATTACCCAAAACAGCACCTCCGTGTAAATCTGTTAATTGTACAGCCCCACTAATAGCCATGTTATTAACATTAATTGCAAAAATTCTGCCTGTTGCATCTTTTTGGATATACAAGAAATCTCCTCCATCATAAGCCGTCATTGTCCCAGTTGTAAATGTTTCAGTCTGTGGACCAATAAAATATGTAATATTCCAAGTTCCTGTCACTATATCATATATATCAATAGTATTAGTTACTCCACCTCTTTGAGAAATCATATACCTACCTTTTGTTATAACTGAGCAGCCAAAAACCCAATTTAATTGTGTTCCAGTTGCACGAGGAGCTAATGATAGGATTGAATAATTTGTTGTTGCGTCAGGAGTAAAACCCATAGTAGCTGTTGTGGTAATTACGTTCGCAGTATTAGATAAAATAGTAGCTTCTGTTGACTGCCCTGTACCAGCTGTTATTCTAACTCTCTTACCAGCCCATTGGTTTACTGTCCAGTTTTTCGTTGAGTCAGCAAAAGTAGTTAATGCAAAAGTTCCTGTTGCCGCACCATAAGTATCCATTATTTCATACTTAGTTGTAGTATCGGGTGTGAATCCTGGTGTAGTCAAAGTAAGGCTAGTTGCATCATTTGCAGAAATAGCCACTTCGCTACCAAATCCAGTTCCTGCAAAAATACGAACTCTGTAACCAAGCCATTGGTTAACATACCAATCTTTTGTATTATCAACTAAGGTAGTCGCGGTTCCACTAGTAGCACGACCCGCATTTGTTTTAAGAGGAGTTTTCCATTGTAAATCATTTCCATACACTCCAGGTGCAACAATAGAATATCTTGACATTCCATTAACTCCAGCTGTTATCGTTGCTACGGTTAGTGAAGTTGCTGTATTAGAAATAATTCTTCTAATTTGAGAAGTCGGAGAAGGACCTGCTGTGTTTAAAACGACTAACTTACCAATGTGTTCATTAATATTCCAATTTTTTGCCGCATCAACTATTTCAGTAACTGAGTTTGTTCTTAATGTTACAATCGATGCGGCGGCCGTTATTGCAATATCAAAAGTTGTCAAAGAATCTATGGCTAAAATTGTATAATCTTTATCCCAGTTTATAGCATCATTGCTACCAGCAATAGTAACAGTATCTCCTTTGCATAAATTAGAGTTTGTCGCCAAGGTAACACGAGCTACAGTTCCTATTGTTGTGATATTTACAGTAAGTCCATTATTCCCTGTTCCTGAAATAATTGTTGTAGCCTTACCTGCTCCAGTAGCGTAGCCTGTTCCTGCTGAATAAAGAGAAACTACAGTGACTACCCCCCCTGCACTTATCGCTTCAACTCTACCTTTACCTACCGTTCCACCCGTAGTGATGTTAAATAAATCACCAACAGCATAACCAGTTCCTCCAGCTGTTGGAGTAGTATTTAAAACAGTAATACCAGAAACACTACGCACAGCTGACGTAATAGCATAAGCCTCTTGCCCGTTAAATTCACAAGTCATTCCACGAACTTGACCACTATCAAATTCCTCTCCTGTTGACCAAAAATCGTGTTCAACGTGATACGTATACAAAACAGAAGAAGCATTCCCTATTAAATAAATTTTATCGTTATCTGCATAAACAGTATAAACAGAAGTAATATCTGGTGTGATATCCCAGGGGCTCGATATTTCAAAATAATTAGTTCCATTAGCTACTATTCTCCTTTTTTGCCCCATTCCTTTTCCTGCTGTAATTCTTAATTGATAACTAACATAAGCATCTACAAATAACGCTGTCGGCCCAGTTAAAGCAGTATCAGTTAAAGTTCTAGAACTCCAAGAAGTAGCAGTTCCACCAGTAGTAAAACCACCAGCCACTCTACCTGTTCTCTCAAGAGTAAAATCAGTACCAAAAGCGGCTAAAACTAATCCACCGAGAGCTGTTTTTACTGTCCAAGTATCAGATAAAACATCATAATATTGAAAAGATGACCATGGGGCTGCGGCGGCAGAAGAAAGAAGCCAAATACCTCGACTAAATAAAGTAAAAGAAGAAGTAGCGTCTGGAGTTACATCCCAATTTGTATCAATGGTAATCTTACAAGACTCAATCACATAATTAGCCTGCGAACCAGCAGTAGCAACTGGAACAGCATAAGGGGCCGCCGCTGAAAAATATGTGTTATTCCACGGTTCTAATTGTTGATAGTTTATATCATAAAAATAAAGAGTCGTGGTATCATTATATAAAATCTTTCTTACTTGTGAAGAACCAGTGTTATAAATAACTCGAACCTGATAGCCAATAAATTGGTTTATATTCCAGCGTTTTGTAGTATCAGTTATCGATAAATTAGTTGATGTAGCAGTCGCGATACCCTGATCTTCTGTAAAGTTTTGAGTGGCATCAGTAATCAATCTTTCTTGTCCCATACCAAGTCCATCTGTAATTCTAATCGTTTGCCCTTTCATTATATTTCCAGAAAGACCAGGAACAGTCATTGTATTTATAGTCGCCGCTAAACAATTTCCTCGGTAACCATTATACGAAGACATTTTCATCGCAGTAACAGTAACTGGGGCTATCATAGGTGAAGCTAACTGTTGCCAAACATCAGCTTCTGAATCATATCTATAAAATAAAGAACCCGTCAAATAATACACATATCTTGCGTCTTCATCAGCCGCAGTTGTAGATGAAGTTGCACCAGCAGCTGTTGGTGACTGACTACACAATTCAAATATTGGTAAATCAACGACTTTTTTTAAATTATTAGTAAGTGGCATAAATATATTTTAAAATGATAAATTGGCTCTAATACTATTTGAATATGCATTCCTGGCAGAATCTTTCATTAGTGAAAAAGAGTTAACGTTTCCGATGTTTGTTAAGTTCGTAAGTGTCGCCACTGTAGTTACTGTACTTACTGTAGTTACCGTTCCTGAACTTATAGCCACAGTTCCAGAGTTTACATCAACGGAAAGTCGATTACTTCCTGCTCCAGTTGTCATTCCTAAGGGTTTTAAGAGAGTGATAATTTTCCTAAGCATCCAAATACTTTGATCATTAACAGATTGACCAACATTAACCAAGCTCTCTTCTGTTGCTGGGTTAATTGGGGTATTAGCAACATTAGAAACTGAAACAGAACCTTTAGTTAATAAATTATTACTACCATCAAAAGTTAACTTATCTGACTGATTTTTAATCGAAGTTAATGTTGTTTCTTTTGCTAAAGTAGCTAAGGTATCTTCTGTCGCAGGATTAATTTTTGCATTGGCAATATTCTTCATCCCGACAACGTTTGAAGTTGGAGTACTTCCTGAGACATAGGCATTTGTATCATTTGGGAAAAGAGTTGAAGCTGCAAGTCCAAGCCCTGCGACGCCAGCTATTTTCAAAAATAATCGTCTATTACTATCAATAGAAGAATCCTCTGTTTCTGATTTAATATCCTCTGTCTCTTTGATTATTTCTTTTTTAATTGTGACGTAATCTTTCTTGTTTGGATTTTCTTTCCTTGTCATTTCGTTTGCCATCTTCAAAGAAGAAACTGACTTTGATATCGGTTCCTCTTTCTTCATAGTTATTTCTTTTTTTACAATTCCATCAACTTGTAGGCGTGAAGAAATACTTTTTTTAGAAGTATTGTTAGATTTTAGGTTTAAAGTATTCTTAGTCTTCACCATATATATTCTTTATAACTTTAATTTTACTATATTGAAATTTTAATGCAACTAATATTTCAATATAATTGTGTATATTTTTATATTTTAAATTTTTTTTATTTATTTACTCCAATGATAGAGCAAAATTGAGAAATCGATTGAATTTATATTCTTATCCCCATTAATATCTACATTAATATTTTTATATGGATAATTTTTACCCCAGAAATACAGCAAAACTGAGAAATCAATTGAATTTACAAAACCGTCTCTATTAATATCGGCACTCATTGCATCACTACTACTATGGCCTCCACCTCCACCTGAAGAACTAGGCGCTACAGCTGTAAAAACTTGAGTGGAAGTAGAAAAGTTTGTTCCATAATGAGCAACTAGCTTAAAGTAATAAGTTCCAGGGTCTATAACTGTTGCATTTTTATTTACAATCCAATTCTCCCCTGCAAGGATTAGCTTCGCCCCAGAAGAATAATATACATCATCCCCTCCTCCGCAAGAATTATTTATATCTGACACCACACACCATTCATATTGATATTCTGTATTAATATTTCCTTCGTTTGTAATTGTAATATTGGCAGTTACCGAAGGAATCACATTGCCAATAATACTATTTATTAAAACTTGCGCTGGCGACTCTCGCAGCAGGCATTGCTGCCAGTCAGTTTTTACACCACAGTTATCGCATTCAAAATTAATTCGCCCAGCCTTTGTTAAAGGTGTTCCTGCCATTCCAATAAATTTCCCTGCATCATTAATTTTGGCACCAGAAAAATCTATCCAGCCAAGAGATTTAGACCAAGCTTTTCCACCTAATTCCCCTGCGCAGTTATTTGTAACACCACTACCGCTTGGTGATAAATTTATCCAACCAAACTGTCGACTCCATGCATATCCAGAAATACCAGTATCAGTAACATGAACATTGCAATTATCACAACCAAAATTAAGCCAGCCTAAATTCTCGCTGAAAGCGTAATTTTGATTTGGAAGAATTGTTCCATCTATATTTGAAGCAAAAACTCTAGAAATACAAAAGAATGAGAATAATATTGTAAAAATTAGAATATTTTTTAAATTAATCATAAATTTTATTATGCATTTTCTTCGGCTACTGGAATTGAAGGAGTAACTGGTTCTACAATAACAGCCTTTTCTTCAGATACGACAGGAGCGATTGGAGGAATTACAGAATCAACAATAGCAGGAGCTACAACTGCTGGAATAACAGGCGCAATAACAACTGGTTCAACTGGCACAGGTAGAGTAATGACAGGAGCTATAGGGGCAACGACAACAGGAGCCAAAGGTGCAGCTGGTATTACAGCTGGCGCTGTTTCTACCTTGGCAGAAGGAACAACACTTCCACCACTTAATCCATTTACAGCTTTTTCAAGTTGATCGCCATTTGCACAGAAAGATGTACCATCGGCTTTCTTTACACAAATTTTCTCAAGACCATTATCAGGGCTAGCAAACCAAGCTATTAATTTATCATAAAATCTTTCAGCAAAAGTTCTATTTGTAATTATATCTGCTGGCATTGCTATACCTTCTAATTTCAAATCAAGCTCTTGAATACTTTTAACTATTAGAGGAGAAAATCCTCCATAATTTAATCCCATTGAACCCTCTTCCCCACTTACTAATTCTGGAATTAATAATTTAACTTCTTGAGCAATAAAACCGATTTGAGCTACGCCTGAATGTTTAAAATTATAAGACACAGGACGTAAACTCTTCAAAGTATTTAATCCGTATTTATCTAAACTTAAAACATTATCTTTGTAATTTAAATCTGATCCATCTATCCAAGCACCAGTTGATTCATCGTAGAACCCTCCGCCTGTTCCCATAGAAAGTAAGTGAGTTGGATTAGTTGTACCGATACCAACCTTACCACCATTGAATGTTGCAGATGGACCAGTTCCATTTTGAATAACTTTTAATACAGTTCCCGTATTCCCGGTATAATTTTGTGTTAAATCTAAAACATCAGCTGTACTAACCAACAAACCAGAAGAAATTGTTGCATTGTCACTAATAGTAGCCACCGCACCATTAATAGTTAAAGTGCTACCCGTAATTCCTCCATTTCCAATATTTGTCCTAGAAATACTATAAATATTACCGGATTGATTATAACTTCCTGCTGTGCCTAAATAAGTGCCGCTATATGTTACTCCAACAAGATTGCCAGATGCTAATTGAAATTGACCAGAGTTTATTCCGGCATTTATTTGCAGTGCTGAACCACCAATCATCTTTCCTGTATTAATATTTAAGGCTGTGCCTGAATATCCAACTCCATTACCAGTGAAAGCAATATTTAATAAAGTTTGATTCCCACCACTAGGATTACTATTTACGAACTGACCCAATGTTCCAGAAGTAGCCGTTGATGATAAAACATCCAATGTTGCTCCTGGGGTCGCAGCACCAATTCCAACATTACCATTAGCTTGAATATTAAATAAGTTACCCCAACTTCCTCCATTACTGGTTACATTTAATAAGTTGCCTGTTTGTCCACTCACACCAAGAATTGAAACTGGCACATGTGTAGGAGATGATGATCTAACATCCAAAATACCATAACCAGAATACCCACCGCCAGCATTTATTATAAAACCATGACCAGCAGTTAGCTGACCCCAATCATCTACTGTTATCATAGCCATTCCATCATTTGCTCTTTGTATTTCTAAAGAATTACTTCCAACAGCTCCTCTTATGGATAATTTACTTGATGGATTTGTTGCTCCAATCCCGATATTGCCTTGCAAAATTGTTTTAATAATATTTGTATTACCTAATGTCACAGTATTACTTCCACTACCTATTGTATTGTAACCTATAACTATTTCATTTTGGTCTCCATCAGCCAAAGCCTTAGTAGCTTGACCTAAAAACACATTATAATTACCTGTTGTATTACCAGTTGAACCATTTGCAATGTAGCTTCCTGCATTATAACCAATAGCGGTATTATTTGAACCTGTAGTGTCGTTTGCTAATGCATTAGAACCAATTAATACGTTTTGACTAGATGAAGTAGCGTTACCACCCGCATTAGAACCTAAAAATGTATTATATGAACCAGTTAAATAATAGGCTGACCATGCACCAACAGAAACGTTATTACCTCCTGTTGTCAAAATTCTACCTACCTGATTTCCTATTAAAGTATTAGTAACACCAGTAGTTATAGCTGATCCTGCCCCAACACCAATTAATGTTGTCTCTTTTGCTTGAGTATTTGCATTTAAGCCTGCGCCAATACCTAAAAATGTTTGCTGTGTATTAGCTGTAAAAATAGGACTATTATTTATGGTTATAAATTTATTTGTTAAATTAGCAGCATAATATAATGTATCTGTTGATCCTAGTCCTGCATCTGATATATTATCTGTATAAGTTGTAGTTGTATTATCATTTATTGTCGCCAATAGATATATATTATAAATACCACCTATTTTTGTTCTGTAAATTTTTCTTGCTGTTACTCTATAATCAGAACTAATCGGTATATTTGTTAATGAGATTTGCTGATTACCAGTACTTGTAGTTATTGTGTTTGAGTAACTACCTTTGTCTGTCTCTCCTATTGGAGTAACATAAGTAACTATATATCTATGATCTCCAATATCAATATTTCCGCTGCTCGCAATTATACTTGCAGTAAGAGAGGTAGGGGCAGTTACATAATTAAAATTTAAACCTGTATCTATTGTCGCGACATCGCTTGAGTTTTTACCAGCAAGATGAAATTTAGTTAACGGACTCGTCGTCCCAATTCCAACATTACCACTCGATAAAATTGATAATTGTGGAGATACTCCGTAACCTCCAGACCTAAAATATATAGGAGTGGTTCCCCCTCCAGAAATATCACCGTTAGTATTAATATTTAAACCAGCAACACTAGATCCATTAGTTCCAATATATGCCTGGTTATAATACGGAGTATCAACATATGCAGAACCTGACATCTGGATAACAATATTATTCCCCTGATCATTAAACATGCCAAAAACCGAGGAACCCGAACTTGAAGAATTAGTAACACCAAATAAAGGCAAATTACCAGTAGCACTACTTACAATACTCAATGAATAAGCTGGATTGATTGTTCCAATTCCCACTTTGTGGCTGGCTGAATTTACAAATAATGTATTTGTATCTACCGTTAAATTATGTAACCCTAAATCAACATTTGAAGTTCCTCCAGTATAAGATAAATAATTATTTAAAGCCGTTGAAATATCCGTAGTAAAAGCAAATTGCTTTCTTGATACTCCAGTTGTAATTGTTCCATAGTAAGCATCATTATTAAATTCTAATGCCCCCACTTCAGCTGTTGACAGTAAAGTTCCACTTGTAAATTTTAGAGGAGCCGTATTTAGAGCAGCTGTTCCTGCCTTTAAATGTAAATAAGCAGTTGGAGAAGATACCCCAAAACCAACTTTACCATTGTAAGATACTTCTGGTTTTGGATAAACAGTTGTATCTGTTGTATAGACCGGACCTTTAGTAAAAGTTAGGAAATTACCAATATTAGAAGTATCGTAACCAGAAAGAGCTGTCATTCTCACGGTTATCTGATTGTCGGTTGAAACTCTATGAACTATGGTAATTTTATATCTTGAATTAGTGGCATCCCATGACAAATTTGATATCGCAAAATTATCTGATGTCGCACCAGAAACTTCTGTATACCTAGCCTCATTTGAATAAATAGCCCCACCTGGATTAAGTCCAAGTCCGAAACTTTTTTTAATAAGACCAGAAGTATTTTGATTTGAGTAATTACCAGTAAGTTCAACATCAATATTCCCCCAGAAAAATTGTGTGCCACTAATATATAAATCTACTTTCTGATTAGCAACAGCATTAGGTGAAAAATTAATAGTAAATTCTTTGGAAGCAGTCAAAGAAGATAGAGTATAACTAGATCCAGACACTTCAAATTTAGCTCTTGGACTAATTGTATTTATTCCGATATCGCCAGCAGGGGTTACTTTAACACCACTTGCTCCGCCGCCAGTTATTAATCCAGAGACAGCAATTACACTTCCACCAATAGTTCTTTTTAGACTCAAATCATCAAGAGTAAATCCATCTCCAACTGAATTTGATAAAATTGAAATAATAAAATCTCCTGGAATAGAAGCTGATATAAATGAAACAGTATGTATACCTTCACTTAAATCAAGAGCCGTATTTATTGAAGCAAAAGAATTAGTAATCTCGGCGCTGACTCCTAGTGTTTCAATAGCAGAACTTACTGTATATGTAAATTCATAACGAGAACTTCCAACACCTACCGTTGCAAAATTAACAGCTGTCTGAGCTAAAGTACCAGTACCTGTGTTATGTGAATATGTTGCATTTCCATTAGTATCATTAATGTCTCCGGTAGTATTCCATTTTACATGCGTAGAAAAATTATTTTCTGAAAGAGTTTCAGGTCCATAAGAACCCGTAATTGAAGCATTTCCATTTGTAATTTGTAATTTTTCGCTCGGAGTTGACGTACCAACACCAACATTCCCTCCATTTGGATTCAAAGCTAAAGGGTAATTAATGGACAGATTTGATCTATTGGTAGATTGAATCCATGCATTTGTTGCACCATTTAATCCAGAATCAAGAACAACACTTCCTGCAATTGTTGACAATCTTTGTCTTAATCCTAACCCCTGCGTGGAACCAGTAGAATTAGGAAAAGAAATATTTGCCCCGCTTAATTCCAGCAAACCTTCAGGGCTTGCTGTGCCAATTCCAACATTACCTCCTTGCATTACTCTTAAGACAGAAGTACTTCCATTCATTAAATCAAGCAATGAACCATCACCAGCTCCTTTAGAAATATTAATTGTTAAACCTTTTTTCATATCGGCATTTCCTCCTCCAGCTCCTGTACCTGTAATTAACATTAATTCAGAATTTCTAGCTGA
Source organism: Minisyncoccia bacterium (assembly GCA_038244685.1). Taxonomy (GTDB): domain Bacteria; phylum Patescibacteriota; class Minisyncoccia; order Phycocordibacterales; family UBA9973; genus UBA8515. The sequence goes on along the minus strand of JBBRTD010000006.1, from coordinate 30,199 downwards.
TAACCCAGAAACTTCAAGAGGCGTAGTTGGGTTAATTGTTCCAACCCCTAAATTACCATCACTTGTTAGTACCATTCTTTCTGCATTCGCATCTTGAGTAGAACGAAAAGATAATCTAGATTTTAAGTTTACAGCAGTAGAAGCAATTGATTTAATTTCCCAACCATTAGCAGCTGTAGCTGATGAACCTGTCCAAAATGAATTCTGAAAAACTACGGGGAAAGAATTTTGTTGAGTAGCAGTAGAAGTTGCTTCTCCTGCTCTTGCCATTGTAAAAGCGCTAGCATAAACAATTCCATTTAGAAAAATCTGATTTGCAGAAATATCCAAACGTTGAATATTATCATTATAATCACCGCCCCCAATTATCCCCCAACCTATACCACCTCCAGCACCCAACTGTAATGCTTGTCTAGTTCCACCACCATTAGAACGAATAGCAGCAACCAAACTATTATCAGAATATCTTTTAACTTCGAATAAATTCTGTGGATTCGTCGTTCCAATTCCCACATTTCCATTACCCAAAATTGTCATTTTTTCAGTTGGAGCATTATCTGTAGCTCCAGTTAATCCAGCTGTTCCTGTAAAAAAGTGAATCGATGAAGTTCCTAATCCCGTAGAAATTCCTGATTTTAAATTTAAATCACCCCCTGCTAAGTCTGCAGTTCCTGCTATTGCTCCTCCACTTGATAAAGTTAATCCTTGTCCTGCAGTTGCAGCTGTCGTATTTCTTTCCATCCAAATTGTTCGGGCTGCTGTACCAGAAAGAGAAAGTAAATTTATTGGAGAAGTCGTTCCAATTCCTACGTTACCAGCACTGTCTACTCTCATTCTTTCATTCGCCCCATTAGTTCTTAATACAATAATTCCAGAAGGTCCAGACCTTAGATCTAAGGTGGCACTTGCACCAGCTATCAATGTTAGATTTCCGTTTGCTGTCATCGTCTGATTATTCGTCCCAAAACTAATATTTCCACCAACATTTAAGTTTCCATTAACATCCAACATATAACCTGGAGTTATTGTCCCCACTCCCACTCTATGATTCACACTATCTACAAATAGAGAATTTGTATCAACAGTTAAGTTATGAACTCCTAAATCAACATTTGAAGTTCCGCCAGTGTAAGGAATAAGCCCTGAAATATTTGCTGAAGTTAAATATCCAGCGGAGGCATGATTGCCCCATCCATATGCCGTATTCCAATTTGAAATATTTGTCCCAGTAATTCCGGAAGCTGATGAAGCAGTAAATGTTGGGTCAGTTTCAGCATATCCTGTAATAAATCCATAGGAATTATCCCAGCCAGAATTTCCATCGGTAATGTAGCCAGCACTTGTCCATGGAGTCCCAGTAACATAACCTTGTGATGTCCAAGGAGTTCCAGTTACATAATCCATTCCTGTCCAAGGTGTACCAGAAACATAATTAGTATTATCGTAAGAGACAGTTCCACTACTTACTCTTACAAGACCTGTTCCATTTAAGGCATCTTGTTTAGAAGTAATTAGTCCAGAATATTGTGAATTGGTAGCATTGTCACCAGTGTTAGAACCAGAAAGATTTGAGCCTGTGATTGTACCATCAGCTAAGATATTATTGTCGCCAACATCAGAGTCTCCCCCCACATGGAGCCCTCCATTAATAGAAACTTTCGATAAGCCTGAAGTTGTTCCCACTCCAAAATTTCCATTCGTAACATAAGTGTTACCAAGTCCATTTGGAGCAATTGAAATACCTCCATTTAAATTTGAAGAAGAAATAATATTTCCAGCTGTTTGAATGTTACCTGATGTTGTTCCGTCAGAAAAAATAACAGAAGAAAGATCAGAAGACCTGATAGTTTTGCCTGCAGTTAGAACAATATTACTTTTTAATAAAACTTGTCCACCACCAGATGCTGGATTTAACTCTACATTTCCACCACCGGTTGTCTGCAAAATAAGATTCTGAGAAACATCAGCCGAGACAAGGACGCTATTTGATGGATCAGTCTGAAGAACTTTTTGACCATTAACATAAATTGATCCAGCTCCCACATATAAATCTTTCCAAACTTTTGACGGGGACCCTAGAGCATAAGTATCATTAATTGAAGGGATAATACTCCCTGTCATATTAATATTACCATTCACGTTGATAGTACCAGTTAAAGTTGGTGAAGATAGCATCGTTGCCTTGCTTTCATTAGTTACATTTCCAAGCCCTAAGTCAGAAGCGGTTATAAATATATCCGAAGAAAGTGCATGACCATTTACTGTTGTTATATTCGATACTGGAGTAAAGCCAAGAGCTGATTGTTTTCCATTCCAATTTGAAATATCCATACCTGTAATTGTAAAAGCTTGTGACGCAATAAAGATAGGATCTAATTCAGCCGTAAGAGAAGGGCGAACGTCACAGTTTATTTGTGATGGTAAACATGGTGGATTATCTATTGAGCCTGGAGCAAAAGGAAGTCCATCCCAATCAGCAAAAGCCGTAGTTAAAAATGATAATCCAAACAACAAAAAAACTAGAAAAATTATTAATTTCCTATTTAAATAATTAAAATATTTATTTTTATTAAGATGGCTCTTAACGAGATTAAAACTCATTTTATTATTCAAATCTTATACTATTATTATATAATAAGACTCAAATATTAACTAGTTTTAATTGAATAAAAAGGTGAATACTGTAGAGTTTGAAATCTTTTTATTGTTTATCTAACTTCCCATCCTAAAGAAGAAATTCTTGCAGTAATTTTTTCCATAATTGGATTTACTTCGTCATCAGTTAAGGTCTTACTGTAAGACTGAAAGACTAATCGATATGCATATGAAGTTCTACCTTCTTTGGTGAATGAATCAAAAAGGAAAGGCTCTTTAATTGATAATTCGGTTCCCTCTTCTACTAATATTTGTTTTAATTTTTCACTATCTTCTTCGACAGGAACCCAAACAGCAATGTCGCGAGAAATAAATGGATAACTTGACCACATTTTAAATATTTTTCTTTCTTTATCTTCTTGCGTTAGATTTTCTACAGATATATTATCTTCGGAAAGAAGGCTAAATTTTTCACAAAAATCGTCAATACTCATTTCTGTTACATTTTTTTTATCTCCAAATACAACATGCATCTCTTCCCTTCCAACGAAGAAAACGGTTCCAATTTCAAAGACTTTTACTTCTTTTAAATCCAAAAGTGGGAGATTTAAGGTATTTAACTTTATACTTTCCTTTAATCCATCAGCTAAATTAGTTCTTAGGAAATTTTTACCCGTCGCTGAAGCTAAAACTTCAACATCTCCCTTATCTCGAAAAACATAAGTCATAACCTCTCCGTAACCATCAGTTAAAAGCTTATTACGAACTAAAAGTAATTTTAAATAGGTATTATCTTTCGAAGGGCTATCTTTTGTAATTTCTGGTAATTTTTCAACTAGTCTATCGTAACCTAATATTCGAATTACTTCTTCTGTTAAATCATGAGGGCCTGTAAGATCAAGTCGCAAATGAGGTACTTCGATTTTGTATTCATTGTCTAATTCTCTATATACAAATCCTAGCTTTTTCCAAACACCTTCAATTTCATCTTTAGAAAAGTCTGATCCTAATCTTTTATTTATATATTCAGCTGAAATACCAATTGTTTTCTGTAAAACTTTATTTGGATAAACATCAACAATACTCTCTACTTCTCCTCCCGCTAAAGCATAAATCATATCTGTAATTGCCTCCATCGTTATTGAGCATAATTCAGGTGTTATCTCATGCTCATATCTCTTTACTGCATCTGTTTGAATATTTATTTTCTTTGCAGTTTTTCTTGTTGTAGTCGCATTAAAATTGGCAACCTCTATTACTATATTTTTACTATTCGAATCAACTTCGGCTTTTGTTCCACCTTTTATCCCAGCAATTGCAAGCGGGCTTTTTTCATCAGTAATAACTAAAATAGAATCATCTAAATTAATTTCCTTTTTATCTAATGTTGTTAACTTCTCTCCAGCTTTTCCATTTCTAATTATCAAACTTTCACTTTCTAATTTATCTAAGTCAAAAGCATGTATTGGTTGGCCGAGATCAAACATCACAAAATTAGCCGCATCGACAATATTGTTTATGGATTTCTGACCAATAGCATTTAACTTCTCCTTAAGCCATGAAGGACTTTCACCTACCTTTATATTGCGAACTATTCTACCCATATAACGTAGACACTTATCATCTTCTATCTGTATTTTTAAATTCGTAGGCACTACTCCAAACTTCTTATATTCTTTATCTTTAATCTTCATATCGAAAATTAAAGAGACTTCTTTGGCAATTCCGAAATGAGAAAGACAATCATGAGCCCTATCAGGCAAAATCTTAATATCAAAAATAGTATCGTCTCCCTTTTTTTCAACTTCATCTACTTCAAAAGAATGGAAAATAATACCTTCCGATATGACTTCAGGTAAGGGTAACTTCTCATCAAAATAATTTTGTAACCAATTGTAAGATATTTTCATAATTATATTTGATTAAATCTTAAGTCTCCATGATAAGCAGGACGGATATCGGGCATCAAATATTTAATAACCATCAATCTCTCAAGTCCTGGACCGAAAGCAAAACCTTGATATTTAGATGAATCAATTCCACATTTATCAAGAACATTTGGATGAACCATACCAGCTCCACCCATCTCAATCCATTTCCCCTTATACATTAAATCAAACTCAATTGAAGGTTCGGTAAAAGGAAAGAAACTTGGACGAAAGCGAAGGTTAGTATCTTCACCTAACATTTTCTTATAAAAATAAGATAGTGTTCCCTTTAAATTTGCCATTGAAATATCTTCGCCTATAAATAGCCCTTCTATTTGGTAGAATTGCATTTCATGCGTAGCATCAGTCGCTTCATTACGGAAAACTTTCCCAGGGGCAATAATAGCAAATGGTGGCTTCTTACCAGATTTCGCAAACTCTTCCATATAGCGAATCTGCACAGAAGATGTGTGAGTTCTTAAGACCTTATCTGTATCGCCTTTAATATAGAAAGTGTCTTGCATATCACGAGCTGGGTGATCCTTAGGGACGTTCAAGGCATCAAAATTGTGATATATATCTTCAAGTTCAGGACCAGTAGCCACTTCAAATCCTAATTCTGTGAAAATTTTAATTGTATCGTTTATGATGAGAGAAAGTGGATGCTCCCTACCTTTTTGTGTGTCTTTCATCTAACCATCTTATCGTATTTGTGGTTATTTTTCAATATTAAATTTTATGTGATAATAAGTCGTCTTCAAACTGGGTTATGCCTTTTATCGTCTTTGGATAGCTATCAATATTCACAAAATCCAAGTTTTTAATCTTATTAAATATAATTTCTATTAAGTCTCTTGTTCTTGATACTTCCTCTTCGGTAAATTCTATTTTTTTCTCATTTATCTCTAATGCTCCGTTATTTATTTCTGGTTCAACAAATATAAAAATTCCATTTCTCATTTTATAATTTCTATAATTCTTGGAATTTTCAATTAATAATTTGTAAAAGATTATTTGATTTCGATAACTCCACTCCTTTACTTTGTCTGTCTCTGATTTATTTTTCTCTGGTATAAAGCTTCCTGTCTTAAAATCAAAAACATCGACAACCGAATTATCTACTATTCTTAGTAAATCTATTTTACCCGTAATCTCTGCCCCGTCTAAAACAACCCCTTCTTTACCAAAGTCTACTTCTGTTCTATCTGTGACAAGCATTCCTTTTATTTTCTTTTCATAGAAAATATCTAGAGCATCACGGCCTCTATTTAAGTATTTTTCTAAATCTACCTCAGAGATTCTTTTTCTTGATAAATCACGCTCAAAGAAACCTACAAATTCTTCTTTCGTTGGTAAAATATTATTTTCTTTATATTTTAGAATACAAAGTTCAATAGCCTTATGAATAGAAGAACCAAAAATATTTGATATACTCATCGGCTGTGGGAATCGAATAAGGTTCTGTTCGAAAAAAGTTTTTGGACCTTCTCCGTAATATAAATTAAGGTAATTATTAAAATGAGAAACACTCAATTTATAATTTTCAACAAGTGGAGACAAAAAGGCTTTTTCGCTTTCAATATATACTTTATCTGTATAATTCGGAGTAATCGTCTCTAGAATTGAGCTAGAATCTATATCTTCATTCTGACTCTCTGTGTCATCAGTGACCAAATCATTGTTCAAGAATTTTACTTCAATAGATTCATTCCCTTCATCTTTATATGCATAAGTTGAAAGATAAAGATTTTTCTTTGCGCGAGTTAGAGCCACATAGAATAAACGTAAGTCATCGTCAGACTCATCACTTCCAATATCAATTGGTAAATTCTCAGGTAGTCTAATTTTATTCCTCATACCTCCCTTTGACCAATTATCGTCTTGGCAAGAAAGAAGAAAAACGGTTTCAAATTCTAACCCTTTTGATTTATGGGCTGACATTAACTGAACCGCATTCTCGGCTCCAGTAAACGGACTTGTATCATTAAGTAGGATATTACTACTCTCATGAATATCAACGAAATTTACCAAATCTTTTACTTTTAATAAATTTTGTATTTTGTGACCTCTTAATGCATTAATAAAAAACTTCAAACCAGAAAGGAATCTTAAATACTCTGGTTTATTTTTCTCTAATTTATCCTTACTGAAATAAAAATCTTTATACGGACTAATAAATTTATCTTTCTTATTTTTAAAACCTTCCATAAATCCTTCATCATTTTCATCAGAAAGAGAAGCACTTCCACCAATAAAACTCTCAAGAATATATTCGACTGGCTCATATCTGGCACGAGAAATCATCTCGATAAAAAATTCTCCAATATTTTTTACTTTTTCATCTTTATATTCAAGCATGATAGACAGCCAAGGGATATCAATACTCTTATCATCTCTTTTTGTCTTTGCTAATATTGAAATATCCCAAATAGTCCTAGGACTTATACCCCAGAATGGATATGACAAAATCTCTGGCATTAAACTATCACCCGATGACGGTGAGCCACCCTCTCCTATATCAATAAAACGACACATCGTGATCAATTGATGAATATGCGGAGTCGCCAAAACGTTCTGTTCTTTTTCGTAAACAATCGGAACACTATAATAATGCATAAAGGGAACGAGGTTTTCTAGCTCTCTATGCTTTCTTGAAATAACAGAAATTTCTTTCGGATCATGACCTTCTTTTATAAGATTTTTAATTCGGAGAGCAATATTGTGATACTGATGTTCTTTTGTTTTATATTTTAATTTTTTTATTTCTCCGTTATAATTTTTATTTTTATCACCACTTGATACTAATTTTTTATTAATGCCTTCAATTGTATCCTCAAGTCTATCCTCCCCTGTTATTATGATATTCCTAGCTAAGTCTAAAATATTCTGACCAGAACGATAATTCTCTGTCATAACTATAATTTTCACTTGATCATAAACTAAATGAAAATCCTTTATATTTGAAATATCAGCCCCCTGGAAACGATAAATAGCTTGGTCGTCATCCCCGACAACCATTATGTTTGGTTTTTTTTCATTTACATAATTATCAACCAAAAGACGAATTAATCTTATCTGGGCGTCATTTGTATCCTGGAATTCATCCACCATAATATACAAGAATTGCTCTTGTAGCTCAGCTTTAAGATTTTCGTTCTTATGTATGGCATCAATAACTTCAAGAATCATATCATCATAGTCATAGTAGCCACGATCAAATAATTTCTCTTTGTATGACTTGTAAATATAACCTAAATTTTCTAATTTCTCTTCTCCTTCATAAGACTTAAGAGATATATTCTCATTCGTACCTGTAGCATATTTCTTTTTCCATTCACCAATGGCTCCTGTTTTATTCTCGCTTATTGATTCTTCTAGAGCCTTTTTTAGAGAAGAAATAAGGTGGCTAGATATTGGTTTAAAATAATCTGATGGAAATTTCGAAACATCTATACTGCTCCATTCTTCTATCATTTTTTCAATTTTAGGGAAAATTTTTGTTGAAAGTCTATCTTTAAAAACTAAAGACAAAGAAGAATTCATCTTGTCTAAAATAAATTTATTATTAGAAATTATTAAATCAAATTCGTTCGGAGTAATACCGGCTTTTTTAATTTGTGAAATTCTCGACAAGATATCCTTCAGGAAAACATACCCCTCATTTATATGAAAACTCGAATATGGATTCTTGTGATCTAATGACTCAAGTATTTCTGTCATTATTTCTCTCTGAATAAGTTCATCCGCTGGAGAAAGATTTGCATGATTAAAGAAATATTCAGGATAACGTCCGATTATACTAGTGCCAAAAGCGTGGAAAGTAAAAATGTTTACCTTATATGCCTCTATGCCTATCATTGTTTTCAAACGATTGAGCATATTTACAGCTCCAGCCTCGGTGAAAGTTAAACATAAAATTCCATGCGGAGGGATATCAGTATTCTTTAAAATATTAGCCACGCGCAAAGACAATATCTGAGTTTTGCCACTTCCGGGACCTGCCACTACCATTACAGGACCATCTATTGTATCAACTGCTTCTTTCTGGTTTTTATTAAGATTTTTATAAGCTTCATCAAAGTTAAAATTACTCATACTGTCATTATATCATTTATAAATTGATAACTAGAGGAGTCACATTTTTGCCAAACCACTCGCTTGTAAACCTACTAAAAACTTCACTTTCTTTTGAAACTAATATCAAGAGCTTGCCTTCATGCCCAAAAAGAGCTTCCCTATCAGGGAATTCAATAAAATACTCTTTTAAATATTTAGGGATTAATTCTTCCTGATAAATCCATTCTTTTATGTTTGGAAAAATATTTTTAAAATCTTCTCGCACAATACCATAATGAGTACAAAGAAGTGCTCCCATTTGAGCATCATCGGCCACCTCATTTTTAAATGATGATATATATGAAAATGTATCTCCCCCGTTTTCTATTATAGAAGCTAACTTAGGTAATGGAATTTTTTTATAAATTTCTAAATTTGAATTTAGAAATTTTTCATAGACTTCTGATTTGCAAGTTCTCGGTGTAGCAAAGATAACTACATTTTTATTACTAGATAGTGAATCAACCGTCGGATGAACAATTCCAAAAAGAATCCGCCCAAAATATTTCTCATCTTTCCAGATACGTAGTTTATCGTAAATAGTTGAACTAATAGTATTACAAGCCAAGATCACTCCAGCGCATTTCATTTCTCCGTATAAATAATCAAGAGCACGTGTTGCAATCTCAAAAAGTTCATCTGGATTCTTCTCTCCAAATGGCACATTAGCCTGATCACCTAAAAATATATAGTTATACTCTGGGAGTTTTTCTCTTAAGTGCTTTAAAACCCATAATCCCCCGAGGCCTGAATCAAAAACTCCAATATTCATAATATTGGCATTATAGCACTAATTATTTAGACATATAAGCAAGAAAATAATCACGCTTATAGATACGATTATTAAAAGTCGTGTAACTTGTTTTCTTTTCTAAATTTAAAATTTTGAAATACTTTCCATACATTTTAGTAAAATCATCTCTTGAAAAAACTCTTTCAGTTAATCCAATCTCTTTAATTATATAAGTATCGTATTCTCTGCCCGGGCTTAACTTCAATAAATTTTTGACATTCTTATTACCATCTTTAGCTAAAGCTCTCACAAAAAAATAACCACCATTTTTCAAAATCCGATTTGTCTCTTTTAAATAATTTTCTCTTCCCTGTTCGTTTAATGAATTTGATGATGTTATATCTAAAATTATATCAACTGAATTATCCTCTATCTTATACGGCTCGCCTATGTCCCCCAATCTATAGTCAACGTTTACTCCCATATCCTCTGCTCTCGCTTTTGCTAAATTTATAGCTGTCTTTGAAATTTCAATTCCAATTACACTATTACCTAAGTCAGCTAAATAATTTGAATTTCTGCCAGTTCCACAACCAAGGTCTAAAATAGTTTTTTCTTCAACTCTATATTTTTGTTCTTTTTTAAGAAACTTTAAAAATCGCAAAGTGTCAGCTTGCGGGCCGTCATTCTTAGTGACAAGGAGTGGATTCCTATATTCTCTTTCCCATGTATTACCTTGATGTGACATAATTTTTTGATTCTATCATAATATAGACTTATTGTATTAATACCCTTTTTTGACAGAAGACCTTATCGAGAAAACAATAGCAAATACCATTATAATTATCCCCATAAAGTATAGTGATGCAGCTACTTGGTCTGTATAATTTAATAAATTTAAAGATGACAAAAGATTGTTCCAGTCATGACCAACATTATCTCCTCCTAAAAGTGGAAGCTCCATCGCGACAGCATCCCCTGCATAGATTGATATATTAATAAAATTTTGACCTACCCAGAATAATAATAAGGATGCAGAAAAATGGTCTTTATTGTAATAAAAATAATAAGACAAAACAATAGGAACTAATATCTGCATTAAAGTCCCTCCTATTATATGAATATACTCTCCGAAAAACATAAATATGACATGGCCAGCTTCATGAAATATAAGATTTATATTATCAATAAAGTGCCACTCATTTAGACTCGTAAGATAATAAAGCATATACAGAGTTATAATTACCACTAGAAATACTTTAAAAATATTTAATGATTTAATTTTGGGCATAGATTTGTTTAACTATTTATATACATAAATAGTACCATAAATTAAAATAGTAATAAAAGATGCCCGACGCTCTTTTGAGCGTCGGGCATCTTTTAAAATTTATTTATTAGATAGTCTCAACCATTATCATATTAGTTGATCCACCTTTTTTCTCCCACTGAGAACAAGTTGCAATCACAACCTTATCTCCCTTAACTGCAATTTTTTCTTTAATACAAAAGCTTCTAACGGCCTTGAAAACTTCAGCATCTAATGCTGTCTTATAATTATCTACTTTTAAAGGTAAGCAACCAAATGATGCATTTAGTTGATGAAAGGTTGTTTCATTTGAAGTTACAGCAACGACGTATGGGAATGGTTTATATCGAGATATCATTCTGGCTGTAAAACCTGACTGTGTTAAAGCAACAATTACTTTTGCACCAATATTATGAGCTGTTTTTACAACTGAACCAGAAATAGAATCAGTAACTTCAATATTCCCCTTACAATCTACGTGAGAGATTTCTCTTTCTGGAAAATTTTGCTCAATATCTAGAGCAACTTTTGTCATGATTTTAACCGCTTCTATAGGGTAACTTCCAAGGGTTGTCTCTTCTGAAAGCATCACAGCATCGGTACCGTCTAGAATTGCATTGGCAATATCTGAAACCTCAGCTCTTGTTGGTACAGGGCTCTTTATCATCGATTCAAGCATTTGAGTTGCAGTAATTACGATTTTACCGGCATCATTACATTTCTTAATAAGCATTTTTTGTATCATCGGGACACGTTCTGCTGGCACTTCAATAGCTAAGTCACCACGAGCAACCATAAGTCCATCACATAAAGCGAGAATAGCATCTATGTTTTTGACAGCTTGTGGGGTCTCTATCTTGGCGATTATTTTTGCTTTTGATTTCTTACTATCTAAAATTGCCCGTAGCTCTGATACATCTTCTGGTTTACGAACAAAAGAAAAAGCAAAAAAATCTACTTTATTTTTTATTCCAAATTCTATATCTTTCTTATCTTTATCGGTCAAAGAATTTACTGAAATATCGGAATCAGGAAGATTAACACCACGACGGCCTTTTGTATCTCCGCCGACTAAAATTTTACATAAAACTTCAATTCCTTTTACACCAACAACTTCAAATTTCTTTTTTCCATCATCTACCATAATCTTATCTCCAACTTTAACTTCTTTGGGGAACAGAGGGTAATTAATAGAAACATGAGATTCATCCCCTACTATTTTTTCGGTGGTAATAGTAATCATCTCTCCTGCCTTTAGTTCAACTCTTTCTTGATAAAATTCTCCAAGGCGAATCTTAGGACCAGAAAGATCTTGCATAATTGCCCCAGAGATTCCAGTTGCTTTCATGGCCTTTCTAAAGTTATCTACTTTTTCTTGATGTTCAGCAAAATCTCCATGTGAGAAGTTTAAACGCACAATGTTTAATCCAGCTTTAAGAAGCTTAGAAAGCATTTCTTCTGAAGTGGTAACAGGGCCAATAGTTGCTACAATTTTTGTCTTTTTAATCATATAAATAATGTATTTAATAATAAATTAATAATAAAAGTGGCCTTACATAGTAAGGCTTGATTATCTCTCTATATTATAGCACAAAAATGCTATAATAAGTAACTTGATGCCTGATATAAATTTACTTTTAAGTTTGATGATAAAATTTGCTTGGCTTGGTAACTGGCTATTTTTCATCTTAGCTTTTACTGAATCTGCCCCACTTGTCGGGGTATTTATTCCTGGCGCTACCCTTATCTCAATTGGAGGATTTTTAGCTTCTCAGGGATATTTAAATGTTTGGGATATTGTATTTTTTGCTTCAATTGGAGCAATTTTAGGTGACTTTTTTAGCTACTCACTTGGACGATGGGGCGGATCTTGGATAAAAGAAAAGAAATTAATTAATTTAACTCTTATTCGTCATGGAGAAAATTTCTTTAGAAAATATGGCAACAAAAGTATTTTCTGGGGTCGCTTCTTTGGTCCAATTCGAGCTATCATACCCTTCATAGCAGGCTTATCTAGAATGAGGAGAGGACCGTTTATTTTCTGGAATGTATTAAGTGGAATAAGCTGGGCAATTTTAAATGTTTTCTTGGGTCATTTCTCTGGTACTTTAATTGTCGCTGTCTTTAAAAAGTGGTCTGGCAAATTAACCTTAGTTTTAATTTTAATTGTAATAATTGGACTCTACTATTGGTTTATCAAAAACAAAGGACAGTCTATAAAAAGCTCCTTCCACTCAAACAGTCTTAAATTCATGCAATATTTGCACACCAAAAGTTGGTTTAAGAAATTAATTTCACGCTATCCATTTATCCCCTACTTCTTTAATGAGAGTAAGCATGCAGCAGAGAAATTATTTGGAGGGCTTCTCATATTCTCATTTTTAATTTTAGCTTATATCCTTATTTTAATTTTAGATGTATTTTAAAATAAAAACCACAAGATAATTCTTGTGGTTTTTATTTGTATTCTTTTTTAAACTATTCTCCTTGGATAACACGGATTAATAGAAGGATGATTGCCACTACAAGAAGTATGTGGATAAAACCTCCAATAATGTTAAAACCGATAAAACCTAGTAACCATAAAATCAATAATATTATTGCAATTGTTCCAAGCATATAAGTAATTTGTTTAATTAATAAAATATTGACCTTTATAATTTAGAATTATGCATTCATTCTTGCCTTTGTTTCAACACCGACAAGACCATCTGCTACTAAATTATTTTCTTGCTGCCATTTTTTAACAGCGGCACTTGTCTTTGATCCAAAAACTCCATCAACAACAAGGCTTAAGTTTGAAGATTTATTCAAGAATTTTTGAAGTTCACTTACTTCTTCTCCTTTACTAAATAAACTAAGAGTGTTTATACCAAAATTATATTTTGTTGTATTAACAATATAGTTATTGCATAATTTACCAGTAGAAGTATTGTATTTGTTTTGAGATGAACATCCTAATTCTAAACCACCATTACAAGGATGACCATTTACTGTACTAAATAAATTTCCAACAGAACATCCAACCTCTGGTGTGCTTTTATTACAAAGATGACCGTTAGTTGTGTTATATAAATTTCCATTAGAACATCCCGTTTCAGATTGAATATACATTAAAGGATCGGTAACAGGAACAGATGATGATCCTGATGGAATTGTTACTACTCCTGAAATTACAATTGGCATAGGAGAACTACCACCAGAAACTGAAGTTGATCCAATGTTTGGAAAAACATATGTAGCGGCTGAAGTTACTACATTTGAATCTAGAGTTACAGCAGTTTGAGCTAAAGCCTTACCGTTTAAAACTGAACCGGTTTTTAAAACAATTGCTGTCTGGTCTAATATATTTCCATTAAAAACTGCAGTTGTGCCGATTGTTGTTTGACCAGCAACTACCCAAAATATATTTGAAGCTTTTGCTCCACCAGCGAGAACTATTTTTGTAGCAGAACTAATATCAAGATTTTGTGCTATTTGAAAAATCCAGACATCAGTTGCATTACCACTTAAAGTTACATCAGTTGGAATAGTAACCCCTGTTCCCCACTTGTAAACACCTGGAGCAAGAGTTAGACCACCGATATTACCAGAACCTAATTCAGTAAAACCTGGAGCTCTTCCTAGTGCTTCAGTGTATGCAGTTTGCATATCTAAAACAGCAGTAGTTAGATTTGAAGGTGTTGGGTTTGCATAGCCAGGAGCATATACTTTTCCTGTTACTAAAGCGGAAGTTGAGAATGAGCTACCTGCAGGAAGAGTTAAAGCAAATCCTGTAATAAATGTAGCGGCAGCAGGACTAACTGCAATGTCACCAACAATAGAAGTAGACCCTGTGGTTGATATACCTGTTTTTGATAAAACAGTAAAGGCTCCGGAAGAACCTAAATCAACTTTTTCAGCACCTGCGGCAAAGAGAGTTGTCCCCCCAATGAAGCTAAATATAAACGTGAATAGAAATGCTAGCACTGTTTTGTTAAATTTTTTCATATAATTTTCGATTTTTTAAATCGTTTATTTTCTAAAATGTATGCTATGCATATAAATTAATTATTAATAATTATTTGACTCTACTTAATATGACGTACCAGCAACAAAAATCTTACATTCAAATAAATGAATGTAAGATTTAATCCTTAATTATTAAGCTAATAGTTTAATCTCCTTGAATAATACGGACTAGAAATAGCACGATGGCTACAACTAGAAGTATGTGAATAAATCCCCCAATAATATGGAAGCCGATAAACCCAAGCAACCATAAGACCAATAAAATAACGGCGATTGTTGTAAGCATATAAATATAATAAATTAAAAATTAATAATTTGGATTAAAAATCGACTAATTAAAGTTTAATCTCCCACCTTATAATATTACTACTTTCATATTTTTAGTCCAAGATAAAATTATTAAAGTATTAATCATAAATTAATCTTCATTTGATATCATCTGTGATTATAATAATGGTTTGGAAATATTATTATTAAATTTAACTATTATATGGAAAATACAAATAAACAAGAATTATTAATTACACGTGTATTTGATGCCCCAAGAGAAAAAGTCTGGAGAGCTTGGACTGAACCCGAAAAGATTATGAAATGGTGGGGCCCAGAAAATTTCACATCCCCAGTCGCAAAGGTTAACTTTAAGGTTGGCGGAGAGTACCTTTACTGTATGAGAGGAAAAGCTAGCCCCGATCAACCAGTGACAGACTTTTGGAGTGGAGGTAAGTACCTAGAGATTATTCCCTATGAAAAAATAGTTTGCACAGATCGATTCTCTAATGAGAATGGAGACTTAATTGACCCAGTCTTATTTGGAGTGCCAGAAGAATTCCCGAAAGAAAATATCATGACGGTAAATTTCTACAAACTAGGGAATAAAACAAGACTTACAATTCTATACGAGACTGATTCGGAAGCAGAACTTGAAGCAATGATTAATACTAAAATGAAAGAAGGCTGGGAAGCTTCACTCGAAAAACTTGCTCAAAGTTTAAAATAATTTATTTTTAAATTAAAAATATTATGCAAAAAATAATTACACATTTATGGTTTGATAAAGAAGCAGAAGAGGCGGCTAAATTCTACACCTCTCTTTTCCATGATTCAAAAATTGAAAATATTGCAAAGATTACAGATACCCCTTCCGGAGATGCCCACTCTGTTACCTTTAAACTTTCTGGGCAAGATTTTATGGCGATTAGTGCAGGCCCTTATTTCAAATTTAATCCATCAATATCATTATTTGTAGTTTTTGATAATGAGAAAGAAATTGAAAATGTTTGGAATAAATTAATAATTGGAGGTAAGGAACTCATGTCATATAAAAGCTACCCTTGGGCTCATAAATATGGATGGCTTGAAGATAAATACGGCCTTTCTTGGCAACTTTCATGGAGCGAGCACCACAATATGGAGCAAAAAATTACCCCCCTTCTTTTATTTACAAATGAAATGGCTGGTCATGCAAAAGATGCCATAGAAGACTATGTTAGTATTTTCCCTGATTCAAAAATTGAAATGATTGTGCCATATACAAAAGATGACAATGACGAAGAAGGCTTTATTAAACATTCACGCTTTAGCTTAAATGGGCAAAATTTTATAGCAATGGATAGTTCCGCTAAACATGATTTTACTTTTAGTGAAGCAATATCATTCGTAGTTAATTGTGATAGCCAAAAAGAGATTGATTACTACTGGGAAAAGTTATCTGCTGTCCCCGAAGCAGAACAGTGCGGCTGGCTTAAAGATAAATACGGCGTATCCTGGCAAATTGTTCCGTCTATCATGAAAGATATGATGACAAAAGGTAGCAAAGAACAAATAGCCCGTGTCACACAAGCATTCTTAAAGATGAAAAAGTTTGATGTAAAAACACTGCAAGATGTATTTGATGAAAAATAAAAAATAAAAATCGATACATCAGGATGTATCGATTTTTACTATTTAGAAAAAATATATTTTAAATATAATTATCTATTTAAAAAGTACTTAATGCTTTGCTTTCAATAATTTTTTGTACTTCTTCAAATCCAACTTGATAAGCAAAATTATAACGAGCTGGAAGTGCAAATACATAATTAGTATTTCGGCCAAGTTCGCTTGGACCAATCGGAGCAGCTCCGACAGAAAGCTTTTCTTGTTGAATTAAACTCCATTGAGCAAGAGTAAAAATCATAATTGGAATATCTTGTCTTGGTATTTCTTTTGTCCACAATGGATGCCTTATTAGAATCTTAGGACCTTCTAATACTAAAGGCTTTTGGGTATCGAGTGTTTGACCGTTCCACTTATCAGCTATTATAGAATAACCCTTCCAGCTAATAGGCAAATTAAAATTAAAACCATAATCATTCTTATATACTAATGGTGTTTCTGGTGTCGTAACTTGATTCTGATCTACAACAGGAACAACTATAGGTGATTTTTTATTAATAAAAAGAAATATTCCTATTCCAACCATCACAATGATAATAACTATTGCTAAATTTTTTATTGTATTATTTTTATTCATAGCTTAATGGTACTCTTTAATCCTTAATATAGATAGCTACCAAAACAAACCATAATAATAAAGGTTTTAAAAATGTGGAGAGTGTAGGTCGCTATTGAAACTAATTTTTTATAAAGAATTAGATTTGGCCAAATTTTTAAATCCTAAAAACAAAGCAATTATAGATAAAACAATTAGAGTTGGATAAATGAGTATTAAATCAATTCTTATATTACATTCACCAGAACAGACTATTCTTAATAAATGTAATTCTTCATAGATTGTATACAATAGCCACAAAAAAGTTGTTACCAGGATTAACTTATTTTTTGATTTAAAATAAAATAACCCAAAAATTAATACAGGTACAAGTGCTAAATAAGGATGAAGAATAAATATACTTCCAAAAAACTTTAATATGTAAGTCATGCCTCAATTGTAACATAGTTATATGGAAACTGTTTGAATATAGTAAACCATAATTCATTACTCCGCAAAAAGAAAAACCCTGAAAGGGGTTTTTCTTTTTGCGGAGAGTATGAGTCGCTGTTGGAACTTCTTTGCTGAAAAATAAGGATAATTGAGTAAGATTTTAGTAATCGATTAGAGCCCAACTACACATTTTATTAAAACTCACTACTCCAGAGTGCACGTTCATTTCTAGATTTCCAATAATTATCCGAACCCACCCCTCGCCATGCGGGTCGTTTTCTTTTTTTGGACAATCTTTAGTAGAAGCACCATCAATTGAACCATGGATGAACCAAGATTTACCTTCACCTGTTTCTAGTGCCTGCTTAAGACCAACCAGCTTTGGTAAAGAATCCTCTGAATATCCCTTTAGCATCCCATTTTGCTTCGCTATTTTGATGGCGTCTTCTTTTAAAAATGTTTTAGGAACTGAAACCGAACTTTTTTCAAAAGAAAGAATCTTATTAACTAATCTAGGTACCCAAATTTTTTGCGTACACAGCAAACCGATTCCAATAATAATTAGAACTAAAAGAAATATTCTAATTGCTTTCATAGGAACTATTATATCATAATTAAAAACATCGCGGAGAGGGAGAAACCGCGAGTACGTTAAAAATGCTTTTTAATAAAAGCTCTACCTGAGCCAGATTTTAAATATTTTTCAAATTCAAATGCTTTATATTTATCAATGAATGCTATGTAGTTTTTTAACTCAAAAGGTCTACGTCCTTTTGTGGCAGGAACATAACCATTTGTATGACGATTGATACGATCTTTTAAATCGTTTGTGCAACCTGTATATAATTCATTATCAAAACATTTAAGTATATAGACATACCACATATAATTTTGAATTTTGGCGGACCTTGTCCGCCGTAGCCCGACGATATTACTAATAAAAAAATTAATAATTACAATTTACAAAATTTACAAACGAATCCCGACTTCGCTAAAAGCTACGTCGGGCGAAGGCGGAGAGGAGAGGATTTGAACCTCCGAAGGCTTTAACACCTTGCTACCTTTCCAAGGTAGTGCACTAGACCACTATGCGACCTCTCCATACCCGACCGAAGTCGGGAATGCATGGTATCAATAATTAGAATCCATGCTTTGAAAAGAACATCTGGAACTATAATACTAGATATTGTAACTTTTACCAAATTTATTTTAACAAAAAAACACCCAATATATCTAAATATATTGGGTGTTTTTTTATAAGCTTTCTCTGAGTCTTTTTATTCTTTCTTCTACTGGAGGGTGGGTTGAAAATAGACTACTGGCTTTTTTGGCAAAACTACCAGAACCAAGTGGATTAGCAATATAGAGGTGAGCAATAGCTGTTGATTGAGCTTTCATAGGCCTACCATACTGGCTTATCTTCTCAAGTGCCGACGCTAGGCCCTCAGGATAGCGCGTAAGGAGTGATCCAGAAGCATCTGCTAAGTACTCTCTCTTACGTGAAATAGCGAGCTGTATGAGAGTTGCAGCAATCGGAGCAAGAATAGCGATGATGATACCAATAATCATAAATACTCCATTCCCTTCTCTATCATCGCGACGTCCACCAAAGAAAGACATCCGAATCATCATATCTGAAATAATTGCTACGAATCCGACAAGCACAACCGCAACCGTGGACAAAAGCATATCTTTATTACCGATATGGCTCATCTCATGAGCGACAACCCCTTCTAATTCTGTTTTATTCATAATAGACAGAAGCCCAGTTGTAACCGCCACAACTGAGTGATTTTTATCCCTACCTGTTGCAAATGCATTTGGTGATGGATCTTCAATTACATATATTTTTGGCATCGGAAGACCTGACGTAATTGCTAAGTTTTCAACAATTGTATAGAAGTCGAAATATTGCTCACGGGTAGCGGGATGAGCGTTGGCCATCGATAAAGCAATTTTATCTGAATACCAGTAACTTGTAATATTCATGATGATACTAAATATTACAAAGAAATATAAAATCGTTGGATTATTATACATCTGTGAAAAAACGTAACCGAGAGCAATTACGATAATAAAGAATATGCTCATAAGCATCCAAGTCTTCCGGACATTTTGTCCTTGTTGTGTGTAAAGTGTAACCATATTTTTAGTTTAATATTATTCTATAATAATGGGAATTAAAATACTCTTATCGTTTTCCTTAAGTCCAGAAGCATTATCATTATGAATTTCAAAATATGCTGGACCTTTTGCAAGATTAGTAAAATCTATATTCCCTTCAAAATTAACCGGACCCGATGTCATCCAATCATCTTTAGCAACAGCGTTACTTGCCTTAATGACATTCTTATTCATATCTAAAATATTTATTAGAATATTTGCTTCAAAAAAATATCCATTTTTTATAACCCCCCGATAAGAAATAACCCCGTGAACCTTTGTCCCCGGGGCAATTGAAAAAGCGATAAGATCATCCTTGTTTCCAAGAGTATTCGTATCTACATTTTGTGTGACTCTCCCCGTATTATTTATAATAGGAGCATCTGCTTTTTTGGTATACAAAAAGACAATGATTATAGATACCATTACTATGACCATAATTATAACTTTAGTTAATTTCGAAAATTTATTTTTCATAATTTATATAGTTAAAATGAATAAAAACCTCTGACTTCTTAAGTTTACTACATTTTAGCCTTTATTAAAAACAAAGAATTACCAGCTTCCACCACCCCCACCACCGAAGCCGCCACCAGAGAATCCACCACCCCCACCACCGAAGCCTCCATTTGCTGCTCCTTTTGTTATAAGAGAAAGGCTTGTATCAACTGACTTCGAAAAGTCAGACATATGAGTAATGAAATTAGTCGCGATAAATGCCCCAGTCATATTACTCTGATACCAAGAAGGCTGCCCAATGTATACCCCTTCAAATTGCTTTGCCCATTTATTCTCTACCTTAAGAGCAATTGCATAAGGTAAGAATTTCATAAATTGCTCAGGGTTTTTCTCTGGAGCATTATGGAAAGCCAATCTATCTTTTTCTGTTACTGATAAAAATTCTTTAAAGCCTAGAATATAATCTTTCGTCTCAGCTCCGAGTTTTGTTTTTTTGCTCATCAAATTTCCAAAAATTATTATTATAATTCCAGATATCACAGACGAAACAATTCCTATAATTCCAAACATCTTTGAAAATAAAAATACACCCATGAATATAAATATAGATCCAGCAATTATATAAGGAACCTTTGCTTTCATTGGATTTTCAATATAAAATCCTTTATCTGCCATTTCTTGATATAGATCACTTATTATTTTTTTAACTCTAATTGAAAAAGTTATATCCTTTTTGAAGTTCGAAATTTTTTCAATCGAGCCGATAGTTAAATTATCATTAAAAAATAATTTCAAGATACTCTGCTCAGTTTTATCAAGATTTTTTAGATCATTATTTAGAAGCTCAATTTCATAATCAACAATACCCAAGAACCATTCCTTTTCTAATTTTTTAATTTTCAAATAACCTTGTTCGGCTAAATATATAAGCCCAGCCGTTACATCTCTATAATCAGGACGTTCATCAACAAGTGAGCCCACCAAGGTTGGTTTCATGTCTTTAGGGGCTTCGTATTGAGCAATAATAGTCGTATAACCAGAAGGATCCTTGCCATATTTCTTCCAGACAAAGAACATGATAATAAAGATAAAAAATGGAAGTAAGATTATTATATTATCTTTAATAAGATTGATTAAATTTTCTGTCCCAGTTGGTTCTTTGACAATCCCCTTTGGGAAATCAAAAGCAATAGTCATACCCTCTCCAGGAATTAAAACTCTTATTGATTTCGCGATTGAAAAATAATTAGTAATTTCTGTCTCGCATTTTTCATTAGAGCCAAGAACTCCATCATAACAACTCATGCTGGTATTCCCAGTATTTGAATCTGGCAATTCAACAGAAGCGCTTACCTTTTCGACTGGGACATTCCAACCATTTCCAGTTACATTCCAATACAATTCATCTTGCTCTTTAAAATAATTTACGGCTCCTTTAATTTTATAAATGATTACATATGTATGCATACCACTTACTAAGGTTTCAGACTTGCCTATCTTAATGCTTTTGTTTGAACCATCTTTACTAATTACAAAATTTTCTGCATTGCCATCTAAGGTAATAGTCTCTAGCTCTAAATTAACATTCTTATTACCACTTTGAGTTTTATAATTAACCGGAATATAGCGATAAATACCGTGCTTTTCTGAATTTTCAAAATCATATTTAATTGTCTCTGTTACTATAATCGAGGAGTCAGAATTAATCTTTATCTGTGAATCGAAATTTCGAACCACTTCAGCGTTTACAGGAGCAACAGAAAACAAAAATAACCCAAAGAATAGACTACTAATCAATAAGGTTATTTTTGTTTTTGACATATAATTTAATCTTAAAACTTAACTTCAACTGGATTCTTTTCGGCACTATTCTCTTCCAATTGGAAAAATTCCATTATTGTGAATTTAAACATTCCTGCAATAATATTTCCTGGAAACATTTGAACATCAGTATTAAAGTCACGAACATTACCATTGTAGAATCGACGTGAAGCCATAATCTTATTCTCTGTATCGGAAAGTTCACTCTGAAGTTGAAGGAAGTTTGTATTGGCTTTCAACTCTGGATAAGCTTCTGAAATAGCAAAAAGAGATTTCAAGGTACCCGATAGCATATTCTCAGCTTCACCTTTCTCGGCCATTGACCCAGCTTGCATAGCCTTTGAACGAGCCTCTGTAATCTTTTCAAAAGTTGCAGACTCATGAGTCGCATAACCCTTAACGGTATTTACTAAATTAGGAATCAAGTCATAACGACGCTTAAGCTGAACATCAATATCAGCCCAGGCTTCTTGTGCACGAGTTTTAAGAGTAATAAATCCGTTGTATTTGTAAACTAAAAACAAAACGAGAGCGATAACTATGGCTAAAAATATATATATAATTGACATTGTAATTTAATAATTTAAGGTTAATAATAACGACTTTATTTAGTGTTAGTCTATTATATCACAAATGCCCCGCTGACAAAGTCAGCGGGGCATTTGTTAATAAACTTTATTATTTAGCTTTCTGCCAATTCTTCACGAAGACCAAAAGTGGACTTGCAAGGAAGATAGATGAATATGTTCCAAAGAACATTCCAGCGATAAGCATTAAAGCAAAGACTTTTGTACTAACTGGACCAAATGTTACGAGTGCAATAAGGGCAATAATAACAGTTGAAGAAGTTGCAATTGAACGAGCGAAAACTTGGTTAAGACTTTTTCCTACTGTCTCTTCAAAGGTTTTAAAGTGACCAATACGGATATTTTCTCTGATTCTATCAAAGACAACAATTGTATCAGAAACAGAAAGACCAAGAACAGTAAGAACGGCTACGACAAAGAGTGTATCAACTTCAACTCCTGTAAAATGACTTAAGACAGCAAAGACTCCTACTGGAATGATGATGTCGTGAATAAGAGAAACAATAGCGATAAATCCATATTTCCAAGAAGAAACTGGTTTAGAAACTTTACGGAAAGAGAAAGCAATCCAAAAAATAATTCCTAATGATACCAATATAAATGAGATTAATGATTTACGTACAAGTTCAGCTCCAACTGAAGGACCGATAGAAGTAAAACTTTTCTCTACAGCACCAGCTCCTAGTGAACTAAGTAAAGCTGTATGTTCCTTATCTGTAACATCACGAGTCTTTATGCTATAACCCTTCTCTCCTATTGGCTGGATTAAAGCTTGACCCAATGATAATGTTTTTAAACTTTCTTCAACAACTGATTGCTCTGGACGAACTACTGTGTATTCAACTTCAGTAAGAGATCCCCCTTTGAAATCAATACCTAAATTAAGCCCAAAGTATCCAATTAAAGAAATAGAAGCAACAACTAAGAAAATCGAAATGGAAACGAATATTTTTTTATATTTAATGATAAACATATATTATTTTTGACCTGCAGCTGCAAGTGTAGATTTAGCACTACTAAAACCCGACCCAAACAAGAAATGTGTAAATTTATTCGCCTTCTTAATATTAAGAGTATATAGGAATATTCTTGTTATTGAGATTGCTGAAATCATAGAGATAAGAACACCAATTAAGAATACTAAGGCAAATCCTTTTATAAGAGTTGTTCCAAACCAGTATAAAATTATAGCCGTAATAATACTTGAGATATTTGAGTCGCGGACTGAAAGCCAAGCTCTCTTGAATCCGTTATGCATTGAATCTTTAACATCGCTACCTGCTCTTAGCTCTTCTTTAATACGTTCAAAAATTAAGACGTTTGCATCAACAGCAATACCAATCGAAATAATGAAACCGGCAATACCAGCAGCAGTAAGAGTAACAGGAAGAAGTTTAAAGATAGAAAGCATAATAACAACATAGACAGAAAGAGCAACAACGGCTATTAATCCAGGCAAACGGTACCAAACGATTAAGAATAGTGCGATTGCTAAAAAGCCGATTAAAGCAGCCTTAACTCCAGCAGCCGTAGCTTGAGTACCTAATGATGGACCAATGGTTTGTGTTGAAATAAGTTCAATAGGAACAGGAAGAGCACCAGAGTTCAAACGTCCAACTAATAATTTAGCCTCTTGAGGTTTAAAATTACCAGAAATTTGAGCCTTTCCTCCAGTGATAGCTTCATTCACAGTTGGAATAGAGATAGGTGCTCCATCTAAAAAGATAGCAACACTCTTACCAACATTTTCTTTTGTAATTTTTTCAAAAAGAGCTGAACCTTCGGCGTTGAACTGTAGCGCCACAACTGGTTCCCCTGTTGTTTGATTAAATTCAAGAATAGCTTTATCTAAAAAGCGACCAGTCAATTCTGTTTTTATATATTTTGAAGCATAAGGGTCAACGACAACATTGCCATCATTGCCTATGGTTACGTTTTGGGGAGCATCCTTAATTGGATTCTCTGTTCTAAAATCAAGCACTGGTGTCTGACCTATCATTTCGATAGCTTTCGATACTTCGGTTACACCAGGAAGATCCACGATTAAACGTTGCTCTCCTTGATTTGAAAAACCACCATCTTGAACTTGTATTGAAGGCTCTGATACCCCAAAAACATTCACGCGTCTTTCGATAACATCACGAAGTGAATTCATTGAATCAGCAACTTCTGTAGTTGCCACTTGAGACACATCAGCTCTGTAAACTAAGTGTGTACCGCCTGAAAGATCAAGACCAAGCTTGAACGGAAACTTCGACACGAATGTAGGAGTTGCCCCTTTAACGACAGCCCGATGAGCCATCTCTGATTTATAAACAAAAAAACCAATACCTGCGCCTAATAATAAGATAAGTAATGCTGTAATTCTTGTTTTCCACATAATAGGCCTATTTTATAGCGTTTTAGCTAAAATAGCAAGCAAACAAAGAGTATTATTTTAGTTATAATACCTTGAAAAATAAGGCTAATATTAAGATGATTCCTAAAATTATACGATACCAGCCAAATATTTTGAAAGTATGATTTTTAACATATTCTATTAGCCATTTTATAACAACAA
The DNA here is from genome assembly GCA_038244685.1 of Minisyncoccia bacterium. GTDB lineage: Bacteria > Patescibacteriota > Minisyncoccia > Phycocordibacterales > UBA9973 > UBA8515. The sequence goes on along the minus strand of JBBRTD010000006.1, from coordinate 4,994 downwards.
ATGCCGTCACAAAAGAGACAAAGAATCCGAGAGCTATTGTCCCCCACTCACTAGAAGAAAAATATATTCCTGATTTATAAATATCATAAAAAGTGGCCGAAAGCATTGTCGGAACAGCAAGCAAAAAAGAAAATTCAGTAATTAAAGAACGTCCGAGTCCTATAGCTCGGCCTCCTATGATGACCGCCCCTGAACGAGAGACTCCAGGAATAACAGCCAGAGCTTGAACTGTACCTAAAATAAGTAATTGTTTAAAAGTTAAACTTTCAATATCGACTTGCTCAACCTTATTTTGATCTTGCTTACTTTTATAAGTCTCGAAAATAATTATGACGATACCTCCAACAAGTAAGGCTATGGCTTCTACTAAAATATTTCCAAGTAAAAATGATTTAATAAGTTTATATAAAATAAATCCAATTATTCCAGTCGGAATAAAGGCAATTATTAAACTTTGAATATACTTCCAAGAAGAAAAAACTTTCTTGGCATACAAAATGACAACAGCCAAAATAGCACCAAGTTGGATTATTATTTCAAAACTTTTTACAAATTCAGTAGCAGGAATAGAAAGAAAAACTCTGGCTATGTCCATATGGGCCGTAGAAGAAATTGGTAAAAATTCTGTTAACCCCTCTATTATACTTATGATTATGGTGTGAATGGTATTCATATCTTTTTAAATATTTCTCTAAAAATTAAACTTATAATCAATCCAACAACAAATCCCCCAATAATATCAATCGGATAATGGACGCCAATAACAATACGGGATAGACCGATTAAAATTGCAATTAAAGAGAAAGCTAAGCCAGCTTTTTTATTAATAAGAAACATCGATACGGCAATAGCAGCAAAAACTGAAGCATGATCAGATGGAAAAGAAAATCCTGTTTCTTTATATAAGGGAGTAAGATGCAAAGAAATAAAAGGACGGTTAACTTGCCAGATAACCTTCAGTAGACTCGAGACAATCCAAGCGAAAAATCCACTCAAAAAAAGCAAAGAAAAATTATACATTTTTCTTTTACTTATAAAAATAGCCCAAATCATTAACACGACAAGTACACCATAAGTAAAAGGGTAAGATAAAAATATTGCTAATTTAGCAAAAAAAGGATAATTCGAAAGATTATATAAAAAATTAAAAATAAAATTATTCATTAATAAATTAAATTTCAACTACAGGTTCTGCTTGTGGATTAAGGCTAATTTTACTCTGAGCTACACTTAAAACATTGTCCAATAAAATTGCGACAGTTACAGGACCCACCCCACCTGGAGATGGAGTAAGATATGCCGCCTTCCCTTCTATTGACTCAAAATCAACATCTCCTACCACAGAGCCATTCTCTTCTGAAGTTCCAGCATCAATTATCACCACTCCATCTTTCACCATATCGCCTGTAATAAATTTGCCTTGTCCAATAGCCGAAATTATAATATCAGCATCTTTAATAATCGAGGGTATGCCTTCTGTTTTAAGATCAACCGTCGTAACGATGAGCGATTCTTTCCTTAATAATTGAGTTACTGGCAATCCGACAAGTTTACCTTGACCCAAGACCACAATATTTTTATCTTTTAAACTTAAACTAAGAGAATTTAATAATTTCATACAAGCAAGAGCTGTCGGATAACCAATACCGCCTCCCTCGCCGTAGAAAAGTCTATTATTAAAAGAGCCCAAGCAATCAACATCAAGGGTTGGAGCGATAGCATCTAAGACAGTTTGAGTATCAATATGAGAAGGCAATGGAAGTTGAACTATAATTCCACACATATGCGGAACTCTATTTAAGTTCTCAATCTCTTCGACAATTTCTTCAGTACTAATATCTTGCGGAAATTGGACTGTCTTAAACTTAACACCGATCGACTCAGCCGCTCTACCTTTTATCCGAACATATGATTGAGATACAGTGTCATCCCCTACTAAAATATCACAAAAAATAGGAGGAAAAGGTAGGGCCTCAACTTTATTTTTTAAGTCAATTAATATATTCTCTTTAATTTTTCTACCATCGATTAGTTCTGTTTTCATTTTATTAATTCTTATATTCCCAAAAATTCATTTCGCATATCATCTCTATGGGCTACTCGTCTATATCTATTCATACCCATCAAAATACCAAGACCAATAAATTCTGTTAATAAATGGGAGCCACCATAACTCATAAATGGCAAAGTAATTCCTGTTACTGGCATTATACCAATATTCATTCCAATATTAATAATAAAATGACTCATGAATAAAATTGCGAGCCCCACTCCATATAATATTTCAAAATTTGTAGCTCCAAGCAGGGCAATACTTAATATTCGCCAAATAATTAGTCCTAATAATAAGAATAAAATCATTGCTCCGACAAAACCCCATTCTTCGACAAATGCAGCAAAAATAAAGTCTGTCTGATATTCTGGTAAAAATTTTAATCTTGACTGTGTGCCAAATCCAACTCCCTTCCCAACTAATTGACCTGAACCTACGGCAATCGTTGATTGATAGACATTATAGCCTGATCCATGAATATCAGCCATTGGTCGAATGAAATTTATAATTCGATTCTTCTGATATGGTTGAAAAACAAGACCCCAAAGTAAACCAAAAGAAAGAACTCCGACTCCAAGAACAACCAAGAAGTGCTTCCTTGATATACCTGAAACTAAAGTCATTCCAACCCAAATAAAAAGAATAATAATAGCACTACCAAAGTCTGGCTGTAAAAAAACAAGAAGAAAAGGAATGAACGCATAAAGTCCTGAAATAAAAATATGCTTAAAATTATCTATTTCTACGTGCCGACGAGAAAAATATTTGGCCAGCATTAAAATAACAACTAACTTCATCATATCTGAAGGCTGGAAAGAAAGTCCCCCCAAGGAAAACCAAGACTGAGCTCCATTCGATGTATGACCGAAAATAAATAATAAAACCAGTAGAAAAGAAAACAATCCAAAGATACCAACTAAAACATCCGTTCTCTTTAAAAATCTAAAATCTATATATGAAAGCGTAAAAAAAACAATAAAAGAAAAACCAATCCACAATAATTGATGCGAAAAGTAAGGGGTCGCTTCTGTAAATGACTTCATGGTTACCAACCCCGCCAAAAGAACTGGCAATAAAAAGATAACCAAAAGCCAATCAATACCTAAGTGACGTGAATTCATAAATTTAAAAAGAAACAGTAAAAGGATTGAGCTCAATAAGAACATCCTTCGTGACTGGTTCACTCGTTAGCACTTCAGGCCATGTAAAGAAAACTGGAAGTGAATTATTACTTGTTAGACCATCTTTAACCGTTTTAGAAGCATTAATCGCATTATGATTCTCGTCGTATAAAATTGCTACAACATCAAATGACGGTATTTCATAAATAGATTCATTCTTTATTCTAGCTGAAAGACTAGGACTATTTTTGTCTTCTCCCATTTGAATATTATCAACATAAAACGGCAAACTGTTTATTGTTGGTTCCTTTTTGGTCCAAACAAAGGGAGATGTGAATTCAAAAGTAACACTCTTTACTTCAGCTTCCCCAGAGTCAAAACTAGGTTCAAAAATGGCAAACTGTTTATTGGGAGAGATGAAAGTAGAACCCTGTCTTCTTCCAATTAATTTATTATTTGCATCGTAAATTCTAAATTCATAAGGAATATCGTAAATAGCTGAATTCTTATTTTGATTCTCAATAAAAGCCACCAAGTTATAAGTTTTACCGACAACAGGAAATGCCCTACTCCAAAGGATGACAGGATCCGATGTACGCTCTTTACACATGAGCGAACAAGTACCACCACAGTCAACACCAGTTTCTGTTCCATTCATCCGATTATCTGTACAAGTCGGCTTCTTAAAAATGATTGGATATAATAATATAAAAAGTACTATCAGAAATAGTAAAAGAGCCGCACCTAAATATTGTAATTTTCTTTTTGTTGCCCAAGTCATAAAATGATTATAGCAAAAATCCGCCTCAATATGAAGCGGATTTTTGTTTAGTTGAATACTTTGTTCTGGCGACAACCTACTTTCCCCATAAAGAGTATCATCGGTGCAGATGGACTTAACTTCCGAGTTCGGAATGTAATCGGGTGTGACCCCATTGCCAAATCACCAGAACAAAAAATTCAACTATCAAATTTTCAAATATTTGAACCTGCCAAAACTCTTACAAGCTTTGACAGACATAATATCTGAAAACTGAATGCTGACAAGAACACAACAATAATATGATTTTCACATTTCCTAATAGGAATCGAACGATTAGTACACCTCGGCTAAAGACATTACTGTCTGTACACCTAGTGCCTATCAACCTAATCATCTCTTAGGTTTCTCAAACGATTCCTCATCTTGAAGCTGGCTTCCCTCTTAGATGCTTTCAGAGGTTATCCATTCCCGACATAGCTACTCGGCAGTCCAGCGGGCGCTAGAGCCGACACACCAGAGGTCAGTTCATTCCGGTCCTCTCGTACTAGGAACAAATCTTCTCAAGAATCAACGCCTGCAGTAGATAGGAGACCAACCTGTCTCACGCACCTACCATCATTTATAATATCGACGAAGAGATTATAAACGATTTTCACTTATTACTAAGTGGATTGGACTATAACTTTAACTCTTACGAGTTAGTTTACATTTAGTCTCTACGGGCAACTTCTCTTTCGATAAGTATTCCCTCGGTATTACCCTGAAAAATTCATTTCGTGGGGTTCCACCGATATAAGTAAACTTCTTAACATATATCGCTATATGTTACCGCCGTGAGTGTACCACAGTACACACGGTCTTTATCTCAGTTTTAAACATGAGCAAATTTTAGAATTTGCTCTTCCTCGACGGTTCAAACTGTTAAAGTCACAATTTAATTTTGACCTTAACGGTTTGAACCCAGCTCGCGTACCTTTTTAATTAGCGAACAGCTAAACCCTTGGCAGCTTCTCCACCACCAGGATAAGGTGAGCCGACATCGAGGTGCCGAACTCCG
>JBBRTD010000005.1:0-45728 GCA_038244685.1 Minisyncoccia bacterium | reverse complement strand
TGTATATACATTTGTAGATTTATCCCATTCAAAGATTACTCCTTGATTATTATCTCCACCGTTTTGAGTTAATCCATAAAATTTACCACCGAATTCAGTTAGAGATATATTGTAGGGGTTGGCTCCGCTGTAGGAGTAGGCACCTAAATCAATTTTTTTACTGAAGACCTCCGCGGCTTTTACTTTATTTGGGAACAAAGTAAAAATAGAGGTAATTAATATTAATATTGAAACGAAGACAGAAATAATAGAGTACTTTCTAAATGACATATAAGAAATGTATATACTAAATAATAATTCATTTATTCTACCATTTTAAAAAAAGATTATGACCTTGTATATATTACGAATATATAGTATAGTGAGTGCCTTATAAGCTCAGTCTGAATTTAACCCTTTCTTTTGATTTGGAAGCCAAACATCAGCAAGAAAATCAGCTGCGCCGCAAAATGCGGTTTTTTTAGTACACAATTATGAAAACTGAAACAGAAGATGTAGTTACAAGCATCGCAGAACATGCAAAAATTGAACTTTCAAGTATTGGTAAAATGCTTGATAAAGCAGAACTTCCACCACAAGTGGATAGTCTCGTAGAAGGTCCCGTTATTTCAATTCAGAAGTCATCAGTTTATATTGACCTCGCTCCTTTTGGAACAGGTATTATATATGGACGTGAATTTATCAATGCTAAAGATATTATCAAGAAAGTAAATATTGGTGATGTTGTTAAAGCAAAGGTAGTTTCAACAGATAACGATGAAGGTTATATAGAATTATCTTTGAAAGAAGCTAAACAAGCTCTTATATGGAGTGAAGCTGATAAAGCAATCAAATCTAAAACAACTCTTGAACTTACAATTAAGGAAGCCAATAAGGGTGGACTTATACTTGAATGGCAAGGTATTGCAGGATTTCTTCCCGCATCTCAACTTAAGAGTGAGCACTATCCTCGCGTAGAAGATTCAGATAAGGATAAAATTTTGAAAGCTTTAAAAATGCTTGTTGGTAAACGTATCAATGTAGTCATGATTTCAGCTCTTCCAAAAGAAGGAAAATTAATCTTCTCTGAAAAAGATAACAATCCAGAAGAACGTCAAGAAATTATCGGTAAGTATGGAATAGGCGACGAAATAGAATGTAGTGTTGCAGGAATCGTAGACTTCGGTATATTCCTTAAGGTTGAAGAAGGACTTGAAGGTTTAGTCCACATATCTGAAATTGATTGGGGTCTAGTAGAAGATCCACGTTCAATGTTTAAGGTTGGTGAAAAAATTAAGGCAAAAATAATTGATATTAAAGATGGTAAAATATCCCTATCAATAAAGGCTCTTAAGGAAAACCCATGGAAAGAATTTGAAAATACACTTAAGAAGGGAGATATCGTCTCAGGAGTTGTTATTAAATTCAATAAACATGGTGCTTTAGTTTCTATTAAACAAGGAGTTGCTGGATTGGTTCACAATTCAAGCTTCGGATCTGAAGAGAAATTAAAGAAAACACTTGAACTAGGTAAGACTTATAATTTCCAAGTAACTTTATTTGAACCAAAAGATCAGCGTATGACTTTGATTCATTTAGACAGTGAAAAGAAAGCAGAGTAATTAAACAGTTTCTAATAAAAATGCCTGAGCGATGCTCAGGCATTTTTATTTATAAAATATAAATAACTAATTAAACAGCGTCATTGCTTTTTCTTTCCCTTCTTTTGAAATCATAGCAATAATTTCAGTTACTTTTTTTGATTGATTTTTAATTATTTTTAATTCATCTTCTTTAAATACTCCTAATAGGAATTTAAGGACAGCGGCTTCCCCTTTAGGCTTTTTCAATTTACCAGTAGGAGTTAGAGGAGAAACACCAATACGAATACGCAAAAATTCTTGAGACTTTAATTTCTTAATTATTGATTCTATGCCATTATGTCCACCAGAACTACGATTAAAAGATATTTTTAAATTACCCAGTGGTAAATCCATATCATCGTAAACAACAATTAAACTTATTAATTTTTTAGGACTATCAATAAGTGGAGCCAATGCAAGCCCTGAATTATTCATAAAAGTATTCGGTAATATTAATTCTACTTTTTCATTATCTATCTCTCCCTTTGATCTAAGAGATTTTAATTTCATATCATCTTTCCATTCTGAAAAACCACCCACCTTAGCTATTTGCTCTACTATTATTCGTCCAGTATTATGACGAGTCTTTTCGTATTCTTCTCCAGGGTTTCCAAGTCCAACAGTTAATATCATGATTTTATATTACCATAATATAGGTTGCTCGTGAAATAATTCTTTTAGTTTCTGATGTTGGACGTCTTACTTCGACGTCCAACATCAGAAACTATCACAACACACAAATTCCTATTCCGTCAAGATAATTTGTATGGTAAAATAAATCACATATGGAAAATAAAATCAATGGAGGTGTTCCTGTTAAATCAAAATTTAAAGAATTTCTTGAAAATGGTTGGGATTTATTAAAATTTGCAATCATTGCACTCGTCATTGTTATTCCAATACGCATGTGGATAGCACAACCTTTTGTAGTGTCCGGCGAATCAATGTTCCCTACTTTTGATAATGGTCAATATTTAATTGTTGATGAAATATCTTATATCGTTGGACAAGCTCAAAGAGGAGACGTCGTTATTTTTAAGTATCCAAAAGATACAAAAAGATTCTTCATAAAGAGAGTTATCGGACTACCAAATGAAACTATCTCAATAAAAGATGGACAGGTTACGGTTGTAAATAAAGATCATCCAGAAGGTTTTAAATTGGTAGAACCTTACATAAATGAAAAAATATTTGACGGAGGAGTATATACAACAAAAGATAATGAATACTTCGTTATGGGAGATAATAGAAATAGAAGCTCTGACTCTAGAGTTTGGGGATTGGTACCCAAGAATTTATTGGTAGGTAAAGCGTTTTTACGTTTACTCCCCTTTCAATCAATATCGTATTTACCAGGAGATTATAATCAATAATTAAATGAGTCCTCAAAATAAAAAAATGAATAAAGAACCTATGACATCCCTAAAAGGCATGCGAGACATTATAGATGAAGAGTATTATCACTTCCAAGGTTTTTTTGAGAAAGCTCAAGAAATTGCTGTTTATTATGGTTTTAAACCAATAGACACACCAATAGTAGAACAAGAAGCAATTTTTACAACCTCAATTGGTGAAGGTACAGACATTGTAGACAAGGAAATGTACACCCTCAAAACAAAAGGTGGGGATCATCTTGCTCTTCGCCCTGAACACACAGCAGGACTAATGAGAAGTTACATTGAGCATGGAATGCAATCATTACCACAACCATTATTGTTCTATAGTTATGGCCCAAGTTTTAGACATGACAATCCTCAGAAGGGTCGTTATCGTCAGTTTTTCCAATTTGATATGGATGCCTTAGGTAGTGAGAAAAGTATATTAGATGCTCTCGTTATTAAAACAACTTGGACAATACTCGAAGAAGCAGGTGCTAAAAATTTATCAGTTGATATTAATTCAATTGGAGACAAAGAATGTCGTAATGGATATATACGTGAACTCGTTTCTTACTACAAAAAGAATATTAATTCTCTACCCGCTATTGACCGTGAGAGACTAAAGACTAATCCTCTTCGCATTCTTGATTCTAAAGAAGAGAAGACAATTGAACTAAATCAAAATGCTCCAGATACCCTTTCTCACTTATGTCCAGATTGCAAAAAGCACTTCAAGGAAGTACTAGAATACCTTGAAAAAATGGAGATTCCTTATAGCATAAACAAATGTCTAGTAAGAGGTCTTTCGTATTACACAAGAACAGTAATTGAAATAATGGTAGAAGATGAAGAAACAGGTAAAAAAATAACCATTGCTGGTGGTGGTAGATATGACTATTTAGGTAAACAACTAGGTAGCAAGAAAGATATCGGCGCTGTTGGTATTGCTATTGGTGTTGATAGAGTAGTAGAAGCACCTTGGTTCGCTAAGTTATGCCCCCGTATTATAAAAAAGCCTAAAATATATTTTATTCAACTTGGTTTTGATGCCAAATTAAAATCACTAAATGTTATAGAAATATTAAGAAAAGGCAAAGTTCCAATAGCTCAATCTATATCTAAAGACAACTTAGGCTCTCAATTAGCCGTAGCAGAAAAGCTAGGAATGCGTTACGCTATAATTTTTGGACAAAAAGAAGCAATGGAAAATTCTGTTATTTTCCGAGACATGAATAATAGATCTCAAGATACCGTAAAATTTCCCAACCTTCTTGAGTACATCAAAAATCTTAAATAAAATATATGATTTCAATCGTACAAAGTGAAAATCCGGTTTTGCGTAAAATAGCAAAGGAAGTTCCTATTCCTGATATAAATAAGCCAAAAATAAAAAAGATTTTGGCCGATATGATATCAGCCCTTAATAAACAAAGCGATGGAGTAGCCATAGCTGCCCCGCAAATAGGAGTATCACTCCGTATTTTCGTTGTGTCAGGAAGAATTTTTGATGAAGATTTTATTAGAGGCAAAGGCTCTGTTCAAGGAAATGAATATATAAAAAATCGTCAAAAAGATTTAGTATTCATTAATCCAATTCTTAAAAAAATTTCTAAAGATAAAAAGCTTTTATCTGAAGGCTGTTTGTCGGTCCGCCCAATCTACGGTAAGGTTCGTAGGGCGACACGTGCAACCGTGGAAGCCTACAATGAAAATGCAGAGAAAATAGTTAAAGATGGAAGTGGATTATTAGCCCATATTTTTCAACATGAAAATGACCACTTAGATGGAATACTTTTTATTGATAAAGCTAAGGATATGCATGAATCTCTAATTGATGAAGATTACGAAGATAATAACGATAAATAAATGTCCTCAAATAATCTTAAATTTATATTCTTTGGTACTCCAGACGTCGCAAGTAAGACTCTTGAAATACTTAAGGAAAATGGCTACTTACCAAAGATAATCGTAACCTCACCAGACAAAAGATCTGGTCGTGGTTTAGAAATGAAAGAGACTCCTGTTAGCCTTTGGGCTACAGAAAATAAAATAGAATGTTTAAAGCCAGAAAAAATAACCGAAGAATTTATAAATACAATTAAGGATTTAAACTTAGATTTATCTATTGTTGTAGCTTATGGAAAAATACTTCCAGAAGCACTTATAAAATCGCCCAAGCTAGGAACAATAAATATTCACTATTCCCTTCTTCCAAAATGGAGAGGAGCATCACCATTAGAAGCGGCACTCCTTAATGGAGACGAAGCAACAGGAATAAGTATTCAACAAATGGAATTTAAATTAGATAGTGGTCCTATTTTAATAGAAGAAGAACTTGGAATAAGTATCGAGGAAACAAAATCAGAAATAAAAGAGTATTTAATAAAACTCGGAGCAAATTGTTTGTGTGATCTTTTACCCAAAATAGAATCAGGAGATATTAAACCAAGACCACAAAATGATAGTGAGGCAACTTTCTGTAAAAAAATCAAAAAAGAAGATGGAGAAATAGACTTAAATGATAAACCCCGTAATATATGGAATAAATATAGAGCATTTTATGGCTGGCCTGGAATTTTTTTCTTTATTGAAAATAAAGGCAAAAAGATGCGAATCAAGATAACAGAGGCTAAATACGAAAACGACTCGTTTTTAATTAAACGAGTCGTCCCTGAAGGTAAAAAAGAAATAAGTTATATCGAATTTCTAAAGTGGAAAATTAGTATTTAGAAGTTAATGGATTTCTTTTTGATATTCCCTTAATCATCTTCTTTACACTCATTGCGCCTCTCTTAAAAAGAGTGGTTTTTCTTTTTTTATTATTTTTAATTCTACTAACAAGTTCATCTTTCGCATCATCTAAGGCCTTATATAAATCACTTTTTTCAGACCCAGCAAAAAACTTTTCTCCATCAATTAAGACACTAAATTCCGCCTTAAAGTGATCTCCTTGTTTATGATGATTTGTCGTTTTACCTACTTCGACATAAACAATAACTTCCTCATGAAGACCAACAAATTTATTAATTGCTTCTATTTTTTTATTTACGTAATCGCTAATTGCTAATGTTAAATCCATGTTCGTTGCCTTTATGTTTGTTGTCATAGTTGAAATATTTAATTATTAGTAATAATTTCATTATACTACCGATTTCCTAAATTGTAATCATTTAGAAAAGTATTATTTAGCAATCAAATTATCAGGAATATCAACGGTAAGTATTTTACTATCACTATGATGACCACTTACTATATGAACTTTTTTAACACTTATTTTGTAAATTTCGGATATAATTTCACAAATACGAATATTAGCCATATTTCTCTCAGCTGGTTCTTTAACTTTTATAAGATATCGAATCTCAGATTTTTTCTCAACTTTTTCTTTTTTTGATCCGGCTTCAACTTTAACTTTTATATACATGGTTTATAAAAAATTAAAATAATATAATTCCAATCAGTCCTACCAATAATAAATAAATTAGACACGGAATTAGTACTCCCTTTAGTATTTGTTTTTCTTGATTTTTAACCCCAGCAACAGCTTCGGCGGTTAATATATCAGCAAGAGCTATCATATTTCCAGCAGCAGCCCCAACTACCCCAAGAGACAAAATGACTTCTGAATTTAAATTAAGATTTGTAGCTGCCGTATGGAAAAGATTTCCAAATAGTATATTTGAAACTGTCACACTCCCTGTAATAAATCCACCGAAGGCTCCAATAAAAGGCGCATAAAAAGGAAGGAGAGAAGTCTCAAAGAATTTTGCAATTATTACAACAGCAGAAGAAAGTCCAGAAGTATTTTGTCCAGAATTTATCATTATTTGAACCATAGCAAGCATAGAAACTATAACTAAAAATGGACCAATGGAACCACCCAACGCCACCCTAGTTGAATCTGATAGAATTTTCTTTTTACTTTTCCATATAAAAGCAACAACAAAACCGGCAGTTATGAATGCAAAGCCTGGATTAAATAAATTAAAAATATGACTAAAACCAAGATGTATTGGTATACCAATTTTGCCTAAGAAAATTTTACCAAGAATAAGAAATACAACTAAAATTGTATAAGGTAAAAATGATTTTAGAGGTGACATGGTACAAGTAAGATCCTTTTCATTCTTCAAACTTAAAATTTCCCTAGGAACAAATATAGAGAATTTAGTTGTGATGACTACTAAAATTAAGCCAACAATAGATCCTAATATTGAAGGAAATTCAGGCCAAAATCTTGCAAAAAACAATGATGGAATAACAAATGCAATGCCAGACCAAATAGCAAAAGGTAAGGCATCCATAAATTCCTTTTTTCTATTTACTCTTCCTGCTGTAATTGACCAAAGCATTAATGCCGGAACAATAAAACCAGCACAATTAATCAAGGATGAGATTAGAGGGACAGATGATGTTTGCAAACCAGCAAAACCTACATTTATAGGTGTCCCCGCAGCTCCAAAAACACCAGCAGTACTGTTACCTAATAGACCAACAATAAGAGCCCTTATCGGTGTAAGACCAAGCCCAATCAAAAGAGGAACTGCAATTGCAGCCGGTGTCCCGAATCCTGCTGTCCCCTCAAGAAATGCTTCAAAAAACCAAGCAATAACAATAATTTGTACTCGATAATCTTTAGAAAAGCTCTCTAAATAATAAGAAATATTGTTTATAATTTTAAGATCTTTCAATACCTCAAGAAAAAATATAGCTCCAAATATAATAATCAAAATATCTAGTGCAACAAAAAACCCTTTGCCATAAGATACAAATATAAAGCTTGGTATTATTTTCCAATAAAATAAAGCTAATGACGTATATAAAACAAGAGTCAGCAATGAAGCCCTTAAAAGAGATGTTTTATTTAAAATAATAAAAATAATAAAGAAAACAAAAGGGATGACAGCTAAGATTATAGGTAAATTGTTCATTCAATAATAATTAAAATATTAATACAAATTAATTTTCTTCAATTTCTTTTTTAATATCCCTTAAATCTTTCTTAATTTCAGTCAAAGTAATTTCTTCTTTCTTTATTTCTGATTCTGTTTTTTCGTCAATTCTTTTTTCTTGTTTAATTCCAGAAATTATTATTTTATCACCTACAAAAAATGAAACAAAGAGTCCGGTTGAAATCGAAATTAAAACTCCCCAAAACATTGAAGCAGTTCCTGACATATTAAAATCATCGGCAATCATCCAAACACCTCTCCATATAAGCACCACACCAATACTACCGATAAATGCGTATAAAATAGGCCAATGACTTAGCATGTGTCTAAATTTTACCCCCATACGATCAAAACTTTTAATTATATCTTTTATTTCTTTTAACATACACTAATAATAACATAAATATTTATAATTTATAAGGCAAAAACTGCAAAAGCCTCCCGAGGGAGGCTTTAATGCAGAAGGTCACACTAAAAAAACTTTCATGGGGTTAGAGCAAGATTTGTACAGACAGCAATAAGTGAACTTACGCCAGATATACGAAACAGAGTCTTCCGTCATGCGAGAATATAGAGAGTAGTGACCTTACCTATAGTATAAAACTTCTTACGAAAAATAGATACTATACGCGTTCTACGTTCACTGCACTTGTTTTCTTCTCACCGTTTCTCTCATTTTCTTCTATTTCAAAAGTGACAGTGTCACCTTCACGAAGATCTTCAAATGAAACACCAACTACTTTATCCTTGTGGAAAAATACATCACTTGACTGTCCTTCTACAGTGATGAAACCAAATGGTTTGTCAGTAACGATCTTTTTGATTGTTCCTTTCATATTATTTTATGTTTAATTAAATGAATAATGTACAAAATAGAAATTACTAAATCGACTTATTTCAGATAATAGCTTTTGTACTTTAATAGTACCCTTAATCAAGGTATTAATCAATAGCGAAAAACATTGCACTTTGGCCTAGACCATCAAGTACAATATTTTATCATAAGTTTAAGGGTTTATTTAGAATTTTTTATAACAGACTTCTTCTTATCTGTCTTATTTGCAAGCATAACCTTCTTAGCAGCCAAACGCTTTACTGTTTTGTGTGATCTTGTTGATTTAACGTGTACATGAAGACCTGTCTCTCTTTTTGCCATATATGATACTTTAGATAATGTCATGATATCGTTGCTCTTATTCACCTTAATGGACAAGTGCAATCGACGAGAACACAACACATCTTTTTATTATTAATAAGATGCTCGCATTATACTTTAAATTATAGAAAAATACCATATACATAAATTAAAAGTCCTGCCAGAGTTTCTGGCAGGACAATTATTTGATTAAGCATAGGTAGCACAATTCTAAAGATAAGTTTCCAAAACCTTACATCGGTCTGAATTCCTTATCTTTTTTTTAGTCTCGCATATAATTTGCTTGACTCGGCTTTCTTTTACACCTATTCTTTGGGCTATTTGATATACCGTCATTTCTTGACAGTGTATACCAAAAAACATTGAAAGAACATCCGACTCCTGACCTTTTAGAGTTAAAAATACTCTATCAATTTCTGATTTAAGTGATTCAACAATTAGCTTTTTATCAGGATTTGGAGAATCGTTATCTACTAAGACATCCAGTAAACAATTTTCATCATCTCCTCCTCTGTAACTTCTATCTAAAGAAGAATAGTTTGTTGAATAGGCTGAAATTGAATCGCTTAGAACTTTCTCAGCAATACCCAACTTTTCCGATAACTCTTCTACGGAAGCTTCTACACCTCCACTTGCTTGAATAAAATCTTCGCTTTTTGTTTTAATCTTCCACATATTACTGTGATGATTTAAAGGAATTCTTATTATTCTCGTTTGATCAGAGATGGCCACAATTATTGACTGGCGAATCCACTGAACAGCATAAGAAATAAATTTAAAACCTTTAGTTTCATCAAATCTTTGAGCGGCAATCATTATACCTAAATTCCCTTCATTGATTAAATCTGGGAGACTAAGCCCTCTGTTTTGATACTGGACTGCAATTGAAACGACAAATCGTAAATTTGCATTTACGAGTTTACACAAAGCATCATTATCACCATTATGAATCCTTACAGCAAGTTCAACTTCTTCTTCTACGGAAATTAGTGGAATTTTATTAATCTCATGCAAATACCTTTCGACAGAAGCGATGTCTGAAGGGTTCATTTTCCTAACTAGTCTTAGTTCTTTCATATTACTTTTTTTAAATTAACAAATTTAAATTATTATAACATATATTATATAAAAAATCAAGATTAAAAAACAGGCTCGGAGTTGAGCCTGTTTGTATTAAACATTAGATACGGTTACATATTCAATGTATATATGATAACTTGGATCAAGAAATACATTGTTTACATAATTAATAATCTCTTTAAAGGACATTCCCCTGAATAAGGTTATCCAGGCATAAGAAATGAGGGTATCATTATTTGAGCTATTTCCTCCACTTCCTTGAACTTGTGAACCATTAATAAATTTACAAACCAGGTTTACATTTTTGGGTTTGTACTTTACATTATTAAAAAAGATACAAGTCTGATAGGCATTTTTGTTCCCGACAAGCACGTGCCAAGCGCGATGAAGCCTGTTTTTAACATTGGAGATATTTGCTTTCGTATTTTTTCCTCCAATAGACCGAGGCCTCCGATGATGTTCTTGTGTAATAATTTCATGTTTCCCCATGATTAAATTATTAGTGAGACATTTTAACTCAGAGTATTCTTTATAATAATAATTGTCAAACAAGCCATAATTTGTAATAAAGATGAAACAACTGATATAATAAAAATATGAAAAATCTTTTTCAAGATAAAAAAATTATTGTTAAGAAAACAATTGTCTTTATTCTTATACTCCTATGTTCGGTTTCCATTATTTGGTTTATCGCTACAATTAAAAATTTCCATAAAAAAGGAGAGCTAACAATAGATTACAGCCTAAGGAAAGGTTACCCTACTCGTCTTCGCCATACTATTAATTTAAATACTATAAAAACTTGGATGACTTTTGATTACATAAACGTTATTTTTAAATTACCCAAAATGTATCTTCGGGATACTCTTAATATCAATGACCCTAGATATCCAAATATACGTATAGATAATTATACAAGACACAACAATATTGATTCATCAATGTTTTTAAATAAAATTGAACAAGTCATTACTAATTACTCCATGACAAAATAGAATGGATTTTTTAGTTCAAGCATTAATACCTTATATATTACTCTATAAATACTGGGCTTTATTTGTTATAACTTTTCTCGCTGCATCATCACTGCCTATTCCAGCTGGCACACTTCTTGTCGCTTCTGCTGCCTTCGCAAGTCAGGGGTATTTCAATATAGCAATTCTACTTTCCATCGTTGTTATAGCAAATTTAATTGGCGACAGCTTATTGTATTGGCTAGCAAGACTATACGGCAAAAAATATTTATCAAGAATTCTATTCGTAAATAGAATATTCAAATCAAATAACTTTAATTTAATAGAAAAAAATATTATTAAACGTCCTGGTTTAATAATATTTATTAGTCGATTTGAAGTTATTTCGACTTTAAGTATAAATTTAATCTGTGGTATTAGTAAAATATCTTATAAAAAATTTCTAAAATTTGAAATTCTTGGAACTTTTGCGAATGTATTATTCTACACTATCGTTGGATATTCTTTTGGTAATAGTTGGCAGGCTGTTAATAAAATAATTGGTGATTTTACAATTGTACTCTTCCTGTTAATAGCTTTAGTTTTGTCATTATTTTGGAAAAAAGTTATCACCAAATTAAATGAAAATATATAATATTTTCATTTAATACTTAAGATTTATAGATATTTGATTACTTTTTCTCAACAACAATAGTACATCTAGTAAGTAAGGCAGCAAGAGCTCCTACTACAGCCAAGACAGGAGCTATAAGTGCTCCAATAGCGCCATACGTTAAGGGAATTTCAACTATAGTTTTATCATTTTCATCCTTGATACTTAGTTTTCGTATATTCCCTTCGTGGATTAGTTCTTTCACCTTTTTTAATAAATCTTCTCCATTTACTTTAAATTCTTCTTTCATATTTTTTATAAATTAATTAATAAATTTTATCTATCGGAAAAAGACACTACCACTATCATATTTTAATATTAAAACTAATTCACCTTTTGAAGTAAACAGATAACTTTGTGTCTCGCTTAACATCTTCGTAAAATCTTTCTCTAGTGAATTTTCACAAAACATTTGAGTTGAGATCATATTACTAAATGTTATTTTATTTGTATCTACACTGTATTCACCTCCTACACCATTACAATCTGTTGAGGCAGAAAAAGTCTTATCCTTTTTAAAAGTAAGTTTAAATTTATTCTCTACTATAGGCTTAACAATTCTATCATCAGAATATACAGTATTAATCCAACTCCAAGTTTTCATACCAAGGGTCATCTTTAAAGTATCAGCTTCTCCTTCAAAATTTTGTACAACTTCACCAAATTGCATAGTTTTTATGTCTAATAATAACCACAAACTTTTCGCAATTGATGGCTGTATTGAGAAATCTTCCCCTGGTTTTCTATCAGCGTAGTTAACTACGATAATGTTCCCTTTGCTCATTTCTGACGTCTCTGGGGCGATTCTATCCCCCAATAAAAGCCCATTGCCACCTTGTGGTCCGTTTACTGTGTTCAAAAGAGCAACTATGTAGTAGAAAGTGCCACTTCCTCCTGTTTCTTGAGTTAAAATAAAGGCTAAATCCTTCCTCCCGTCATTATCGAAATCATACAAAACGTCATTACCAAAATATCGAGTAATTATTTTTGAAGCCGATCCTGGAGCAGAAGAAACTTCAGATATTCCATTTTTAAGCGTTACTTTTTCTCCATTTATCGTATAGGTAGCGTCATACGTATTTATCTGATTTTCACTTGGAAGATAGATGTCATCATTCGTGAAATTAAATTTATATATCGATAAACCTAGTATTAATACTATGGTTAGAACTAATGCAATTATTACTATTTTTACTTTATTCATAAAAACAGTATAACACTAAATCACAAACAAAAAATTACTTTGTTGTATTTTTTAATTCTGTTACTAACCTTATAATTGTTTCAAGTTTTTGATCATCCATAAGTGAAATTTCCTTCTGAAGTTTTTCAATTTCAAACTTTGCCTTAAGATTTGTCTCATAATCATTCATAGCTTGATGACGATCGCGTTCATTCTGACGATTTTGAGCCATCATAATTATAGGAGCAGCATAAGCAGCCTGTGTTGAGAAAATTAAGTTAAGAAGAATAAATGGATACGGATCCCAATGGCCAATAAAAGCAATAATATTAAATATCATCCAGATGATAACAAAAATTGTCTGAATAATAATAAATCTCCAAGAACCCATATTACTAGCTACAGAGTCAGCAATTCTATCCCCCATTGTCATTGATTGTTTATGTTTATCATGCCATGTTGCCTTACTTTCTTGTGATATTTCTTTTGGTATTTCCGTCATATTATATTTAATTATTAAATTTCGCCTTTTATAAGCTTAACGGCTTCGGCCACAGTTGTCATAAATTGAGCTGGGAATATAATTGTAGAATTTTTCTCAACACTAATTTCTGCCATTGTTTGTAAGGTACGAAGTTGTAATGCAACTGGATGCTTAGAAATAAGATCAGCCGCCTGTCCTAGCTTCTCTGCTGCCTGAAACTCTCCTTCGGCTGCTACTATTTTTGCTCTTCTTTCTCTTTCTGCTTCAGCTTCTTTGGCCATTGCTCTTTGCATATTCTCTGGAAGAAAAATATCTTTTATTTCTACAGCTGTAACTTCAGCTCCCCATGGCTCTGTATGAGAATCAATAACATTCTTAATTTGCATATTTATATCAACGGTCTGAGAAAGAAGTTGATCGAGCTTAAATTGACCAACAACGTTTCGAACAGTTGTCTGACTTATCTGATTTACAGCATTAAAGACATCTTCAATAGCAATTACTGATTTCACAGGATCAACAACATGATAGTAAGCCACAGCTGCGATATCAATAGAAACATTATCTTTCGTAATAATTTTCTGAGAAGGAACTGCCATCGTTACTGTACGCATTGTTACTTTCGTCATTTGCTCAAAGACTGGAATTATAAATATAAGACCTGGGCCTCTTACTCCAGTACACTTACCCAAGAAAAATATTACTCCTCTTTCATACTGCTTTACAACTCTAAGCCCTGAAGCTATTAATACCAACACTATTCCCAAAATTATATATAAAGTCATATATTTAAAATTAATTATTAATACTACTTATATAATGATAGAAGATTTTAAGATAAAAGCAAGAATAGATTCACCTTAAAATAGCCATATTTTATAACTTTTTATAAGGGGGTAACTTTATTGACAACTAAGTTAATAAGGATAAAATTAAGATATAAGGTTTGATTGTCACCCAGAGAAAGGACATATAAATAATAAATTCACTTTACGGAGTTTATTCTCAAAACAAAATAGTCGTAGTGTTTGATAAATAGACTCTTTAGATTATTAACATTAATTATTTAATTTATAATTTCTATGAAAAAAATTATTTTATTCTTATTTGCATTTATATTTGTATTTACAGCCT
The DNA here is from genome assembly GCA_038244685.1 of Minisyncoccia bacterium. GTDB lineage: Bacteria > Patescibacteriota > Minisyncoccia > Phycocordibacterales > UBA9973 > UBA8515. The sequence goes on along the minus strand of JBBRTD010000005.1, from coordinate 31,112 downwards.
CAGCCTTCCTAGCAACTAAGGTGCATGCAGCTGTAACATTTCCAAATGGATGTTCTTCTGCTATTGGATATAGTATTACATCAGGATTACCTTGCAATGGAACATCTAGCGCTACAATGGCAATAATCGGATGTGCAAGTCCTATAGGCTATAGTATTACAAGTGGGATTCCTTGTAGTGGTGCATCTGAAGCTATCCCTTACTTAGCAGGATGTACTTCAACTTATGGCTACAGCACGATGACGTCTGCTCCTTGTAATGGAACCAATGTTGCGACAACAATTTATGCAAACCCAAATACGACGCCAGGATTTCCAACCACAGGTACTGGTGGTCCAACATTGGCGATAGCTTTATTGTTGTTATTAACAGTTGGATTAATTATAATTAGTGGTATGGCTTATGCTGCTCGTCAAAAAAATGCAGCCTAAAGGTTATTAAGAAGGACGAGCATATAAATATATGCTCGTCCTTCTATTTTATATTTATATATGAAAAAATTAAATGATAAAATTAAAATAATTTTTCTCTCGACAGTGACCATAGTCACGTTTAGTTATATTATTACAACTTTCATATATTTTTCTCCAAACGATGAAATATTACTTCCTGCTACTTACGAAAAGAAACCTTCAGAAAACATTTCGCCTATTCCCCAGAAACAAATTAATAATAGCGAATTTACTCCAAGGCTTACCATCCCATCTTTAAAAATTAGTACAAAAATACAGAATGTTGGAATTACTAAACGTGGCAACATGTCTACCCCAAATAATTTCTTTGACGTCGGACTTTATAAATATGGAACTTATCCTGGAGAAAAAGGAAGTGCCATTATAGCTGGACATGTAAACAATGGACTAGGATTCAAGGCTGTTTTTGGTAACTTAAATGATATTAAAATTGGAGATGATATTTATGTGGAAATGATAGAAGGTAAAAAAGTTCATTTTACTGTTATTTCATCTTCAGAATATGACTATAATTCATCAGCGGATACTGTCTTTAATCAAAACGATGGATATTATCTAAAACTTATAACTTGTTCCGGCACTTGGATCCCTGAATTTCATACTCACGATAAACGTCTAGTTGTAACGGCTATTAAGTCAGAAATATAATTAATATAAAACAGCCCCATACAATTAGCATGGGGCCGTTATAATACATTTTTATTTACAGGTAATAAATTTTCCATCTTTGAACTTCAACAATATCACTAGTGTCTTCGTCGATGAAATCTTCGTACCAGCCAGCAATTCTAAAGCCGGCTTCTTTTAGTTTTTCGAGGTAGCTCTCAATCTCTCCTTCTTTCATTCTTTTAGGATAAAGCATGGGTATCGTCTTCATCTTATTTTTCTTATCAGTTTTAATAAGAGAATTAATAAGTTTCAATACAAACATTATCCCGTAAACGTTTATTAAAGAATAAGGAGTTATTCCTTTTTGAATAGATAAATCAATTTTATCCTGATAGCGCACGATTGCTTTCATTGGATTGATTTTAAATGTAAAACAACTCTTTTGCTTCCACCAAAACAAGTTGGTGTACTAAGTTTATTGTAATAATTTACTTCAATCAAACTTTGTCCACCATTTTTAATAATAGCAGCAATGTCTTCTTGAGTTATGTCTCTTACCTTATTGTGTTCTCCTGAACCATCAAAAGATAAACCTGGCGTGGTTTCCTCATGAACCCATATTCCCAAATCGTTGTTTGGAATTATAATCTGGCAATCAGATATTACCTCCAATGGAATAATATTTACGGTTCCATCGGGTAATAAAACCAAAGATACTTTTTTTAAATAAACCATTTTAAATTAAATTAGAAGTTAATACTATAATTAATTTTTCCTTTATATTACAACCTTAAATACATTTTGTCAATATTATTTATTCTAAATAAAAAAACCGCCCTTTAACGGTTTTGTTAAAAGACGGTTTGCACTTTATACAAATTAAATAAATCATCTATAATCAATCGGTCATTTATTTAACCCATGAGTATAGACTTAGCTTCCCAATAGCTCTTATCTTCTGAGGCTTTATTCTTATATTTCTTAAAAGAAAATATATGATAAAACACTCCGATGACAGCGAATAGATAATACCAGGCGATAGTTGTTACCATAATTTGCACATTAGCCAACGATTCTATTTCGGAAGAAACTGGAACCTTTCCAAAAAGAATGGCAGAAAATATTGCAGCAAAAAATGGTAATCCTAATATGAAAAAGGCATTAACAAGTAGTGCAAAAATTATTGGCCTCTTATTAATAAAAGTACCATAATTTAAACTATCCCAATCATTCCTCGTATGTTTACTCCGATTCGCAAAATGTGGATCGGTATAAATATACAGATTGGTTAATTTCTCTATAATGGTATCTCTGATACCAAAAATTACCAAATAGATATAACATATTGCCGAAGCAATGAAAGCAACAATAACTAGTGTATTCATTTGTATAGATTTATGGGCAACAGAATTGTTGGACCGTCTTAATTCCCCAATAGAAACTAAGAAGGTCCAACAATTTAAGCCAATAAAATAACATCAAAGAACCATATACTTCTATAGTATAGCATAATAATAGCTTTTTGTCAAAAATATTTAATTAAATAATATTAGAAATTAATTCTGCTTTTTAAGCCAATCAATCATTTTTTTGAAAGTAGTAACATTCACTTCCCCGTTGGCGGTTAAGCTTTGAGACTTTTGAAAAGCAATAACTAAAGTCTGAGAACTTTTTCCATAATCATTATCAATTTTATTTGAGGTTTTATTGTAGACATTTAAAAACTTTTGCAATGTACCGACACTTGTACCAGTGACCTTAAGTTTTAAGGTAATGTTCTTGTTGATAAGACTTTGTATTTCATTTATTAAACTCTGATATTTATAAGTCGTAGGTGTCACTACTGGTTTATTCTCAGTTTGGGGTTTAACATCAACAGGAGCAACAGAAACAGGGTCCGGTTGTACTGAAACTACAATGGCTGGTTCAACTGTAGAATTTTTTAATTCTTTCTTAAGATTTTCATTCTCGACTTTAAGTTGTTTTATTCTTTGGTCTGCCACAAAACCAGAACCTGATTGCATTGTCGTTATAGACCAATATATAGCTCCTCCAAATATAGCTAAAATTAAAATTGAAAATATAGTTGATTTAAATGTTTCCATGTTTTAATTGTATCATAAAATTAAAGCCATACTAATATATTCTGTGAATATATTAGTAAAATAAAAACCCTACGATGACCTGTAGGGTTTTCGTAGGGTTAATAGTGATTCATTTTTAAATTTTAAAACCTAAAAAAATTAATTACTTGCTTTGATATCTCTGGATTTTTTACAACATAATAACATCCAGCGATAATAATAATAATAATCGCAAAAATAACAAATAATAAATTTCTCCGGCGTATCCTTTCCATTTTTGAATTTTCATTTTCAAATTGGCTAGGCTGAAAATTTTTTCCATTATAAGATTCAATGGGTTTTTCATCTAATTCTTCTGTTTTATCATATTCGAAGATGTAGCACTCGCCACAATTAAAATATGACCCCGGAAAGAAAAGTTTAATTTCAAGCATTTTTTGTGAATTGTAACTTTTTATCCCACTCATAATACAAATTGAGTTTTCGAATTCATCATTTTCTGCACATTCGATGTCATCGAAATCTTTCCAATTTAAAACAAGAGTGAATGGTTTATTGTTCTCACAAAATAAATTTAGTTTAAGCGAGATATTTGAGTTCTCCCACTCATAAAGCTCATCTACACCTAAATTACTTTGAAATAGTAATTTAGCAAATCCAATATTATTAATTTTTAATAAATTGGATATCAACAAAAGACTTTCTGTTCCCATGATGTTTATTATTTAGTTATATATTTAGTGAATTACACTAGCCTCTTAATAAAAAGACCAAAGTAATTCACTAAAAAAAACCAAAAATAACCTTATATTAAAGATCAATTACGTTTGTGATAATAGCATTACTATGGCGATTTGTCAATTATAATAATTTAAAGATAAAATATATTATTGATGCGTCTTAGGAAAAGAATTCCCTCTTTGTTTTACACCTCCCTTAAGTGAAGAAGCGTGCTTAATGGAATTATTCCCAAATTTCGCTCTAATACTATCGCTTACATCTTCTACAATATTTTTGGCTTCGGATACTTCTTGTATTCCAAATAAATCCCTCGGTACCTCTTCACCTCTGCGTAGATTACATAAAGTAATTCCAGTTGAACGAATCATTTCATCATTATGTAATAATTTATAAAAAGCGGGCTTAATTGTGTTTAGTATTACACTCGGATTAGTAGTATACACAGATAGATGACTATCACCTGCACGAATAATAAAATTTGTATTTTTTACAAAAAATGAAACCGAATTTGTCATAAGATTTAATTCCCTTGCGTGCTCGCATGCTCTTTCAATATTTAGAGATAATTCAGCAAATATTATTTTAGGATCATTAGAGGATGGTTTAAAGGTTGCTGTTGATTGAATCGACTTCTGATCCCGCGGATCATGATTAGAATCAAATTCCAATACTGACTTGCCGGATAATTCTTGTTGAATATGCAATAGAGGCTCAGGAAAATATTTTTTAATATGATCAACAGAATAATGCACAAAGTCATAAGCAGTTTTTATACCCATATCATGTAGCCTTGGAATTGTTTGCCTACCTATGCCCCAAACATCATTAATGGAAGTTTTCTTAAGAGCCTCCACTTCGTCTTGTTCGTTTAAAAGCAAAACCATACCATTGGGTTTCTGTAATTTAGACGCAGTCTTTGCAAGAACCTTAGTACGACCAAGACCAAAAGAGTAAGTGACCCCTATTTTCTTTTTAATCTCATCCTTGATGGAATTCAAAAGCTTTTCTGGTGAGCCAGCGTATTTTATATCAGACGGTTTTACAATCATAAAACATTCATCTATGCTATAAATTTCTACTAATTCAAGATAAGATAAAAAGATATTGTATACATCAGATGAAATCTTTCTATATAAATCAAAATGGTGTGGAAGGATAATAACATTAGGAAATTGTTTTTTTATTTGGAATACTGGCATACCACGAGTGACTCCAAGCTTCTTTGCTTCGTAACTCATCGCCACCGCTATTCCTCTATCCTCACCCACAATAACAGGCAACCCTATATATTCGGGGTGCTGAGATACCTCACAGGCCACGAAGAATGAGTCGCCATCGACATGGAGAAATAAATTATCTACTATATTTCGCATCTACATATTGTAACAAAATATTTAAAATAGTGGATAAAATCAAAATCTATTATTTCGCCTCTTCTTTGCCCCTCCAATTTATTTCAAAAGAGATGGAATATTTATTGGTAATTTTCCATTTAGAAAATCTAAAACAAAAGAACTGAAATTTATTCTCAGAAATTTTTCCAAATCCAAACCTATTTAAAGTGAGCTCTATATCTATGACCATATATATATGATTAATTATACCAAAGGTTAAAACTTCCACAAAGTAATATAAAACAAAATTGCCCCTTCTGTAGAGAGGGGCAATTGTATTACAAATTATATTGAATTTTAATACAGGCATCTAAGTCTTGAATATAATCCATACTTAATGCCTCATCTGGTGTTGCCCACTTAAATTCCTTATGGGCCTTCGGGTCAATCTTCACCTCAAAGCTTTCTTTTAATGAAAATGAATAGATATGGTATATGAAGTCATAATTAGGATATTTTACATAAATTGTTTTTGTAAATGTAAAATTATCCTTATTTGCTTTATAACCAGTTTCTTCTTCGAGCTCTCTACTTATAGCATCCAATGGCTCTTCATTTAACTCAACCTTACCGGCAGGAACGCCCCAGGTATTACCTTGTGGCTTATAATCCTGACGAAGCAAAAGCAGAAATTTTCCATCCCTTTCAAAGAAACAACTTGCAACTTCAAATATACTATTAAAATTTTCTGGTCTCTCTAGATAAATCATATTTATATTTTTTAGTGATTTTAGATATTTTCTATTAGATTATTCCAAATAATAAACAATGTCAATAAAAGACTTTTTTAAAAAAATAAAATATGAATGAATATTGTATCCTATTTATTTTTATATTTTTCTATTTCTTTTTTGGCTTTTTTAATAAATTTTCCGAATTTATAATCTTTCTCTTTTTTTTCAATCTCAGTCATTTCATAATAATCAGATTCTCTTTTTAAATTAATATAATTGGAATATTTTTCTAAATTTAACTTACCAGAGTCTAAGGCTAATAAAACATTACATCCTGGTTCAGAAATATGAGAGCAGTCAACGAATTTACAACTTGAAGCTAATTCTTTTATTTCATTAAATGTATTATCTACTCCCTCGTTAACGTTTGTCATTCCAATTTCTCTCATTCCTGGATTATCTATAACAATGCCACCATTTTTTAAAAAATACATTTCTCGGCTAGTGGTAGTATGTTTTCCTCTTTCCGTCTGAAAACTTATCGCTTTTGTTTCTATCGCATTTTCTTCAAGTAATTTATTAATCAAAGATGATTTCCCTACCCCAGAAGATCCGAGAAAGCAATATGTTTTCCCGGGCAAGATATACGATCTTAATTCTTCTAATCCTATTTCTGCTAAAGCACTAGTTAAAATAATATCAACATTTTTGAATCTATCTTTTATTTGATTTAATTTCAATTCTAATTCTTCCTTAGAAATTAAATCTATTTTATTTAAAATAATAGTAGACTTGACCCCTCCGTCTTTTGTTATAGCAAAATATCTTTCAAAACGATTTAAATTAAAATCTCTACCAATAGATTCTACAATAAAAGCTACATCAATGTTAGTTGCAATAATTTGAATTCCATTTTTATTGTTATATTTTCTTTTTATTAATGTCTGTCTTGGTAAAATATCTCTGATTATCGCCCACTCAGGGTCCTGCTCATTTATCACAACCCAATCTCCCACAGCTGGGTAATCTTCTCTAGATAAAGCATTAAAAATCTTTTTACCTGTTACTTTGGCAAAATATTCACCAGCTGAATTTTTTATCTTATATGCCCCTTTATATTCAGAAATAACTCGTGCAATAGAAGATTCACCTAATTTTAATTTTTTTCTATTAGATTCAAAATATTCATTATAACCAAGGTTTTTATTTTTTATTTCTTCCATAAATTAATAATAACATAACTGGGAATATCTGTAGATAGAAACATGAACGACTCTGGCGGGTAAATTTCAACAAAAAAAAAGAACCACTCCTGTCGATTAAGACGTATTGTGGTTCTTGATTTCTTTAGTAATTAAATATTTTTAATCAACAGCTCAACTGCTTGATGCAACTCTTCCTTTTCTAGAAAGATCTTATTTGGACCTAATAGAATTTTTGATTCATAGTCATCAGTCCAGGGGATATGAATGAACATATTCCTTGTGTGAAGATTATTATCTAAAATCTTTTTGGTAGTTAAGTAGCCCAAAGAATTACAAATAAAAGTATCTGCATCCCCTGAAACTTCAACTGGAATTTTCGCTAAGTGCAATGAATTTGCCAAAGAAATATTATCAGCCGTTGAAGCTAAATATTCCCTTGCCTCTAATCCAGTACAAATAGGTAGCTCAACTGGCATACAACCATCAGCATCAGCATATTTCCCTAACATTAAATTCCGGAAAACTGTTTCAATCCTAATCCCTTTTACTGAAGACGATAATCCTAAGCTTATAATTGCATCTGGCTTTATCCCATTTATCATTTTAGACAAAACCTCAAATGCTCCAAAATAGGTACAAGGTAGGACAACCCCAAATATATTAATTGATTTAATACTTTTAGGTAAATCATCATAATAATATATAAGGTCTTCTGTGGGATTAAACAAATAATTTCCAAAAGGGCGAAACCCTGTTAAGATTACTCTCTTAATTTTTGGCATAATATATACAGTTTTAGTGAGACAATTTTTCTTCAGATTACTTCTAATATCTTATATTGTCAATATTTTTTAAACACAGAAATAACTCAAAAAGTAAATTTTAATTGTGATTAAACTCATATTCACTTGTTGGATTTGAGGGAAAATTATCAGTCCAGAAACAAGTTCCTATCTCTTTAGTGGATTCACGTCCAGACAGCTTCTCATTTCTTATAATATTATTATCTTTTTTATAGCAAAAATTATAAACGGTATCAGCACCTGAAGCCGCCATCCCTCCTCCATCTTTATGGATATAAAAAGAATGCCCTTCTTTATCTGTCGCTCTTATTTCATACTGATCAAAACCAAGCCGAGATGCACATCTGAAATGTGACACATCTCTAAAATTAAACGCTGGTATACGGAAACCATCGGCATAACCATTATTAAGAGCATTGGTAAAACTATCGAAGCATAAAGTATTCGATGGTGGAAATTGAGAGTTATTCTTTGAAGATATTTTTGCTTGATTAAGAAACGGGTTATAAAAAACTATACAACCAATAAATATACAAATTATAATTGCGATTGAAATAATTAAAATTCTATTCTTATTCATATCTCAATTATACCTTAATTTATAACTTATAAAGCACGCATATTTATTTAAGACCCAACAAAAACCAGCGAGGACTACTTGCATACAGGTAATTAGGGTTTGCCTTCATGGCCTTTTCTTTTATAAATTTTGTTATGTTTAAATCGGTTGAACCATAAGCATAAACAGGAAAGCCAGTTTCTGGTGATGGATTTTTCTCATCTGGTCTTACTAAAATAACTTTTGATTTTTGTGTTTGTGAGTCTTTGTATCTAACAATAAGAGAGTTACCATTTATGTTTATCAAATTATATACATATTCAACATTTTCAAATTGAACTATTTCACTTCCTGTTATTTTTTTAATTATGATCTGGTCTTCAGTAATTTCGATATATCTTAGTCTGCATAAAGAATCTATCGAGATAATAAATATGAAAATAAAAAATACAGCAAAAAGAGCAGTGAATAAACTTAAATTACCATAAGAAAATATTCCGAAAGAAAAGAATACACTTATTCCGATTAATACTGGATAGATAACATAGTACGCATAAGTTTCAAATGATGAACTTTTATACAAAATAGACATAAATTTATTAATTTAAATATAATATAAATTATATCATATTATATATACGCACATATAGTAGTAAGTTTAAATAATCACAAAATATGCATTATAATATAACTAAAAAGAACGATATGGAATAATCCACACCGTTCTTAATGTATTTACTTAATTAAAATTGAAATTATTACACCTCCCTTCTTCTATCAATACCCCCTGAGCATAACCTGCTTTATTTCCAGGGAAACCTAACATTTCTGGAAAATCTCTGACATATTCCAAATGTGAAATAATTATCAAAACTTCTCCCTTAAAACCATTAAGTTCCTCTTTCAACCAGCGAAAGTGGTATTCATGACGGCTGTCACTCCAGAGATTTTCTATCTCAATTAATGAAGCCAGTTGAAGCTCCTGCTTTATAATCTGAGCCATCCCTTTTGCTCTGTTTGCAGTAGATGTCCAAATTGTTACATCACCAGTATAGCCATTTAAGTTCAACTTAATTTTATTAGCTAACGATAGCGATTGTTGCTTCCCTGTATCCGATAACACCGGATCAGACACGGATCCTTCATAGTCTCCATGTCTTAATAAAAAAATTTTTCTCATCTTTTAGTTATTAGATTAAAAATTTATTCTTCTTTTAGCGGTCGTTTAAATATAATTATATAAAGATATATTAAATACCATATAGTTATAAATACTCCAATCCACCAGAAAGAATCAAAAATTAACTTTGACTTAAGTATACAAATTACCCCTAAATACCCTAAAAAGTGGCAAATAAATTTAACTTTATACTTAACTTCATAAGCAACAATTATTTCCACTTTATTAATCTTAAGATACTTGCCTGTGTTCCAGAAAGGAGCAAAGGATCCCATAAAGCCTGATAATAATCCAGCTATAAGCAAGATAGTAATATTTGGGATTAGCGAGTAAAATCTCGTATCAAAAAAATTAATTATTATGCTAATTATTGAGTATATCAATAACGCAAAAATTCCAATTCCTAAAACTTTTTCAAACTGCCTCATCTTTTCTATTTTTAATAATTAGTACTATTTTTTCTATACATTACATTTTTCAATTTGTAAAGTCAATAGACTTAAATTTTACAAAAGGCCTATCTATAATGACAGACCTTAACCTTAAGTTAAAATATTTCTAAAAATATACCAAGCAAAGCATGCATATATTTTGACTCTATTGATTAGTATCTAACTCATTAATAAATTTAGTTTCTCCTTTAAAAATCTTATTATTTTTAAAATCTTCATCAAATTGTTTTGGCAAAAATTCAATGTCCGTATCAGGAGAAACCCATAATATTTGAGATAATTCATGAGCATGAGTTCTTTCTAATCCATCTATATTTAAATAATTTTCTCCATTTTTAATCTCAAAGAAAAATTCCACATACTCATCTTTTTTATTATCCATAAAAGTATTTATATACAACAACCTTCCTATTTCAGGTAAAACTCCTAACTCTTCAACAAGTTCTCTCTTTAAGCAAGCAACTACATCCTCCCCATATTCTAGATGTCCCCCAGGAAGAGCCATAAAATTAGATTGTTTGTGTTTTACTATTAGTAATTTATTATCATATATAATAACTCCTCTTACTTTTATAATTATATTTTTATTATCCATATTGATTTATTTAATTAATTCATCAAATACCATAATATCTCTTAATGAGCTATCATTATGAGCTTTATTATATTCATCTTTAATTCTCTTCATTGCTATTTCTGCCTCTATTTCTATTGGCTTTGTCTCAACCTTCAGTTCTTCCTCTGTAAGTTTTAATTTCTTCTGCTTGCCTTTCGTTTTTGCCACATAGTATGTTATGTATATTTTGTATTCTTTTCTAATATTTTCTATAAAACCAATACATTTTACATTGTCTATTTCATATCCAGTTTCTTCTAAAATTTCACGCTTTATTGCCTTTATGTTACTCTCATTCTTTTCTACGCTTCCCCCTGGAAGTTTTAATAGATGTTTTATACCATAACCATTTTCTTCTATACAAACTAAATTATTATTGTTCTTATAAATTAAACCTCTAACTTTTTTACGAACAGGAAGTTCATTTATTTTCTCTTCAGAAAAATTATGTTCATTTATAATTCCAATTTTTTTCATAATCTTAAGTATATCATTTAGTGCATAATCTATACAGATAATTAAAATAGATCTAAAAATCTAGCTATAATTATCACAATGTTCGAATTGCTGTATTCAGAAAATTTGATAAAATAATCTTATGACCCCAAAAGAGACTATTTCCAAATTGCCACATGAAATGCCAGAGGATTTAAGGAAGGCTATGTCTACTTCTCTTGCTGCAAAAGCTATCTGGAATGATATTACCCCACTTGCGCGTAATGAATGGATATGTTGGGTTATTTCAGGCAAAAAAGCCGAGACAAGGAATATACGCATCAAGAAAACCATATCGAAAATTAAGGGCGGAATGCGTCGACCTTGTTGTTGGGCTGGCTGCATTCATCGCTCTAAATAATCTATTTAAAACTTTTAATTAAGTTTTAATTCTATTTTAAATTATTAGTAAAAACACTATTGTTTAGGATTAAGATTTATCGTTTAGATACTTACTGGCAATACTCAATGCAAATGAAGGCAGTATAACAAAAACAGTTGCAAATAAAAGTCTAATAAATATTTTGCTTATATTAGAATCGGGAGAATCGGGACCTGAACCAGTTATAACAACTAAAATACCAATAATTCCAAAAACAATAGATGAATAAATAAAAATTCGTGTAGCTATTTTTTGCATAAAATTATTATATCATAAAGAAAAGATTCAATGTTAATAGCTGAATATGTCTACTCCAAATTTGGGACGGGGTTGGAACTTTTTTGGAAAAATACAAAAAAAGCCCCTTAACATCTTAATGAGAGGTAGGGCTTTTTATTAAAAAAGTATTTTCAACTGGAATGATTCTCTGTTTATTGAATTCCAACGAGAAACCATCTCGTAAGGATCATTACCAGAAACTGAGAAATAGCATATCAAACAATACAAAGAACCATTATCAAGAGTATTCCCGTCGTGCAATAACTCTCTGGAGCCGCAATTAGGACAACCGCAGTAGCCATCCTTATCTAAAGCAATACCAGAAAATATAGATTTTGCTAAATCAACTTGTTTAGATCTAGTTTGTTCCATAATAATTAAAAAATTTTAAGAGGTTTCATTTTTAATTTTTTCATCTGGGTCATTTACTATCGTAAGAGCCAGTAATAATAATGCTTTTTGAATCAATGGATTCATACTGCCACCACAAACGTTACGAAATCTGTAAACATGTGGTGTTGAATAAATTTCAGACTCAACAAAATGAGATTCTATGCAGCATTCTCTGAGATCTATGATACTATCTCCATTATCTAAAAAATGAACACTAATCCCTCTTACTGCTCCGTCGCCATCGTCTTCCCTTACAAAGTATTTATTATCGGTATCAACTTCCTTGGGCCATGGAAGATTTTCAAGGACTGCTTTTATTACAAAATTACAATCTTGCGATAAAAGTTTTCTTATTTTTTCTTTTATCTGTTCCTGATTCTTATTCATAAGATTTAATTTTAAATTGTGAATTGAATTTTTTCTTCACATTACATTTTTCAATATGTAAAGTCAATGGGTTTGAATTTATAACAAATAAGAAAAAATCACCTAATAAATATAGGTGATTTTTAGGGCTCCGAACTTGAGATAAAGTTAAAACTTTTATAAGAAAAATTGAATAATAATCTTTATTTTTTAATAATATCTTTTAATCTATCGATAAAAGCTTTTTCCCAAAACTTCATTGAATACCAACCTATGAGCGGCTTAGCTATAACCCTTAGCCATTTATTATGAATATCAACCTCGTAAGTATAATTAATCTTCGTTCCTTCTCCTATTTCTTCCATTAAAAATTCTTCATGACCAGATATACCTAATTTTGAATTCTCATTATCAGAAATATATCCAACCCTTGGAATAATTTCTGTTTTCATTTTAACTGGAAATACCATGCCGAAAGACTTTGCTTTTGCATCGATTTCTAATTTATTACCATCTTTTTTTGTAATAACTAATGACTCTGCAACGGTCGGAAAATTATTTGGCATATTTTCAAAATCACTAATAATTTTAAAAACTTGATCAATAGGAGCTTTAATAACCCAAGAGCCTTTTAAGTTAATATGTTTCATGATTTTATTATACACCAAAACAATCATGATATAGCATGATTAAAATCTCTGAACTCTCTCTGGGGCGAAGTGGAAACCTTTATATAAAAAGTCCTACAATTTTTACAATTGCAGGACTTAATAACTTCTACCAGAGAGGTTGGGTTCTTGTTCTCTTGGGTCATATAGTTATTTATGCAGATTAGTATTATAAACAAATCGGCTAACTAATTTAACTGACCGGAATTACCCCTTTATTGAAAATTACTTTTCAACCTTATCTGAATTTAAAATATCATCAATTTTGGCATCGCTCATTCCTGCCAAATAATTAAACATGAGCTTATGTGCTTCCGCAACTTTTTCCACAGGAACACCCCATTCCTTTGCCCTATTTTGAATTTCTCGTTTAACCTCAAGTGGTTTAAGAGTCATTCCATTTCGAACAAGATGATTGACGGCCCATTTTGCACAAACCTCATTAAAATCTGAATCAAAAAGTTTCATAATAACCTCCTTTTTTACGAGAACAACATTATTCTCGTTGAGATAATATAATATAAATAGTGTTATGTCAATATTTACCCCCCTTTTTTTGTGGGGCGAAGTGGAGACCTTTCTAAACAAAAGCGGAATGAAATATTTCATTCCGCTCTCGATATTTTTGTTGCTATTATAATTACTGTGCTTGCACTTCAACCAGAGCTTGATTAATCGGTTTTACTGTAATACCTGTTGATGCTAACCATTTCATCTGAGCATCAAAATCAGCTTTCTTCGTATCAAATTGATCGAGACCACCAGGAACATCAACTGCATGATAAAGAAATACAAGCCAAGTATTATCTGTCTTCGCTTTATTTACCCATTGTTGGAATTGTGCAAGAGTGGTGTTAACTTGCATATTCTGTACTAGTATCTTATACGGATTTAAATTATCTTTTGAATTATAACCTTCATCAGTAGTACGATGCGATTTAAAATATTTTTTTATTTCTTGAATTACATTTAAATTATAGGAGCCGAACGGAGTTGCAAAATCTGTAATTTGTTGACCGGTTGTATTTGCAAGGAAATTTTGAGAATGTGATAACTCGTAATCAATTGTTGATATAGACTGAGTCGTCAAATCGTAATGATTAACAGTATGATCGCAAGTTTCCTGACCATCCTTTGAAATCTTTAACAAACTACTAATTTGAGTAGGCTGTCCTTCTAAGTATGTAGTAGCGTAACAATGAGTAGCCTTGAATCCATATTTATCTAGTACTGGTAATACAGTATTTACATTGCTTTCAAAGCCATCATCAAAACTCAAGGTCACGATAGGACGATTAAAGCCAGTATATTGATATGGGGTAATTTGATAATTATCAGTTTGTAAAAAGCCATTATTTGAGAGGAAAAAATATATTGACAATTTTTTAACGTTTTGGGGAACTGAAAATACACCTTTGTACTGCTGCCAGTCAATTCCAATTGGTTCTGGATCGGAAAGTCCAAAAAAATCTTCAGTGCCGTCATTTTTTATATAGTGTACAACTACATGAGGGATGGTGTCAGTTTTATACCATGCAGTAAATTGGTAATCTTTACTACGAGGAAGGACTTGAGGAGTGTAATCCCACTTAGCATCCCCAGAAACATAGTTTGTCATTGTAAGTTTTACACTTCTTGAACCATCATGTCCATTATTTGCATATTCATATAATGGAGTATTATCTCCCCATGACGACTGCAGCCAATGATTAGGCAGACTAGAATCTACTGGTGACACTATCTCCATTGAATTATTGGGCACATAACTAGACACTACAGTTCCTGTTTGTTGGGATAAATTATAATCATCAGTCTGAAGCCATCCATTTTTCTGAATTAAATGAAAGATTGTTATAGTTTTAGTGGTTGGCAATGTGCGGAATGTATATGTAGCTTGTTTCCATACAGAATTTGAAGCGGGTACAACCGTTGAAACATCAAAATAAGTAGGAGTACCTTGTGCATCTAAACTCATAGCAACAATGCTTGTCTTCACGTTTGACATATAATAATCTGAGTAAATGTAATCTGTATCTGGTATCACATTTACAGGTGTGAAATACCACTTTGCATCACCAGTATTCCACCCTGACATTTTTATATATAAACTATGATTTGATGTATGGCCAGTATTTTTATATATAAATTGAGGTGTATTATTTCCCCAGGTATCTTGTAACCAGTTGTCTGGTGAAGCACTAGAGACTGTAGCTGATTCAACAGATGGGTTAAGAACAATATTATCACTTAATGAAAAAACAAAATTAGTATTATTAAAAAATAAAATGTACATGAACACTAAAATTCCAATAGAATATTTATACATAAAATAATAATAGATTAATTTATAATATATTTATTGTAATAATCCTACATGAATTTAAAATTAATATGTAATTTAACCAATAATAATCATGATTACTTCACAATTTCTTATCTATCTCGAATACAAAAAATAACCATTATTAAATATGGTTGAAAATTTTACTCCGAATTTGGGACGAGGTTAGGAAAGCTATTATCGGGACTTCCTATGATGAAACTATTGCTTTATAAATCTCAACTACTGTTTCCTCTAGTGTCTGGTCGCTAGAATTTATAATTTGACAATTTAACTCATCTTTCTTTTCTGAAAATCTTTTATGAAGTTCTATGGTTCTCTCGCGAAGTTCTTTGTCGTTCCCTCTATCGTCAAAACGTTTCAACAAAGACTCTAATGAAGGCATTAGTAAGAATGCTTTGAAGTTTTTGTCTTTGAAAGAATTTGAATATTGTGCTAGTAACTTTCTCCCGATTACGTCATCAATAAACACACTGAAACCTTTTTCAAATAAATTATTAGCCATATCACAGGCATTTTTCATACTGAGAGAAACTTGTAAATCCACTTCCTCGTTATGAGGCCAAGGTCTTGCATAACCACCTTTTATCATATGACGAAGAGTATCTACTTCAATTACAGCACTTCGTTCAAATTTATCAGCCAATGCTTTTGAAACCGAAGATTTACCAGACCCTGCTGGGCCAGTGATGAGACAAACAAAAGCTTTTTTCATTTTTATATTATATACCAAAATTATCTAGGTTCGAACTTCTACTAAGATACAAAAAAATATCCATATAAATATTTAACGTTTAATTCGTGAATAATAAATTAACTTTGACAATGAATTATTTTATAAAAGGTTATATTTTGTATGCTTACCTTTAGATTTACTAATTGGATAATTTAATCCATTCTTTTTTAATTTCTTTTCTGAAGCTTTAATTATATCTATACCTAAATCATTACTCATTAGAAGCACCCAATAAAGAACATCAGCTAATTCTTCACCTATGTGTTCTTTGTGTGTTTTTAAATATTCTTCTATCTCCTCTTTATTCTTCCATTGAAAATGTTCCAAAACTTCTGCTGCCTCAAGAGAAAGAGATATGGCGCAATCCTTTGGGTTGTGAAATTGTTTCCAATCTCTATCATCTCTAAACTTTAATATTTTTTTTATAAGGTTTTCCATATTTACCATTTCTTATAACCCTTTTTCCCTGTGTATGGATTATAGTTTCCTTTAGATGAATAATTGTCGTATTTAACTTTATTAGAAGTTGATTTATAATGAGGCATTACATAAGTACCACTTTTTTTGGTATAACCTTTGACTCGAGTAAGAGCTTCAGAATTATTTGTAAAACCAAATAAACCTAATAACAGAAAACCTAGAACACTTAAAACTGCAATTTTTTTCATACAATATTTTAAATGATTATTAATGTGTTAATCATATTACAATTTTAATAAAAAGCAATTTCCGTGGGTAGAGACGTGAGTACACATATCGGTCATTACATGACCAGTAGACCTTTTCGTTTCGATTAGCACCGAAAAACGAAATTGGCTTCGATCCCTACCACGCAAAGTATGCAGATACTTTGCTCACGGAGCCAAAATAAAAACACCCCATTTCTGGGGGTTTTTGTTTTGGCTCCGTGGGTAGGGATCGAACCTACGACCAATCGCTTAACAGGCGACCGCTCTACCGCTGAGCTACCACGGAATGTATATAAATTTCTTAACAGAACGTATTTCGTATTACTAAGCATTGTATGAGCGTTCGCCTTACGGGCGACCTCCTTACAGGAGCTGTATACCTTTCACATTTTGATTACAAAATATTCAAGGTCTTGCGTGTCGGGTCCCTTTACCCAACACTCACTCCACCGCTCGCTACCACGGAATGTATCTATTCTTCATAGATGTGACCATAGTACCAAAAATGTATCAAAAATGCAAAGTAATGAACATTCTATTGAGATAATAATTATTGACACAAATTAGTAAAGTTGTATCATAAAAGTAAATTTAAAATCTAGCAAGATGAAAGAAATACAAGATTCATTTATTCGTCAATTGTTTAGTGACGCCCTGACAAAAGCTGGCTACTCACCTTTTGCAGTGATTCTTTTTTCTCTAAGGACAAGACTAGTATCAATAAAGAAAGCTAACTCCTTGTTGCTATATCTTGTCATAAATAAAAAACAAGAGAAAATAAGTGCATAGCACGAAAATTTAAAGAAGAGCATCCAAACAAAGGATGTTCTTTTTTAAATATTATAAAACCCCTCCATTTGGAGGGGTTTTATAATTAAGGAATGTAGAATTAATTAATGAGCAGGAACTGAATGAGGATCATTATTAACAGACTTCTTAGCTAACATACGAGCAACTATAACAATTGCTAATATTAATAGTACTAACATAATCCATTGAAATACTGAACTTGGCATAAAACTTCCTGAACCATTTACTGACAATGCAGTTACTCCGTTTGTATCTACAGGTTGACCTACTAGAACTTGCTGTGGATTTGCACCGTAAGCACTGGCAATCATTTGATTTGAATTGTAACCTTCGTAACTTACAAACTGACCAGTATTACTTGCTGTACCTGTATTCACACTGTAAGTCTTTACTATAGGTGTCGCAACTGAAGCTCCGATAACTGATGCTCCTTGTGTAGAACCTGTATTCACATATTTTACAGTTTGCTGTGGAACATACTGAACAGTTGGGGCTACATACTGAACCTGAGTTTGAGCTTGCTGTACATACTGTACTGGTTGCTGCACGTATTGAACCGGTTGCTGAACATATTGTACTGGTTGCTGTGCTTGAACATATGTATAAGGCTGTGGTTGAGCATAAGTTGGGTAAGCCGCATAAATATTGTTAGCTGCAACTGCAGGACTAAGATCAATAACACTTACTCTGTAGCCATTATCATAAGCTTGGGCAAAATTAACCCCTGCAAAAAAGATAGCTATAATTCCAAGGAATATTAAATTTTTTAATGCTTTGTTTTTCATGAGGGTATTATATCATATAAACATACCTTTTGTCAAGCCCCAATATCGGCTCAAAATAAGGGCTATTATTAAGCTATTAGCTTTGTTATAATCAAAATTATGACCAATAATTCAAAAAAAAAGAGTAAATCTGTGCAGTTACAAAAACATATAATCCCCTTCCTCTATGAACTTATCTTACAGCCAGACCTTATGGCTTCTACTTTTTCTGGTAGTGAAAATATAAAAGTAAAAGTAAACAAAGAAGGGAAAAGCATTACCCTCCACAGTAAAGATATCAAAATAGAAACAGCTAAATATGCAAATAAAAACTCCGAACAATTCGCATCAAAAATTGAATACGATACAGAAAAAGAAACAGCCACATTTTATTTTAAAAATGGAATAAAAATTGGCCAAGGTATCATCTCAATTATATTCAGTGGAATCATAAACGATGGACTCCGTGGTTTTTATAAAAGTAAGTACGTCTTAGATGGAGATGATAAATATATTGCCACAACTCAATTTGAAGCGACAGATGCTCGTCGAGCTTTCCCTTGCTTTGATGAACCAGCTCATAAGGCAATTTTTGAAGTTTCGCTTATAATTCCTGAGAGTCACACAGCAATCTCAAATACTCTACCAACTCAAATAAAGGAACACAGCGCTGGATATAAAATTGTTTCCTTTGCTCCAACTCCTATAATGTCGACTTACTTACTCGCATTTATTATAGGAGAGTTTGAATACATTGAAGGTTACACAAATCAAACTTCCAAAACTCTAGTTCGAGTCTTTACAACTAAAGGTAAATCTCATCAAGCAAAATTCGCTCTTGATGTCGCAATAAAGTCACTTGAATTTTATAATGAATATTTTGATATACCATACCCACTACCGACTCTTGACCTTATCGCTATTCCTGACTTTGAAAGCGCTGCCATGGAAAATTGGGGAGCTGTCACCTTCAGAGAAACAGCCCTTCTGGTTGACGATGAACATACATCCCTATCAAATAAGCAATGGGCAGCTATCGTTATCGCTCACGAGCTTGCCCATCAATGGTTCGGTAACTTAGTTACAATGTCTTGGTGGACAGACCTTTGGCTCAACGAAGGATTTGCTTCTTATATGGAGAATTATTGCATAGACCACCTATTCCCGGATTGGCATATTTGGGATTTATATATAGCTGATCGTTATACTCTCGCCCTTCGTCTTGATTCGCTTTCTAATTCCCACCCAATAGAGATTAAAGTTAATCACCCAAATGAAATAAATGAAATTTTTGACATGGTTTCCTATGCCAAAGGTTCAGCCGTCATACGCATGCTTGCAGAATATTTAGGTCAAGATAATTTCCGCGACGGACTTCGTCATTATTTAAAAAAGCATAGTTACAAGAATACAGAAACTTTGGACTTATGGAATTCGTTTGAGAAGGTAAGCAAAAAGAAGGTAATACAAATGATGAGTTCTTGGACAAAAGCTACTGGCTACCCTTTAATTACCGTGTCGCCTAAATCTAAACAATATCTAGAGCTTATACAAGAAAGATTTTTTTCAAGTAGAATCCAAGGAAAAATATATAAAAATTCAAATCAGAAAAAAAATCTCTGGGAAATACCAATTAAATATGAAAGTAATAATGAGATACTAAATTTATTGATGACCAAAAAGTCTGCCCCTGTTATCGGAACTTCTATTG
This sequence comes from Minisyncoccia bacterium, assembly GCA_038244685.1. GTDB lineage: Bacteria > Patescibacteriota > Minisyncoccia > Phycocordibacterales > UBA9973 > UBA8515. The sequence continues at coordinate 10,688 of JBBRTD010000005.1, read as the reverse complement.
GAAAAGTAAACAAAGAAGAAGGTACCTTTACTCGAGTTCGTTATGATAAGGAAACTCTTGCTCGTCTTAAAAATGAAATCGAAAAAGAAAAACTCTCTGTAAAAGATAGACTTGGCATTATCCGTGATATGTTTGCACTAGCAGAAGGTGGATACATCAAAACCATAGATGCACTTTCCTTCTCGCTTGCATACAAAAATGAAAAAGAATTTATCGTCTGGGCCGAAATTTCAAGCGGTATTAATAAAATTGCCAACATTATAGGAGATGAATCTTTTATTGAATCATACAAAAAATATGCTCTTTCTTTATTCAGTCCTCTCGCTTTAAGAATGGGATGGGATCACAAAGCTGGTGAAAATCACTCTGATACTTTTTTAAGAAACTTATCAATATCAATGGCTTCTCATTATGGAGATAAAAAAATTATTGATGAAGCTAAAAAACTCTTTAAGAATAAAGATAAATATCCGATAAGAGCTGATGTCCGTGGAATCGTATATAGTATCATAGCTAATAATGGTGGACTAAAAGAATGGAATATATTCGAGAAAATGTATAGCAATGAAGCCTTCCATGAAGAGAAAGAAAGGTATGCTCGTGCTCTGGCCTCATTTAAAAATAAAGAGATGCTATTAAAGACGTTGAATTTTGCTCTATCTAGGAAAGTTAGAAATCAAGATGTTCCACAATTAATTACAAGTGTTTGGCAAAATCGTGAAGGTAGAGATATAACTTGGAAATTTATAAAAAATAACTGGAAAATAATTATTAAAAATTATGGCGATGGTGGCCACTTCTTATCTAGATTAATCTCTCCTCTTGGATCACACACGAAATCAAAAGACCTAGCAGATGCTAAAAAATTCTTTATTAAAAATATTGCCCCTGGGGCAGAAAGAGAATTAGCTCAAATATATGAAAAGATTGAATCAAATGTAGCCTGGCTAAATGACGACAAAAAATTAATCAAAGAATGGTTAAGTAAAAATTATTAACATGAATTTAAAATGCGCTAGGTCTTACCTAGCGCATTTTAATGAATGAAAGTTTTTCGATGAATTAGTGTCTGGCCATAAGTTTTGATTGCTTCATAGTGAGCCTTAGTGCCATAGCCCATATGACGCTCAAATCCATACTCTGGATAATCTTTGGCATATTTAATCATTATTCTATCTCGCGAGACCTTAGCCATGATAGAAGCCATAGATATCACAGGGTGAAGCTCATCACCTCTGATAATAGTTTCTTGATTTAGATATTCTGCCTTAGCATGTAGTCCTCCATCTAAAAAAATAAAAAGCGAGGACCTCTCAAAAAGCATCTCCGGCGAAGTGACCTTAAGTAAAGATTCATTTAATGCTTTTTGAATACATTTATTTATTCCGAATTTATCAATAAATTCTCCCGACACAAAAGAAACTGAATAGTCACACAAGTCTTCGGCCTTAGACTTTTTTAAATATTCAAACCATATTTCTCTTTGTTTACTACTTAATTTTTTTGAATCTTTTAATTTTGGCAATTTTTTTTCTTCTTGATTCTTCAGCAAAGAATCATCTTTTATGATAAACGAGCAGACGGCCACTGGCCCAGCTAAAGGTCCTCGGCCAACTTCATCTATACCAATTATATATTTTATTGTGCTCTTTTGAGACATATAGAACTATCATACCTTATTTGCTATACTAAGAAAATATGGAAAAAACGGAATTAGATTCTAAGTTCATACACCTACATACTCATTCCCACTACTCTCTTTTAGATGGACTTTCAAAAATTCCAGACATGGTTAAGACCGCCAAGAAAAACGGTATGAACGCCATAGCCATCACTGACCACGGAAATATGTATGGAGCCATTGAGCTTTATAAAGAAGCTCACAAGGCCGGAATTAAGCCAATTATCGGTATTGAAGCCTACATTGCCGAAAGAGGTAGAGCCGATAAAGAACCTGGGGTGGATAATAAGCGCTACCACTTAACTCTCTTAGCTCGGACAAAACAAGGATATAAGAATCTAATGCGACTAGTTACAATTGCTAACCTAGAGGGTTACTATTACAAACCTCGTATGGACAAAGAAGTTCTTCGTTTGTATAGCGAGGGTATTATTTGCCTATCTGGATGTATGGGTAGTCAGCTCTCTCAAGCTGTACTTGCTGGTAATAATGAAAAAGCTGAAAATCTAATAAAAGAACATCAAGAAATTTTCGGCAAAGAAAATTATTTCCTCGAAGTTCACTCTCATCCTCACGTAGACAATGATGAAAAACTAAGAAAAGGCATCATCGCTCTTTCCAAAAAATTTAATATTCCAGTTGTTGCAGGACAAGACTCACACTATTTATGTATTGATGACTTTCAGGCTCATCATACTCTCTTGGCTGTTAATACAGGAGTCATGGATGGAAAAGAAGGAACGAAGTTTGAATTCCCCGAAGACGACTTTTCTTTAATCGACGAGAAAACTGCTTTTAAATATTTCAAGGATATACCTGAGGCCGTTTCAAATACTAAAATGGTCGCTGACTTATGCGAAGAATATGATTTGGAACTTGGCACAGCCTACTTCCCTGACTTTCCAATTCCTGAAGGAAAAACTGCAGATGAAGTCCTAAGAGAGTTAGCCTATAAAGGATTCGAAATTAGAAAACTTGAAAAAACCCAAGTCTATATAGACAGATTAGAATACGAACTTAAAATTATTAGACAAAAAGGCTATCCTGCATACTTCTTAGTAGTGTCTGATCTTTTGCAATTTTCACGCGATAATGGAATTTACACAAATATCCGAGGATCAGTGGCAGGATCACTTACAACTTACTTAACTGGTATTACAAAAGTCGATCCGATTGTTTACAAACTTCCCTTCGAAAGATTTTTAAATCCAGAACGTCCATCACTGCCCGATATAGATATGGACTATGCTGATAATCGTCGCGATGAAGTTATAGCTTATGCCAAAAGAAAATACGGTGATGATAAAGTAGCCCAGATTGGAACATTTGGAACTATGATGGCCAAAGGTTCCGTTAAGGATGTAGCCCGAGCTTTAGGATATCCATACAATGTCGGAGATCGTATATCTTCGATGATTCCACTTGGATCACAAGGAAGTGCTATGACAATTGATCATGCCATTAAGATAGTTCCAGAATTAAAAGCTGCCTACAAAACCGAGCCTGATACAAAAAGAATAATTGATTTAGCTAAAAAAATGGAAGGTTGTGTCAGACACATCTCTGTTCATGCTGCTGGTATTGTGATGGCACCTCGCCCTCTTTATGAATTTACTCCAGTTCAATATGATCCAAAAGGTGGACACATCATTACTCAATACGATATGTATAGCATTGAGGATGCAGGACTTCCAAAGTTCGACTTCTTGGGAATTAAAAACTTAGCAATCTTAGCTGAAGCAGTTAGACTAGTAAAAATAATTCACAAGGTTGATATCGACATCGATACACTTGATCTTGGTGATAAAAAAACTTTTGAAATGCTCTCTCGTGGAGAGACTATGGGACTATTCCAACTTAACGGCTCTGGTATGACTAGATATTTAAAAGAGCTTCGTCCTTCCACTATTCATGACATTAATGCCATGGTTGCTCTTTACCGTCCTGGACCGATGGAAATGATTCCAGAATATATTAAACGTAAAAATAATCCTAAATTTATATCTTTTATTGACCCAAGACTTAAGGATATTCTAAGTATGTCTTACGGAATCATCACTTATCAGGATGATGTCTTAATGACAGCCATTGGTCTTGCAGGCTATTCATGGCTTGAAGCTGATAAGCTTCGTAAGGCTATGGGTAAGAAAATCCCAGAGGTTATGCAAGCCGAAAAAGAAAAATTGCTGGCTGGTTTCGTTAAAAATGGCTTAAGTGAAAAAAAGGCTCAAGAACTCTGGGGCCTCATCGAGCCATTCGCTGCCTATGGATTCGGAAAGGCCCATGCCGCAAGTTACGGACTCGTGGCATATCAGACTGCCTATATGAAAGCGAACTTCCCAGTGGAGTATATGACCGCAATCATGACCTCTGAATCAGGTGACATAGAAAAGGTTGCTGAAATTATTCATGAATGTGAAAAAATGAAAATTAAAGTTTTGCCTCCAAACATCAATGAAAGTTTCGGTGGATTTACAGTTATCAAAGGTAGCAATTATGCGACAGACAGGACTATTCGCTTTGGATTTTATAATATTAAAAACTTAGGTATAGATATTGCCGATTCAATAATAGAAGAAAGAAAGAAAAACGGTAACTTTAAATCATTAGCCGATTTCTTTGAGAGAATTAATCATAAAAATCTTAACAAGAAATCTGTCGAAGCTCTAGCTAAATGTGGAGCAATGGATGAAATGGTTCCACACAGAAATATAATTATGGGTAATTTAGAGAAGCTTATCGCTTTCAACAAAGAAGCTCGTGGTACTAATACTCATGATTCACTATTCGGAGATATTGGTGGAATCGAGGTTAAATTATCACTAGAAGACCAAACAGAAGCAACTCATCAAGAAAAGCTAACTTGGGAAAAAGACTTACTAGGCCTATATATTTCCGGCCATCCACTAGATAATTATAAAGATAAAATTGAAAAATTTGGAACTTTAATAAAGAAAGCCCGCGAAGAGCTCAAGGTAAATACACCAGTAACTATAGCGGCCATTATCGATGATATCAGACTAGTCACAACAAAAAAGAACGACCGTATGGCTTTCATTAAAATCTCAGACTATACAGGCTCTATTGATGCCGTAATATTCACTAAACTTTTTGAAGCTAATAAAGAAATTATAATCAAAGATACCATAATCGCCCTTCAGGGCAAGATAACAGAGAGGAATGGAGAGAAAAGTATAATGATAGATAATTTTAAGAAAATATAAAACTAAAAGGCCCCGACTAAGTCGGGGCCTTTTAGTTTAAATTACATTATTGCATCATCCGCATCTATCATTTTCATTATCTTTATTACTTGTTTAGAGTAACCAGGAACGATAGAGTCTGGATTATACTTCTTTAAAATCTGAACCGTAGTCATACCATCTTTATAGTGTAAAGAGTTAGTATTGTTTCCACTAAGAGTTTTAGATATATGCTCAATAGATTGATCTACTGAGTCAAATCCTTTCTTACATGAAGACCAACCAAAGTTATTGTTAGGGGCTTTAGGATTTTTACATGCCTGTTTGCCTCCGGTTGTTTCTCTCATCGCTATAGCTGGAAGAAGTCTCCAGTCGATGTCATTTTTCTTGGCTTCAACAACAAACTTCATTCCATAGCCTTCAAGTGGTGCATTACGAGATTCAAAGAATGCATCAACCTTATCAGCCTGTTTTTTGAGATCTTCCTTTTCTTGTGCTGTTATCACAGAATCAGAAACCCCAACTGTATTATCGTTAATTGAAATCGAGTCAGGTATGCTCTGTATTCCTGTAAGTGGTATAGCCACAGCTAACATAGGAATAGCAACAATCGACTGCAAGTAACGTATTATTTTCTGTTTATTCATAGTTAATGATTTCGTACCATTAGACGCCTTGCCAAGGTTCACCTTACCCTAATCTATTATCTTAAAGATAGTAAATTAAGACTAAAGTAAAAAAATCCTTATATATCATCAGAATGACAACATATTTGGACTCGAGAATATATTAGCACGAAGGTATCTAAAAGTCAATGGTTATAACATGATTTTCCATGTCGTCAAATAGAAAATACCCTTATTTCATAAGGGTATTTTCTATTTGAATGATTGACAAAATTACGTTAATATTGCTTAATTACCCTTTAAAATAAGGATTTATTAGCTTTTTTGACATATATCCCCTTTTGTTTCATAAAAAGCCTATTTTATAAGGGTATTTGCTATATTTTACTTAACGTGACATTACTTAAAATGTTGCTCGACTCTATGTAATTATTAATAAAATATCTTACTATTGGTTAATTACCCCAGATAAAATAACAAGATATTCCGACAATAAATAAAAATAGCACTAATGAAAGTGCTATTTTTTTACCGGAACTATTTTGTTTTAAATCAGGAGAAACAACACCACCAGAAAGAATACGGTTTTGACTATCAATTGTGCCAAAACCCTCTTGTATATCCTTAACTGTCCAGCCGCGGCTCTGCAGTTCTTTGGATATAACACCCCTATCTTTAACCCTAGGTAGCTGTTCTTCGATAAAATCTAATAATTGCTTATTGATCATAATAAACATATTATACCATCCATCTAAATATTTTCAATTCTACTTCTTTAATAAGTTTGTCTTATGTTCAGCTGTATCAAGCAATCCACAGTTTTTATATTTCTTGCCCGACCCACAAGGACAAGGGTCATTACGGCCAATTTTATCTGCTTCATTTTTAACAGTTACATCCCCTTCTTTGACTGAGCTTAAAATAAGAGATGGTCTCTCTTCAATAACTTGATCATTTGATCTCTCTACATCTACATTCATAGTGGAAATTAAAGATGAAGCTTGCTCACGAAGAACTGTTTCCATTTCTTTAAATAATCTTAATCCTTCTTTCTTATATTCAATCAATGGTTCACGCTGACCGTAAGCACGTAGATTTACCGAAGAACGTGTGTATTCCATTGTCTCTAAATGTTCCACCCAAAGATTATCTGTAATATAAAGAACGATACGGCGAACTGTTTCAAAGAAAACGGCATCTCCCACTTTCTCACGTTTCTCTTTTATTATTTCTATAAGCTTAGGATAATCAAGAACAAGGTCATCTAGGAATTCTTGTATTTTTTCATAATCCCCTGAAAGCATAGCTCTTCTTCTTCCGTAAATAACATTTCTCTGATGATTCATGACATTGTCATATTCTAATGTATGCTTACGAGAATCAAAGTGAAAACCTTCTATTTTAGCTTGAGCTCCTTCTATAGCATTGGAAATAAATCGATTCTCAATTGGCTGATCTTCTGGAATACCTAATTTGCCCATCATGCTTTTTAAACGATCGGAACCAAAGATACGCATTAAATCATCCTCGAGCGATACATAGAATTGAGTTTCGCCTGGATCTCCTTGTCTTCCTGAACGTCCTCTTAGCTGATTATCTATTCGGCGAGCTTCATGACGTTCAGTACCCATAACAAATAATCCTCCCAAAACTTTTACTTCTTCGTATGATTCTAAACTATAAGGAACACCACCTAATTTAATATCAACTCCACGTCCGGCCATGTTTGTCGCAACAGTAACAGCACCTAAACGTCCAGCATTGGCGATTATTTCTCCTTCACGTTCATGATTTTTAGCATTTAAGATTGTATGAGGAACTCCAGCTTGAGTTAGGTAAGCCGAGAGAAGTTCATTTTTCTCAATAGAAACAGTACCAATCAAAACTGGTTGCCCCTTACTATGGAGTTCTTTTACCCTACCAGCTACAGCCAAGAGCTTACTCTTCTCTGTTTGATAAATTAAATCATTGTGATCTATTCTATTTATATCTCTGTGAGTAGGAACAACGATTACATTTAATCCATAAACTTTGAAAAATTCTTCTTTTGATGTTTCAGCCGTTCCTGTCATTCCAGAAAGCTTCTTGTAAAAACGGAAGTAATTCTGGAAAGTAATAGAAGCGACAGCTCTAGTCTCCTTCTCTATTTTTACACCCTCTTTAGCTTCAATCGCTTGATGAAGACCTTCACTCCAACGACGTCCAGGTTGTAATCTTCCAGTAAAAGCATCAACGATTATAACTTCGCCATCTTTAACAACATAATCTTTATTATTCTCATATAGAGCACGAGCTTTAACTGCTGTCTCTAAATGATGAACATACTTTATGCCCTTTTGTGTATAAATATCTTTAATACCAAGTAAATCCTCTGCCTTAGTAATACCCGCATCAGTCAACGAAATGGCACGAAGCTTCTCATCGACAGCATAGTCTTCTTCAATCTTTAAGCTTTTTGCAATATCCGCAAAAGTATAATACAAATCTTCAGAATCTTCAGCGGCCGAAGAAATAATAAGTGGTGTACGTGACTCATCGATTAAGATAGAGTCTACTTCGTCAACAATCGCAAAGTGATGCCCTCTCTGAACAACATCTCCAATACTGTTTGCTAAATTGTCTCTTAAAAAATCAAAACCAAATTCATTATTTGTTCCATAGGTAATATCACAAGCATAAGCTTCTGTTCGAGAACAAGGACGAAGAAATTCATATTGAACCTTGAAAGATCTAATCTCTCCTTCTTTTTCTATTTCCGTTTCTTCATCTTGATGTGTTGGATCATATATGTATGATTTGTTTTCTGAATTAACAACAGCACAAGTAATACCTAGCATTGAGAAAACTGGACCCATCCAAACAGCATCACGACGAGAAAGATAATCGTTAACAGTAATCACATGGACACCTTCATCTGTAAGTGAGTTCAAATATGCAGGTAGCGTGGCCATAAGAGTTTTACCTTCACCTGTACGCATCTCAGCAATATTTCCATTATGAAGTGCAATTCCTCCTATCATCTGGACATCATAATGCCTTAGATTAAAAGTACGTAATGAGGCTTCTCTAACCAAAGCAAAGGCTTCTGGTAAGATATCATCTAATAGCTCCCCTTTAACAAGTCTCCCCTTTAACTCTTGCGTTTTAAGAACAAAATCAGAGTCTTTCAACTCTTTCATATCTGCTTCTAGAAGATTAATTTTATTTACGAGAGGCTTCCATTTCTTTATTTGATTGTCGTTTTCGTTTCCGAATATGTTTTCTAATATACTCATAATTTAGTCATTTTAGCACAAAAAGAAAATCCCCGATAGAGAGGGGATTTTCTGCTTGCGCTAAGTAAAAAAGAATTACTTCTTTCCTTTCTTAACAGCTTTTTTTGCTACTTTCTTAACTGCTTTCTTTACTACTTTCTTAGCTGCTTTTTTTGCTGCCATATAATATTTAAAAAAATTATTTTTAAAAGATGTGTGACTTCACGACCTTACAAAATTTTATAAAAAAATATTTTGTAAAAAAAATTTATCACACTCACACATATATTATCTTACATATCAGAAATAACTGCAATACTTTTTCTATAAAAATGTGTGGATAACTTTTTTTTATTTTATTTTTATAAAAAAGAAAATAATAATTAATAAAAACTTTTTTTAAATTATTTTAATTTAATTTAAAAAATTTATTTATTTTTAAAATAATTAAATCATTTTTGTTTTGAAAGAATATGAAATAAAATTTATATAAATAATATTGATTGATAATACCCATATTTATATAGTATATATAATACTTGGTTTAGATTAATATAAAATACAAATGAAAAACACCATGCTTTGGACAAGGTGTTTTTCATATATTTGGTTTGTATCTATAAGCCGAATTCTGTATCTGCTGTAAAGCAGATGATAAATATTTATCTAGGCGATACATTACTGTAAAGCTCAAGCGATTCTTCGAATAATTTATTTTCATAAATTATTCGACACGATCTTGCACACATGTAAGGATTTAGCCGTTTCACTCTTCAATTTCATTTTTGCAAATTTATATGAAGACTCATCCATTTGATTGGATGCTATTCCCTTTCGGGTTAATAGCGTCTCTGCTCGCACCTCGGGCGTTGCCGCCGATGGGTATTACCCACTACACTTTCTAAAATTACTTTTAGATATGTGTTCGGACTTTCCTCACTTCAAATTTCTTTAAAGCGCATTTATCCAATACAAACCTACCAGTAGTATAACACAAAAGACTTGACAATACAACTAATTTTTGCTATACTACACCCAGTGAGTTAAAGTTCCAACGCTTAATACATAATTATATTTATTAAAGCAATTGCATAACAAAACATCTCCGAGCAATCGGGGATGTTTTGTATTTTAGAAAGAATAATATATAATATTTGTAGCAGTCGTTGTGTTTTTAAGTCAGCGGCTGCACTCACATATGCAATTGTGTTGGAGTTTTGCACCCGCTGACTTAAGCACATAACTATAAAACCCTCTGGATTAATCCAGAGGGTTTTATAGTTATGGTATCTCAAACTAATTATAAAAACAAAAAATCCCACTTACGTGAGATTTTTTGTTTAATTTGTTTTATATATTTTGTATCAAGTAATCCATTTAATAGTAACAGAAATTTTCTTTATTTTGTTCCGTTCTAGGGGTCTTTCCCTCCTTGTCAGATTTCTTTTAGGACTTAAAATCAATGTCCATTGTCTGCTCAATTGAGGCAGACAATATCGACTCAATAAGATCGGCTCACTTAATAAATTAAGATGAGTGATCGATTTCAAATTGAATTATTCCACGAACAGCTTCCGCTACCCGTGCCTTGTTACGACTTATTCCCTGTCACCGAGCTTACTGTAGGCCCTCCTTCTGGAGAGATTTCGAGTATTCCCGGCTCCCTTGAATTGACGGGCGGTGAGTACAAGACTTGAGAACGTATTCACCGCGGTATGTCTGACCCGCGATTACTAGTAATTCCAACTTCATGGGGTCGAGTTGCAGCCCCCAATCCGAACTGGCGCAATTTTTAAAGGATTCGCTCAGGGTTACCCCGTCGCTGCCCGTTGTAATTGCGATTGTATTATGTGTGTAGCCCAAGGTATCAAGGGACATGCTGACCTGGCGTCATCCTCTCCTTCCTCCCCGACCTAAAATTTCG
>JBBRTD010000004.1:0-48797 GCA_038244685.1 Minisyncoccia bacterium | reverse complement strand
TTGCCAGAAGGACTAATATATTGTAAAGTGAAGAAAAATTCACATAAACCGAGCTTAGCTCATTAAAAACTATATTATGAAAACAGAAGAGAAATTAAAATCTAAAATTTTCAATACAGAGATGGAATTCGATTTGACTGTTGATTACAGTAAATCTCTTGATGAAATGATAAAGGATGGTCACTATGAATACGGAGACAATAGTATTAATTCTACTAATTTTCCAGTAATAAAACCATTTGGGCAAACTGACGACATTGTTCGTGTAATAGCATCGATTATTAAATCTGAAGAACAATTTGGTACATATCATTGTTTTGATCGTGTAATTCAGTCAATTTACAAAAAAGGTAATAGACTTGCGAATTTAGCTGAACTATTAACTTTTGGAAAAAGTCATCCACTTTTTCAATATCAGGAACAAATATTGTGTATTGGTTCGCTTTGGTATCGTAATCGTATATTTGGTGCAGATAGTATTGCAGTTAGTTTGGGAGTTTGTGGTGTTGACCGTATTCTCAACATTCATAAAGTAAACGGAGATTTTTTTTATGACCATCGTCATTATATTCTTGTTGTAGTTGAATAAAGAAAAATATCAATTTATATTGAAGTGCTGGCATCAAAAAGATGTTGGCACTTTTTTAATAATATGATGATATAGCACGGCATGTAACGTTATTATATATGTTACATATTAATAATTTTTTTTAGATACTCAGCTTTTGCGTAAGTACTCGCGATTTCAGCTCGGTGATTTTTCTACCGAAAAATTATGTATGTACTTCTAAAAAGTTCGACAAAATTGGACCTAGATTGTAGGGGAGATAAGGGGATTTGGGAGTTAAATAAAAAAGAAGCATCCATTTCTGAATGCTTCAATTGATACTTTATAAGGAGTTATTTTATAAGCTCTCTTATGTGTCCTGTTCTTCGTTTGGTGTTGTAGTAGAACCTGCGACGCCCATGTTCATAATTATAATCAGAGAAATTAACTTCTCCAAACCATGATTCACGAGAACCATCTTCCATTCCAATAATAATAAATACAACTTCAATCTTTGGACAAATTTTAATTTTTGTCTCTTGACCTGATAAATCACAAGTTATTTTTACTATCTTGCCATCAAATAGGCTAGACATTAAATCAAATTTTGAAGGTCCATCAGTAATCTGGAATTGGCCTTCTGGTAATTTTTTTGCCATAACGGTAAATTTATAAATATAAAGAGCAATCTTGAAGACATACGATTCTTCAAATACGTTGCTGAATAACTCAGTCTTATTTATACTATAGTATAAATATTGTGTTTTGTCAATGTGACTCAATTACGACAAAATAGGAATTAAATTATGGAGAAGATAAGGGTATTTGTGGAAATATAATCCTAATTTTGTTTGCTAATTATATTCTTACTCATTTAGTAGCTTTTCAATGTTTAACTTTCTAGGACTATTTGTTACAATAATTCTCTTGTTTTTTATTGATCCCAATAAGTTTAGCATTTCCTTTTTATGACCTCTATTCCAATTTAATACCCACTTAAAAAATTTTAAATCGACTGTATCTTTTCTTCCTTTTTCCATTCCATATCTTTTCTCTAATCCTAGATTAACCAAAAGTGATCTTTTAAATATATTAAACAGATGGCGAAGAGTTGGCACGTTTATAAAAATTATTAAATCTGCCCATTCTATTCTTTCATTAAGCACAGACGAATAATTACCATCTATAACACCAGTATCTTCGGAAAGAAATTCTTTTTTACAGATATTTAACCATTCACTTTTTTCTTTTTGAGACCAATCTGAATTTAAAAGTATATTATCTAGATGATGAATAGGATAACCTGTATACAAACTAATTCTATTCGCTAAGGTAGATTTTCCGGAACCGCTACCTCCTAGAATTATTATTCTTTTATATATCATGTGCATTATTATATCAGATTCCAAATCATAAAAATATCTTATTGGGTCATTACAAAATACCTATATGAAATAGGTGTTAAAAATTATGTGACCCAAGTGCGACAAAATTAGAGTCGCCTTTTTTGCGGGGGTAAGAGGATTTAGATCTGTGGATTGACAAAATGGCTAATTAGATGTAATGTAAAGAAAAAATTCACATTTTAAATTTAAGCGTTATGGATAAAAAAGAACTTAAGTCCTTGATTGGACAAAATTTATCATCATTCACCTTTGTCATGATGTACGAAGTTTACCATACTGATTTTGATGGAAGAAAATCAAGTGTGGTTGGATATTTGAAGGATCCTAACATTGCTTCAGCTTTTGCTGATAGTCAGGTGGATGCAAGCACTACAAAAACTTCTGGAGTATTAGTTTTTACAAATGAAGTCGATTATTATCTAATTACCGATGGTGGTACTATAACTATTTTAAATGACGAAGAAGAAGTAGTGAAATTAAGAGAAAAAGCTTTATCTAAATTGTCACAAGCTGAAAGAAATATACTTGGATTTAAGTAGTTGGTGTAAATTGTTCTGTATTTAATGTTTAAAAAACCATATTAAGAGATTAATATGGTTTTTTTAATATAATTTTTCCATGACCCTATTGGGATCGTGAATACACTTATTTGTCATTAAATTAAAGGTCACTGGAGGTCACAAATCACTAAATATTTTATTTCGATTACTCATAAAATATGTAAGTGTTCGCGACCCCAGCTCGGCAATTTTTCTACTGAAAAATTATGCCTGCGCTTTCACAAAAGCGAAAAAGACTGGAGAAGTCCAGTCTTTTTGAATTCGCGCTTTTGTGACCCTACTGGGAATTGAACCCAGATTACCGGCTTGAAAAGCCGATGTCCTAACCGTTAGACGATAAGGCCAAAATTAACAAGGTTAGTATAACATTTATATTCAAAAATACAAATTTTATCAATAGATTAATGGTATATTATAAATTAATAATGCCAAACTTTTATGATATAATAATCCCTATGAATAAGAAACAAATTGCATTGATTGTCCTTGATGGTTGGGGCTATAGAGAAGATACGAAAGATAATGCCATCGCAGCTGCCCATAAACCTAATTTTGATAACATTTGGAGTAAGTATCCACATACGACATTAGATGCGTCTGCTTTCGCTGTAGGGCTACCTAGTGGTCAAATGGGGAATAGTGAAGTAGGGCATATGACAATCGGGGCGGGTAGACCTTTGGATCAAGATTTGGTAAGAATTGATAAAGCAGTACTAAATGGCGACTTCGCAAAAAATCCTGCTTTCTTGGAGCTTTTTGACCATATAAAAAAGAATGATGCGACTCTTCATGTAATGGGTCTTCTTTCTCCTGGTGGAGTGCATAGTCATATGGAGCATTTATTCGCTTTTCTTAAAATTGCAAAAGAGGCAGGAATAAATAAAATTGCAATCCACGTCTTTACCGATGGGCGCGATGTTCCACCTCAGAGTGCATCTGCCTATATTAAAAAATTAGAAGAAGTAATTATAAACTTAGGAGTGGGATTCATCACTTCAGTTTCAGGACGTTTATATGCAATGGATAGAGATAATAATTGGGATAGATTGTTAAAAGTAGAAGAAATAATTTTTAAGGGAGAAGGTAACACTTGTGATATTCTTCCTAGTACTTTCGTTGAAAATTTATATAAAGATGGAGTTGTTGATGAACACATTAATCCATTTTTGTGTTTAGATAAGGAAGGGAAAAAGCATTTGATAGAAAAAAACGATGGAATATTCTTTTTCAATTTTAGAGCCGATAGAGCACGCATGCTTACTCATAAGATTATTGAAATTTCCGGAAGTCTAAACCTTAAATTAGTGACTATGACTGATTATGGAACAGACTATAAATGCTCAGTTGCCTTTCCTTCAATTAAAATTGATACAACACTAGCTAGAGAGTTATCATTGGCTCACCTAACTCAAGCTCATATCACTGAGACTGAGAAGTTTGCACATGCAACATATTTCTTAGATGGTGGTGTAGAGAAACCATATGAAGGAGAGGAGTATATACTTGTTCCAAGTCGTAAGGATATTCTAACTCATGACCTTGCTCCAAAGATGATGGCAGAAGCAATTGCTGGTAAGGTTATAGAACAAATTAAAAAAGGCACAGACTTTTTATTTATAAATTTTGCTAATGCTGATATGGTAGGACACACTGCAAATGTTCCAGCAATTATAGAAGGAGTAGAAGAAATAGATAAACAGCTTGGAAGAGTTCTAGAAGCTCTTCATGCAAATGGTGGGACAGCTTGTATAACAGCCGACCATGGCAATGCTGAAATAAATATTGACCAAGAGACAGGAGAGAGACATACATCTCATACGACAGATCCTGTGCCATTTATTTTAACGAACATGACTGGAACTTTACACAAAGGAACTCTTGCAGACATCACCCCAACTATTTTTGAAATTTTAGGTATTAAAAAGCCAGAATCTATGACGGGGAAGAGTTTGATTGACTAGGATCAATAACCATTAGATTAAGTAATAGATGTACAATCTCTTACTTCGAGGTTGGACCTCTATTATGTTGTACCTCTGCTAGTCTGGACCTCTCTAGCATTGGACCTATGAAGCCTTGATAATTATAGGCTTATTCTGTATAATCTGATGGTAAAGGGAGGTGTGGCTTCATGACATACGGAAGCGTGGCTGAGTGGTTGAAGGCACCGCTCTCGAAAAGCGGCATATGGGAAACCGTATCGTGAGTTCAAATCTCACCGCTTCCGCAAAATAGGAAGTATTCAAATAATCAATATATAATTGCGCGGTTAGCTCAGTTGGTAGAGCGACCCCTTGACGTGGGGTAGGTCACAGGTTCGACTCCTGTATCGCGCACAAAAATTACTCATGTAATTTTTACGAGCGATAGCAAATGAACTTCTTCATTTGCGCACAGGAGTCGAAAGATTTTTCGTTGCCGAATTTATGAGGCCGAAAAATACCAGCGACCGTAGGGCGAGAATCCTGTATATAAAACACTCGTCGTTTATATTTATTTAATTCATATGAAAAAAACACAAATAATAATTTTAGCTGCAGGAAAGGGTAAAAGAATGGGAACAGACGAGCCCAAAGCTCTTGCTATGCTTAAGGGTAAACCATTTTTAAGACATATTTTAGATACTTTATCATTTATAAATTTACCGATTGATCCTGTTATTGTTGTCGGTTATAAAAAGGAAAGAATTTTCGATGTTATAGGAAGAGGTTATAATTATGCTCATCAAGAAGAACAACTAGGAACTGGTCATGCTGTTTTGTCTGCCAAGAATTCTGTTCATCCTGACCATGAAATGGTTTTTGTTGTTTCGGCAGACCAACCATTAATTTCAAAGGAAACAATAAATGATGTTATTGATGCATATAATAAAGAAAAATCAGTCATAACAATGGGGACAGTAGTGCTACCTGATTTTGAAGACTGGAGAGCTGGAGCCTATTTCCTTGGTAGAATAATTCGTGACGAAAATGGCGAAGTCATAAAAATTACTGAACATAAAGATGCGACAGAAGAAGAAAGAAAAATTAAAGAAATTAATCCAGCTATCTATGCTTTTGATGCAAAGTGGCTTTGGAATAATATAGATAAATTAAAAAATTTAAATGCTCAAGGAGAATATTACATTACTGATTTGGTAAAAATAGCTCAAGAAGGAGGTCATAAGATAAAAGCTATTCCAGTTTCTAATATGATGGAAATATTTCAACCAAATACGAAAGCCGAACTTGAAATTCTTGAAGAAATTTTAGATAATCAGAGTAACTAAAAACCTTAATTAATTTTATCTCGGGTCCGGATAATTTCTTGCTAGAAATTTCCTCATTGCTCGGCCCGTCGGTCTTGCGCACGCCCCTCGATAATAATTAATTAAGGTTTTTTTCTATTTATTCTTTTGTATCCAAAGGTATATATCTTCCAATGCCTTAACGGCATCTCCAACAGCTATATTATTCTGATGATATCTTCCATTTGTGCAATCTCCAGCAGCCCAGATACCTTCATTTGAAGTTGTTTGAGTCATAGGATCGACAATAATCTTGCCATTTGTATCTATCTTAACAATGTCTTTTGCGAATTCAATATTAGGGATTTGTCCTATTTCTACAAATATTCCATTGGAATTGATTGTATGTTCTTCTCCTGATAATTTATCTTTATAGGTAAGGGAATTTACAAATTGTTCTCCATCAACTCTTATTATCTCGGCATTAACTATTGTTTTAAATTTAGGATTTTCAAGTAATTTTTTAACTGTAATTTCGTCTGCTCTGAATGTATCTCTTCTGTGGATTAATGTAACACTTTTGCAATAGGCTAGAAGTTGAGCCGCTGACTCAAAGGCTGCATTCCCACCACCGACAACAATAACATCTTGGCCATCAAACATCGGTCCATCACATGAAGCACAATAAGTAATTCCTTTGTGCTCATACTTGTCGGCATTAATAGCTTCGAGTTTTCTTCTTCCACTGCCGGTTGAGATCAGAATTGTTTTGGAAGTAAATTCTTTGCCTGTTTCTGATTTAACCGTAAATATATTTTCATTTTTAATAATCGAGGTTATTTTTTCTCCTTCGATTATATCTAAATAGGGTCCTTTATAATATTGGACATGTTTTTTTAAATTAGAAGCAAGGTCCATACCAGAAATCTCTGGAGTTCCAATCCAGTTATAGATAAGCTCTGAGACCATAGATTGACCACCAAATTCACTGGTTATGATAGCTCCTTTAAGTTGTTTGCGGGCAGAGTAGACCGCAGCGGCACTACCGGCAGGTCCTCCACCTAATATAATTAAATCGTACATGTTAGTTATTTTATACTAAAATATTAAAATATACAAAATAATAAAACCCTAAATAATATTTTTTCAAAGGGTCCGGATAATTTTCTGTTGAAAATTTCCTCATTGCTCGGCCCATCGGCCTTGCGCATGCCCCTTTGATAAAAATTATTTAGGGTTTTATTTATCTTATTTAGAATTTTTTTACTTCTTATTTCTTCTTAAAAATGCTGGAACCGTACTCCAATCATCGGTATCGTCTATGAATAGATCATCTTCTACTTTTTCTACTTTGTCGTTTTTCTTTATGTATTCTGATGAATTATCTTTAATTGAATCTTTATTGTTTACTGCTTGGATAACTTCTTCTTTTGTAGAAGTAGCCACTGTTGATTCAACTGACTTTTGATGGATTTGAAATAGTGAACGCTTTGGCATATCGGTAGGGAATCCAGTAGCAATAACTGTTACTTTCATCTCACCTTTTTTAAGTTTATCATCACTGATAGTTCCGAATATAACCTTAGCTTCTTTGTCGATAGATTCTGTAATAACCTTAGCTGCTTCTTGAATTTCATGAATAGTTAAATCGTCACCACCCGAAATTGCAAAGAGAACTCCTTTGGCTCCAGAAATAGAAAGATCAAGAAGAGGGGAATTAATAGCTTGAAGGGCTGCTTTCTCAGCTCTGCCTTCTCCAGCGGCTATACCTACTCCCATTAATGCACTTCCTGCATCAGACATAACAGCCTTAATATCAGCAAAGTCTACATTTATCATACCAGGAGTTGTAATAAGCTCTGATATGCCTTCTACTGCTTGTTTAAGTACTTCATCACACAAAGCGAAAGCTTGTCTAAAGCCTACGTCTTTACCTGAAATAACAATAAGTCTGTCGTTTGGAATTACAAGAATAGCATCTACTTCACGTTCAAGTTCAGAAAGACCCATTTCTGCTAATTTCATACGTTGATTTCCTTCAAATGAAAATGGCTTTGTTACTACGGCTACAGTTAGGATGCCTTGTTCTTTAGCAGCTTGAGCAACAATAGGAGCAGCACCTGTACCGGTACCACCACCCATACCACAAGCAATAAAGACCATGTCGGCTCCTTTGATAACATCTTGAATTTCAGCTTTAGTTTCTTCTGCTGCACGGCGACCTATTTCTGGATTCATACCAGCACCTAAGCCTTTAGTTAAGTTCTTACCAAGATGCACCTTCTTTTCGGCTAAGGAGTTGTGTAAGTCTTGAGTATCAGTATTCATTACTATGAATTCGACACCCTTAACTTTCGAAGCTATCATATGGTTTAAGGCGTTTTTGCCTGAACCGCCAATACCGATAACTTTAATTCTCGCAAATGATTCTATGTCTGGATTGATTTTAGGCATATGTTTATAGCATCCTCTGGCATCATTACTGACGGCGAAGAAAGTATGCTCATTAATAATAAATTACTTAGTACATAATACCAGAAATTCACAAAAAGGAAACATTTGACAGAATGTTCCATTTGTTTTGTTTTATATAAAGATTAAGGTAAAAGTTGAGAAAAAATAGATTTAAAAAATCCTTTAACTTGTTTTACGCTATCACCGAGAGAGTTTTGCATATTTCCATTACTGCCTTGAGAGGGGGAAATGGCAAGTCCATAGGCTCCGTACCAAGAGGCATCTTTTATCTTAAGTTTTGAGTTCATGGTCGTATCTACTGGTCCTACTTTTGCAGGAAGGTTTAATTGCTTTCTAGCAATTTCTTCTATCTTGGCTATGTGAGCTCCTCCACCTGTAATAATTATTCCAGCAGGAAGAAGTTCGTTGCGCTTAATTCGCTTAAGACTATTTTCTACGAGTTCAAATATGTCACCTAGTCTTGCTTCTATAATTTCATCAACTTTTTTCTTTGGATAATCTCCACCTAAGACACTACCAAGCTTCACACTTTCAGCTTCTTCAAGAGCAATTTTAAAACCAAGAGCAACGTCTTTTGTAATATCCATGCTACCAATAGAATAAACCTGTAAGGATATAAGTAGGTTATTTTCAAAAACAGAAACAGAAACTGTCTCTGCTCCAATATCAACTAATGCACAGCCTGCTGTTTTTTGCTTAGTATTTAGTATTACGGTTGAAAGTGCAATAGGTGTTGCCACAACGTCTATGGCTTCGATATTTGCAATGCCCAAGGCTGTTATTAAATCTTCAATATTTTGTTTAAGGCAAGTAATAAACAAAGTTTTAACTTCTAGTTTAATACCATGCATTCCTTCTGGGCGGCCATGAATATCCTTACCGTCTAATTTATATGCGATAGGTATGATATGTATAATTTTTTTATTTATGATATCTAAATTTTCCTCACTTGAAGCTAAGGCTTTTGAAATATCTAATTGAGTTATCTCTTGGTCAGCTCTAGAAATAATAACCGATCCTGTTGAAACAGAAGAGCTTAAGCTAATACCTCCTATTGAAACACAAGCTTTTTTAATTTTAACTCCTCCCAAAAATGACTCAGCTTGCTTAACAGCTTTTTTAATACTTTCTCCCACTTGGTCAATATTTGTAATGTATCCTAATCTCATTCCGGCCGTGTCTGAAGTTCCAGATGCAATGAAACAAGGGGAGTTTGTCTCCTTGTCGTATCCAATCACTACTACTTTTGTAGTATGGGTTCCTATATCGATTCCCACGTTTATATTATTTTTAATCATTACAAAAGAAATTACGAAAACATTTTAAGAAATTTTTGTTCTTGTTTTTCCATTATACTACTATGATCGAATCCTTTCAAATGCAAGAGGCCGTGTATAAATAAATACTTCAGAAATTTTGGATATGACATATCAAAAAGTGGCGCATCTCGTTTTACTTTTGCTAAATCAAAAGTGATATCACCGGATGTTTTAGTTAAAGGGAAAGATAAAATATTTGTTGTTTTATTTATAGATCTATATTTTAGATTTATCTCTTTTTGTTTTTTAGGGGAGAGGAAGCTGACACCTAATTCATACTTTTTACCTAAGACGGCCTCTTTCATATAGACAAAAGGCAAGCGTGGGGGCTTGCCTTTTGTTGTATTTGTAATTGTACAGAATTCTGTCTCTATCATGCGATTTTGCAAAATCGTGTCGCGTAGTGTCTTTAAAACGCGACAGATTATTAACGATGTCCTCCGCGTTTAACTTGAATTGGAGCTTTTCCTAACTTCTGTAACTTTTCTAAAACTTTTTTACGATTGATTCTTTTTAGAGTTGCAATCTTTGTTTTAATTTTTGATTCAGCTCTTTCGTTATAACGCTTACTTTTAACTTTTTGAATAATTCCAGACTCTTGAACCTTACGAGTGAATCTGCGAACAAGATTCATATTGTTCTCATTTGTATTCTTTTTTACTTCAATTACGGTAATCATATATGGGGCTTATGATATCACAACTTTATATTTCAAGCAAGAGTAGACTAGACATATATTATTATTTAATGCATTGCTGTTCTTTCAATAGAAAACCCTCTTGAAATAGAGGGTATCTATTTAAGAGGGTCTGTTTTTAAAATTACACTACTATTGATAAATCTAACTTTTTATAATCGAAACAAAAGTAGGACTTACAATTAATGCTTTCTCGATTTTGACAAGAGCAATAGCTTAAGTCTGTGCATACCTCATTTTTACATGTAGGCATGATCTCTAAATGTTTTGTTGCGACAGGGAATCGATTCCCCAGTAAATCCATCGCGATTGAGACGTTTACATCAGTCTCAATTAGTTTTACTATTTTCCCTCCATGCAGAAAGAAAAATGGCATCACTACAACCTTAGTGTTTTTTTGCTTCATTTTATTCTAATTTAATGAGTTTGGAAAAATACATTTTCTATAGTTTACAACTTATTACATTTTTGTCAACTATTATAATAAATCCTCTGGGTCTACATTAATAGCGAATGCTGGTGATAGACGATACAGGTTTTCAGACAAATGAGTACTAATAGTTTTTTTATCATCTATGGGTAGTGGCCAAAGAGATGGGTCAATTTTAATTACAGTATTAGTAACATATTGTCCTTTAACCTTGCCGACAAAGGCACTAAATATTTGTGGTTCATATCCTCCCAAGTAACGGTCAATAAAAGAACGAGCTTTCTCTGTATCTGGAGCTGAACCTGTAAAAGTTATTTTTATTAATCTTTTGAATGGTGGGTATCCAAATTGTTTTCTTTCTTTTAAATCTTCACGATAAAGAGGAAGAACATTTCCATTTAAAATGTGCTCTAAGATTGGATTTTCTGGTATACGAGTTTGAATAATTAAATTACGCTTAGTTATTTCATGAAGCTTTTCCATTATATGTAAAATTTTTTGAGTAATATTAAAACTAGGAATTGAGAGTAGTCCATCTAGTGAAATAATTGCGCTGTGGGTGACTTCAGTATTTATATATGAGAAAACCATTTCAGTTCCAATTAATATACTTCCAGGGTTTTTATAAAATTCAACCATGGCTATTCTTGCTTCTTTGTCTGTTGGGACAGTTTCCTTATCCATTTGAATTATTTTACTATTTGGGAATAACCTCCTGACTTCTTCATAAACCCTATCAGTTCCAATGCCTAAGGGAGTAAGATTCCAGCTTTGACATATTCCACATCTGACTTCGGTCGTATCTTTATATCCGCATTTATTGCACATGAATATACGCGAATTTACTATTTTGGTTGCACTTCTTTGCTTTGAACCATAAAGAACTACAGGAGTAGCGCAGGTTGGGCAAAGAAGAGTAGATCCGCAATCATGGCAGACTGTTACACCAGCAAGACCTTTTCTTATTGTAAACAATAAAACTGATTCATTATGTTCTATTGCGTAGGCAATCATTTTTTGGGTGGTGTCAGATAGAACAGCAAAAGTTTTTGCACCTTTCTCATCTACTTGTTCTTTCATATCTATAACCATTTGTCTTTCCGCCTGTGGCAGTCTGAATAGAGGAGAAGCAACTTCTCCTAATTCTCCGATGTCATGTCTATGAAGTGTGTCCGGTCTAAGTAATGTGTCACCAAATATTAATTTAATTTTATCGACAGAAGATAATATTTCAGCAAAAGTTCTGATATCAATAAATGGTCTATTAAACTGTTTGTACGCATCTGAATTTTCATGTTCTACAATAATAGTTTTAATATCATGACGTGGAATAGATAAAAACATTCCAGTTCCAATAATAAGGATAGGATGAGGCTCATTAATGCAAGAATTATAAGTATTAATAAGATTTTTTTTACCTAAATCAGCATGGAAAGAAAAGACATACTGACTAATACCTTTAGTTAATTCAATTTTTAATTGTTCAATATCAAAGCGTGTAGGGACACATATAAATACGGATTGTTTCTTTGCGAAAGCCTCTCTGATTAAAGTTCGATACCAACTCATACGATCAGGAGTTAGTGCTTGAAAGATTAATTTATCTTGTTTAACATTTTCTGATTCTCTTTCCTTTACTTCATCTTCATTTTTTTTAATTTTTTTAAGATCTTTTACGTTTTCAAGAAAAACCGCAGGTAGTAATGTTTTAATAATGACGCCTGTATTGCTGACTGTATAATCTTTCATTTTTTCACAAGCAATAAAGAACGAATTAGAGAATGGTGATGATCCTTTTACGCTTACTATTTTTTTTAATTGAAAATCGGCTTTTTTTAGGTCGTATTTTAAATCCCGCGCACTTTCTACATCAATAACTATGGCATCTGCCGTCTTTGAACGTAGTGGAATAGAAACTATACTTCCAAGCGGAATCTCTGTCGGTGAGAAATAAGTTAGATTTTCTCTTTGAAATCCTTTTTGAATCGGAATAACAGTTACTATGTACATACCTATATGTTATCACAAAATGTTTAAATTTAAGCATTTAATTTTAGTTTATTTTTTAACTCATTTTGTGATATAGTGAATTGAGTTAAAACAATTATATGGCATTATTTTCTAAAAAATTAGGTATTGATTTGGGGACAGCAAATACACTCGTATATTTACCAGGAAGGGGTGTTGTTTTGAATGAGCCTTCCGTTGTTGCTGTTTCAGAACAGGACAATACGATACTGGCAATTGGTATTGAAGCAAAGGAAATGATAGGTAAAACTCCTGAAAGTATAATAGTTTATCGTCCAATGAAGGATGGGGTAATTGCAGATTATAGAGTGACCGAAGCAATGCTTAGGTATTTTATTACGAAAACTCTTGGTAAATATAATCTATTTAAGCCAGATGTTATGGTTTCGGTTCCAGCTGGAATAACTTCAACCGAAAGGCGTGCTGTTGTTGAAGCCGCGGTTAAAGCTGGAGCTTCAAATGCTTATGTTGTTAAAGAGCCAATATTAGCTGCCATTGGAGCTGGAATACCAATACATGAATCAAAAGGGCATATGATTATGGATATCGGAGGTGGTACGACAGACGTAGCGGTTATTGCCTTAGGTGGAATAGTGGCTTCAACTTCTGTTAAATGTGCTGGAGATAAGATTGATTTAGCTATTGCTGACTATATAAAGAAGACCTTTAATCTTGCTATTGGCGATAGAACAGCTGAAGCTATAAAAATTAAGATTGGAGCAGCCATTCCTCTTGAAGAAGAACTAACCATTACCATTAAAGGGCGTGACTTTATTCAAGGGTTACCTCGTACTGCTCAAATTTCTACAAATGAAATAGTTAGAGCTATCGATAAAGAATTAAGAGCGATGATTTCTGCTATTAAAGAAGTTTTGTCCTTGACCCCGCCTGAATTATCAGCTGACATTATAGATGACGGCATTATAATGACCGGAGGTTCATCTCAGCTTCGTAATTTAGCAGATCTTATTTATCGACGGACTGGAGTTAAAGCAAGAGTTGCAGATGACCCTCTTCTTTGTGTAGTAAAAGGTACAGGGGAAGCGTTGAATCATTTGGAGACTTATAAGAAAACTATTTTGAGTAAAAGATAAAATGAAAATATTTAAAAACAAGAAATTATTGAAAATTATATTAATTGTAGTCGTTTGTGGCTTTGCAGGAGTAGGATTAGTCTTTTCTGCTGTTTTTGTTGCTATGAGATTGCATCTAACTGATGTAAAAGGAAGTATTGATTCACGAAACGAATTTTTTAATAACATTAAAAAAGATGGAACTCGTTTGCCAAATATTAAGAAGACGGCAACTCTTACAAATTTAAATAAATTAAGTCCAAGCCTTGAGTGTAAGATTATGACGATTGCTTCTGTCTTACCAGAAAACGGTCAAAGAATTTTGGATTCATATATAACAACTAAATCTACTGTTGTTGCAGAGAAAATGGTTAATGCAATTATTATAGTTACTGCCAATAATAATTCTTTCTTGAAAGATAAAATGGACAAGTGTGATGAAATCGGTAATGGAATTCTTGCTTTAAATAATAATTTAACCAGCCAAAGTATTTTTAGCTGGATGTCATCTCCAGAATGGGAGACATTAAGAGATGCTCTTGTAAAAGATAAGGATGTTATTCTGCAAGCTAGTCGTGATTCAGGAGTTCCTGCTCGAATAATAGTTTCAACGGTAATCTCTGAACAGTTTAGATTTTTTACTGCTAATCGTGAATCATATAAGAAGTATTTTGAACCATTAAAAGTTCTTGGAAATGGGACTAAGTTTTCTTATGGGGTAGCTGGAGTTAAAGTTGAAACAGCGAAAGTTATTGAAAGTAATTTAAAAGATAAGAATAGTCCATTTTACTTAGGAGCTGACCATGAAGATATTTTTAATTACGGAGATAGAGATCCAAATACTGAACTAATGGGTAGATTAACTGATAATAAAAATCACTATTACTCTTATTTGTATACTGCAATATTTTTAAAGCAGATAATGCATCAATGGGAGACAAGTAATTATCCTATAAATGATCGCCCTGAAGTATTAGCGACATTGTTTAATTTAGGTTTTAATAAATCAGTTCCAAAAGAAAATCCAGAAGTTGGAGGCTCTACTATTACAATTAGTGATAGAGATTATACTTTTGGTGGTCTTTCTTATGAATTTTATTATTCAGGAGAGCTTTCAGATATTTTTCCATTTGAGGTACAATAGTAAATATGGTTAATTTTGAAGAATTGTTTCCGCAAGACCTTTATCATAGCTATGTAATTGAGGACAATCCAGAAGAGACTGTTTATTCTTTGCGTATATATTTAGAAGAACAGGGGCATATAAATAAACACAGTCCAGATGTATTATTAAATCTTTATGACTCTTTTTCAATACAAGATAGTCAGAAGATTAAAGAATGGTATTACAATAAGCCAACAGATGGCAAGAAAAAGATTTGCATAATTGGAACAAAATTCATTAATCGCGAAGCGGAGCAAACCTTACTTAAGGTAATAGAGGAGCCAACACCTAATACTCATTTCTTCATTGTTGTTCCGGATGCATCTTTACTATTAGGGACAATTTTATCTAGAGTTCATCTAATAAAGAACACAGAAAAGAACAATGATTTAGATGATAAGTTAGCGAAAGAATTTTTTGAATCTTCTCAAAATAATCGAATAGAAAAAGTGGCAGAAATTATTAAAGAATTTAAAGATAATGAAAATAGTGGAGGTCTAAGATTTAAAGCCATATCGCTTATAAATGGTTTAGAAAGGATAATTTATAAGAAATGGAAAATGGATATAGATAATGAAAATAGTAAATTTATTTTAGATGAGTTAAAGAATTGTCGAAGCTTTCTTTCTACCCCCGGAGCTTCTGTTAAAATGATTTTAGAACATATAGCACTTGTGTTATAATGTAGGTAGAATTAATAAAAATTATAAATAAAGTTCGTAAATTATATGGCATACAATACAACAAATTTTAAGGTGGAATTAAAAAAAGTAGAAGAATGGCTTTCCAAGGAGTATTCATCTGTTCATACTGGTAGGGCAACTCCGATGATACTTGATAATATAATGGTAGAAAGTTATGGTTCATATTCACCAATTAAGAATGTTGCAGGAATAACGATTGAAGATTCTAAAACATTACGCATCTCTCCTTGGGATAAAAATCAAATAAAAAGCATTGAAGCAGCTATAAGTTCTGCGAACTTAGGACTTTCTATTGTGTCTGATAGCGATGGAGTTAGAGCAATTTTTCCTATGCTTACGACAGAGAATAGATCAAAGCTTGTTAAAATTCTTAAAGAAAAATTAGAAGATGCTCGCATAAGTGTTCGTAAGGAAAGACAAATAGAAATTGATAAGACGGAAGATTTACCTGAAGATGATGCAAAAAATGCCAAAGACGATATTCAAAAATGCGTTAATGAGTCAAATCAAAATCTTGAAGCAATCTTTGCTAAAAAGGAAACAGATTTAATGAATAATTAAATAGTCAAATAAATAGCCCTAAACTTTTGTTTGGGGCTATTTATTTTTAGTAAATATTAAAATATGCTATGATATTTTAATGAGTATTATAATTTTTATTGTTATTTTATTGGTTCTTGTTGTTTCTCATGAATTTGGGCATTTTATTGTGGCCAAAAAGTCAGGTATAAGAGTAGATGAATTTTCTTTTGGTTTTCCTCCAAAAATCTTTGGTAAAAAAATAGGGGAGACGACTTATAATTTAAATGCATTGCCATTTGGTGGGTATGTGAAAATATTCGGAGAGAATGGAGATGACCCTTCTGTCGTCGTAAGCGAAGAAGATAAAAAAAGAAGTTTTACAAGTAAACCTAAATACATACAAGCACTTGTCTTACTGGCTGGAGTTGCTATGAATTTTTTAGTTGCATGGTTTTTACTTACAGCTGGTTATATGTCTGGACTTCCTTCCTCTGTTGCTATGGCTCCAAAAGGAGTAGTTGTTAATAATCAATATCTAACTGTTACGAGTGTTGTTAAGGGTAGTCCTGCTGAAATCTCTGGATTAAAAGCTGGAGATAAACTTCTGTCTTTAGGAACTGCGACAGACTCAACAAAACTTTTGTCATCAACTTTTGTAGCTGAGAGTGTTCAAACTTTTATTAAAAAGCATGGAGATGAACCTGTAAAAGTAGAATTTATTAGAGGTCAGGAAAATAAAGAATTAGAAGTTACTCCTGTAAATAATAAAGATGGTTTTCCTGCTATTGGAATTTCTATGGATACTATTGGAACATTAAGATTACCTGTCTATCAAGCTGTTTGGGAAGGACTTAAACTTACTTCAAACTTAACAGTCAATACTGCTGTTGGTTTCTATAAATTAATTAGTGGTGCCTTATTAGGTAAGGGAGATATGTCTGCCGTGACTGGTCCAATTGGAATAGTTGGAGTAGTAGGAGATGCAGCTAAATTTGGTTTTATCTACTTACTGTCATTTACAGCTCTTATTTCTGTTAATTTAGCTGTGATAAACTTAATGCCATTTCCAGCTCTAGATGGAGGAAGACTATTGTTCTTACTTATAGAGAAAATTAAAGGTTCAAGAATTAAGCCAGAAATAGCTAATATTGTAAATATGGCTGGTTTTGGTATATTAATGCTTTTAATGGTATTTATAACTTATCACGACATCGTAAAATTGTTATAAATTTGGCCTATTACAGAGGTTTAATCTCATAATTTGAGGTTAAACCTCTGTAAATATATAGGTATTTGGGCTTTTGTTTACAAATTCTAAAAAGTATGATACAGTATTAAGCATAACGCCCTAGGGCGATTTTATTTTTCACCCATTAGGGACAACATTTAATTAATAATATGAAACTAAACGAAATCAGAAATATAGCCATAATTGCACACGTTGACCATGGCAAAACAACCCTTACTGACCAGCTAATGAAGCAATGCGGAATGGTTGAAGAAGGTGTCACTATGGACTCTAACGCTCTTGAACTTGAACGTGGTATTACCATCTATTCAAAAAATACTTCAGTTAACTACAAAGGAACTAAGATAAACATTGTGGATACACCAGGACATGCCGACTTCGGTTCAGAAGTTGAACGTGTTTTGCGTGCCATTGACTCCGTGCTTCTGCTTGTAGATGCTCAAGAAGGTCCAATGCCTCAGACTCGATTCGTTCTTAAAAAGTCACTTGAACTTGGTCTTAAGCCAATTGTTGTTATAAATAAAATTGACAAGCCTGCTGCAAATCCAGAAAGAGTTCACGAAGAAGTTTTGGAATTATTCTTAGAGCTAGGCGCAAATGAAGAACAAATAAACTTTAAAACAATTTACGCCATAGGAAGACAAGGAAAGGCTTTCTTGAAGTTGGGTGATGATTCAAAAGATTTAACTCCACTTCTTGATTTAATATTGTCAGATGTAAAAGAAGCTTCATCGGATGAAGATCTTCCTTTCCAGGCTCAAGTATTTAACTTAGGTTATGATAATTTCTTGGGACGTTTAGCTATTGTTCGTGTATATGCAGGATCTGTTAAAACAGGATCAACTATCATTGTAAAAAATGCTGATGGTAAAACTCGAAATGCTAGAATTACAAAAATGTTCACTTTTGAAGGTATTGCAAGAAAAGAAGTTGATACTATTAATGTAGGTGATATTGCTATTATTTCTGGTATTCCAGATGTATTTATCGGAGAAACTTTCTGTGACAATATTACAACTGAAGCTTTACCTTCTATTGCGATTGATGAACCTACTATTTCTCTAAATTTCCTAGTTAATGATTCTCCTTTTGCTGGACGTGAAGGTAAATATGTTACAAGTCGTCAAATAAGAGAAAGATTAGAAAAGGAACTTGAAATTAACGTTGGACTTCGTGTCAGTTTTGATACTCCAGACCAAGAGGAAGTTCAAGAAGGTTATCTTGTTTACGGAAGAGGAGAACTTCATATTGCTATATTGCTTGAAAATATGCGACGTGAAGGATATGAACTTCAGGTGTCTCAACCTCACGTTATTATTAAAGAAGAAGACGGCAGAAAGCTTGAACCTTACGAAGAAGTTACTATCGATGTGAGAACTGATGTTTCAGGTGCTGTTATTGAAAAACTTACTGCTCGCCGTGGAATGATTACAAGTATGCACGAGAAAGACGGTATAAATAGATTGCTTATGGAAATACCAACAAGAGGTCTTCTTGGATATCGTGGTCAATTCGTTGTTGATACTCGCGGTGAAGGAATTTTAGCTTCAAGATTTGTAGGCTTTAAGGATTATGCTGGAGAAATAAAGAAAAGAGATGTAGGATCAATGGCCTCAATGGTTAATGGTAAAGTAGCAGCTTTTTCACTTTGGACTTTACAAGAAAGAGGAATTCTTTATGTTGAACATGGAGATGAAGTCTATGAAGGTATGGTCATCGGAAACGTTACAAAAGGGGATGAAATGACCGTTAATCCAACAAAGGGTAAACAACTATCAAATATGCGTTCATCTGGTACAGATGAAGCTGTGAACGTTAAACCACCATACAGATTATCGATTGAAAGAGCCTTAGAAGTTATGGCAGACGATGAATATCTTGAAATTACACCAAAAAATGTTCGTCTACGAAAGAAATTTTTAACTGAACAAGATAGATCAAAAGCAAAAACAGCTGCAAGTAAAAAATAATTTGTTTCCTTAGATGAAATTTTATCTTACTATTTGACTTTATTGAATAGTAATGATATTATGAAAAATATAAAATAGTTATTAATTTAATTTTAAATAGTGTAGCGCTGAAGGGATGATTGCGCGACATGATTTCACACAAAAATCAAAATGGCTAATACTGTTACATTTAAACCAAAGCAAGTTACAAAAAGAATTCTTTCTAATCTACCGCCTAGAGCGTATGAGGTAGTTGTTAACCGTTTCGGAATTACTGAAGACGGTGAGAGAAAAACACTAGAAGCAATTGGTCAAAAGTACGGTATTACTCGTGAGCGTGTTCGTCAAATAGAAAATTCAGCCCTTGCTCTTATCCGTAAATCAGAAGCATTTAAGAATGAAAAGGCAGTTTTTGATGAATTGAAAAAGTTAATGCATACTATGGGAGCTATTGTATCTGAACAGGAATTTTTAAATCATCTTTCAAAAGATAAAATTATACAGAATAATATTCATTTATACTTAACTTTAAGTGATGATTTTACTAAACACAAAGAAGATGCTCACTTTAAGACACGTTGGAGTGTTGATTCTGATATAACTGAACAAGTTCATAAATCCCTTAAAAATCTTTTTGAAAATCTTACAGATGATCAATTAATTCCTGAGTCAGAACTTATTACCCGTTTCTTGGATGAAGTTAAGGACTTAGCTGAGCAATACAGAAATGAAGAAGTTGCAAAAAGATGGTTAACTATTTCTAAGACTTTAAGTAAAAATCCATTAGGAGAATGGGGTAAGTCTTCTTCTTCTTCTATAAAAGCTCGTGGGGTTAAAGATTACGCATTTCTTATGATGAGAAAGCATGGATCTCCTATGCACTTTAGAGAAGTAGCAAAGGCTGTAGCGAATACTTTCGATAAGAAATGTCACACCGCAACTTGTCATAATGAACTTATCAAAGACCCTAGATTTGTTTTAGTAGGTAGAGGTATATATGCATTGTCTGAATGGGGATACAAGTCTGGAGTTGTCAGAGATGTCATTAAAGAACTTTTGAAGAAAAATGGAGGAATGACAAAAGAAGATATTGTAGACCAGGTTATGAAAGAAAGATATTTAAAGAAAAATACTATTCTAGTTAATTTACAAAATACAAAATATTTTAAGAAGAATAAAGCCGGGCTTTATATCATCTGCTAATAATAATCTCTCCCTTATCGGGGGAGTTTTATTTTAAAATGTGATATAATAATCATATGCATAATCGAGGTATTATAAACATTGTTATGATAATCTTAGGTATTATTATCATTGCGATAATATTTGGCTTTTTCACTTCTGCCACTCTTAGAGTTTGGTAATTTAAATATAATTTCAACATGATTCAAGATTTTCTTAACACTCACAATCTAAATCTTTTACAAATACTAATTGTAACTATTGGTTACCTAATGCCAATTCCTTTAACGTATATCGCCCTTAACTTATGGCATCATTACAGACAAGAGCGTTTTATTATGGGAATTAAGTGGGTGCTTTTAGAAATTCAAGTTCCACGTGATGTCATAAAATCTCCAGCAGCAATGGAGCTTATATTTACGAATGCCTTTTATCATAAAAGTGGAAAGGGTTTTTGGGAACAATATATACAAGGTGCTCCTTGGTTTTGGTTTTCTCTTGAAATCGTTTCTCTAGACGGACGAGTTCATTTTTATATTCGTACACCAACCAGAATGAGAAATTTAGTTGAGACTCAAATTTATGGCCAGTACCCTCAAGCAAAAGTTGTAGAAGCTGAAGATTATGCTTTTCATGTTCCTCAATATAAAAAAGATGGAGATTGGAATATGTGGGGTTGTGAATTCAAAAAATTGAAAGAAGATTTTCTTCCTATTAAAACATACAAAGATTTCGGGGATGACATGAAGACTGGAATAAAAGAAGAGTTTAAAATCGATCCGATTACGCCTATGGTTGAATATCTAGGTTCTATTCCTCGTGGTCAACAAGTTTGGATACAAATGCTTGTTCGATGGAATATTAAAAAATATCATAGTCATATTACAAATACACATGTTGATTTTTATGAAGCGGGGGTAGAATTTATTGAAAAATTATTAGGTCCTTATACTCGTACCCAGAAAAATGATAACGTTGTAGGTACCTATGGTAAGCAGGTTGCTGTGCCTGAGCATATAAAGCCTATTATTACTTCTGTCACGGAAGGATTATCACAGATTCATTTTGATTGTGGAATAAGACTTATAGCTCTTTCCGACAAGAAGCACTGTAGTGAAGATCAATTCCAGAATCTTCGTCGTGAGGTTCGTTTGCTTTTCCGTCAGTATGCACAACCGTATGTGAATGAGCTTGATCGTGTAAACTCTACTCAGTTTGATGCCCCTTGGTCAGATCCAACAGGTCTTGCTTTGACGAAGATTAAAAAGAGAATGCTTGATTGGTACAGAATGAGAGTTTTCTTCCATCCTCCATTACAATATGGGGCAAATTATCCAAAGCTATTGTCCGCTTTTTTCCCAGCACATAAACCAAATATTTTCGTCGTTTCTACTAAGGAACTTGCAACTCTATTTCATTTTCCAGGTATGGTTTCTGAGACTCCAAGCTTCAAACGTATCGAATCTAAGATTGCAAAGCCACCTTCAAATTTGCCTGTATAATATATGGATAATTTAAACGCAGAATTAAAAAAGGAAAAAATTTCCAGATCTAATTGGATGTTAGGAATTTTTCTACTAATAATTGTTTTTATAATATATTATTTATTTGGAGTACCATATAGACTTAATGAAGTGACTATCCATGTAACTTCAAGTGAATCTTTGGCAAAGATATCAAATGAGTTGAAAGAAAAAGAAGTTATTCGTTACCCATTTATATTTAAAGCATTAGTTTCAACTTTTTCTGGAGATAAATATATTCCAAGTGGGGATTATTTATTTAAAAAGAATGAATCTCTCTTGGGAGTATCTTGGCAAATTAGCAGAGGTAGACATGGTGTAGCTCCTATTCGTGTAACATTAAGAGAAGGTATAACAAATAAGGAAATGGCGCAATTAATCGCAAATAAGATTCCTTCTTTTGATAAAGATTTATTTTTAAATGATGAAAGAAGCAAGGAAGGATATCTTTTCCCTGATACATATTTTTTCTTTCCGATGTCGACGACTGATGAAATTTTAAATGAAATAAGTTTAAATTTTAAAAAAAGAATTACCCCGATAAATCAGGAAGTTAAATCTTCAGATAAGAGTTTGTCTGATATAATAATCATGGCTTCAATTTTAGAAAAAGAAGCAAATGGAAAAGATGATGGAGCTATAATTTCAGGTATATTGTGGAAAAGGATAAAACTAGGTATGCTTCTTCAAGTAGATGCTGCTCCTTTAACCTATAAAGAAAGTGGTTTACCGAATAGTCCTATAAGTAATCCAGGGCTTTTATCAATAAGTTACGCAATTCACCTACAAGAATCCCCGTATTTATTTTATTTACATGATTCTAGTGGTCAGGTCCATTTTGCTAAGACATTTAGTGAGCATAGAAGTAATATAGCTCGCTATTTAAAATAATTCGCCCTTGCATAAAGCTATGGCAAGATAAATATGATATTAAAAACTATAAAACAAAAAGAATATGAATTGCTTGATTCTGGAGAGGGTAAGAAACTTGAAAGATATGGTAAGTACATATTATCACGTCCTGACCCCGAAGCTCTTTGGAAAAAATCCTTAGAAGATAATGATTGGGGAAAATCTGACCTAGAATTTATCCGTAATGGAACTAAAAATAAATGGATAATTAAAAATGGAATTCCAAATAATTGGAATATATTATTTGGCGATTTAAATTTTTCAATAAAACCTACTTCTTTCAAACATACAGGACTTTTTCCTGAACAACTTCCGAATTGGCAATGGACAGAAAAAATAATAAATGATAATAAAGATGGAAGAAAAGAAACAATTAAAGTTTTAAATCTATTTGCGTATACAGGTGGAGCAACTCTCGCTTGCGCAAAAGCGGGGGCAGAGGTTTGCCATGTAGATGGTTCTAAGGCTGCAGTAATTTGGGCTAGAGAGAATGCAGAATTATCAGGCTTGAAAGATGCACCAATTCGATGGCTCATAGAAGATGTAACTTTATTTTTAAAAAGAGAAATTAAAAGAGGAAGATTCTACGATGCCATCATTATGGATCCTCCATCATTTGGACATGGTCCAAAGGATGAACTCTGGAAGATAGAAGATAATTTTTTAAATCTTATGGATTTGTGTAAACAGGTGTTATCAGATGACCCTTTATTTATTTTAATAAATGGCTATACTGCTGGATATTCTTCCATTGTTTATCAAAATAATCTTATTGATATGATGAAAGATTTTAAAGGAGAGATTGAGACAGGTGAGCTTGTAATAGAAGAAAGTGCAAGTAAGAAGTTACTTCCATGCGGTATTTTTGCAAGATGGAGTAAAAAGTAATTAACAGACGTTGGACGTCTGTGGCATTTATTTTAGGTTATGAATAATAAAATAAAAAATAATAAAACAGTATTTGTGGGTGTTTCTGGCGGGGTTGATAGCTCTGTGGCCGCTGCACTTTTAAAAGACGAAGGATACAATGTCGTTGGAGTTTTTATTCGTACTTGGTCACCTGAATTCATAGAATGTACTTGGAAAAACGAAAGAAGAGATGCTATGCGAGTCTGTGCTTATTTAGACATTCCGTTTTTGGAATGTGATGCAGAAGAAGCTTACAAGAAAGGTGTAGCAGATTATATGATAGAAGAATACAAGAAAGGTAATACTCCGAACCCCGATGTAATGTGCAATCGGGAAGTAAAGTTTGGTGTATTTTGGAAATTCGCAAAGTCTCACGGTGCGGACTTTATAGCTACAGGCCATTATTCTCTTTGTGAAGAGAAAGTTAGTGCTAAGAATCAAGCTAAAAATTTATTTTTACTGAAGCAAAGTCCAGACAAAACGAAAGATCAATCATATTTCCTTTGGACCTTAAATCAAGATGATTTGTCACATACTCTTTTTCCTGTAGGGCATTTGCAAAAAAAAGATGTTCGAGTTTTAGCAAAGAAATATAATCTTTCAACGGCAGTTAAAAAAGATAGCCAAGGTGTTTGCTTTCTTGGTCCACTTGATATGAAAGATTTTTTAAAACATTATATTGAGTCTAAAAAAGGGGATGTTTTGGATGAGGGGGGTGAAATAATAGGTAGTCACGATGGAGCTATCTTTTTTACCTTAGGAGAACGTCATGGTTTTAATATTATTAAAAATAAAGACAACAGTAAGCCTTTATATGTCATTTCAAAAAACATAGAGAATAATACTATTACAGTTTCTAGCAGAGGAAATGTTGATTCAGATAAAAAATTGTTTAGCGCTGTTTTATGTACGAATACAAATTGGATTATAGGTACTCCAAGCAAAGACAAAAAATATACTGCTCAAATTCGCTATCATGGAGAATATTTAAATTGTATTGTTGATGTTTTTGAAGATAATAAGGTTCAAATAATTTTTGATAAAAATGTTTTAGTAGATAAGGGTCAATCTATTGTTGTATATGATAAGGATATTTGCCTAGGTGGTTGTATTGTGGGATAATATAGTGGTTGAAAATTATTAAATTTATAACTTTGTGATACCAAATTAAATGAACATATTAGAAAAGGTAGATAAAAGTTCAAAGGGCATCGTATTTGTTTACACTATCTGTAGGGATATTGAAGAGGCAAGAGCTATGGGCTTTTCTGCTATTAGGGAGAAGTTAGCTATTTCTATGGATTATTGGATAATTAATTCTATATATCCATGGCAGGGTGTTATTCAAGAAATCGATCAGTATATTCTCATGTTCTCAACTGAAAAATCATTAAGTGAAAATTTAATTAAACATATAGAGGCAGAACATTCGTACAACATTCCAATGATAGTAAGATGTGATACAGACATGACAAATTTACCGTATTCACTTTGGGTAGAGAATACTCTAAATAATGATGAAAAATATATTACTGAACCAGAAGCAAAAATAAAAAAGGACAATGAAGAAGGAGTTAATTATTACGAAAAATTAAAATAATATATAGTCATATCTCGTATTGTGTTTTAAAAATTTACGACGAGATGATATAATAATCTTATATGGAAAATATTTTAGACGGAGCAACTTTAGATGTTATATTGCGTCTTTTTGTTGCATTAGCATTGGGAATGATTATCGGCACTGAACGTGTCTGGGCTCACAAGACAGCTGGGATGCGTACTTATGCTCTTGTCTCTATGGGTTCAGCTTTGTTTGTAATCATCTCAAATGAAATGGTTAATTATTATGCGAATTTTTCTGGTATGAATCCTCTCATGATTGTTTCCCAGATAGTTGTAGGTGTAGGTTTTATAGGAGCAGGACTTATCTTTACAAAAGATTCTAAGTTAGTGGGTCTTACCACTGCAACAGGTCTTTGGGTTGCTGCTGGAATTGGTATGGCTGCTGGTTTAGGTTTATTTATTATTTCAATTATTGCTACAATTCTTACTTTATTTATATTTATTGTTTTATGGTTTATAGAAGAAAGAATTAAAAAGAGCAGATTTTATAAAGAAGATAGTTTTGAAGATTTAAATTAGACTAAAATAAAGCCCCGCGGGATTACCCGCGGGGCTTTTCTGTTTAGGCTTTTTAGTATAATATGAGCATATATGCAATCAAATGAAATACGTGAAAAATTCCTTAAATTTTTTGAAAACCGTGGACATAAAATAATACCTTCAGCATCCCTTATACCAGAGAATGATCCTTCTGTCCTTTTTAATACGGCAGGGATGCAACCTATCGTGCCTTATCTTTTAGGCCAAAAACATCCGATGGGCAATCGTTTGGTTGATGTTCAAAAGTGCGTTAGAACAGGAGATATTGATGAAGTTGGAGATAATCGCCATCTTACTTTTTTTGAAATGTTGGGTAATTGGTCACTTGGTGATTATTTTAAAGAAGAAGCAATTGAGTGGAGTTTCAAATTTTTAACCGACAAAGAAGAGGGTTTGGGCTTAGATATAAATAGAATTTATGTCACAGTTTTTGAAGGAAATACTGATGCACCTAGAGATAATGAAGCCGCACTTATCTGGCAAAAATATTTACCCGCTGGAAGAGTGTATTTTTTGCCAGCTAGGAATAATTGGTGGAGCGCAGGAGAGAATGGTCCATGTGGGCCTGATACAGAAATATTCTACGACCCAAATGAAACCGCAATTGGAGATATGGTTCATGATAAATTTGTTCAAGCGGATGACGAAGGAAAAGTAATCGAAATCTGGAATAATGTTTTCATGGAATACGAAAAAGCAGACGGAAAAGTAGTTGGTAAACTTGCTCAACATAATGTTGATACAGGTATGGGACTTGAAAGAATTACAATGGTTTGTCAGAATGTTAGTAATATTTTTGAAACAGATTTGTTTGATTTTATTTTTAGTGCAATCAAATTGCTAAAACCTACTAATGATTCCATTCTTCATCAGAGAATTATAGCTGATCATATTAGAACTGCTGTTTTTATGATAGGAGATGGTGTTATACCAGGAAATACAGGAAGAGATTATATTTTACGTAGAATAATAAGAAGAGTTGTCCGTTTTTCTGATCTTTTGGGATTACCTCAGAACTCTTTGCATGTGATTGCTTCAGCTGTTATAGATAAATATGAGGTTACTTATCCTTATCTTGGAGCTCAATCAAGCAATATTGTAATAGAAATAAACAAAGAAGAATCTAAATTTCGAGAGACCTTAAAAAATGGCTTAAAAGAATTTGAAAAAGGAGTGGATCCTTTTGATTTATTCCAGAGTTATGGCTTTCCAATCGAGTTAACTGAAGAATTGGCAAAAGAAAAAGGAATTAAAATCGATAGATCCCTTTTTGATCAAAAGTTAAAAGAACACCAAGATCTTTCTCGAACTTCTTCGGCAGGAATGTTTAAGGGTGGACTTGCAAACCATAGTGAGAAAACAATTAAACTCCATACGGCTCATCATTTACTTTTAGCAGGATTGCAAACTTTAATTAGTTCAGAAATTAAACAGAAGGGAAGTAATATTACGGAAGAAAGGCTTCGAATGGATTTTATCTGTGATCACAAACTTACTGACGAAGAAAAACAAAAAGTAGAGAATTGGGTTAATGATAAAATTGAACAAAATTTAAATGTTATTAGAAGGGAGATGCTATTAGTAGATGCAGAGAAGATAGGTGCTCAAATGGAATTTGGAGCTAAGTATCCAGAAGTAGTATCAATTTACTTTGTAGAAGATAAAGAGGGTAACCCAATATCAAAAGAATTCTGTGGTGGACCTCACGTCGAGAAAACAGGGATACTTGGTCACTTTAAAATTCAAAAAGAAGAGGCAAGTTCCGCTGGTGTGAGGCGTATAAAGGCTATATTAGAATAAATTAATAATATCATTAAGCAAAAACCCTCTTTTGTATTTTATATTAAGGGGGTTTTTGCTATTGACATAGTGTGTTATTTGTGATACAATATAATTAAATGTATAAACCTGTAACGCTTTCGTAGTGAAAGTGGCCAGGCAAATTAAAAAATCATCTAAACTAAATAAGATGAAAAATTCAGTTAAGCTTATTGTTGTAATAATTTTTGTTTCATTGTTTGCATCATGCCAAAAAGATTTAGTTGTTGAAAGTGGATTGGTTAGAGATGATAATCCTCCAAAAGAAATGTTTCAGTACTCTCAAGAGTACGGAATGTATACCCAGGTATATTTAGAGGAATATGATATCAATAATGCCGTTTACTTTTACAACCTTCAGACTGGTGAAACTTACAGTGATGGTAATGGTTTAATTGTCAGGTTTACACAAGATTACTACCGTGTGTTAGGTAGTAAGTATTGGGGGCCATACAAGGAAACAATTAGAATCTCCCGCTTTAAGGATGACTTTATCATTTCGGCCAGAGATTTAGATATTGCTAAAAAAACAATTTTGCGTAAGGGGTCTGCAATTGCAGACCTTGGAAGTAATAATCTGAGTTCGTATTGGAAAACTATTTATAATCCAAGGTAAAAGTTTTCAAATCTAATTAGAGAGCCCGAATTTAATTCGTGGCTCTTTTTTTGTTTATACAGAGAAATACTTTTTTTATTTCATAATAGATAGTATAATAAGCTCATTATGGATTTTTTATTTTCATCAAAAAAAGAAAAAATAGTTGCTATTTTTGACATTGGCTCCGGAAGTGTGGGGGGTGCTCTTGTTCAAATTCCCTCGAATGGTAAAAATATTCCAACTATCATAAAATCTGTACGTACCGATATTGTAAACAGAAAAGATGTAGACTTTAATTTATTTTTGAAAGATATGATTCTCGCATTAGGTTTTACTGCAAGAGCTTTATCTCAAAGTAAGCTTGGTGTCCCTGAAGAAGTTTTTTGTATCCTTGCTTCTCCTTGGTATATATCAGAAACAAGAATGGTAAAAATGGTGAAAGATCGTTCTTTTATTTTTACTGAAAGCATAATTAATGATTTACTAACAAAAGAAATCGAATCTCTAAACTTAATCTATAAAAGCAAATACAATGATGTTGAAAGTACTTCAGAGTTGATAGAACATCCAATTGTTGGAGTTTCCCTAAATGGATATCATGTAGATGACCCTTTGGGTAAAAAAACAAATTCAATTGAAATGAATATGGTTATTTCTCTTTCTCCAAAGTTATGTTTAGATAAGATAAGAGAAACAATTACAAAGACTTACCATCATCTTCCAATTTCCTTTTCTTCGTTCATGGTTTCATCTTATATTTCAGTTAGAGATAGATATATGGATCATGATTCTTATCTATTGCTTGATATCGGCGGAGAAGTAACAGACATTGGTATTATTTCTAAGGGAATATTAAAAGATTCACTTTCTTTCCCTTACGGTAGAAAAACTTTTTTTAGGGATATAAGTAATATGTTAAAAATTGAGTTACGTGATGCTGATGAGATATTTTCTTTGTATAGCAAGGGTACATTATCAGAAAAAGAAAAAGGGAAGCTTGTTCCAGTATTAGATTCTATTAAAATTTCTTGGGGTCAGTCTTTTAAGGAATGCATAGGTACACTTCCTCGAACTCTTACACTGCCTAATGTTATGTTTCTAACCATTGATGCTGATGTAAAAGATTGGTTTATGGAAGTAATTAGTAATGAGGAATATCTTCAGTCTATGGTTCCAAATAAAAAATTTACTTTAGTTTCCATAGACGGTCCTGAATTTTTGAATATGTGCAAAGTGGACAATGGCGCATGTGATCCTTTTTTGATGATAGAATCTATTAATGTAATGAAGAAATTAGAACTTTATGAATAGAAAAAAAATTGAAGACATTAAATTAAATAACAATAAAGTAATAACAATACCAAAAGAAGATATTCCTAAAAAGATTGCGCCTAGTTATATAAACACATATATTCCCCCAGAAAATTCTACTAAATATGATTTTTTAAAGAAAATAAATAAAAATACTGAATCATTTACTCAAAGAATTCCCCAGACCCCTAAGATGCCGAGTAGTAATAGTAATTTTGGTAAGAAATTTGCAGCTTTTGTTTTATTATTAATAATTGCTGGTTCTATTTACTTATTATCTACTGTTTTTTTTAAGGCGAAAGTAACAATTATACCAAAGGTCAAATCTTTTGATTTAAGTAGTCAGAAATTTACTGCCGGTAAATTCAAAACGACCAATGTCCCATTTGAAGTCATGATAGTTCCTGATGTAGAGACAAAAGACGTAGTTTTAACTACTACTTTGAATGCTTCCGATAAAGCAAAGGGTGAAATAACTTTATATAATGAATATAGTACTAAACCTCAAAAGATATCAGCTGGTACTTTTATTTCAGACGATAAAGGTAAATCGTATAAAACCGATACAACAGTTACTATCCCTGCACTTACAAAAGATAATTCAAAGATTATTCCAGGACAAATTCCGGTAAAAATTACTGCATTTCTTTCTGGTGATACTTACAACGGGTCCCCGGATTCTTTTTATATAAATTCATATAAAGGCACAACTAAATATGAAAAAATATACGGGAAGATTAAAACTCCTCTTTCTGGTGGAGTAGCAGGACTTGTTTATGTTTTAGATGATAAAGAAAAAGAGGGAATTATCTCTGATACTACTGCCCTAAATGAAAGATTACTCCGTAAATTGTCGGCTCAAATACCCGAAGGTTATATATATTACCCAGACGGAGTTAGTTTTGTGTATGAATTTAGCGAAAATATTACTTCGAAAACTCCAGTTGAAAAAATAGAAATAAAAAGTACCGTTTCAACATTTTTATTTAAAGAAACTGATTTATCAAATTTTCTTATAAATAAATTATTACCAGACATATCCGACAAGGAAAAATCTGAAATTTTACCACCTGATTTATCAAAGCTAACTTTCTCTTTCGCAGATAAAGGTCAAGCTATCAGTAAGGATATTGAAAATTTTAATTTTGAATTAAGCGGCAATTTGATTATTAACTGGAAGCCCAATGTAGATGAATTAAAGGGGTTACTTATTGGTAAAAACAAGAATGAAGTACCAGCTATTTTTAAACTAGACCCAGGAATTTCTTCTGCTTCTATTAGTATTATTCCATTTTGGTCATCAAAACTACCAAATGAAGTGAAAAATATAAATATTCTTTTTAAATAATTTGACGAAAAATAAAATTTTTGTTATGATAATAGGACATTAAATGAATCAAAAGGACGACAACAATACAGCAATAGGCATCGTTACAGAAGCCCTCCCAAATACGCTCTTTAGAGTAGACATAGGTGGTGGTAAAATCATCATCAGTTATTTGTCGGGGAAGATGAGGATGCACAGAATTAAGGTTCTGTTGGGAGATAGAGTTGAAGTTCTCTTAGATCCATATGGTGGCAAAGGAAGAATTATCAAAAGAGGATAGATAGCCCTTGCATTTTTATTTAAATAGTGTAGTATAATTCGATAACGCCTGAGTTATAAATATAGGGTAATCACCCTTTATTTTTTCTTTCGCTTTAGACAGATATATAATATGAAAATTAAATCAGCAGTTAAAAAAATTTGTGCAAAGTGTAAAATGGTAAAACGGGAAGGTCATCTCCGTGTTATTTGTTCTAATCCTAAACATAAGCAAAAACAATAATTTATATATGAGAATCCTTGGAATAACAATACCTAATAATAAACATCTAGACGTTGGACTTACCGCTTTGTACGGCATAGGCATATCTCGAGCTCGAAAGATTTTGAAAGAAGTTAATATCGAGCCAACTGTAAAGGGAGACACCCTAACTGTTGATCAAGAGAATGCTATCCGTAAAGTTATTGAGACAATGTCAATCGAAGGATCCCTTA
The DNA here is from genome assembly GCA_038244685.1 of Minisyncoccia bacterium. Classification (GTDB taxonomy): domain Bacteria; phylum Patescibacteriota; class Minisyncoccia; order Phycocordibacterales; family UBA9973; genus UBA8515. The sequence continues at coordinate 16,987 of JBBRTD010000004.1, read as the reverse complement.
AGCGTGAAATATCTTCTAATATTAAAAGATTGAAAGATATTAAATCATACAGAGGAATAAGACATATGCGTCGTCTACCAGTTAATGGACAGAGAACAAAAACAAATTCAAGAACAATCAGAGGTAACGTACGTAAAACAATGGCATCAGGTCGCCGTAAGGAAAGTAAAACATAATTAATATACATATGGGAAAGATAAAAATTATAACTAAAAAGGAAGAAGAAAAAGTAGTTGCAGGAGAGGCTGTAGCAGAGGTTACACCTAAGTCTGGAGTTAAAGTTCCAAAGAAGAAAATTGTCGCTGGAACTTTACACGTAGAAGCTACTTTCAATAATACTAAAGTTGTTCTGTCTGATAAAGAAGGAAACACTTTGTTTTGGACTTCCGCTGGATCTCTTGGTTTTAAAGGAGCAAAGAAGGGAACACCATTTGCTGCATCTAAAGCTGGATCTGTTGTAGGTGAAAAGGCAAAAGCATTAGGAATTAAAGAAGTTGATGTTAAAGTTAAAGGAGTTGGTTCAGGGCGAGAGCCTACGATTCGAGCTTTTATGGCTTATGATATTGAAATATCAGGAGTCAGAGACTTAACACCAGTTCCTCACAATGGTCCAAAGCCAAAGAAGCCACGTAGAGTCTAGTATTTGTAATTTTAGTAATATTTAGTAAACAGCAATTATTTAAATGAAAACAGTTCAAAAATATAAAATTTGTAGAAGATTAGGACCAGGAGTGTTTGAAAAATGTCAAACAGCTAAATTCGTTGCATCTGAAGGACGTCATGCAAAGAACATGAAGAACAAGCGACCTAAAGCTCTTTCTGGCTATGCTCTTCAATTCGTAGAGAAACAGAAAGTTCGTTTTATGTACAACATAAGTGAAAAGCAATTTTCAAACTATGTCAAAGAAGCTGTTTCTTCTAAGGGAGTTATTGCAACTGAAGCTCTTTTTGAGTTACTTGAAACAAGACTTGATAACGTTGCTTACAGATTAGGATTAGCTCATACTCGTCGTCTATCTCGTCAAATGGCTTCTCATGGACATTTTACTGTTAATGGAAAGAAGACAACTGTTGCCTCTTTACGTGTGAAAGTAGGAGATGTAATCTCTGTTCGTGAAGGTAGTAAGAAGAGTGTCTTATTTGCTGATATGGACAAGAAGATGAAAGAATATACAGCTCCAAACTGGCTTACATTTAATGCTGAAAAACTATCTGGAACAATTGCTGGTAAACCTAAAAATATTGAAGGTTACCTTGATTTAAACACTGTGCTTGAATTTTATAGTCGTTAGTAGAGCCGTATGGTTAATTTTAATAAATAATTTATTGCGAGTGCACTCGTAAATATCATATGTCTGATTTAAATATCATATTACCATCAAAATTATCTATCGTTTCAGAAGTAGGCACAAAGGGTGTCTATGAAATTGATGGCCTTTACCCTGGGTATGGACATACTCTAGGGAACTCTCTTCGCCGCATTATTCTTTCTTCACTATCTGGTTCAGCTATTACATCTCTTAAAATAGATGGAGTAGATCATGAATTTTCAGTTATGGATGGAGTTAAAGAAGATGTTATTACTATCTTGCTACATTTAAAGCAAGTTCGTTTTCGTTTGTTAACAGATGAACCTCAAACAGTTAAACTTTCAATAAAAGGACCTAAGACTGTAACTGCTGCTGATATAGAAGTAAGTGGACAAGTAGAAGTTTTAAATAAAGATTTATTCATCGCTGAAGTCACAACAAAAACTAATCTTTCTATTGAAATGACAGTAGAGAAAGGTCTTGGTTTTGTTCCTAAGGATGTTCACCAAAAAGAAAAGAACGAAGTAGGAACTATTTCTTTGGATGCTATTTTTACACCTATTCGTCGTGTTGCTTATGAAGTTGAGAACATGCGTGTTGGAGATAAGACAAACCATAACCGTCTACGTATGACTATAGAGACTGATGGAACTCTAACTCCTCGTGAAGCTCTTGAGAAATCAATTGTTATCATGGTAGAACAGTTACAAGCAATCATTGGTTTTACTGTCACAAACAAATCTTTACCAATTATTGAAGCTGTTGATGTTTCAAACAAAGAATTAGATGAAGATAAAGGAGAAGGGAATGAATTTACAGATATTTTAAAAACAAGAATCGATACACTGACACTTTCTACCCGTACTCTTAATGCATTAACAGATGCAAATATCCGAACAATTGGAGGAATAGCAAGAAAAAAGAAGGAAGATTTGCTTGAGATTGATGGAATTGGAGATAAGGGAATTCAAGAAATAAAGAAAGTTCTTGGAGAATATGGTATAACACTTAAATAAGTAATTATAAGTAATAAGTAATAATATATGCGACACGGTAATAATGTAAGAAAATTTGGAAGAAATAAAAGTCAACGTCACGCTCTAATAAAGGGTCTTATGTTGTCACTTATTGCACATGAAAGAATCGAAACTACAGAAGCGAAAGCAAAAGAACTTCGTCCTTTTATTGAAAAGTTAGTTACTAAAGCAAATGTTGGTACTCTTGCTTCAAAAAGATTAGTGATAGCACGTTTATACAATTTAACTGCAGAAGCTAATAGATTAATCGAAACCATTGCTCCAAAGTACAAGGGTCGTACAGGAGGCTACACACGAATCACCAAGTTGGGACGTCGTGCTGGAGATGCAAGTAAAATGGCAGTAATTGAATTTATATAATTATATGACAACAATAGTACATACAATTGATGCTACAGATAAGATATTAGGCCGTGTTGCAAGTGCAGCTGCCAAGGCTCTTATGGGTAAAACATCAGCAGATTACACAGCAAATAAAGTAGCTGATGTTCGTGTTTATATTAAAAATGCATCAAAGACAAAAATGTCTGAGAGAAGAATGAAAGAAACTTTACATGAGACTTACTCAGGATTTCCAGGAGGATTTAAAACAAAGACAAATGAGAAAGTTATAGAGAAAAAGGGTTGGATGGGTCTTTATGAACTTGCTGTTTTTGGAATGCTTCCTTCAAATAAATTACGTCCTTTAATGATGAAACGTTTAACAATAACAGAATAATATATGGCAGAAAAGAAACCAACAAAAGAATATTTTAGAGCTATCGGCCGTCGTAAGACAGCAGTTGCTGTAGTTCGTTTATATAAAGCAACTAAGACTACTTATACAGTTAATGGAAAAGATTTTACTGAATATTTTCCAACACCTGAATTAAAGAAAATAGTTACTGGTGCCTTTGAGACAGCAACACCTTCAGAGAAATTTGAAGTTGTAGTTACTACAAAAGGTGGTGGATCACATGCACAAGCTGAGTCAGTTCGTCATGGTATCTCACGTGCTTTAGTATTATTTGATGCAGAACTACGTACAAACCTAAAGAAAGCTAAAATGCTTAAGCGTGATCCTAGAGTTGTTGAAAGAAAGAAATTTGGACTTAAAAAAGCTCGTAAATCTCCACAATGGTCTAAACGTTAATATGTTTTTTAAAAAAAGAGACTTTGAAAAAGTCTCTTTTTTTTGTATACTGTAGGAATGAATGACGAAGAAATAAAAAAAATAAATGAAACTTCAAATATAGATGGAGAAATTGCAAAAGATCAATCCATAGATCTAGATGAGCCTATGGTTAATCCTGTGATTGATAATTCAGATTTTTCTGTTGAGCCAGATATAACATATGTAGACAGTACTGAAGATGGTGAAGCATTACCCGCAAAAGATGTAACAAAAAAACTTCGTGAAGATTTAAAGATTTGCAGAAGTGAAAAAGAAGAATATTTAACTGGATGGCAGAGAGCTAAGGCTGACTATGTTAATTTACAAAAAGAACTTGATAGTTCCCGTCTAAATATATCAATTCATTCTAGGGAAAAAATGGCCAAGAATTTATTACCAGTTCTTGATAGTTTTGATATGGCATTTGCAAATAAAGAGGCCTGGGAAAAAGTTGATAAAAATTGGCGTATGGGTATTGAATATATTTATTCTCAATTTATGACTAGTTTGTCTGAATCTGGCATTGAAAAGATAAGTGAAATAGGGGTGTCTTTTAATCCAAACCTGCATCAATCTATAAGTGCTATTTTGACAGAAAAAGAAGAGCAAGATCATACAATAGAGAGCATTTTGCAGGTTGGGTATAAAATAGGAGACAGAATAATCCGCCCAGCAAGAGTTAATATATACGAGTATAAAAAATAATTCTTTTTTAAAATATAACCATAAATTATGGAATAAATTTAAAAAATTACCTTGAGTAAATTTGCATTTGTGATAAAATTAAAGCATTGGTAATCAGTTTAATATTTAATGAAATATTCAAATTCGATATTAATTAAATTTCTAGCAATATTATTTTTTGTTCTACTTTTTGGCGCATATGCCAAGATTTTTGCTTTGTTTACTCCTGGTCAGACAATAGATCCAAACTGCGCTCCTTTAGATACTGGTTGCACTGTTGCTTTTAACTTTTTAACACCCACAGGTTCAGCATCTCAATTAACAAGCTTTCCAATCTTTAATCAAAATACTACTGGAACAGCTGCAAATATAGCAGGGGGGTTAGGAGGGCAAATACTTTATCAGTCTAGCTCTGACACAACAGATAAACTTCCTAATGGAATAGCAGGACAAGTTCTTACGTCTAATGGCACAAATCTTGCCCCTAGTTGGACAATGGCATCTGTTTCTCCAATCTCAATTGTTAATTCATCAAATCTTTTCTCTACTGGATTACCTGGAACAGCTTCGGGGGTAACAGTAAGTACAACAAATTCTATTTTTCTTGGCCCATATGCTGGTGAAAATTCAACAGGTGATCTTTCTAATTCAAATTTTATTGGTCTAGGGGCTGGTCGGAATGTGGCTGAATCTATTGGTTCAAATTTCTTTGGTGTTTATACTGGCTATAATACTTTATTGACTTCAAATTCAAACTTCTTTGGTTCGTATGCTGGTTATCAAGCTTTAATTGCAGAGAATTCAAACTTCTTTGGTTATTTTGCTGGTCGCAATGCAATTTATGCTTCTAATTCAAATTTCTTTGGTAATAATGCTGGTTTTAATGCGCAGCATGCTGCCAATTCAATATTTATTGGTCAAAATGCTGGAAATGGTGATACTGTAGACAATACTTCTAATGGACTTTCTTCAATTCTTTTGGGCTCATTTACAAATACAGGAGGTTTTTCGAATTCAATTTTACTTGGTAGTGGTATATCTGGTGCCCCAATTTCAAACACAAAAATTAATCAATTTATGTTAGTTCCTTCTATTACAGAAATGAGATTGAGGGGAATAGATTATTCACTGCCATTATCTCAAGGTAGTGTAAATACCGTTCTTACAAATAATGGAAGTGGTGTTTTGTCTTGGTCTACTCCTTCATCTAGTGGTATACCTTACACAGGAGCAACTTCAAATGTTGATTTAGGCATTCATAATTTAACGGTTGATACAAATTCTTTATTTGTTGATAGCGTAAACCATAGAGTAGGAATAGGGACAACAACTCCTGGCTTTACTTTAGATATAAATGGAATGATAAATACAAATTCTGGAATTAATGTTTGGAGTGTGATTCCACAACAAAGTCGCTCTATGATTTCCGGAGCAAGAACTTATACTGGTTCAGTTTCAAGTAATTATTATGGTGATAATATTGAAGCTCATCTTGCAACCAGCGGTGCAAATTCTTCAATTGTTGCTGGTATTTTCGGTGGATATGGTGAGCAGAATACAACTGGTTCAGTTGGAGGTGTATATAGTTTATCTTCTATTTCTACTCCTATATCAATAAATGCAATGTATGGGATAGAAGGGGTTCCGATGATAAATAATGTAGGAGCATCAGTTACAAATTTCTTTAATGCAATTATGGGTCGCCCAACTGTTACCAATGGAACTGTTGCTAAGGTTATAAACTTATGGGCTCGTGCGGATTCTATTACTGGTGGAAATACAACAAATTATTATGGTACCTATATTGATGGGCCAGTTGCTGGAACTATTTCAAATGATTATGGTTTGTATATTGAAAATCAATCTCAAGGTGCAACTCTAAATTATTCATTATATTCTGCGGGTGGTCAAAATTATTTTGCTGGGAATATGGGTCTTGGAATTATAAATCCAACAGCGGTACTTAATTTAAAAGCTGGTACTGCAACAGCAGGTACGGCTCCACTTAAATTTACCAGTGGTCCAAAATTAGGAACATCTGAAGCTGGTGCTGTTGAATATGATGGTTCACATTTATATTTTTCTGCTATAAATGGAGGAGCTCGTTATCAGTTAGATCAGCAATCAACTATTGATTTAGTTAATAATACAAATCTTTTTTCAAATTCTTCTAACCAAGCTGGTAATGGAGTAACTTCGACACATGGTTCTACATTCCTCGGTTTTAGTGCTGGTGATTCTGCCTTTAGTGCTTCATATTCAAATTTTATTGGTAATAATGCAGGAAATTCTGCGACAAATGCTTCGAGTTCAAACTTTTTTGGGCAAGGTTCTGGTGCTCAGGCAACGAATGCGATGAACTCAAATTTTATTGGATCTTACTCTGGTTATAGATCAACAAATGCTCAAGGATCAAACTTTATTGGTTATAATACTGGCTATTTAGCAACTAATGCAGCTAACTCTATTTTTATTGGACGTGAAGCTGGTTACAATGATACAGTTGATAATACTTCAAACGGGCTATCGTCTATTCTCATTGGTTCATTTATTAATACGGGAGGTCATTCAAATTCTATTTTACTTGGAAGTGGAGTTTTTAATTCTCAAATTTCAAACAACAAGGCTAATCAGTTTATGCTAGCTCCTTCTATTACAGAAATGCAACTAAGAGGAGTTGATTATTCGCTGCCTTCAATTCAAGGAGGTGTAGGTACTATTTTGTCTAATAATGGAAACGGATTGTTAACTTGGACAGTGCCAGGGGTAAGTTCTCAGTGGACTACATCAGGTAGTAATATTAATTTTAATACTGGTAATGTTGCGACTGGAAATAATGCAATCGCTGGAACTTTATCTTTAATAGATGGTACGACATATATTCCAAACTTAGTTTCATCTCAAACAATAGGAGCTGATGCTGGAAATAAAAATACTGGCGCAGCTGCATATTTATTATTGAATGGACCAATTACTACAAATAAATATGGAATGATAGGGGCAATAGAGATACCTGCAACGAATGCAAGTGATATGGTTGGAAATATTAAGGGATCTCAATCTATGATTTCAGATTATGGAACTGGAATTTTAGATCAAGCGACAGGGTCACAGTCATCGGTTGATTTATTCTCAAATGGAACAATAACCCAAGGATTAGGTACTGGAAGTTATGTTTATAATGATGCCGGGGGAACGATAACTCGAGGAAGAGCAATTGATGCACTAGTAGATAATTATGCAGGTGGAACTATTGGTTCTGCTATTGGTTCGGGTAATTATGTGGATAATGAAGGGAATGGATTAATTACAGACTCAAGAGCAACTCAGTCATATACAGAAAATTTTGGAGTTGGTACTATTACTACTGCATATGGAATTGATGCTGGAATTAAAAATACTTCGACAGGTCTGGTTTCAAATGCTTGGGGAAGTTTTAGTAATATAATTAATTCAGGTGGTGGTACTATTACAACAGCAAAAAATTATAGCTCGTCAGTTGCAAATGCTGCTGGTTCTACAATAGGCACTATTTACGGTCTTTCCCTAGGAGGACCAGGAGATGTTTGGTCAAATGCAGGTACAATAAATACTTCATATGGAATATACTTAGGGTCATCAATTGATGTTGGTACTACAAAATTTGCAATATATTCTGGTTCATTATCAAATTCATATTATGCTGGTAAAGTTGGAATTGGGGTATCTTCACCAGGTTATTTACTTGAAGTAGGGAACAATACAGTTTCTGGTGTTGTTGCTCGCTTTAGAAGTAGTACCGGTTACTGTGATATAAATCCAATTACTACATCACTTACTTGTTCATCAGATATAAATTTAAAAAAGAATATTTTAACATTAGAAGGAAAAGAATTTATTTTAAATAATATGCTTGATACAAGTAATAAGTCTACCTTAGATAAATTAAGTTATCTTACTCCAGTAGTCTATAATTGGAATAATGAAAATAATGGTGATGCTAAGCATGTAGGTTTCATAGCTCAAGAAATGGAACAAATATTTCCAGATTTAGTTTCCACAGATATTAATATTGATCCAACAACAGGATTAAAACTTAAATCAATTAGTTATGCAAATATTACTCCTTATTTAGTTAAAGCAATTCAGGAGATGAATTTGAATATTAAAGATTTATCATCATTAGATACAACCAAGTCTACATCTTTAGGATATTTAATAAAAAGCTTCTTGGAAGATGAATACAATAGAATTGATAAAATATTTGTAAAAACTGTTATAACGGAAGGTATAGAGATGAAAGATAGTGTAACAGGTGAATCATATTGTGTATTAATAACTAATGGGGAATTTAATAAACAAAAAGGGAAGTGCGGTGAAGAGAAAGTAATATTAAACGAAGTACCGAATGTTTCTAATCCTCAAATTGTAACACCACTTGTTCCTGCTGTTACAAATATTGATTCAACAAATCTTCTATTGCAACCGAGTAACAATGGTGTCACCCCTGAAGAAACACCTACAGATAAAAAAATAGGTTCAGAATTTGAAGTATTGCCATTACCTAAGGACATAGTTTCAGATGTAGAAGTCTCTAGTCCTGATCAAGAAATAATATCAGAATTAAAACAATAGTATATAAATAAAAAATAGAGCATCGCTCTATTTTTTATTTATAACTAGATTCACATAGTAATAAAAATTCTTTTTCTGTTTCCTCGTCTATTTTATCTGTTACTATAATTATTAATTCTGTTGATAAATTTAAATCTTTTTTAATATTTGTAAATAAATGTTCAAAAGGGTACATGGAAATCCAAACAGAATTTTTTAAACATACAAATCCTGCTTTCTTAAGTAGATATCGCAATGCCTCTCTTTCATTTTTTCTATCTTCTGGAATATCTAAAAGTATTATTCTCCAATAATTATCCCAAGATGTTGAAACAAGGCTTGATTCGCATTCAAGTGCAATGTTGTTTAATTTTTGTTTTCCTTCTTTTGTAAGTCTTATATATTGTTTGTTGTCAGAATTAAGGGCTTCTACAAGACCATCTCCAAGCATATTCTTAATTGAACGAGAAATAGCATAACTTCTCTTGTTAAGAGCCTCAGGCTCAGCTAAAACAGCGTCATTGACGTGTTTTTTAATTGATTCGACAGGAGTAACCCCTTTATTTGAAAGGATTTTTAGGATTGCCTTTTGAATTGAAGGCTTTTTTAACATAGGTCAATTATACAACTAAAATATAGATTATACAAGTATTTTGCGGTCGCTAAATACTTGTCAAAATATAAATGGAAGTGTATACTGAAAGTGTTATTAAATTATTATCAATTATTATTAATTAATATATAAAATATTATGAGTAAAATTATAGGTATTGACTTAGGTACAACAAATAGTGCAGTGGCTATCATAGAGGGTGGTCAGCCAAAAATTATAGAAAATATCGAAGGTGCTCGTACGACGCCGTCTGTGGTTACTGTTACAAAAAATGGTGACAGAATGGTTGGTTTACTTGCAAAACGTCAAGCTGTGACGAATCCAGAAAATACAGTTTATGGTATTAAGCGTTTTATTGGCCACTTATATGATGATCCAGAAATTCAAAAAGATGAAAAAACAATTCCATATAAAATTCAAAAAACTGCAAATGGTGGAGTAGAAGCAAAGATTGGAGATTCTTGGTTACGACCAGAAGAAATTTCTGCAATGATATTAAGTAAGATTAAAGCAGATGTAGAAGCAAAGCTAGGTGAAAAAATTACAGAAGCAGTTATTACTGTTCCTGCTTATTTTAACGATGCCCAACGTAAAGCAACGAAAGATGCTGGAGTAATTGCAGGTCTTGATGTAAAACGTATTATCAATGAGCCAACAGCGGCTGCTCTTGCGTATGGATTTAATACAAAGAAAAATGAAAAAATAGTTGTTTATGACTTTGGAGGAGGAACATTTGACGTTTCAGTTCTTGAAGTTGGAGACGATGTTATAGAAGTAAAATCTACAGATGGAGACTCACACATGGGTGGAGAAGATATCGACCAGAAGGTGGTCAGATGGATTGCAGACGAATATAAAAAGGAATCAGGTATCGATGTCACAACTGATATGTTAGCTCTTCAGCGCCTAAAAGAAGCTGCTGAGAAGACAAAGCATGAACTTTCAACAACAATGGATTCAGAAATAAATATCCCATTTATTACTTCTGATGCATCAGGTCCTAAACACTTACTTTTGAAAATGTCTCGTGCTGTTTTAGAATCTCTATCTGAAGAGTATGTAACTCGTTCTATTGAAATTACAAAACGTGCAATTGAGGCTTCTCCATTTAAGATGGGCGAAATTAATGAAATAATTTTAGTTGGAGGTCAGACAAGAATGCCAGCAATCGTTGATGCTGTCAGAAAGTTATTTGGAAAAGAGCCAAACCGTTCGATTAATCCAGATGAAGTTGTAGCCTTAGGTGCTGCAGTTCAAGCAGGAGTTTTACAAGGTGATGTTCGAGATGTACTCCTTCTTGATGTTATTCCATTATCTCTTGGTATTGAAACATTAGGTGGAGTCGCAACAAAATTAGTAGAGAGAAATACAACAATCCCTTCTTCAAAATCTCAAATATTTTCAACAGCTGCTGACAATCAGACTTCTGTAGAGATTCATATTACTCAAGGTGAACGTCCAATGGCTTCTGATAATAAATCACTTGGAAGATTTATATTAGACGGTATTCCACCATCACCTCGTGGAATTCCACAAGTGGAAGTTACCTTTGATGTAGATGCGAATGGAATTTTAAATGTTAAAGCTAAAGATAAGGCTTCCGGAAAAGAGCAATCTATTCGTATTGAAGCAAGCTCAGGATTAACTGATTCTGAAATAAAGAAAATGCGTGACGAAGCAGAAACTCATGCAGACGAAGATGCAAAGAAGAAAGAATTAGCCGATGTAAAAAATACAGCCGAGATGATGATTTTCACTGCTGAAAAATCAGTTAAAGACTATGGAGATAAAGTAACAGTAGATATTAAAACAGAAATAGAATCAAAGATAGTTGCTTTAAAGAAGTCCAAGGAGGGTACAGATATGGAAGCTATTAAAAAAGCTACAGAAGAATTATCCGCTGAAATGTCTAAAATAGGTGAAACTATGAGTAAAAATAGCGAGTCTGCAAAAGAAGGAGAAAATCCAACTCCAGAAACTCAAGAGCCTGAAATAAAAGACGCTGAGGTTAATGAAAACCCAGAACAGAAGTAAATAATAATCATATAAAATTTCAAAATAGCTCTTCTTGAAATGCACACATAATTTTCTGCTGAAAATTTGCTCTGCTCGGGCCGACGCCCTGCGCAAGGCATTTCTCAAAGACTATTTTGAAATTTTATATTAGATTAAATAAATTATGCCCAAAGATTATTACAAAATATTAGGAGTAGATAAAAATGCTTCAAAAGAAGAAATGAAGAAGGCTTTTCATAAGCTTGCTCATACTCATCATCCAGACAAAAATAATGGTGATGATACTAAGTTTAAAGAAGTAAATGAAGCTTATCAGGTACTTTCTGATGATAAAAAAAGATCTTCTTATGATCGCTTTGGAAATGCTGATGGACCACAAGGATTTGGTGGACAGGGTGGTGGTTTTGGAGGCCAAGGTGGATTTGGTGGTTTTGATTTCACTGGTCAAAATGGTGGAATGGAATTTGATATGGGTGATTTAGGAGATATTTTTGGAGATTTCTTCGGCGGTGGACGCAAACAAAAAACAAAAAAAGGTAGGGATATATCAACAGAGATAAATTTATCTTTTGAAGAATCTATTTTTGGAACTGTTAAAAAAGTAACAATAAACAAACAATCGTCATGTAATATTTGTGGTGGCTCTGGTAGTAAACCAGGAGCTAAAATGAATACTTGCAAGACGTGTGACGGACAAGGACAAGTTCGTGAAGTTAGACATTCAATCTTGGGTAATTTTCAAACAGTCAGAGCGTGTGATAACTGTTTCGGTACTGGAAAAATTCCATCTGAAAAATGTAGTGAATGTCATGGAGCTGGTGTTCGTAAAATTAATGAAGATATAAGTATAAATATTCCTTCAGGAATTAATAACGGAGAGTCTCTTCGAGTTAGAGGTAGTGGAGAAGCCATACAAGGGGGCGAAACTGGGGATTTATATATAAAGATGAATGTTAAATCACATCCTATCTACACTCGAGATGACCAGAATTTATTGATGGATTTAAAAATAAAGTTAACAGATGCACTTCTTGGAATGACTTATAATTTAAAAACATTAGACGGTAAATCAATAGAAGTTAAAATACCAGAAGGTATTAATAATGGAGAAATGCTTCGAGTTAAGGGCAAAGGAGTGCCATCTAATCGTGGCCGTGGAGATATTATAATTAGCATTGAAGTAGAAATGCCAAATAAATTATCTCGTAAAACAAAGGAAATAATAGAGAAGCTTAAAGAAGAAGGTTTGTAGTTTTCTTTACAAATTCTCACATTTTGTTATTATATGTCGTATTACTATTATTTATCACAGGCAGGTAATGCTTGATATAAAGGAATGACTAAACGCTCAATCGCTTCTAAAAAACTTTGGAAGCTTGGAATCAGTGATTTTAATACCCAATATTTTGATTTTAATAAGGAAGGGGATTTAATCGCCAAAGAAGGGAATAATGTTTACAATATAAGATACCTAGCTGAAAAGTTCGGAACATCGCTTGAGATACTTTTCCCATATATTATTGAAGAAAGAGTAGAAGATCTACTTGATCTTTCTGCGTCACTCATTAAGAAATTAAAATATCAAGGTAAATTTTATTATCATTACCCTATGAAATCAAACCAGACGAAAGAAGTCGTTATGGCCATGGTTGGAGAAGGGGCAGATATAGAAACTTCTTCATATAATGAATTATTTATTATAAAAAAGATGCTAGAGCAGGAATCATTTAATGAGAAAATGAGGATTCTTTGTAATGGGCCTAAAACAGATAAATATATTAATCTTATTGACGAGCTTCAACATAGAGGGTTGAAAGTTGTTCCAATTATCGAAGGACCAAATGAATTAAAGATTTTCCAATTTTCTAAATATGATGTTGGAATTAGATTAGATGTTCCAGTTAAGTCAAAAGCTAATTGGAATAAACAAATAGATAGATTTGGTTTTTCAAGAAAAGATCTTTTAAAGATGGATCAATTTAAAAATCTAAAAGTTTTGCATTATAGAATTGGGAAACTTGAGAAGCCATCAGACTTTTTAGCTTCTACCAAATATGCTTTAAATGTTTACTTTAAATTAAAAGAGAAAAATCCATCTTTGGATACTATCGATATCGGAGGAGGAATGCCTATTCCTTTTGAAAGAAATAAGAAGTTTTCCATAGAAAAGATACTTGAAAAACTTTTTGAACTTCTAAAGAAAGAATCAGAGAAGCGTGATATGCCTCATCCAAATCTTATTTGTGAGTGGGGAAGGTTTATGGTTGCTCCTGCTCAAATAACTATTTTTAAAGTTATTGATACTAAAATTATTAATAATAAAAGTGTTGAAGCTAAGAAATGGTATGTTATAGATGGAAGTCTTATGAATGACCTTGTGGATACTTGGGCGATAGATCAAAAGTGGTTTGTTGCTCCTGTAAACAATAAGCTTGATGGAAAATTAAATGATGTTTGGATATCTGGGTCTAGTTGTGATTCAGATGATATATATACAGGAATAGGAGATTCTGTCACCTTACCAGATTATAATTACAACGAGAATGAGCCTTTTTATGTAGTCTTCTTTGACACAGGAGCTTACCAGGACGCTCTCGCTTCTCATCACTGTATGTTATCATCCCCGATTAAAATAGTAGCTGAGAATGGTCATATTGTTGTTGCAAGAAAAAGAGAGAGCCCAGAGGATGTTGGTAAGGAATTTGGTTGGTAATTACAAATAAAAACAGAGGTTGTACATCTACGTGGAATGTCCAACCTCTGTTTTTATTTGCGTATATTATTTAATATAACCTTTCTTAACTAAAAGCTCAGCATTAAGTATTCCTCCACCAGCGGCGCCTCTTACAGTATTGTGACTTAATGCTACAAATTTATAGTCAAAAATTTTACAGTCTCTTAGTCTTCCTACTGTTACCGCCATTCCTTTATCATTATTTCTATCTTTTTTGGGTTGTGGACGGTTTTCTTCTTCTGTATATATTATGGGATTAATAGGTGCAAATGGAAGATTTAACTCTTGGGGAATTGATTTGAAATTATTCCAAATTTTTATAATTTCTTCTTTTGTTGGTTTTTTATCTTTGAACGATATATTTATACAGGCTAAATGTCCATCAGATACAGGTACTCTTGTACAACTAGCAGAAATGCTTATATCTATATTATTTATAAATTTATCATTTATTATTTGGCCTAAAATTTTTAGTGGCTCTTCTTCTGTTTTTTCTTCTTCACCACCAATGAAGGGTACAACGTTGTCTATAATATCAAGACTTGCAACTCCAGGGTATCCCGCCCCTGATACAGCCTGAAGAGTAGTAATAATTATTTTATCAATTGGATACCCAGCTTTAATTAAAGCATAAACAGGAGTGATATAACTTTGAAGGCTACAATTTGGCTTAACCACAATAAATCCTTTATCCCAATTATGATTTTTCTGTTGAACTTTTATTATTTCTAAATGATCTGAATTTATTTCAGGTATGAGCATTGGAACATCACTAATTTTTCTATTAGCAGATGCATTTGATACCACGGCTATTCCTACCTCTGCATATTTTTCTTCCATTTCTTTTACAAGCTGTTTGTCACTTAGTTCGAAAGCAGAAAAGACAAAATCACAAACTTTTTGTGCTTTTTGCACTTCAGCTACATCTTCAACAATTATATTTTTGATATTTTCAGGTATAGGAGTAGACATTTGCCATCTACTTTTCACTGATTCTTCATAAGAGACACCGGCTGAATTTGAAGAAGCTGCCAAATAGACAACATTGAACCATGGATGATTTTCAAGTAATTTAATATAATTTTGTCCTACCATTCCAGTTGCACCAAGGATTCCAACATTGAATTTTTTCATTTATTTAAATTTTGTTTAATTATTTTATAAATTTTTTGTATAAAGCTTTGATGACTTTATTTATATCATCAGTTTTTATAACAGCCTCCATTCTGTAACAATTTTCATAATAGAATGCACTAATTAATAAATCTGTTTTTTCTTTTACTAGCAAGTTATTGAAATCACTTACATCCTTTGCGTCAAACCATCCAACCAAGAACACCATACTTGCTTTTGTGATTTCTATTTCAGCAACCTCATTTTTGATTTCTTCATAAACCTTGTGCAGCTGGCCATTACTATTATCAGCAACTATTTGTAGACTGTATCGAGTATTACTTATTAATATTATATCTACTTTGTATTTTAGGAAAGTTTGACTAACAATAGACAGAAGATCGTTTACTTTAACTTTTTCATCTGTTATAAGGATGAAACTTAAGTCTTTTTTTAGGCTTACTATTTTAGCTCCTTTTTTTAATTTATTTGTATCGCCAATTTGTGTTTTTAATTTAGGATTAGAAATTGAGCTTATTTCTATCGGCGTTTTAAATAATTTAACATATTGAATTGCTTTGTCATGAATGATTTTTCCAGATTCTTCGGCTTCTAGATAATTAATGAAGGGGATAGTCTCTGCTTGCTTAACAATCTTTGGATCAGCAGATAGAACACCACCTACATCTTTCCATAAGACAATTTTATCTGCCGCCAGGGCTGCCCCGACGAAACATGCAGTTGTGTCTGTTCCTCCACGTCCAAGTGTTGTTGTAAGTCCATCTTTTGTTGCACCTGTAAACCCAGCTATTACTGGAATTTCTTTTATTTGCAATAATTTATTTTTTATATTTTTCTCAGATAATTTATATTCAATATTTGCATTATTAAAGTTATCATCAGTTACGATTGGAATTTCTTCTGCAAAAAATCTTTTAGCTTTTACATCTTGAGAATTAAAATAAAAAGTTAAAATAGTTGCAGATAATTTCTCTCCATACGATACTATCTTGTCTTCGAGTGTGTCAGTATCTGTAGCAATGATAACAAGTAGATCTTCTTCAAGCTGGCTAAATAATTTATTTAATTCAACTATTATTTTTTGTTGTAATTGATCGTCAAATCCAATTTCTTTTAGAATATTATTATGTAAATCTTTGAGCTCATTTATGTAATTTACAACCAACCCGCTTGCTTCTTTTTCCCCTAAATTTTTATCTGTAACTTTAATTAAAAACGAGACAAGGTTATCTGTTATTCCAGGCATTGCTGAGACTACTACAATAGGGGAAAAACCTCCAGATATTTGTTCCTTTAATCTTTTTACTATTATTGGGATAAGGTCCTTTTTAAGAATTCCTCCCCCAAATTTGTTTACTATATTTTTTTTAGGCATAAATTACTTAAAAGTATTAAGCTTTTAAATTATAGTATATATAGTAGATTAATCAAGCATTTTACGGAGTGTATTGTTTTCAGTTTTATCTGCAATTATATTGATAGATAAATTTAATACTATATTATAATCAGGGAGGATTATTTCTTTTTAATTATTTTAGTAATTTATATATATCTAATTTCATTATTAGTATATTTCCTATCAACCTTTATCAACCTTTAATAACAATATTTATATTGTTTATCAACCTTTGATATAGTATACTGAATAGCATGGACCACAATTTAATTTCAATAAGTGAAGCAGCCTCGATACTAAGCGTATCAAAGCTAACA
>JBBRTD010000003.1:0-71180 GCA_038244685.1 Minisyncoccia bacterium | reverse complement strand
TGCATAAATTTCAAGTAAATTTGCAGCTAATGGTGTAGTTACCAATGTATCTTGTTTTACAAGATGAACTGCTTCACTAAATTTGTAAGTAATTGTTTTAGTTAAAGCATTATGAGTACTCTTTTCTGTTATTGTTGGAGCTTTTGTATCAACAGTGAATATTGCTGCTGTTGTTTCTCTGAGTGGATTGTTACTCATATTAATAATTGTATATCCCCAAGTATCAGCAATATATAAACCATCTGGTAATGTTCCTGTATAACCAATTGTTAAAACATTATCTACTAAGCTAGCTGAAGAAATTGTTACGCCAGTAACAGAATCTGGTTCTGGGTCATATTTATTATGAGCTGAGTAAAGTCCAGCTTCATAAATTTTAATCATATCTTCATCAAGAGGAGTAACTTTTTGATTTTCTAGTAAGTCATCTTGCTTAAGAAGTTGAACTGGCTCACTGAATGTGTATACAACAGTTTTAGTTGCTTCATTGTGAATAGCACTTAAAACAGTCGGTTCTCCTGTAGCCCTTACTGTCTTAAAAATAAAAAATCCGCCTACCAATAAGGTAAGGACGAATACGACGGGAAAAACAAATTTGAGATTAGATCTCATTTGTGTGAACATATATTTAATTTTGCCACCTAAATTAATCTAGGCTATGGTTTTGAACATGATTCAAAAGGAGTGAGTCGCGACGAATTTCGGTTAGCCAATTTATTACTAATAATTAATAAAAAAAGGACCAAAAGCACAAGAACATTTATATTCTTACTTTACACCGAATGAGAAATCTGTCAATAATATAAGTGCATAACAAGTGCATAAAAATTTAGTTTAAATATACCAAATACAGCCGGACACAAATGTGTCCGGCTGTATTTTAAATTGCTTATTTATTTAGTATTGCACGTCCCATAGCTCCTACTATTCCATCCCCTTTCAAATTATTTGCAATCTGAAACTTGATGACAGCAGCTTTGGTTTTAGGACCAAAGAAACCATTTGGAGTACCAATAGTATAGCCAGCATTATTCAAAAACTTTTGAAGCTCCATAACTTCATTGCCCTTTGATCCAGGCTTAAGTAATTGTGTAAAGTGGAATGATTCAGCCCCAAGAACTTTTGACTTATCAATATTCGTGATTACAACTTGTTTTGTTGTTACATAATTGTTTGAATCTTGAGCCACGAAATCAAAACTACCATTTTCTGTAAAAGTATGACTTGGTGTTACCAAGACTCCATTACTGACTGTGGCTGTAACTGTAATATCTTTATTTGTTTGCTCTGTTGTGTATGGAGCAATCGTAATTACAGGACCTGTAGCTGTTGATACATTTGCAAAAGCAAATAAGCCAACCATTGCGAAACTAAACATAAACATGAATCTAGAAACAAGCCCAATATTTATATTTTTCTTTAGAATATACATATATTTATTTTTTTGCTATCTAAAACTAATTTTAACTATTATTCTAGTTATATTTTGGAGAAATGAGTCAAGATAAGTTTTAGCTAGCCAATTTATTATTAATTTTTAATAAAAAAGGACCAAAAAGCTCAAGAACATCGCTCTATTATTGTACCCCGAATAAACAATATGTCAATATTAAAGTGTGGATAACCCCCTGTCGTTCTCTACTCTTTGATTTTTAAAAATACACCGTTTGCACTTTGTGCAAACGGTGTATTTTTGATGATTATTTTTTAATTACAAATTTTGTAATTGTAATCTTTTGTGTCTCCTTCTCATATGTATAAGTCATACTAGCTTTACTTTGAATATGACCATCTTCATATGTTATCTCTATACTGTGAGTAATCGGAGTTGCTATTGCTGATATGACATACCAAGTTCCACCTAAGACTGGTTTATTGGTAGCAATAGTTCCTATATTATCTTTGACGTATTTTTCAGCTAATAATTTTTCATCTAAAGTATCACAATCCATTTGGCTCATTCCTTTTATGAAGTATAGGTTTGATTTATCTTTATAGACATAAGTTCCGTCTCCTTTGTCTACCATTTCTCCGAAGCCAGCGGTCGCACTACCATCTCCCCACTTAATAATTAGCTCTTCTTGAACTTCCATACCTTCAGCTCTTGATTGCCAGATTACATTTGCAGTTCGACTCATTGTCGCTTGCTCAAGGGCTCCAGCTATACCTTCAAAGGTACCTACTTTTGAGTCTTTTTCGGCAGGAAGATTTTGGAATTCACCAGTAACTTTTTCGCCAACTAAGTTTAATTTAAGCCAATCACTATCATAGAAACCACTATCTGTTTTATCCGAACGATAGTAACAAATTTTAATAGGTTCTTTGTTTTCAACGACTGGTACGTCATTTTTAACTTCATCTTTAGGTAATGATTTTTTAAAATTAATACTTGATATAACTCCTCCAATAATAATTATAATAAGCGTAATAATAAGGATTATTTTTAATGTGTTTGATTTATTCATATTACTATTATACCATTTATTTAGATAATAAAAGTCCAAAAATATATAATTATAATTTATTTATCAGATAAATTATTCATTTTGCTTGCATTTAAAATTAATTAAGGAAACTGTTACAGGGATTAACCTCTGGACGGAAAACTTGACATTGTTTTTGGTATATGATAATGTCGTCTTAAATCGAAATAATAATAGATTTAAATATACACGGAAACGCCGTGTTGTTTTTATATATGTTTTATTATTTATCAAAAATTTCTTTGTTATGAAAAAATCAATTTTTATGGCGATTGCGATCGCTATCGTTTTGTTTGTAGGCAACAGTGCTGTTTTTGCACAAAACAACGGCAACGGCAATGACAATGGCAGAGGTGAAGGAAATGGCGGCGGAAATGATGGAAATGGTGGCGTATGCCCTACCTGCATTCCTGTAACTCCTCCAGCTGGAGCAGATTGTGCAGTTACAACTTCAACGGATCAAACTGATTTCGAATTTGGAATGACCGTAGACAACTACATCGAAACAGTCGCAAGTCCTCTTGCCTGGTGCTTTGGAACTACTTCACACAGTGGATCCAAGGGTTCTATCGGCAGCGAACAGCTTGTTGGTAATGATTACAACCTGAACTTTGCTTATGCAAACTGTCCTTACAAGGTAACAGTGAGTGGAAGTAACGAAGCTGGTCAATCAGTGCCACGTTTTGCTCGTAAAGAGACTGGTACTCATGGTACAGGATATGACATTCTTCCTACTGTATGGGAGATTCAATTCGTTGCCAATTCTGTATCAGATTACTTTGGTGTATCAAGTGTTGGAGCAACAAAAGTTTACGCTGGACAATTTCCTTTAAGCGAAACTTACAGTGAAGCCCCTCACAATGGTCAAATCTTTCTTAAGGTTAAAGCACTGGTAAACACAGAAAATGAACCAGCTGCTGCAGGTGGTGGTACAGTTGTACCAGTTCGTCAAACCGCTATTAACTCAGCTTACACAGCTATTAACTCAGCTGATGCCGGAAAGTATAAGGCCATGATGAAAATTGTTTTAACTTCTCAGCTATAAAGCTCTGAAGTAATCTTAAAAGACATCTCAATTTATCGAGGTGTCTTTTTTCGTTGTATCTATTGACATTTTATATATAATATTGTATAATACGACAAAGTAAAATTATTTGAAAATTAAATTAAAACTTAAAAAATGGGCAAAAAAAGTTTTTTATTTTTATTTCTATTAATACCTATTATGTGCTTTTCCCAACAAGAGCTTAAGTTGACTAACGTCAACGCTCCTGGAGGAAAAAGTGAAGGTGTAATTAGAGCTTTGATCGGTCAAAATTTATTTGGACCGAAAAAAGTAAAATTCTTTGGCATACCAGATGAAATGGTATTTCAAAGAAACGAGAAACAAAAGAGTGGTCGCGGATTAATTTCTTACGACAAACTCTCTACACTGTATTCTGGAAAAATTTATTCTTCCGGAATTGTTGAACCATATATATTTGAGAATAAGACGCCAGAAGAACTGGTGTCTCTTGAAATAATCGTATTTCCTAAAATGCAGGGAGTGCCGTACTTTCTTTATCTCGATTTAAAGGTTCAAGCTATGACAAAAACTATTGGTTCCCTTTCTGATGATGCTGGAGTTTATGCATCAAAATTAAAAGTGAAATTGTTTAACCTAAATTAACGACATGAAAAGAATTGTTTTTATTTTGGTGACTTTCTTTGTAGTAAGTCATTTTTTTGTATACGGGGCGAAAGTATCTCCCGTAAAATTCAATCTGACTCTCGCAAAGGGATCAAAAGAAACCTTCAATCTCAATATTATTGGGAGCAAGGGTCCTTTTAAACAAAATTTGGTTATTTCACCGTCTGACCTATCGATGGACAGAAAAGGTGCGCTTTTATTTGAGAGGAAAATTGGTAGTGCTCACTCAGCTGTAGAGTGGATTACTTTTGGTAGAACAGAACTTTCGGTTTTTGATGGTAAAAAAGAATCCGTCAAATTCACGATTTCTGTTCCGAGGGATGCAGTCCCTGGAGAGTATTATTCAATAATTTTTGTTGAGCCAAAAGAAGATGAAGTCATCGACTATGGCAAAAACAGAGAAATGAATGTGCGTGTAGTTGTTGGCGTTTTAGTGTTAATTGATGTTCCCGGTCGGACTTATGTAAAGTCTGGACAAATTCCTGAAGTTAAAGTTTTAGAAACAGACGAACGTTTAAAGATAAGTTCGACTTTTCAAAATACTGGCAACATTCACCTAAATGTAACCGCTGAAGCTGTAATTAAAAGTGCAGACGGTCGGAATGTTTTTGGTAAATGTGAACTTAAGGGGTTAGGAAGTTCAATAACTGAAATTGGAAATTATTTTGTATTTCCTGATAGTTCAAAACTTGATTTTGAAGGAGTTTTAAATAAGCAGTTACCGACTGGTGACTATCTTGTCGAGACATCCTTCAACTATGGGTATGATTTTAAAAAAGCTCGTAAAACAGAGAAATTCTCTATAAACCGGCTGATACCTATCGACGAAGAAACGACTGAATTTTTAGGAATTAAAACCAAGGAATTAACTTTAGTTATTCCTCCGAACAGTAGAAGGTCAGAAGTTGTAACTGTTTCTAATCTTGATTATCGACCCTTAGCAATAAAGGTCACATCAAATGATTGGATTACTGTACTTCCAAATGATTTAATACTTAAGCCTGGCGAATCTCGTAATCTAAGGGTGACAATAATCCCTAATTACGAAGGTTCAAAAATCAAAGAAGGGTCTATCCCTTTCATAACTGACAGAGGAAAAGATCTTAATTTAAAAATTGTTTCAAAAATAAAGTAAACTCATCATCATCCTATTTTTTAAAATTTAAAATTTCCGAAATGAAAAAATCTTGTTTTTTGTACATTTTGATTGGCATACTTGTAGCAAGTTGTGCCACAGTTAGGACGCCTATACAAACAACTCCTAAACCTATGCTTTCCAACCAAGAGATAAATGCTCTTGAAAATGGTGAGGATTCACTCGCAAAGCAAAATTACGATGTCAAATCGATTGTGTCATTAAGTGGCACAAAGCAGGTGCTTGTAAGTAATATTTACGTCGAAACTGACATAAGGTCAGTCTTAATGGATCTTTCTACGTTAGCTGGAATCAATATAATTCCTGATAATACTGTCAGTGGTGCGATCTCACTTTCTTTAGAAAAAGTTCCTCTTGAAACGGCCTTAGCTATGGTTTTGTACCCTAACGGATATAAATATACATATATAGCCAATGGTAGTTATTACCTTGTAGGAAGTGCTTTACCGGAAAATACCAGCTTTGATGCATTAACTGTAACAAAGACGGTTAAAACAAATCGTGGAGCTGATAAAATCATGTCGCAAATCTCACCTTACTATCATCCTTTTATAAAGTCTGATGGTCAGGTGTTAACAATTACTGCGACTCCTGATGTGTTATATCGTATAGAAAAAGATATTTCTATTATCGATAAACCTAAAAGGCAGATTGAAGTCACCGCTCGTTTCGTAATGGTTGAATGGAAAAAAGGAAAGAATATCGGTGCTCAATGGAGTGACATAAATCTTTCTGGTATTGGTCTCGGTGAGCTTATAAAAGGTGGAGCTTCCACTTTTACAGCAAGCCTGACATCTGGTTTAAGTACCCTTCTTTCGACTAGCGGTTATGATACCAAAATAAATATGGTAGCAGAGCCAAGAATAATAGTAGAAGAAGGTGAAGCAGGTATGATAAATATTTCAGAAGAACATATGTTCCTTATACTCTCAGGTGGTGGTACAGCTTATAGCTACTTCACTACCAAAGAAGTTCAAGTGGGAATAAAAATGAATGTTCAGCCGTTCGTAAATCGTGATGGCAGTCTTCGTTTAAATGTTAACCCTGAAGTATCTGATATTGTTGGAGAACGTGAATTTAAAAATGGTACCAGTATTCAAAAGCTGCCTATCGTTGCACGTCGTTCGACCAGCACAATCTTAAAAGTTCAAAATGGCGAAACAGTTGCTATTGGTGGACTCATCAACAAAGTAAGCAAAGACGATAAAACTGGGATTCCTTTCTTTAGAAAGATTCCAATTATCAAATATGCTTTCGGAGCTGATAACAAATACAAAAATGAAACTGAACTTGTAGTTTTCATAACCACAAGAATCATCGGATAGTTTTTGTTAAATTAATGAATACAGCCGCACTCAAAAAGTGTGGCTGTTTTTTTTCTTTAAATATTTAATATTATTAGTATTTTCGAATGACAGCTTTTACGACGGCAGTAATATTAAGATACATTTTAGGGTGTATAGGCTTGAAATTCTTATTGGCAGGTTCTAGCCAGACCTTGTCCCCGCTTTTTTTAAAATATTTCATAGTGAACTCTCCGTCAACATTTGCGATGACGATCTGTCCGTCTTTGGCTTGATTTGTTTTCTCTACTAGGACCATATCACCATCGGCAATGTGAGCATCTATCATGGAGTCGCCATCGACTGTCAGCATGTAAGAATTCTCCTTTTTATTTATTAGATAGTCATCGATATTAATAGTGTCAGTTAATTCTTCTGCTACATCAGATGGAAAGCCTGCTTTAACACTGCCTAACATTGGAATAGAATTGAGTGATATATCGGCAATAAGATGGCCGAGATAGTCTTTTGTGACTATTCCCTCCTCAATGAATTTATTCACAAGTCGAGCGACAGCATTCTTTGACTTGAAGCCAAATAGATTCATCATTTCAGAATAAGTTGGCATGCGCTTATCTCTATTGTAGAAATCAATCAGTTTGTTTTTGTAATTATTGTACATAGAACTTTAATAGTATATTAGAGATTAGAAAATTGTGGAAGCCTGTTTAGTAGGTTAAGAAAGTTACCTAAAAAACCTCTACGTCTATGCTGGCGAATTTTGTGAAGAAGTTGCTTGTGCTCAAGTGCTTCTTTCTTGTAATCGTCACCTCGCATAATCTTTACATCAATCTTCTTATTTGTAAGATGAATCTCGTTTTCTAAAATTTTTAAATATTGTTGTTTGCTCATATAATATATAATAATTACTATTAATTAGTTATATATATAGTATATGTGAACGAACGTTCACCGTCAAGATAAATACTGTGGATAACTTTTTTATTCTATTTTTTATTCAAATAATACTTTCTTTTTACCTCTGGTAATCTCTCTATGGCATAGCGGAGCATGGTACGAGGCATTTCTTTCCAATGTTCATCCAAAAATAATAATAAGTCTTTTTCTTTAAATCTTTTGCCAACTTCACGAAGCATCCAGCCGCAAGCTTTGTGAATAAGATCTTCTTTGTCTTTCATGAGGACTTCTACAATCTTAAATGTCCATTCCCCTTCGCTTTTATATATAAATGCAAAAGTTGATATTATAGCTATTCGTCTTTCCCAAATATCTTTTGACTTCGCTAATTTTAATAAAATTTTTCTGTCTTTATTTATTAAATAATCACCCAATATGTAATGAGCCGACAAGTCAACTAAGTCCCAATTGTTAATATATTTCGTATGTTCTAAATAAAAATCTACTATTTCTTTTTTTATTTTAGAGTCGTTTGTTTTTGTGGCAATTTTGTATTTGTGGACTAGAATTAAGAGAGCAATAAGGCGCACCTCATGGTATTTATTTTTTAACAGCTTGGACACATCAACCATAGTAAGCTCTCCATACTTTTGAGCAATTTGTCTCGACGCTGGTACTGTGATTCCTATGAATATATCACCCTCACCGTATTCTCCAGGGCCAGTTTTAAAAAATCCTGAAAGAAATTTTGCTTTTTCTTTATCTTCAAGTGAAAGTATTTCTTTTAATATTTTATTATACATATTTGTATTTTATCACAAGAGAGTCATAAAAAACAAAACGCCACAGATTTGATCTGTGGGTTTAGTTAATTTGGTGGTTCTATTTGTGTGAACCATTGTTTACCAGCGGATGTTGTTTGGTGGAAAAATAAATTATCATCAATATTCCAGCTCCGGATCCAAAGATCCAGAACAAATTTGTATGATCATCGCATTTGATATCGGGTGCGATATTTCCAACAAAAATAAAAAATAACACGGCAATCTGAAGCCAACCAAATGGCTTTACGGACCTTAAACTCATCTTCATAATCAAGTTTGTATTAATTAATTTAATGGCTCATTTATTTAGTACTATTATACCATATAAATACCATATATGTCAATACCTATGATTTCCTTTTATTATCAAGGTATTTTTTGCCCTTTAGCTTCTCGGGCATGAGGTCTTTGGTTGTATACTTCTCGTAGTTTTTACCATAGCCAATTTCTTTATTAAGCTTAGTTGTTGGGTTCCTTAGGTCAAAAGGAATGGGTAAATTGCCATATTGTATAACGTCTTGTGATGCCATCTGGTAAGCATCATTTGCTCTTCTGTCTTTTGGTGCCTGTGATAGATAAACAACGCCATGGGCAAGGTTTATGCCGCATTCAGGCATACCTATAGTCGTAACTGCTTGGAAAACAGCATTAGCAACTACTAAAGCGGTTGGCAGAGCCAGTCCTATATCTTCACTTGCGAATATGACCATGCGCCTTGCAATAAACTTTGGATCCTCACCAGATACAAGCATTCTGTTTAAGTAATATAGCGCTGCATCAGGCTGCGAAGCGCGCATACTTTTTATAAAAGCACTGATAGTATTGTAATGTTCATCACCCTTCTTATCGTAGCGGAAGAATTTGGACTGGAGAGTATTTTTAAAATTTTCAATAGTAATTTCTTTGTATAGAGAAATTGTATTTTCAATCATGGCGATTGCCTGGCGAGCATCCCCTTGCGCCATTGCTATCAACCACTCTGTCGCATCCTTTTTCATTTTATGTCCGGTGCTTTTAATAATCTTTCTCATGTCATCATCGGTTAATTCCGATAGAACAAAAACTCGACATCTAGATAAAAGAGCAGGAATAACTTCAAAGCTTGGATTCTCTGTTGTTGCTCCTATAAGTACAAGCTTACCGCTTTCTACGTATGGAAGTAGAAAGTCTTGTTGAGCTTTATTAAAACGATGAATTTCATCTAAGAATAGAATTCGTGGCCCTAATAATGCACCACTAACTTTTCCATCAATAATCTGGCGTATATCATCCTTACCTGCGGAGACAGCAGAGAGTTCGTGATATTCGGCATTGAGAGCTTTCGCATATATACGAGCAAGAGTAGTCTTCCCCACACCTGGTGGGCCCCAAAGAATAAAAGAAAATAGGTGCTTCTCTTCTATAGCAATAGAAAGAGGTTTGCCAACTCCCACTAAGTGATCTTGGCCAACGAATTCTTTTAAGTTTTTAGGTCTAATCTTTGACGCTAAAGGTTCCATAATAGGTAAATTATATCACTCTCTTCTGACTCCTCATATTGACTAAATACATGTGAAGTATTATAAATAAGCTAAATTAAACCTTTAAAAATGACTATATGGGAAAAACCGTTGTTATTTGTATTGCAATTCTATTGATAATATTTGCCTTACGGAAATGTTTTTGGAATATATATGTTTCTTTTTTTATTAAGGAATATTTCCTCAAGGTAAAAGTACTTAAATTATGGGTAGACTCTTCGCTTGAAACAGTAGATAAAAAGTATTTCGTAATGTTTAAGGCCAACGACAATGAAGAGGAAATTACTCTTGCTATTAATCAACTGTTGTTTGTGAGATTGCAAGATCTCACAAGAACTTCAGAAGATCTAAGGACTGTCTCATGCAAGAAATATTTATGGGATAGAACAGTTCAAATTACTGATATTACTTAAAAACTAAAAAAGAGAAATCATGGAAATCATCAGATTTATTCTTTTGTTTATTGTCTTTTTCGGATTTGTAATTTTTATCATGTCACCTATTTTTTCAGATAAAGTTCTGGAAAAAATTATTGACTTGTACGGCTATTTCTTTATCTCAAAAGAGGTATTTCTCGAGGGATCAGTAAGCACCAAGAAGTATTCATTTGGAATGAAGAATCCTTTCATTAGTTCTGAATACAATGATTTCATTATCCCCACTACTGAATATTATCTATATTTAAGTAATGAGGGGAAAAAGTATACGATAAGAATTGATTCATCTAAATTATTTGATAAATTAAGTAAAATGGAAGGTGAAATAATTTTTATTTTATGCAAAAAATTCCCGTATGAATCAAAGTATGTGGTATCAGAACCTGAATTATTGGAATTTCAGTAAGAGATTACTGTACAATATTAAAAAACCGCTGGATTATATTTCAGTGGTTTTTTTTATTTGTATTGTTACTATAATAAAATCCCCCGAAATGATCGGGGGATTTTATTATTTTCTATATTTTCGATTCTTCCATTTATCAGCAATTTTGATTCTATTAAGTGATCGTTCAAGTTCAGACTCAAAGTGTTCAAAGTCTACTATCTCATTATTAAGAGCCTGTTTCTTTAATTCTTCGGCTTTGATTTTCGCTTTCTCAATGACTTCATCTGATAAATCACCAACATGTATTGCGAAGTCAGCAAGTACTGCAACTTCTGTTTGCCCAAATTCGTTGTTTTTTACTTCGACGAATCCGCCCATAACTGCAATTGGTAAATGTTCTCCTGATACGAAGGCCACTATATCCCCTGATGAAAGCGGAGCAATAAGTGGAATATGATTCGCCAAAATAGTTATCTCACCTTCTTTGGTTGGCAAAGTAACATGTTCAACTAATTCTTCCAAGATTAGTTTTTCTGGTGTAACAATTTTAAGTTGTAATAGTTTTGACATATTTTTTTTAGAAGCGCCTTGGTCGAATATTTTTAATAAACAAGTTTATTAAAAATATTCGACACGAGTCGCGTTTAGAGCGCGCCTCGCATATAAAATTCGTTTTCTGGTTTATCGTCATGCTTACCTTCTAGAATCTCCTTGAAAGATCTTATGGTCTCAGCAAGAGGAACGTATTGTCCTTGTGTGCCTGTGAATTGTTCAGCTACGAAGAAAGGTTGAGATAAGAATCTTTGAATTTTACGAGCTCGAGTAACAAGCGCTTTGTCGTCGTCAGATAATTCTTCCATTCCAAGAATGGCAATGATATCTTGTAAATCCTTGTAACGTTGAAGTACGCGTTGAACTTCAAGTGCAACTTCATAGTGTTCTTTACCTACGATATGTGGGTCAAGAATTGTTGATGAAGAGTCAAGTGGATCAACCGCTGGGTAAATACCAATTTCTGTCAATGATCGGTTAAGCACAACTGTAGAGTCTAAGTGAGAGAAGGTTGTAGCTGGAGCTGGGTCAGTTAAGTCGTCAGCTGGCACATAGACAGCTTGAACGGACGTAATTGAACCCTTATCTGTTGAAGTGATACGCTCTTGAAGATTTCCCATTTCTGTTGAGAGAGTTGGCTGGTAACCCACAGCAGAAGGAATACGACCCAAAAGGGCTGATACTTCAGAACCTGCTTGAGTAAAGCGGAAGATATTATCTATGAAGAAAAGCACATCCTTACCTTCTTGATCTCGGAAGTGTTCAGCCATAGTAAGACCTGAAAGAGCCACACGTAGACGAGCTCCAGGCGGTTCATTCATTTGTCCGAAGACCATGGCAACCTTATCAAGAACTTTTGAGTCTTTCATTTCGTGGTATAGGTCATTTCCTTCACGAGTACGTTCTCCAACACCAGCGAACACAGAGTAGCCTCCGTGGTTACTTGCGATGTTGTGAATGAGTTCTTGGATGATAACAGTCTTTCCAACTCCAGCACCACCGAAGAGTCCAACTTTACCTCCCTTTAGAACAGGACAAATCAAATCGATAACCTTAATACCAGTTTCAAGTATTTCAACTTTCGTTGCTTGAGAGACGAAGTCTGGAGCTTTTCTGTGAATAGAAGATCTTGTTTCAGTTTTAACAACTGCACCATCGTCAATTGCATCTCCTAGAACATTGAAAATTCTACCGAGGGTTGCTGTTCCGACGGGTACAGAGATAGGAGTGCCTGTATCTGTCACTTCCATACCACGAGCAAGCCCGTCTGTGGAATCCATAGCGACAGTACGAACAACTCCACCTCCTAGGTGCTGTTCAACTTCTAAGATAACAATTTTCTCTCCATTTTTTACAGAAAGAGCGTTGTATATTTCTGGAACGTTGCTTTCAAAGGCGACGTCGACGACTGGACCGATAATTCTTTTGATTGTACCTGTTTTCATATATTTATAAATGCTTTTAATAATATTTGTTAATAATGTTTAATAATAATTTAATTGATACTTGCCATTCCGGCGCTTATCTCTGATATCTCTTGTGTAATACTTGCTTGGCGTGCTTTGTTAAATGCCAGGGTTAGGTCATCTATCATTTCTCCAGCAGCTTCTGATGCATTCTTCATGGCTATCATACGGGATGATTGTTCGGATGCATTTGACTCTAATATCATATGATATATTTGCATTCGGACTAATTTCTCTGCTAATGATTCAATGATTGCATCCATGTCCCCTTCAAAAATATATGGAACTTGTTGCTTTTTTGCCTCTATTTTTTCTTCAGCTCGTCCTTCTCCAATCTTTTCTATTAAATCTTTTATGTCTTCTTTAACTATTGGGAGAATTTGTTTTACATTTGCTTTTTGATTTAGAGCAGAAATAAAGTCAGTGTAAGCTATATAAACTTTTTTATATTTAGCTCCTTTAAATTCATCAATTATGATTTTTGAAAGAGGCAGTACATCTGAAAGGCTACTATTATCTGGTAGTTCTAAGAATGAAGCAATAACGTTTGTTCCAGTACGGCGCATTGCATGGTCACCCTTTTTACCAATAGTTATAATATCTACATCGTTTATTTCTAATTCTTTAAGAGATAAAATTGCTTTCTTTATTATTTGCGAATTGTAAGCTCCACATAATCCACCATTTGATGTTATAAGAACAAAAAGAGTTTTACTTTTATTTTTTGAATCCTCTTTATGTCCATTAAAAAACGGCTGATCGATATCCTCTAATCTTTCAGATAGTGATGTTAGTAATTCCCATGAGTAATTTGCATAAAGTCTTGATGATAGGGCTTTTGAAATAGCTCTCTTCATCTTCGAAGCCGCCACCAGCTCCATAGCTTTGGTGATTTTCTTTGTGTTCTTTACACTTTTTATTCTTTGTTTTATTTCTTTTGTTCCAGCCATTTTTTTTATTTATTAAAACTTGTGACGAATTCTTCAATTGCTTTCTTTAACTCAGCTTCTCCTACCTCTGTCCACATTCTTGTTTCTGTGACTTCTTTATAAAATGTTTTTGCATTTCTGGATGCGTAATCAGATAATCCTATTTCAAATTCTTTTACTTTATCGATTTTAACTTCATCTATGAATCCGTTGATAAGAGCATAAAGAATTACAACTTGGTCAACAGTTCCAACTGGTGAATATTGAGGTTGTTTTAATACTTCTACGGCTCTTTTACCTCGTTCTAGCTGCTTCTTTGTTCCTTCGTCTAAGTCAGAACCGAATTGTGAGAAGGCCTCAAGTTCGCGGAACTGAGCCAAGTCTAGTTTAATCTTACCCGCCACTTTCTTCATAGCCTTAATCTGAGCAGATGAACCAACACGAGAAACAGAAAGTCCAACGTTTACAGCAGGGCGAATACCTTTGTAGAATAAATCTGTTTCTAGGAATATCTGTCCATCAGTAATGGAGATAACGTTTGTAGGAATATAAGCAGAGACATCTCCAGCTTGAGTTTCAATAATAGGTAGTGCTGTAATAGAACCTCCCCCGTATTCTTTATTTCTTCGGCAAGCACGCTCAAGTAGTCTTGAGTGTAAGTAAAAAACATCTCCTGGGTAAGCTTCACGTCCTGGAGGTCGACGTAGTAATAATGATATTTCACGATATGCTACAGCATGCTTTGATAAATCATCATAAATAATTAAGACATCTTTTCCTTGATCCATGAAAAACTCAGCAATAGAAACTCCTGTATATGGAGCAATGTATGCAAGTGCGGCAGGTTCTGAAGCACCGGCTGAAACTATAATAGTATAAGCCATAGCTCCACCTTCTTCTAATCGAGTCTCTAATTTTCGTAACTTTGAATCTTTCTGACCAATAGAAACGTAAACACAAATCATATTTTGGCCTTTTTGGTTTAAGATTGCATCTATAGCAATGGCTGTCTTTCCTGTCTGACGGTCACCAATGATAAGCTCACGTTGTCCACGGCCGATTGGAATAAGAGCATCGATGGCCTTAATACCAGTTTGAACTGGCTGATCAACAGAGAGACGAGTAATAACCCCTGGAGCAACTTTTTCAATAGGATTTCTTTTGTCAGTTTTTATTGCACCCTTACCGTCAATAGGATCTCCTAATGCATTTAGAACTCTACCTATTTGTAGGTCACTTACAGGAACAGAAAGAATTTGGCCTGTCGCCTTCACTTCCTCCCCTTCATGAATTTTTGAAAAGTCACCAAGGATAATAATACCGACAGTATCTTCTTCTAAGTTTAAGGCTACTCCCTTTGCTCCACTTGCGAAAGATACCATTTCAGAGGCCTTCAAATCAGCAAGTCCAGATACTTTAGCGATACCATCAAATATCTCAACTACATGTCCAACTTTTTCAACTTTCAAGTCTCCTTGGAATTTTTCTATTTGTTTTCTTAAATTTTCTACGATGTGATTTTTGGTCATATTAGTTTGTGATTAAATAATTTTGTAATTGATGTATCTTGTTTAATAATGTGGTGTCTATTATATCGTCTCCTATCTCTATTTTTATTCCACCAAGTAATTTTTTGTCTTCTTTGGACTCTATTTCTACTTCATTTGCTTTGTACTTTTTTTTAACGAATTCTTCAATTTCAGTCTTGATGTCTTCTTGTAATTTTTCGCTTGTTGTAATTTTAACTTTAACTACACCATTTTCTTTATTGACTATCTCCTCAAGGGCTTTTAATATTTCATCTTTTTTACCCAGCAAATTCTTATCCCTTATGAATGTGGCGCTTTTCTTGATGATGGAATCTAATAGAACCCCATCTTTGTCTGAAGATGATTCATATATAGCACTTGCTAAATTTTTAATTGAAATACTTGCCATATACTTTTAAAGCTTTTTGATTTGCTCTATTGCCTTATTGTTAAAAGATTCGTCCTTATGAGATTCAAGTAATTTCTCTGTAGCTTTTACCACCAAAGAAACAATTTCTTTTTTGGCCTCTTCTACCATTTTAATTTTTTCTGATTCTAGAGTTTTTTTGCCATTTGAAATCATCTCTTCGATTTCACTGTGTGCAGCTTCTATCATCTTCTTTTTTTTGTCTTCTGCTTCACGCTTGCCTTCTTGGAAAATAGCATGAGCTTCTTCACGTGCCTTTAGGATAACTTCATCATACTCTTTCTTTGTATTCTTTAGTAATTCTTTGTTTTTTGTTGCATCATCTAATCCACCAGCAATTGTTAATGATCTTTCTTTCATCATTTTCTTGAGTGGTTTTACAATTAAAAAATTTAAAACAAAAAGAACTATTACGAAGTTTATACTTTGCGCTACTATTATTTTCCAATCTATGTGAAATGTATTTATAAATGAATCCATAAAAAAATGTTAATTTTTAATCTACAGAAGTTTTGGCTTCTTACTCCTAGTCATTTGCGATAGAAACAAATGGCCAGATGTAAATAGTAAAAACTACTTAATTGAGAATGCGATAACGAGTGCGTAAATAGCGATAGCTTCAGCAAAAGCTGATGCTAAAAGCATAGGCACGAAAACTTTTCCAGAAGCTTCAGGATTGCGTCCAATAGCTTCCATGGCCTTGGAACCAATCATACCAATAGCAATAGCAGGTCCAATAGAACCCATACCGATTGCGATTGCCTTTGCAAGTGTTGCGATTTCCATATGTTTTATCTTTATTAATTAATAATGATTGACCTTTAAATTAATGTGCCCCACTTAATTTTCCCTCTTTACTATGCTCTTCTTCATGTTCCTCATGGTCCATGCTTGAGATTGTATAATAAACAAGGGTTAAAATGGCGAAAATAAATGCTTGTATCACACCCACTAATACTTCTAGTAGTAAAAATGGTGTAGGAAGGACATAGGCTATAATTGCACCCATTGAGGCAAGTAATACTTCTCCGGCAAATACATTACCAAAGAGACGAAAGGAAAGTGATGCGACTTTTGCAAACTCTCCGACAAGCTCAAGCAATCCAACAGCAAAGACAATAGGAGCTGTCATGAGGATTGATGGGTCTTTTTTAACTTTTGTGAAGATACCTCCAAGTGCTGTAAGGTTAACGTATTTATTTATAGTTTTCCATAAACCAATAGAAATTATTCCAAATATATTTGCACCAATAACAGACATGATAGCGAGAGGCAGTGTTCCGTTTATATCCGCAGTACCACTTCTGAAAAGTGGAATAAATGTTTTGCCGTGTTCCCCGATCTCTATAAGTCCGAAACCTCCCAATGGAAGAATTCCTACCCAGTTATTAAGAAGGACAAACATAAAAATTGCAAAGACAATAGGAAAAGCTTTATTCGTAATAATACGACTACTTGTGACTTGGTCGCATAAAGAGTGTGCTTCTTCTATTAATATTTCAAATAAATTTTGAATTCCTTTGGGTATTTTTTTTATTCTTGTTCTAACTACAATAGATATAACAATAAGAATGAAAACTACTACCCAGCTTGTGAAAAGAGAATTTGTAACAGTAAAAGAACCAAAATGAGCAATAGGTTCAGCAAATAATGTAGATTCGCTTGTTACTTCTTCTGTCTCAGGTTTTAAGGCAACCCCAGTTGTATTTATTTCTTGAGGCTGTTTAACTTCTGCTGTATTTAATTCTTCTGTACTAACTATTGTTGTCATAAATTATTTTATTATCTTGTCTTTGGAAGACTTTTCTTTGCTTTCTAGATCTTTAATATACTTCATCATATTAATCCAGATAGAAACTAAGGATATGATAAATGCTATAAAAGTTAATGAAAGAAAAATCCAGGGTTCAGTATTGTATTTATTATCCAGATATTTACCTAAATATAAAGCAATAACTATCGGAACTGCGATGGAAGCACTAACTTTTGCAAAAGTAATGACTCCTTCTTGCCACCAAGGGGCTTCTTTGTTTAATTTTTCTTTATCATTATCCATAAAAAGAAAAGGCTTAAAGCCTTGTGCGTGTGCTTGGAATCGGACCAAGGACCTCTGTCTTATCAGGACAGCGTTCTACCACTGAACTACACACGCATGAAATTTCACGTTTATTGCTGACAACTATACAAGAAGTAAGGTTCTCTTTAAAACATTAAAAGAACATAAGAACTATATCAAAAAATCCCCTATTTTGCAAACAAAAAACCACAGAAGGCTATGGTTATATAAAATAAAAAAACCAGAGGTTATCTGGCTTTCTTTTTAGGATAAGTAAAGAATATTTCATTTTGGGCTTTATCATAATGATAATCATACCAAACGTTGTTTTCTTTTGCTTTTTTCGCTTTGTTTCTCAATCTTCTTCTCTTCTTTTGCTTCAAAGTCGTAGCCATGATGATACAAATTTAAATTAATTTAAACAGTTAGTTTTAACCCCTTCTGTCTTAGTGTTTTTTTTAGTTCATCTACCGATAGATTTCCAAAACCTCGGTATTTCCTGAAAAATTTCTCATCTCTAGATATAACATCTCTTAGTGTTTTGAGCCCTGTTATTCTTAGTATTCCCATTGTTCGAACTGAAACGTCCAGGTCAAATATGGGCCTGCTTAACATTTCAAGCATTTCCTCGTCGTTTAGCTGTCGTAATGGCTCCTCTTCTTTTTTGAGAGAGATAGCATTTTCACTTGTGACAACTACAATCAGAGATTTTTTGGGATTAGAAATTGATACAGAATATACTTTCTGATCTTTTCCAATACTCTTTTTCTTCTGAAGATAAAGAGTTAAGTCTTCCAGATTAATTTTAATTCTCATTCTAACTTTTTTACAATGTTAATATTCAATATTTCATATTTACATTACAATTTATATTAAGATATGTCAAAGATACAAAAAATCCCCTACTCTTGCGAGTTGGGGATTTTTTGTTTTAGATAAAGTTAATTATCTGTTTCCACGGAAACCTCCACCATTTTGTGGACGCTCTTCCATAGGACGAGCTTCGTTAACTGTAAGATTACGTCCATCGTAATCCTTACCATCAAACATTGAGATAGCTGTAGCAGCATCAGAATCGTTTTCCATTTCTACGAAACCGAAACCTTTTGAACGGCCAGTCATTTTATCCATGATAATTGTTGCTGAAGCGACAGCTCCGGCAGCACTGAAATGAGACTTAAGCTCATCATTGGTAGTCTTATAAGGAAGACCACCTACATACAACTTTTTTGCCATATATGACAATATGCTTCTCATAGGGATACTTTCATATCGTCTAATTGAAGAAAACTAATTTATAAATGTAATCGCATAGCTGATTTCATTTACAGACCTCAATGTTTAAAACACGAAGAATGTGAAACTAATACCAAAACATAAGCTAACTACTTTCCTTATTATAACAGACATATAAAAACAATGCAAGGAATATATTATTTAATTAGACTTCTGGTTATAGCTCCTGCTACTCCGTCAGCCTTTAATTTATTAGCTTTCTGGAATTTAATAAGCGCTTTTTTTGTTGCAGGACCGAATAATGTTGTCTCTTTGCCAATAGAACCTGGACCTGATAGCGATATATAGTAACTTTTTGAATTTAAATATTTTTGTAATACCTTAACTTCATTATTATTATTACCTTGTTTTAATGTTTTAGTAATATTATATAAAACGGGAGTCTCTTTATTTGTATCCGTATTAAATATTGGTGCTATGTTTGTATTTCCGCATGACTTACCTGTGATTGTACTAAATAATGACATAGTGTCACATCCTGGTATTGCAGTTTGACTAATCAACGGTGTTGGTATTGCGGTTGTTATAATTGGATTAATTGTTGGTGTAGTATAACTCGAGCTACCACCACCCCCACCGCCTCCACTATTTGTAACTATAATTTGTGGAGATTGAACAACATTTAAATTATTTATTGGGGAAATATTTCCAACTTCATCTGTAGATGTAGCTGTAATGTATATTGTGCCATCAATAAGTGCCGAAGGAATAGCTTCTGACCCTATAATTTCAATATCATAATTTGTATTATTATTTATTAATTGTTGTGTTCCAACTTTTGTATTTATATTATCGGTTAAAGATATTGTTACAAGTGAGTTAGCTTCAGCTATTCCTGTTATGTGAATAGAATTTTTTTCTTCATAACTAATTTTATTATCATTCGCTATTGATGTTATTGTAGGCATCAAAGGGGCAGTATTATCTATGGTTAGAGTTGATAGAGATGGAGCAGAAATATTACCAGCTTCATCAATTATAAATATTTTATAAACACCTTCGCTTTCTGGGGCTAAGATACTCAGAGCTGTGCCGTTGATGGCTTTTGTTATAGTAGAACTTTCTGTAAATAAATTAGTTCCTTCTGGTGCAATCCATACATTATTATTTATGTTTTCTGAAGAAACAATATTTATTAAACTGCTACCTTTTTTGTTTAAAGACGAGCTGAATACTATATCTTGATTTAAAGGAGCAGTATTATCAACTGTAAAAATTTCACTTGGGCTTGTTGATAGGGATATATTACCAGTTATGTCAGAGGCAGTGTTTGTATTTATACTAATTCCTAGTGTTCCATCACCACTTATATTTGAAATTGAAATTTTTCTTGTTGTCTCATCGTTTGGAGAAACATTGATTGTTCCAGTGGCTCCTCCTGTAGTATTTAGGGTTACATCTATATCAGCTAATGTTATTGAAGTAGCGTCTGTATATGTTGCGATGTATGTAATAGGTCCAGATTTGGTAAATAATGCAGATGGAGAACTAATTGATATTGTTGGCGCTGTATTATCAACAGTAAAAGAAGAGCCAGAGCTTGGAATGCTGACAATAGAATTTCCTTCGGCATTTGTTGCATTAGATAGATTAATATTAGCTATTCCATCCCCTTCTTTAACTGTATATATATATGTATATTGCGTATTACTAACCTTCGTCATTAAGGTTGGGGCTAATATATTTGATCCACTAATAGATATTTTTAATGATGGAGAGTCTAGTACAGGTTCATTTAAATTTGCTGTAATAGTTAATGAATCTCCAGCTTTTACAATCAAGTCAGTATCTGAGTAAGTAATAGTAGCAGTTGGATAAGTAATATAATTAGTTAAAACATAATTTAAGGCATTAAATGCATTAATTCTTTTTCCTGAAACAGTTTTAGTATTTAAGGACGGAAGCGAATCGCCAGTACTTAATATAATATTTTTGACCTGGATGTAAGTAAGAGATGGTCTCATTCCCCAGATTAATGCGGCAAGACCTGCAACATGAGGAGCTGCCATAGAAGTTCCATTACCATATCCATATTTTTCATCAGAACCATCAGTATCTGTAATAAGACTTAAAATATTTGTACCAGGAGCTCCAACATCAACTGAAGTTGTTCCGTAGTCTGAAAATGTCGCAAGGCTATCATTTTGATCAGTTGCTGCAACTGATATGATATTGTCTAAATCGTAACTTGAAGGATAAACAGGAATTGTATTGTTATCGAGACCATCGTTACCTGCCGCTGCTACAAAAATTCCGCCTGATTGTTTGAATAGATTCATTGCATCATACTCAGATTGTGAAAATGAGCTACCTCCAAAACTAGCATTAATTATCTTTGCTCCATTTTTAATAGCAAAATTTATTGCTTTTATTTCATCATTAACAGTAAAGCCAAATTTAATTGCCATTATTTTCGCATTTGGTGCAACTCCGATGATACCCTTGCTATTATTTTTTAAAGCAGCGATTGTACCAGAGACATGAGTACCGTGAGAGTTACTTAGTGGTAATGGAATCTTATCATTGCTTTCGTAGTCATAACCATGATTACATCCTCCTAAAAAATTACCCAGCTGATCTTTACAATTTGTTCCATCCCACATATTTGCAAGTATATCTGGATGATTAAATCCAACACCGGTATCTATTACTGCCACGATTACAGAAGAATTAGTCCCTTCATTAATTGCCCAAGCTTCTGGTCCGTCTATATCAGCGTCGAGAGTGCCCGAAACGCTGTTCACTGTTTGGCTTGTATTATCAAGACCCCATAGTAAATTTTTGCTAGTATCATTAGTACTAATAGAACTTGGATAACGTTTGTAGTTGGGCTCAGCATACAAAACATTTGGATCACTTTCTAATTCTGCTATTTTTTCTTCTACTGTTTTATTATCTTTGATTTTAAAAACAGAAATATTATTCTCTTTTAGGTCTTCTTTTTTTTCAAGTGAGTTATCTTGGGCAAGAGTTGCCATTTTTAATTTACCAGAAGTTGTATCTAATTTTACTTTGTCATCTTTAAATTTTACAATTATTTCTCCATCGGCATAATTTTTTATTCCTACTTCTTTTTTAATATTATAATTAAAATTATCTTCACCATTTACTAAAATTGGCGAATTTAAATTACTTATAATAATAAGAAGACTAATAAAAACTGAGAAAATTAATTTTAGGTTTTTGAATTTTTTCAAAATAATTTGTTTTATTTAATATGTTAATTTTTTAGGGAATTAAATACTATTCATTGCCCGAATTGTTATCTTCCCTACTGTTCCATCTGGAGTTAATTTATTCATTTTTTGGAAATTTATCAGACTACTTTTGGTCTTGAAGCCAAAGTAACCATCTACAATTCCACAATCAAAACCTCTTGCATTTAAATATGTTTGTATTTTTTTGACATCAGCACTTCTACTTCCGATTTTAATCAATTTAGTGAAGACAAGAGAGCTGGTGCTTTTAGATACAGAGTCTAAAGGTTGAATTGTATTTATTGTACTGCATGGCTCTCCTGATATTATGTTGAATAAAGATCCTGTTGTGCATCCTGTAATTGTTTTAGTTATTATTTGGCTATTATCTATAATAGTTTTAACAGTTGTAGTCTTTTCTTCTTGTGTAATTGGAGTTATTCCTGTACATGGTTTACCTGTTGTTACACTGAATAAACCTCCAGGTATACATCCTTGTGCTGTTATAGAATTTAATTCTAGGTCAGACTTCGGTAGTGATGGAAGAATTGGATCCTTTTTCTGATCAATATAAACTGTACTTGTTGAAGATCCACCACCTCCACCGCCTCTTATCTCGATTTTGCCACCAGTAACAGGAACTCCTCCAATTATTACTTCTATCGTTGCTGTGAAGTTCCCAGAGTTTGCAAATCCTACAGGGATTGATCCTAGTGTTGCTGTAAATGTATAACTTCCTGGCATATTTGTATTATATAAATCAGTGTTTGTCCATGAAGTTACAGGAACTGTCGCGGCATTACTATTTGCCTTTACGGATGATGGTAATATTGCGATTATAGCTGCTGCATCTACATAAGTAGGGCTTCCTGCTAATCCTCCAGTAATATTTGGTATTGAATCGAAAGATGTTATTTCTTCTACAGAAGCTGTGGTGAAGGTTTGATCATCTCCGAAACCTGTTCCGACAGTATTTGTAGCATAACTTTTATAGTGATAAGTTGTATCTTCTGCTAGTGCTGTTACGTCCATCGCATATGATCTCTGGCTTGATACTCCATTTATAATAACAGTGCTTCCGTAGCTTGTGTCTAATCCATATTCAAATCCTTTACTGATTGGATATTCTCCGCTCAAGTTTTCAATGGTTGCATTTAAAACCGCGGAACTAACCGTAACTGAAGATGCATCTTGCGTATTTACTAATGGAACTTCTGGAATAGTATTGGTAAAAATATTACTATTTGAAGCTGCGGCAATTATTTTAATTCCGTCGTATGAACTAGTAATGGAATACCAAGTACGTAAGCCTCCACTTGATTGTTGTGTCCAAGTAACTCCACTATCTACTGAGGTATAAATATAATTATTATTAACTACTGCTGCTAATTTCGTTCCATCAGTCGATGATGTAATTGACATCCAATATCGAGCTCCAGAATTTGTTTGTTGCGTCCAAGTAACACCACTATCTGTTGATGTATAAATATAACCACCACTTCCAGTTCCAAGATAATCTATTGCAGCTAATTTTGTTCCATCGGCAGATGAAGTTATTGAACGCCATGTATGTGAACCTGAGCTTGTTTGAGCGGTCCAAGTTGTACCACTATCTCCTGATATGTATATATAACCTAATCCATTAGTTGCTGCCATTTTTATTCCGTTTGAAGATGAAGTAATTGAATTTCCCCCGTTAAGTCCTGAATTATTCCTTGATGTCCAAGTATCACCACTATCTTCTGATGTATAAATACAATTAGTTCCAATTGCAGCAAGAATTATTCCATCGGTAGATGAAGTAATCCCATTCCAATTACATGATGCAGAATTTGTCTGCTCTACCCATGTTACTCCACTATCGAGTGACGTATAAATATACCCAGGATAAGCAGCTGCTGCTAATTTAGTTCCATCTGCAGATGAAGTAATAGATAGCCATTTATGTGAATTAGAAGTTGTTCTTTGTGTCCAGTTGGCGCCACTGTCTGTTGATGTGTATATACTTCCTGTACTACTTCCACCGTAATCAACTGCAGCTAATTTTGTTCCATCGGAAGATGAAGTAATTGCATACCAATAATGCTTACCAGAAGTGATTTGTTCGACGAATGGTTTTATTTCAAAAGTTGCATCATCACTGTAGCTTGTCCCAAGTGAATTTGTTGCATAAGAACGATAGTGATAAGTAGTATTTGCGGTAAGACCTGTTAGATTTGTTGAAAAAGTTCCGACTCCGAATGATCCATTTTCCAATGTTGTAGTTCCATAACTTGTTGTTAATCCATATTGGAATCCTCTGACAGTAGAATTGTCACCTTTATTATCTATTATTTGACCATTTAGAGTTACAGATGTTCCAGTTGAAAGTGTTACTGAGTTTGTTTTAACAATTGGAGAAGTTGGTAGAGAATAAGAATATAAATAATTACTACTTACTCCTGCAATTAATTTACTTCCATCAGCTGATGAGGTTAACGAAGTCCAAGCACGAGTACTTGCACTTGCTTCAGCTATCCAATTTGCTCCACTATCATTTGATATATAAATATAGCCAGTACTTGTCGAAGTTTTTATATCAATTGCAGCTAATTTTGTTCCATCGGAAGATGAAGTAATTAATGTCCAAGTGCGTATACCTGCACTTGTTCTTTTTACCCATGTTGCTCCACTGTCGGTTGATGTATAAATATAACCACTTAAATCATGACTAGCTGCTGCTAATTTCGTTCCATCGGCAGATGATGCAATTGAATAAAAACTATGAGAACCTGAATTTGTTCTCTGCACCCAGGTTGCTCCACTGTCAGTTGATGTATAAATATAATCACTGTAAGCAGTTGCTGCTAATTTAGTTCCATCTGCTGAAGAAATAATTGAATTAAAACTATGGGAACCGGAAACTGAACGTTGTACCCAAGTTGCTCCACTATCTGCTGATGTGAAAATATATCCCGTACCATTCCCTGTCGTCGCGGCTAATTTTGTTCCATCAGATGATGATGTAAGTGACATCCACCAGTATAATCCTGAAGAAGTTCTTAGTGTCCAATTAACTCCGCTATCTGTCGATGTATATATAAAGCCATTGCTTCCATTGGCCACTACAAGTTTTGTTCCATCAGCTGATGAGGCAACTGCTTTCCACTGTCTGGAACCTGCGCCATTTCTTTCTGTCCAAGTTGTTCCGCCATCAGTTGATGTATAAATATATCCACCTTGAACCACTGCAACTAATTTATTTCCATCAGATGATGAAGCTACTGCACTCCAATAACGAGAGCCAACAATAGTATTTGGTGTCCAGTTTTGGTATTTAAGAACAAATATATTGTCTTCACTATACGCAGTTCCAGATAAATTTGTCGCATACGAACGGAAATGGTAAGTAACATCAGGCGTAATTCCTGAAATATTTGCAGTCATTGGTCCATAATTAAATGTTCCATTTTCTGTTGTTGTATTTCCATAACTTGTTGTTAGTCCATATTGGAATCCTCGAGTTGTGTTATCTGTATCAACAAATCCATTAAGTGTTACCGTACTTACTCCTGTAATAACAGCTGTATCTACTGTCGGCTTAGGCATATTTATATCTCCATATGTATAAATATAATAATCACTCGAATTTGCAACTGCTAATTTAGATCCATCTGAGGATGAGGATAATGTTTGCCATCTTTTAGACCCAGCAATAGCATCAGTTGTCCAAGTCACTCCGCTGTCTATGGATTTATAAATATAGCTATTTGTAGAACTATTATCTAAGGCAAATAATATTGAACCATCTGGAGATGAAAACATATTTCTAAAGTAGTGAGTTGCTCCTGAATTAGTTTGAGCGGTCCAATTTACTCCACTGTCAATAGATGTATAAATATAGCTATTGGAAGTTGCTGCAGCTAATTTATTTCCATCAGCAGATGAAACTATAGTTGACCATCCAAGCATTCCAGAATTTGCTTGGGCTGTCCAAGTTGCTCCACCGTCTACTGATGTTTGAATTAAACCGTTGTAATAAACTATTGCTAATTTCATTCCATCGGCAGATGAAGTCATGGCAACAGTTCCCCAGTAGTGTGAACCTGTTCCTGTTCTTTCTGTCCATGTGGCTCCGCTATCTGTAGAAGTATATACATCGCTATTATTAACAGCTGCTGCTAGTTTAGTTCCATCTGAAGATGAGACCACAGTACCCCATGTACGATTACCAGCGCTCACTCTTTTTGTCCAGGTCACTCCGCTGTCTGTTGATGTATAAATATATCCCCAACCACTGAAGTCAGAGCCAATTGCAACTAATTTATTACCATCAGAAGATGATGCTATTGAATACCAACCATTTATTCCTGAATTTATTTGTGCCGTCCAGTTTAAACCACCATCTGTAGAAGTATAAATATAATCACTTATGGCTGTTGCTGCTAATTTTGTTCCATCAGTGGAAGAGGCAATTGCCCACCACGTTTTTGCTCCTATATTATATTGAGCCGTCCATCCTATTGTTCCAGAACAAGTACCAGTAGTAAATGTTTGATCATTACCATTTCCTGTACCATTGGCATTTGTGGCATATGAACGATAGTGGTATAGAGTTCCACAGGTTAAAGAAGAAATATTTTTAGAGTATGATCCAATTCCAAATGAACCACTTTCGTTTACTTGAGTTCCATAACTAGTATCTAACCCATATTCGAATCCTCTAATTGTAGGATTTACTCCTCCTGTATTTGAAATAGATCCATTTAGTGTGGCTGCAGTTTTAACAATTGATGTTGCATATGTAGTTGTTAAGTCAGGGTATGTACAACTGTTTGTGGTAAATGTTTGATCATTACCATAACCTGTTCCAACGCTATTTGTGGCATATGAACGGAAGTGGTATAGGGTTGCACAAGTTAGAGAAGAAATATCTTTTGAGTAACTACTAATTCCAAATGTTCCACTTTCATTTACAGTTGTTCCATAACTTATTGTTGTTCCATATTCGAAACCTCGAATTGTAGGATTAGCACCATTTGTATTAGTGACAGTTCCATTTAATGTAGCAGAAGTTGAAGTAAGAGTAGATACTGCTTCTGTTGTTAACGTTGAAATACCAGAGCAAGTTCCTGTGGTAAATGTCTGATCGTTACCATAACCGCTTCCTCCACTATTTGTGGCATATGAACGATAGTGGTATAGAGTTCCACAAGTTAAAGTATTAACGTTTTTTATATAAGCTCCAATTCCAAATGAACCACTTTCAATTGTTGATGTTCCGTAACTTATGGTTGTTCCATATTCAAAACCGCGAACTGTTGGATTCTCACCGCTTGTATTTGTAATGGTTCCATTTAGAGTTGCAGAGTTTAATGAAATTAAATTTGCTGATTCT
Source organism: Minisyncoccia bacterium (assembly GCA_038244685.1). Lineage (GTDB taxonomy): Bacteria > Patescibacteriota > Minisyncoccia > Phycocordibacterales > UBA9973 > UBA8515. The sequence goes on along the minus strand of JBBRTD010000003.1, from coordinate 43,652 downwards.
GTTGTTAATGTTGAAATTCCAGAACATGTTCCTGTGGTAAATGTTTGATCATTCCCCGACCCTGTTCCGTTACTATTCGTTGCATAAGCACGATAGTGGTATAGAGTTGCACAAGTAAGTCCTGTAGTATTTTTAGTATATGATCCAATTCCAAATGTACCACTTTCGTTTACAGTTGTTCCATAACTTATTGTTGTTCCATATTCGAAACCTCTAACTGTAGGATTTACTCCTCCTGTATTTGAAATAGATCCATTTAAAGTAGCAGAAATAGAAGTCACTAATGTTGCAGTATTGGTAGATAGTGAAGGATAAATACAAGGACTTGTATTGAATGTTAAGTCTTGTCCATAACCTGTTCCTGTGGTATTTGTAGCAAATGAACGATAGTGATAAGTAGAACCACAAATTAAAGCTGAGACATTTTTTGAAAATGCACCAACTCCAAATGTACCATTACCTATGTTTGATGCACTATAGTTTGTTGTTAGTCCATATTCAAACCCTCTTATTGTAGGACTACTTAATCCGATATCAGTAATATCACCATTTAAGGTAACTGAGGTTGGAGATATATTTGAAGCGGCGCTTGTTAACATAACGGGAATACCAGAACATGTACCAGTAGTAAATGTTTGATCTGCCCCATATGAATTTCCGCCACCATTTGTGGTATATGAACGGTAATGGTATGTGGTCTCACAAATTAAAGCTGAAACATTTTTTGTAAACGCACCAATTCCAAATGATCCATTTTCAATTGTATTTTTTCCATAACTTGTATCTATACCATATTCAAATCCTCTCACACTTGAAACTTCTCCTCCTGTATTAGAAATATAACCATTTAAAGTAGCTGCGTTTGAAAGAATGGAGGTTGCAGGGTTTGTATCTAATGTTGAAAGGTGGGCTTGTTCGTAAGTGTAAATATAGCAATTTGTATCACATCCAATTGTTATAAATTTACTTCCATCTGATGAAGAATAAATATCCTTCCAGTATTTTATGCCTGTAGATGTTTGTTCTATCCAAGTATTTCCAGAATCTCTAGATAAATACATGTAACCATTAAATGTTGTTGCAATCAATGTATTTCCATCAGAGGATGAAGCAATATCCATCCATTTTAAATTCCCCGCGCTTGTTCTCTGTGTCCAGGTTACTCCACTGTCTGTCGATGTAAAAATATAACCAAGATTGGACATTCCACCTGAAGTTACTGCAATTTTAGTTCCATTAGAAGAAATTGTTATTCCACTCCAACTACGTTCGTCGGAATTTAATTGTTTTGTCCAGGTAACACCAGAATTACTTGAAGTAGAAATATAAGAAATATTACCATCATAAGATCCTGCCATTTTATCTCCAGTAGGAGTCATTGTTACGTTTGCTCCTATTCCAACTGAACTTGCCCCGTATTGTATTGTCCATGCAACTCCACCATTTATTGATGTACTAAATCTTCCGTCACTTGTATTCCACGCACCTAGAATCATTCCATCTGCTGATGAAATAATTTTCATCCAATTTTTAATTCCTGGAGCAGTTTGCTGTGTCCAAGTGGCCCCACTATCTGTTGATGTATAAATATAATCATTGTAAACAGCAGCAGCTAGTTTAGTTCCATCTGCAGATGAAGCAATTGATGTCCAAAATTTAAAACCTGCACCTGTTCTTTGTGTCCAAGTGACACCACTATCTGTTGAAGTATAAATATATCCATTACCATTATTATTTGAAGTCGCAGCTAATTTGGTTCCGTCTGCTGATGTAGTAACTGACATCCAAGGATTTATCCCAGCACTTGTTCTCTGAACCCAACCGGCAGATGAACAATTACTTGCTGCGAAAGTTAAATCATCTCCATAACCAGTACCTATTGAGTTAGTGGCATATGAACGGAAGTGGTAAGTATTTCCACAATTTAGACCAACAATATCAGAAGTAAAAGCTCCTGTAGCAAAAGATCCATTCTCTGTTGTCGTTGTTCCGTAACTTATTGTTAATCCATATTGAAATCCTCTAACTGTAGAATTATCTTGTCCAATATTTGAAATATTTCCATTTAAAGTAGCTCCTGTTAAAGATATAGAAGAAGCAGAATTAGTACTTAGTAATGGGTAAGTACATGGATTTGTTGTAAAAGTTTGATCACCTCCTATTGCCTTACCTCCACTATTAGTCGCATAAGCACGGAAATGATACAAAGTTCCACAAGATAGCGATGTAATATCTTTACTGAAAGAACCAACACCAAAGGAACCATTATCTACTGTGGTTGTTCCGTATCCTGTAGTTAATCCATACTCGAAACCTCTAATACTTGGATTTTCTTCTCCAATATTTGTAATAGTTCCATTTAGTATAGTAGATGTTTGAGTTAGAGATGAATTAACGTCTGTTGTTATTGTTGAAGTTAAGGTAGGTGTGTAAGTATAAATATATCCACCATAAGCAACAGCAGCTAATTTTGATCCATCGGCAGATGTAGCAATAGATTTCCATAATCTTTGTCCTGCAGTTGTTTGTGTTGACCAAGTAGTTCCACTATCGTTAGATTTGTTTATATAATCACCCGACGAATAAATACCATAATCAGCAGTAGCTAATTTAGTTCCATCAGCAGAAGAAGCAATAGAAAATCTAGATGATGTTTTTGTAGATCCAGTCTGTTCTAGCCAAGTTGTTCCACCATCAATAGATGTATAGACATAGTAACTAGGATTACCATATTGATACGGAGCACCAGCAACTGCAGCTAGTTTAGTTCCATCAGAAGACATAGTAACTGATGTCCAAGTTATAAGACTTGAGTCAGTTTTTATCCAAGTTGACCCTGTATTATTTGATATGTAAATATTATCATTATTTGCAACAGCTACCATTTTGGATCCATCTGCTGATATTGCTGTAGCTCTCCAAAAATGATTAGCACCCGTCCCAGTTTGCTGTGTCCAAGTGGCACCACTATCTTCTGATGTGTAAATATATGAAGCCCACCATCCATCATCATTAGCTGCCATTAATATAGTTCCATCTGATGAAGAAGAAACGGAATACCAATTTCTTAAACCGGCACCAGTTCTATCTGTCCAGGTCGCTCCACTATCTGTCGAGGTATAAATATCGCCACCAAAAACCGCAGCAACTAATTTAGTTCCGTCAGAGGACATAGCAATTGATTGCCAATTTTTTGAGCCAGCTGTTGTCCTTTCTGTCCAAGATACTCCACTATTAGTAGATGTATATATATATCCAGGTTTTGCAACTGCCGCAAGTTTAGTTCAATCTGCTGATGATGCGATAGACAGCCAATTTCTAGAGCCAGCTGTCGTTCTTTCTGTCCAAACAGCTTGAGCTTGGTTTGGGAAAATAGCAAAGAGAGATGTGATTAATATTAAACTTAAAACAAAAATAGTTGTTATTTTTGATAAGACATTTTTACTGAAGATCTTATCTGTTACGGAAGAAATACATACGGGAACTATTTTCATTTGCATTATGAATTTATATTTAATATTAATATATTTATTTTTTATGACAAAGGACAAGTTTGCAAGAAAAAATATATAAGTACCAACATTATACTACTAAATTAAATTTTTACAAAAATATTATTCTTCTTCATCATTTCCCATTTCCCCCAAAGAAACTGCTTCTATTATTTTAGTTATATTACCCTCCATAATGCCTGGAATATTTGACCAAGATTGTTTAATGCGGTGGTCTGTTACTCTATCTTGAGGAAAATTATATGTACGTATTTTTTCACTTCGGTCCGCCGTGCCTATCTGATTTTTGCGATTTTCAGAGTATTTACTTGCTTCTCTTTCATCTTCCATCATTTGTAATTTCGATGATAGAATCATAAAAGCCTTCTCTCTATTTCCAAGCTGATTTCTCTCTGTTGTACATCGGACATCTATACCTGTTGGCTTATGTATTAGTCTAACTGCTGTTTCAACTTTGTTAACATTTTGCCCTCCCGCACCCCCACTACGTGAATATTCTATTTCTAAATCGCTTGGGTTTATTTCAATTTTTACTTTTGTACGAATCGGCAAAATAGCAACTGAAGCTGTCGAAGTATGAATTCTGCCATTTTTTTCTGTCGAAGGAACGCGTTGGACACGATGAACACCTGTCTCATAACGAAGAAGTTTGTAGACATCCTTACCTTTTATTTCGAAAGAAGCTTCTTTGTATCCATCGGCACTACTGGTAGATTCATTTAGTACTTTCCAGTGCCATCTATTTATCTCAGCAAATCTTTCATACATGTGAGCTAATTCCCAAGCGAAAAGTGAAGCTTCATCTCCTCCAGCTCCAGCTCTAACCTCAAGAACAATTTCATTTGGAAATTCTTCATCTTCTTTTTCTGATTTAACCATCTCTTCAATTTGACGCTCAATAGCATCTTTTTGAAATTTAATATTTTGAATTTCTTCTTCTGCTAAATCACGAAGACTTTCGTCCCCTGTTACCATTTCATTTACTTTCTCTTCTTCGTTCAAGAGGCGTTCGTATTCGAAAGCAAAGTAACTTGTTTTATGATCCTTTTTAAGTTGTTCTAAGTCTAAATTCATTTCATTATTATATACCAAAAAAGATAAAAAGCTCTAATTAGAGCCTTTTATCTTTTTTGTAATTTACTTTTTTGTTTTTCCAGATGCGGCTGCACGCTTTTTGAAACGGTCAACTCGTCCTGCTGTATCTAGAACTTTTTCATTTCCAGTATAGAAAGGATGGCACTGACTACATATTTCAACATTAATCTTGTCCATTGATGAACCGACTGGAAATGTCGCTCCACAAGCACAAGTTACAACTGAAGCACTGTTATATTTTGGGTGTATATTCTTTTTCATGACTAAGCTATATTATCATGAGATTGTTAGTTTTGCAATGGGTCAATATATTTAGTTTGTATATTTTTAGCTTTTGACATAACACTATCCCCATAAAAGCTATTATTTGGCTTTTTTGTGTCACATTTTCTTCCTGAATAGTATCGACAAGCAGCATTTCTTTCACTAGTTGGACTATCCTCTCTTGCTCCTAAATCTGTTAAGTATATAGCAGAGGCCATAAATGCATCTTTTGCATACCAAGGGTCAGCGGTTTTAATTCCAAGTAAGCTTGCAATACGATTTTTTAACAATTGCCATGTAGAAGGAATAAACTGGGCGGGACCCATTGCTCCTCCATAACCTGAGCCACCAATTGGGCAAGAAACTAATGTTTTATACGGATCACGTCCAACCGCTGATGTAATCTCAAAGAATGGTTTAACATCGCGAGTTGGCTTCATAACATTCGCAAATGCTTTTCCACTCTTTGAACTAATTCCTGATCCTGTATCCATATTAGTAACATAACAAGATCCTTGGTCGGTTCCTAAATTACTTTCCTGCGTTAATATTGCCAATAGAAATGCTGGTCTAATTCCCAACTTCTCCTCAGCTATTTTGGCATACTCAAGAGCCTTAGCAAATGGAATAGCTGATACATCACGAAGATTAAATAACATTGAAAGAATTTCTGCTCTACGTTTTGCTTTCTCGTCTAAAAGCTTTTGATATTCTTTTTCTTTGTCTTTGCTTATTGAAAGAAGTTGCTGTTTGTCTTTTTCACTTATCTCAACTTGTTTTTTTGCTGTTTCAAGTTGGATTTGAGTATCTAGCTCTTTATTTTTTTGCTGCTCCAAGAGGGATCTTTCTAATTCTGTATCTGTTTTTACTCCATTGATTTGATCGACTGAAACTTTGATACTTCTTTTTATTGAAGCGAATGCGTCAATATCTCCGTATGCATCAGAAATTGAATTTTGTGAAAGAATGATCGCCAGCAGAGACTTACTATCTATTTCTCTATTTTTGCGTATTAACTGAGCTAATGATTCTCTTATGTTGCCCATTCTTGTATCTAAAACTACTATTTTTTTATTTTTTTCTATTATTTCTCCACCAAGCTTTTTAATCATTAAAATTTTTGATTGAATTTCAAGCTTAGATTTCTTGATTTGGGTAGTTAATATTGAAATATCACGAGAAATAGACACAGACTGCCCTTTTTGAGAAGAAAGGTCTTTTTGTTTTTGGGCTATTTCATTTTCTAAGGCAGCAAGTTCACTTTCAAGCCTCGCTCTGTCTGCTTGAGCATTTTCTAATTCTTGACTAGCAGAAACAATTGGTATTTCATAAATAAAATTGCCAAAAATTGAAGTAAATATAAATATAAAAGAAAAAAGGTATAGAATGTATCGATTCATGTATCTATTATAGCACATAAAATCCCTCAGATAATATATCTGAGGGATTTTATGTATAAAACAATATTTATTTAGTTTCAGCAACCTCTTCAGTTTCTTCTTTCTTTCCTTTCTTTTCAACTTCGATAGAAGTTAAATCAACAACGACTTCTTCTTTTTCTTCTTTTGCTGCAGCTACGAGGGCAACAACATCGTTTTCGTCAGTTATAAGAGTAACTCCTTTTGGAAGTTTAATATCTTTAACGTGAATTAAATCTTCAAGAGTTGCGATACCAGTAACATCAACTTCGATATTGTGTGGTAGATCTTTTGGTAGAGCTTCTATGTCAATTTCATGTAAGACCTTAACAAGTGTACCTAGTCCATCCTTCTCAGCCTTTGCAAGGCCAACGAATTCAAGAGGAATGGTAACTTCAACTGGCTTATTCATATCGACAGCCAAGAAATCTATATGTAAAGGATATCCTTTAACTGGATGTACCTGCACTTCATGAATCAAAACGTCAACTCTTGTTGGCTTTTCTTTTTCAGTTGCGCCTGCTATTTCAAGTACGATTGTACTAGTCTCGCCGGCAATTTTTAATGTTTTAGCGAAAGTTGAGCTCAAAACGGAAACAAGAGTGTTTTCCACTTGAGCGCCATAAACGACAGCTGGAACCATACCGTTATTTCGTATGATAGCTAGCTTATCTGTCTTACTTCGCTTTGTTGCGGTTAATATATTCATGAGAGTGATAATAACATCAAAATCTTTAATTTGCAAGTCATAATTGCAAATTTTAGTAGTAATATATCATTAATTCTGTTATATTTGAATGGAATAAAGTATTAGTACGTATTGACATTTTGCAATATTTATGATATACTATAAAAAGATTAAGTTAGTTATGTTCTTTAATAAAATTAATTTTTAATCATTTATTGGGTTATCCTCGTTCCCCTGTTTAATATTAAACAGAGAAATAAAGACAACTCAATAATATTTTTTTTATAACTTTTTAAAACTAAGACTATGAAAAAAAACTTTCTTAATTCGTTGTTATTTGTAATTACATGTTTTGAAAAAAATGACCGAAATGCAAAAATGGACATTTTGCTTAGACGATGCATCTCTGATAATAAGTTTAAGGCTAAATCTCGAAAAATAACCTTTGAGATTCGAAAAACGATTATTTACGATTTGATTAAAAATTAACTAAAAAATCTTAAAAAATGAAAGACAAGATTTATTGGATTATTTTTTTTGGTTTCGAGACTGTTTTTATTACAAAATACTTATTTTTACTTAAAATAGTATTTGTAGAAGGAACTACTTCTCTATTCCTAACTATTCCGAGCTTCTTATTCATTGGCGGAATATTATCTTTGTCTGTTTATTGTTTTTTCGATTCCATTTTTTTAAAAGTTGGACGAAAAACAATTGTATAATAAAACAAAGGACCTAAACTCTAAAAAAGTTTAGGTCCTTTATTTTTTTTTATTTAATCCCATTAAATAGTTTTAGTCTACCTTCTACAACACTTTCTACTGCATCGACAGCTCCTTTTAATATTTTATATGGGGCAACTTCATTTGGGTATTCTTTTAAATATTTTTCTAAGGCTTCTTTATATGCAACACGAATTTCGGTATTTATATGAACTACAGATATACCAGCTTTAATTGCATTTGTAAAATCTTCATCAGCAATACCAGATCCTCCATGTAAAACTAATGGTATTTTGCAAATTTCACTTATTTCTTTTATTCTTTCAATATCCAATCTTGGATTGCCGCCCTTAACCATACCGTGAATATTTCCAACAGATGGAGCAAGTAAATTTATACCAGTTTGTTCTACGAAGTATTTGGCATCAACTGCTTTTGTCATTGTAGCTTCACTTATACCTTCTGGTATTGCATCAAGGAGCTTTGAAGATTGACCGATAAAGCCAAGCTCTGCTTCTATTAAAATATCTCTTCCTTCTTTTTCGCCTAATTCTTTTGCATATTCAACGCATTTTTTTGTTAGAGCAATATTTTCTTCTAGGGGTAATTTAACAGCATCAATAATGGCCGCATCGTAACCTGCATCTAGAGCACTTTTAACTGATTGGAATGTATAGTGGTGATCAGCATTTAGAAATATTGGATAATTGTCTTTTTCTCGAATGGTTTTAACCAAGACAGCGACTTCACTTCTACCTATAAATTCTTCTTCCCCTTCTGATACTCCAATAATAACTGGAAGATTTAATTTCTTGGCTGCATTATATATACCATGCAGGGCTTCAATATTTGAAATATTGAAATGTCCTACAGCTACTTTATTTTCTCCTGCTTCTTTTATATATTCTCTTAAGGTTTTCATATGGAAATTATATCATATTATGATATAATTTTGGAATATGGAAAAACAAATTGATTTTCTAGCTATAGGTGATATAGCCACTGAACCATTTATTAAAATTACTGATGCTGAGGCTAATTGTGATTTACAAGGAGAACACTGCAAAATATGCTTTCGTTTTGGCGAAAAAGTTCCTTATGAATCTGCTGAAGTTTGTCATGCTGTCGGTAATAGCCCAAATGTTGCCGTTGGTATAAGTAAGCTTGGAATTTGCTCATCACTTATCTCTTATATTGGAGATGATACAATAGGCAGACAAAACATAGAATCTCTAATGAAGGATAATGTTATGGTAGATCATATGAAAATTGTTCCTGGTATGGAATCAAATTATCATTTTGTTCTTTGGTATGAAGCAGAGAGAACTATACTAGTAAAACACATAGAATTCCCTTATTCTTTTGGTGACGATGTCCCTGAAGCAAAATGGGTTTATCTTTCTTCTCTAGCCTCAAATTCAACAAATTATCATAATGAAATAGCACAATATTTAAAAAAATTTCCAAACATAAAACTTGCTTTTCAGCCTGGAACTTTTCAAATTAAACTAGGATTTGAGGCTCTAAGAAGTATATATGAAAATACTGAAATACTTTTTTGTAATTTGAGTGAAGCCAAGCGAATTTTAGAGACAAATGAAGATGATAAAATTAAATTAATGGAAGGTCTCCTTTCTCTTGGACCTAAAAATGTAGTTATGACAGACGGGCTTAAGGGAGCTTATGCGCATGACAGAGAAAATGTCTGGTTTATTCCTGTATATTCTACTTCATCTTATGAATCAACTGGTGCTGGTGATGCTTTTGCTAGCGCTATGATAGGAGCTTTAATATTAGGTAAAGATTTGAAAGAAGCTATGGCTTGGGGTCCTATCAATTCCATGTCAGTTGTCTCTCAAGTTGGAGCCCAAAAAGGACTTCTTTCTAGGGAAAAAATAGAGGAATTTTTATTAAATGCAAAAGATGATTACAAGGTTATTAAATTAAATTAATATAATGGAATCATTTAAAAAAAATAAAATAAATGATACAAATCCAGTAGAGGTACAGGCTTATTTTGATTCAGATAATTATCCTGATAGTCAAATTGCTAAAATAAATGAATTAGATAGAGTAATCGAAGAAGCCGAGAGCAACGTTAAACTTGATCAGGATTCTCAGGATATTAATTCTGTAAATGATAGGATTGCCTTCCGTAAATCAATGAAGCTACAAGATGATTTAGAGAAAGCAAAAAATAATAAAAATACTTTAATTAAAGAAGGAGTAAAAGAGTTCGATAATGAGAATGAATTACAAGAGGTTCGCGAACTAGAGGATGCTGTAAAAATGTATCCATACTTAAATAAAGACGAAAGCACAATTTCCGCAATTAAAAGATTAAAAGAAGAAATAGAGCAGAAAAAGAGTTATATTGAAGATTCTGATAGACCACTAGATAGTGATACTCAAAAATTAATAGAAGAAGGTATTAAAAAAAGAGAAGATGAAATTAAAAATTTAATTAATTCAAACTAAAAAATAAACTGGCTAATTAGCCAGTTTATTTTTTTTTTATATTAAATTTTTTCTGATTGCATCCACAATACTATCTATGTCTATTTTGTAATATTTAGCGAGCTCATTAGGAGTCCCTGATTGACCAAATTGATTCTTTATACCTATAAATTCTATATGGGTTGGGTAATTTTCGCTTAAACATTCAGATACGGCACTTCCCATTCCACCTGCTACTTGATGATCTTCCACCGTTATTATATTTTTAGTTTCTTTTGCTAGTGCTATAATAGCATTGTTGTCTAAGGGTTTAATAGTAGAAAGATTCATGACTTTTACTTTTATCCCCTCCGCTTCGATTTTCTTAGCAGCCATAATTGCATTATATAATATTGGACCTGTCGCTATTATTCCCACTTGAGCAATTCCTGATTCTGGTTCAAATACAATCTGAGCTTTGCCAATTTCGAAAGGAGTTTCGATTGTTGTAATTATAGGTGTATCATTTCTTGCGCATCTTAAATAGGTTGGTTCTAATGTTTTTGCACATGCTATAGTAGCTTTTCTGGCTTCAAAAATATCGCATGGACTTATTACAACCATATTAGGTAGTACACGAGTTATGGCTATATCTTCTAATGATTGATGACTTCCACCATCAGGACCAATAGAAAGACCCGAATGTGAACTGACTATTTTTACTGGTTGATTGTTATAGCAAATAGTTGTACGGATTTGTTCCCAGTTTCTTCCTGGATTAAAAACTGCATACGAAGCTATAAAAGGAATCTTTCCCATTGAAGCCATGCCCGAAGCAACACTTGCCATGTTTTGTTCAGCAATACCAATTTCTATATATCTGTTTGGAAATTTTTCTGCAAAAATATTCATTTTTGTCGATTCTACAAGGTCAGCACAAAGTCCAACAATTTTATCGTTTTCGATTCCAGCTTGAAGTAATCCTTCTCCAAAACCTTGACGCGTAGATTTCTTTTCGACATCTAAGTTAAAAATTTTTGTATTAAGTTTTAAATTTTGATTTAACATATTATTTTAATTTTTCTCCTAATACATTCAATTCATCAATTGCCATTAATGCTTCTTCTTGGTTAGGTGTTTTGCCATGCCAATGATAATCATTTTCAAACTTTTTTACTCCCTTACCTGGAATTGTATTTGCAATTATAACTGATGGTTTTCCTTTAGTGTTGTGTGCATGAAAGATTGCATTATTTATTTCTCTAAAGTTATGACCATCTATTACTTCAGTGTGCCAATTAAAAGATTCCCATTTCAAAGCGAGATTATTTAATGGCATAACAGTTTCAGTACTACCATCTATTTGTATAAAATTACGATCAACAATTACTATCAAATTATCAAGATTTTCTTTTGCAGCAAGCATAATAGCTTCCCAGTTTTGGCCTTCATTTAATTCCCCATCACCAACAATACAGTATATTTTTTTATCAATTCCATTGTCCATTTTAGAAGCAATAGCCATACCGACAGACTGAGAAATTCCTTCACCGAGAGGTCCTGAGGATGTCTCAACCATTGGAAGAAATTCACGATGTGGATGTCCCTGAAGATGTGACCCAAATTTACGCAAAGTTTTGAGTTCATCTAAGTGAAAGTAGCCTGCGTGGGCCATCGTTGCATACAAAACAGGACAGATGTGTCCATTTGAGAGAACAAGTCTATCTCGATCAGGCCAAGTTGGATTATCTGGTCTATGTTTTAGTGCGTTAAAATATAAATATGTAAATATATCTGTCATGCCAAGAGCTCCTGCTGTGTGCCCGGACCCCGCTTCAAATAGCATTGTTATAATACTTTTACGAATATCATTTGCTTTAATTTGCAGTTCTTTAATTTTAATATCATTTATTGTTTCCATATTACATTATAGATTTTCTAATTCTTTAATGGTTTCTAAAACATCAAAACTTCTCATTAAAGCACTACCAACTACAAGTCTATTTGCTCCAGCTTGAACTAATATTGGAGCTGTGTCTTCATTTACACAGCCATCTACACTAATTATTAAATCGCTGTATTCTTTTTTTAAACCTCTAATTTGATCAAGAACTTTTTCATCGAAAGGTTCACCCTGAAATCCTAAATGTTCTATACCCATACATTGAACAAAATCTATAGAATTTATGAATGGAAAAAGTTTCTCTATTTCAGTTGTTGTATTTATAGCAATTCCAATCTCTAAATTTTCTCTCGTGTATGGATCAATAGAATCAATAAATCCCTTAAGTTCCTTTTGGTCTTCAGCTTCTAGATGGAATATTATTCTCTTGGCTCCAAGCCTAACGAAAAAGTCGAATTGTTTAATTGCATCTTTAACCATTAAATCAAATTCGAAATCTAAATGCTCCCAATACGGCATTCCCTCTTCTTCTCCTAAGATAGAAGCAGTGCTCTCCATATCTCCCCTGCCCATTGGCCAAGAAACTGACTGGACAAATTTTCCGTCACACATATCAATTTGAACTATATGAGAAATATTTACAACATTTGCAATCTTTTGTCGTAAATCATTTATATCTTTAGCGAGTACTGCTGGTATAACTTCAGTCATAATTTAATTCGTTTCTTCTATTTTATTAATTCTTCTAATGTGTCTTTCGTCACCAGAAAAAGGTGTATCAAAAAACATTTTTACAGCTTCTTTAGCTTCAATCTCATCTACAAATCTTGCGCCAAGTGAGAGTATGTTTGCATCATTGTGTTGTCTTGCTAGTTTTACAATATTTAAATTACCACCATAATATTCAAGAGCTCTTATGCCATCTATTTTATTTGCAGCTATTTGTTCGCCTTCTCCACTTCCACCTAGAACAATTCCCTTTGATTCATGATCTCTTGCAACTTCTTCTGCCACTGGAATGATAAAATCAGGATAATCATCGTTTACATCCAAAGAAAAAGCACCCTTATCTATAACTTCAAGATTTAACGATTCAATAAAAATTTTAAGCTTTTCTTTTAATTCATAGCCTGCATGATCAGAACCAATATAAATTTTCATATTCATATTATAACAATAAAACAAAATTTATAACAGGCGTCTAAAGTCTACTAATTTATAAATAATGATATTTAAGTTATAATATGAAATATGATTAATTTCTATAAATATGAAGGTGCTGGTAATGATTTCATAATGATAAATAATTTAAAAGGAGATATGAAACTCATTCCTACTTATATTGAATCTATTTGTAATCGACATTCTGGTATTGGTGCCGACGGAGTAATACTTCTTGAATCTTCTGTAAGAGCTGATTGCTTTATGAATTATTATAATTCTGATGGAACCATAGCCCAAATGTGTGGTAATGGTGCCAGGTGCACAGCTAAATTCTTCATAGAACAAACAAATTCTAAACTTAAAGAATTATCAATAGACACTAGAGCAGGAATAAAAAATATTAAAGTTAATGATGATTATACTTACTCTGTAAATATGGGTGCGCCAATATTTATAAGTGATGATTTTCCAAATAAGACAATTAATTTAGAAGGATTTGATTTTAATTGTGTTTCTATGGGTAATCCTCATGCAGTAGCTATAATTGAAAATTTAAACGATATAGATTTAAAAAATATCGGACCAAAAGTTGAAACGGCTACACTATTTCCAAATAAAATTAATGTTGAATTTGTTGAAAAAATATCTGACAATTATTTTAAAGTGAAAGTTTGGGAGCGAGGTTGCGGAATAACTTTGGCTTGCGGAACAGGAGCTTGTGCTGTTTATTCTATCTTAAATAAGAATAAAAATTTCAAGAATGAAATTACTCTAGAATTTCCTGGGGGAAAACTATTCTTGAGAGATAACCCTGAAGGACAAATTATTCTTCGAGGTCCTGCGACTTTTTCTTTTAAAGGAGAAATAAATTAAATAAAAAAACCTCACATTTCGTGAGGTTTTTTTATTTAATTTATTTAATTGTATTTCCTGTTTTAACTACATGATCTACGAGTGTGTAAGTATACCCCATTTCATTATCATACCAACCCATAACTTTAACCAAATTTCCTCCGACAACTCGAGTCATTTCAAGGTCAGCAATACAAGGATGACTTTCTCCAAGGATATCAGATGAAACTAAATTATCTTCTGTTACTGAAAATAGTTTATGCCATCTTGGATCAAGAGCAGCCTTTTTCATTATTTCATTTACTTCCTCTTTTGTTGTATCTCGTTTTGCAATAAAAGTAATATCAACAATTGAGCCTGCTGGAACTGGCACACGGATGGATATACCATCAAATAGCCCCTTAAGCGCTGGAAAGGCTTCTGTCACAGCGATAGCAGCACCAGTAGAAGAAGGTATGATGTTCTGAGCAGCTGCACGGCCTTCACGTAAGTCTTTCTTACTTGGGCCATCAACAAGAGCTTGAGTTGCTGTATATCCATGTACAGTATTAAGAATTGCTTTCTCTATACCAATTGATTCATGCATTATTGCAATAAGAGGGCTGGCTGCATTGGTCGTACATGAAGCATTAGAAGTAATATCACATGTTCCAAATTTCTCTTCATTTATACCGAGAAGAATTGTCTCTCCGGCAACTGTACTATCAGCACCTTTTGACGGTGCACTTATGACAACCTTCTTGGCTCCGCAATCAATATGAAATTTTGCTTTATCAAATGAAGTAAAGAGTCCTGTTGATTCTACTACTACATCTATACTCAAATCTTTCCAAGGAAGTTTTGTTGTATCTTTCTCCGAAATATATTTAATTATTTTTCCATCTATACTAAGATCTGTACCTTCCGCTTCAATTTTATGATCCCAATTTCTATAAACTGTATCGTGACGAAGCAAATACGAAAGACTTTGAATTGAACCAAGGTCATTAATAGCTACAATCTCAATATCTTCTCTCTGCCAAGCAATTTTTAAAAATGCACGACCTATTCTACCAAAACCATTAATAGCAACACGAATTTTTTTTGTATTATCCATATACTTTTATTATAACATTAAGCTAATAATTCTTTTAATATTTTTTGAACAAGACTTGGATTTGCACTTCCCTTACTTTCTTTCATAACTTGGCCAACTAGAGACATTATGGCGTTCTCTTTACCTCCCTTGTATGTTGAAACTACTGCAGGATTAGCATCAATAATTTTTTGAACGATTTCCTTCAATGCTCCTTCGTCGTGATTTTGTATTAATCCTTTATCTTCTGCAATCTTCATTGGAGACTCATTATTTATGGAAATAATAGCTAAAATATCTTTTGCCCCACGAGAAGAAATTTTTCCACCTATGGTCATTTCAATTAATTCAGCAAAGTTATTGTAATCCGGAAGCTTAACCCCTTCATTTATTTTCTTAAGGCCCAAATAATCTGAAGTGATATAGTTTGAAGCAGTTTTTACCTTATCTTTATCCTTTAATACTTTCGATACTTTTTCAAACCAATTTCCCAATTCTTGGTCAATAATATAACTCTCAATATCCTCATCTTTAATGCCATAATCGTTTTGATATCTTAATCTTTTTGCTTCTGGAAGTTCAGGTAACTCACTTCTTAATTTTTCAATGTTAAAAATTTTATTTAAAAATAATTTTGGTAAATCAGGATCAGGAAAGTAACGATAGTCGTTTGCATTCTCTTTTGATCTTTGTGAAAAAGTTGATTGCTTATTTTCATCCCAACCACGAGTTTCTTGTACGATTTCATCCCCTTTTCCTTCGTCTAGTAATTTTGCCATTCTTTTTTCTTCGAATAAGGCCGCGCGCTCTACTGCCTTAAATGAATTTATATTTTTGACTTCAACTTTTGTGCCTAATACATTTTTATCTTCTGAAATTGATATATTTAATTCAACTCGCATTTGGCCCTTTTCCATATTTGCCTCAGAGACACCAAGATAACGAAGTAACATTTGCAATCCCTTACCAAATTCACCTGCATCATGAGCTGAATGTATTACAGGTTCTGTCACAAGCTCCATTAAAGGAACTCCTGCACGATTAAAATCTACGAGGGAGTAATTACCTCTATCATGCTTAGAAGTGGCTGTGTCCTCTTCTAGATGGACACGAGTTATATCTACTCCATTTAATTTTCCACCAGAAACTATAGGAAATTTATATTGAGAGATCTGATATGCTTTTGGGATATCTGGATAGAAGTAATTCTTACGATCAAATTCTGTAAAATCTGCAATTTTTGAACCCAAGGCTAACCCTACTAATATTACATCTTCAACTGCTTTTTTGTTTATAACAGGTAGAGTTCCAGGATGAGCCATACAAATTGGACATATGTTTACATTTGGTCTTTCTTCGTCTGGATTATTAATACAACCACAGAACATTTTAGAGTTGGTTTTTAATTCGGCATGGATTTCAAGCCCGATAGTTGTATAGTATTGTTTTGACATTAGGCTATTATAGCAATAAATGAGGAGCACGAGCAAATATTTACATTTTTGCCCAATGTCCGAATACCTTTGCTTCACATTAATCGATATAACAAAAGTTGTAAAATTTTGAAAATTATGTAATTATATGAATGTGTTTTAGGTTGAAATGATATTTGCCCGAGTGGCGGAACTGGTATACGCGCACGACTTAAAATCGTGTCTCGTAAGGGATGTGGGTTCGATTCCCACCTCGGGCACAAATAAAAAATAAGCAATGAAAATTGCTTATTTTTTTTATATGAGTGGAATCAAGAGTCTTAACATCCATTATTATTTTTTTATCATAGTTGCAAGAATTTTAGGTAAATATAATCCAGGATTTAAATATGCACTTAGGGCTGAAATAGGTTGTGTAAAAATCTTACCATTACAAGCCTTACTTGGAACAGTATCAACTTTCACTCCATCTGATGCATATACTGCTAAATGCAAATGTGGACCAGTTGATGAACCTGTATTTCCAGATTGAGCTACAATATCTCCTGCACTTACCTTTTGTCCAACGGTAGCAGAAATAGAGGATAAATGACCATAAGTACTTGATAGTCCATTGTTGTATCTGATGAATACCCACTTCCCGAAAGAAGCACCTTTACAAGCTACATCTGTGTCTCCTGTTCCTTCTACGACACCACTTGCCATTGCCTTAACTGAAGTCCCAATAGAGGCTCTGAAATCAAGCCCGTAGTGAAATTTACCCCATCTTGAGCCATATGGCGAAGTGATTAATATAGAATCAAGTGGCCATGATAATACAGAAGATCCTTCTTTCGGTATAATTTTAGGATTCAAAATAAATTTAATTTGAGATTCGTAATCCTCTATAGTTTTTTCAAATGCATCTTTCCTTTTTTGCTGCTCCAGTAGAAGCATTTTGTAGTTTGATTCTTTATTTTTTGTTTCAACTAAAAGTGTATCTTTTTCTTTTTTATTTGCTTCTATCTCTATTTCTTTGGCTGTTAAATCTTTTTTAAGAGTTGTTAATGCATTTTTTTCATCTTCTTTTTTTACTTTTGAAACAGTTAAGTTTTCTTTCTGGGTGTATACATTATTAATATTATTTTTAATTTCAGTATTTAAACCTATAATATCATTGTAATCACGACTCAAATCACTTAAATTATTATTTAGTAACAATTTTTGTAGAAAAGTTTGCTGATCTTGTTGATGGAGATCTTTTAACAGTTCTGAAAGTGAATTTTTTGATCTATTTAAAATACTATTTCTTGTATCTATTTCACTATTCAAAGTCTGTATAACTAAACCAGTTGTGGTAATTTTCTTTTCAGTTTGTTCTCTTTCTTTAGTTAGCTTGTTTCTTCTAAGGGTTAAATCCTTAATAGCATTTGCTAAGGTATTTTTTTGTTCTCCAGTTACTGCTATTTGATTAGATAAAGCCTTAATTTCTTTATTTATTTGTTCTATTTGACTGTTGGCGTTACTTATTTGCCCTTTTAGTTCATCTACAGTCTGTGCAGATGAAAACTTTGAAAAAGCAAGAATAACAAATATAACAAAAATAGAACTTAAAATAATTTTCTTCATTTCTAACCCTATTATACTACGATAAGCTTAATATTGAAATTGCTTTATTTATACGCAATATTGTTTCTTTTTTTCCTAATATATCAGAGAGAATAAAAGGATCCGGTGATTTTTCTAGACCTGAAAGAGCAAATCTAATGGGATGAAGAATTTCACCTCTACTATCTAGCTTATCAGCAACTTCCATTAATAAATTTTTAATATTATCTTTTAAAAAATCTTTTTCATCAATATTTTCAAAAATATTTAATGCTTTATTTAAATTTTCAATAATAATTTTTGAATCTGTATTTTTATATATTATTTTTTCTTTTTGACAAATAGGTTCTTTGTAGAAAAAATCGAGTTCTCCACTTTCTACCATTCCTTTAATATCTCCGAACTTCGAAATACGCTCCATAATTATAGGAACAATTTTCTCAATTTTTAATTCATTAGGTAACCATTCAAATACATATTTTTGTAAACTTACAATAGATAATTTTTTAATATGCTCTTTGTTGATCCAATCAAGCTTTTCCTCGTTAAATTTACCACCACTTATATGAATTTTTTTGATATCAAACAAGGCTATAAATTCTTCTGGATTTAAAATTTCCTCTTCGCCTTCTGGACTCCATCCAATAAAAGCCAAAAAGTTAAGCATAGCTTCTGGCAAATAACCTTCATTTTTATATTCAAGAAAGTCTTTGGCTCCATCTCTTTTGCCTAGTTTTTTCTTTCCATCTGGACCCATTATTGGAGGTAATGTTACATACTGAGGTCTCTTAATTTCAAGAGCGTCGTATACAGATAAAAATTTGGGAGTCGAAGAGATAAATTCATCACCTCTCATTACATGAGTGACCCCCATTTCTAAGTCATCAATTATATGAGCAAAATTATAGGTAGGATATCCATCTCCTTTAATTAGAATAAAGTCATCCAAAGCTTCAGCTCCTGCTTTTAAGTGCCCTCGGACAAGATCATCCCATTCATAACTTTTAATATCTTTAACTTTAAATCGAAGAGGTTGTGTGCCATTCCAGACTGGAGGATTTTCTGGTCTATGGTCTCGATATAAAAATGGTCTTTTTTCTTCGTCGGCTTTTTTACGAAAATTTTCGACTTCTTCTTCTGTATATGGATCAGTATAAGCCAAGCCTTTTTCTACTAAAATTTTAGCATATTTTATATATGACTCTAATCTTTCTGATTGTTTATATGGAGCATTTGGGCCACCAATATCAGGACCTTCATTCCAATCGATGCCAATCCACTTTAGAGATTTCATGATGTGCTCAATAGAACCTTCTACTTCACGAGCTTTGTCTGTATCTTCTATTCTTAATATAAATGTCCCATTATTTTTACGAGCATAAGCCCAAGCGTATAAGGCAGTACGAATACCACCAATATGCAAAAATCCAGTTGGTGAAGGAGCAAAACGTGTAACTACTTTTTGTGTTTGATTTTCCATATTATTTTTCATGAGAAAGGGCTATTTTAATTGCTTCTTCTGCTATTTTTTCTGCAGCGAGAGGCATTGCGAACCCAAGAGCGCTTTCTTTCATTGTTGCTAGTTTTTCCTTATTCGTCATTAATTTGTCAATTTCTGAAATAAGAAGATGAGGAGTTAGGTTGGCTTCGTCTATAACCTCACAAGCGCCTGTACGAGCATAGTTGTAAGCGTTCTTTCTCTGGTGATCACCATTTGAATTTGTTATAGGTATTATAATCGATGGAATACCCCAGGATGCGATTTCAAAAATAGCAGAACCTGCTCTTGATACTACAATAGTAGCAACACCCGCTGCCATTCTTGTTGTTAGATTATTTAAATAAGGAAGAGGAACATATCTTGTGATATTATCATTTTTTTCCATGACAAGCTTAGACCTACCTACTACATCATCGATATTGTTTACTCCTGTTTGATGTACTATTTGATATTTTGATAATAAATCTGGAAGTACATCAATGATAATATTATTAATTATTTCTGCTCCTTGTGATCCACCTAAAACTAGAATAACCGGTAAATCTGAATTTAATTTAAAATATTCACGAGCCCCAATGCTATCTCCATGTAGTATATTTTTTCTTATTGGCTGTCCTGTAAGTGCTGTCTTTTCTTTGGGTAAATGTTCAATAGCTTCAGGCCAAGAAATGGCAACCTTCTCTGCAAATTTTGCAGTCCAAACATTTAATTTGCCAGGAAAAGAATCTGATTCATGTACAATTACAGGTATGCGTAATATCCTAGCAGCAAATACAGCAGGAAAAGCAGCATAGCCACCTTTGGATATAATAACATCTGGATATATAAAAAACATACTAATCAAACCAAAAAACATTCCAGTCGCTGTTGAAAATAAATCAAAAAAGTTTCTGAAAGAGAAATACAAACGCATTTTACCAGCAGGAATTTGAACATAAGTTATACTACTCTCAAAAAGCATACGCTTGTCATATGGACTATCAGACATATAATATAATTTCAAATCTATGATTTTCTGTTTATCTGAAATCTCAACAAGCTTCTCAGCAATAGCTATCAATGGATAAAAATGACCACCAGTTCCTCCTCCTGTAAGTAATATTTTCATATATGTAGATTATATATTATTTGACTATATTTTTCTAGTAATAATAAACAGCCTAATTATGTATAGGCTGTTGTATTATTTTTTCTAAGACAAAATATCATGGACCAATTGGGATATAAATAATATGGTTTTGCCGATTTCGTAGTTAAAAGTACCTCCTTCTTCTTTTCGTCGGTTTTTATACGAAAAATTAAATCATATTTACCTCTTGGCTCCATAGCAATTAATGGATGATTATTGTAAAAAAAGTAATCATCGTCTTTGTACTGAGACAATAATTGAAATCCAACCTCAGCAGGACAGATGTTTAACCCCAATTCGTTTGCTTTATTACAAATACTTTTGTAATCCGTAAGATTATCAAAACCTAAGTCGGAAATTTTTAACGATACTAGATCAATATATTCTTCTGTCTTATTGATTTGTATACGATCTGATTCAATTTCAAATTCTGTAATCTTTTCAATCTTAACTTTTTTAATTCCATAAATTGAACCTATTAAACGATTCACATGATCATAATTTCCAATTTTGATAGTCTTCCATACACAAATGTCTTTTTCTTCCATTTTTTGGTCCTCCAATATTATGCATCTTGTATTGTTTTGTAAAAAAACAAGATAAGCAGGTTAATAATAGGTATACATATTCACAAGTGTTATATCACAAAAATATTAATTTAATATTAATTAGTATAACAAATATAAGCTTATTTTATTTAGATTAAGCAGTTTTCTTTTGAAATTTTGAGATATTTAAAACTATACCCATAAGACCAATATCCAAGAGGAGTGCAGTTCCTCCATGTGACATAAAAACAAGAGGTACTCCCGTCAGAGGAAAGACACCGATAATAGAGGCTATATTCATAAATGATTGTGCTGTTATTATCGTTATAACTCCAATGACAAAAAGTTTACTGAAAGAATCAGGTGCTAGATGAGCTATTCGATAACCTCTCATTGCAAAAGCAACATAAAGACATATAAGTAATACAGAACCAACGAATCCCATTTCTTCACCTACGACAGCAAAGATTGAATCCCCTTGTGGCTCTGGTAAATAATTAAACTTTTGTATGCTTTGACCTAAACCTCTACCAATGATACCACCCGAGCCAACAGCTATTAAGGATTGTTGTATTTGATATGATGAGGTACTTCCGTTTTTGTCTGGATTTAAAAATGTATTTATTCTACTTTTTAAATATGGAGTAGTAAAAGCTAATATGATGAAAGCGATAAGACTAACAGCAAGCATCCCTAAAATATACTTCCAGGGGGTACCAGAAACAAATAACATTACTAGTCCTGTGGCGGTAATTAATATTAAACTTTTTGTATCAGGTTGATTAATTAGTATTAAGGTAATTATGCCCAGTAAAATGATAAGAGGAAGTAAACTGAATCGAATATCCTTTACTCTACCTTTTACCCAAGACAGCCATGTCGCAAAGTAAATAATAAATCCAATTTTTAAAAATTCAACAGGTTGAAAAGATATACCAAAAATGTTAACCCATCTGCTTGATCCACCATGAGCAAACCCTAAACCAGGAACAAAAACAAGCATAGTTAAAATAATTGAAGCGATAAATATAGGTATAGAATATTGTCTCCAAAACTTGTAAGGTATACGCAATCCAAAATAAAGAGCTATTAGTCCTCCAAACAAGCCATAAATCAATTGATTGAAAATTACTGCATAGAATTTTGATTCATTTTTATTTAAAATTCCTAGTGAGGCAGAAATAAACATTATTATTCCTATAATGACAAGAGAAAGCACTATTCCAAAAAATATTCTATCTATTTTATTATTCATTTATATTAACTAATTAATGAAACAATAACACCTAAAATTGCAGTTATGATACTGACAATCCAATAACGCATAGTCACTTTGTATTTTGGCCAACCAAGAGCTTCAAAATGATGATGAAGTGGGGCAAAGAGAAAAACCTTCTTGCCATTTCTAAATTTTCGTGAACCAATTTGTATTACATCAGAAAGAGATGTTATGAAAAGTGGAAAAGCAATAATAGGCAAAAGTAAAACCGTATCTGTTAAAAATGCGATTACAGAAAGAGTTACAGTAAGCCCAATCATTCCCGTCTCTCCCATATAAAATCGAGCAGGAGGAATATTAAACCACAGAAAGGCTAGAATACCACCGGTAATAACAGCACAGAAAGTCGCAATATCAATTTGAGAATTAAAGAAAGCAATAAGAGTATAGGCAGTGAAAATAGAGGCTAGCACTCCACCAGACAAACCATCTACCCCATCAATAACACTAGTTGACCACATGGAAAGCATTATAAAAATAAAAAATGGTATAAAAAAGTAGCCCAAATTTATAAAGCCATACCATGGTATATATAATTCTGAAACTCCTAATTTGTAATAAAACCACAAACTAATAATAAGACCTAAGAGTAATATAATGCCAACTTTAATATATCTTAAAACTATAGGATCGGTTGCCCACTTCCCCTTACCAAATATTTGCAAGAAATCGTCTCCAAGCCCTATGAGTGAAGCCATAATTAAAGTAAAAAAAGGAAGGAGTGTTTGACTGCGACTAATAAAATACATTTTATCTGAAACATTATTAACAAAAAGATAATCAATTAGACCCACGATTGCTAAGGTTAAAATTACTGAAACCCAAATAATCATACCTCCAGTACGAGGTGTCGAAACCTCAGCGTCACAATCATGAATTTTCGAAAAAGCTGTTACTTCTTTTTCTGGAAGATTATCATTACGAGAAACTCTTCGCCACATTTTATATTTATAAAAATAATGAGTAGCTATTGGAGTAATAAGTATACCCACAATGAAACTTATGACTGATGGTAAAAAAATTTTTATTGCATTAGTCATTATTTTCTTTTTGATTAAGAGTTCCAGACAAAGAAGCGACAACTTGATCGTAATTTGGTAATTCATTGATAGAAGTTATTCCCATAAACGATAATGTATCAAAAGTAGGGCGATATAAAATTCTTCTACTGTCAGAACTATCTATTGTTTTTTCAACAAGACCTCTAACTAATAAATTTCTTAAAATAAAACTTGAGTTAACACCACGAATATAATCAATCTCACTTCTTGAAATTCCATTTTTATACAAAACAATAGAAAGAGTCTCCAGCGCAGCTTTTGATAGCTCTTTGGCTATTTCTTCTTTCCTTATTGATTCAATAAGAGACGATAATTCACCAGTTATTCCAAGAACTACTTGGTCGTCTTTCCTGACAAGAACAAGACCACGCCCTAAAAGAGAGCGATCAAGCTTATTTAATGCATCTCTGATGCTTTCTTCTGTCACATGAAAAATTTCAACTAGTTTACTAATTGACACATCTTCTCCTTTGTAAAAAAGTAAACCTTCTATTTTTGATTCTAATTCTATTGCCATAATTTTATTTATGAGGAGCTTCAATCTCTAATGGTTGTAGCTCTGCTGTTAATTGTTTATTAATCTCAATGTCGCCAAATGAGGCGCTTTGCATCACATCTATTAATCCCTCTCTAACTAATTCTAACATAGCTAAAAATGAAACAATAACATGAACCTTGGCTTCTTCGCCATTTTCTGCTCCGTGACTTTTAGAAAATTCTCTAAAAGATAAGTTTACAGCATTTTGAATTCTAGCAGTTAAATTATTTATAATTTCATCTATGTTTATTATTTTTTTTATTTCAATTTCTGGTAATTTTGCTACCTTAGTAGGAACTTGTGCCATAACTGACTCAATACATTTGGCAATATTTGGAATTGTTATAATTGAATCTGGAGAAAAAAGTGGTTCACTCCAAATACGGTCACACGGTGAAAATATAATATTTACCCCAAAATTATTTTTTATTTCAACACTGGCATTTTTAATTATTTGATATAGCTTAAGCCTTGCTTCAAGGTCGACTATTTTTTCTGTTTCGTCTTCAGTTAAGGATAAATTCGGTAATAGTGATTTAGATTTAATTAAAATTAAAGTAGCAGCAATCAAAACAAAGTAGGATACATCATTAATGTTCTTATCAGTCTCAGATAATGTCTTTATGTAATTAATATAATCATTTGTAACTTCTGCGAGTGATATTTCATTCACAAAAAGCTTCCTTGATTCTATTAAAGAAAGAAGTATATCTAGTGGACCTTCAAAAGTCCCTTGTTTTACTTTGTATTGTGAAATAATATCTGACATATGATTTTATAAAGGAATAAGTATAAATATACTTATTAAAGCTAATCATTAATTAAATTACTTTAATTAATATCCATCTTCACTAAGTTTCTCGTCTATTCTATTCATATCTCTTGGAAACATGCAGGCTTCACGTACATTTTTTAATCCCAACAATTGCATTGTTATACGCTCTGCTCCAAAAGCAAATCCTCCTTCTGGTGGTACTCCATATTTAAATGCTTCTAAAAACATTTTAACTTTAGTTTCATCCATATTCCAAAGTTTTACATGCTCTGTTAATTGAGCATAATCATTTACTCTGCGCCCACCCGAAAGCCATTCTACACCACGACAAATAAGATCCATACCTTCATTATATTCTGGCTCGTCTGGGTTGGGGTAAACATAGAAAGGCTTTTTTCTTGTTGGATATCCGTAAATAAATACAAAATCAGAACCAGTTTCTTTTTTAATTATTTCGCAAATTTCTCTTTCGTCTTGAGCATTTGTATCTTTTTCTCCGCGAACATCGCGTCCGTATGCCTCAAAAATTTTTTGCTGGACCTCTCTTAGTGAAAGTGTTGGCGTTTTATCTATCATTACTGGAAGTTCTACATTTAATAGCTTTATATGTTCAGAATTTCTTATTTCAACTTGCCTTAAAATATATTTAACAGTATTTTCTGCCATATCACGAACATCTGTCCATGAATCAATAAAGGCCATTTCCGCATCAAGTGAAACTATTTCTGTTAGATGCCTTGTTGTTGAAGATGGCTCAGCACGGAAAACTTTATTTACAGAGAAGCATCTCTCAAAAGCTGACATCACAATTTGTTTGTATAGCTGTGGTGATTGAGATAAATAGGCTTTCTTTCCAAAGTAATCAATTTGGAAAACCTCAGCACCACCTTCTGCAGTTGCTGGCACCATAGATGGAGCCTGAAATTCAAAAAACATATTTTGCTTCATAAACTCTCTGAAAGAATCTATAACAGTCTCTTCAATTTTAAAAATAGATTGAATTTTAGGTTGTCTTAACACTAAAGCTCTATTATCTAGCTCTGTAGTTAATTCTAAATTATAACCAGTAAGAGATATATCAAAAGGCAATGGAGCTGCTTCGGCTAAAATTTCAATTTCTTTTATTTCTAGTTCAAGCCCTCCGTTTAAAATTCCCTCTTTTATATTTCTTTCTGGTCTTTTATTTACTTGGCCAATCACCTTAACGACAAATTCATTGCGTAATGTTTTACCAATTTCCAAGGCATCTATGTAATTAGGTAGAATAACCCCTTGTACCTTGCCTGTCATATCACGAAAATCCAAAAAGATCATTTTACCTTGATCACGACGGACGTCTACCCATCCAGAAATACTAACTGTAGAACCAATAAAATCTTTTAAATCTTTAATGTATGTACGTTGCATAATATTTAATAAATATAACTAATAATTTTTAATGCAGTTTACTCGTTTGAGCAATTATAAATTCATAAGGAACAGAGATGGCGAAAGTAATAGCGACTAATATCCAATAGAAAGGGGTGAATAAGTAATACATAACTTCATCCTTTTTCTTTAACTTAAAATACCAAGCCTGTACTTTTGTATGAATTACATTAATAGGCCAATAAATAATTCCAAAAACTACTGTAAATAATATATGTATGTATTTCATAAATTTACGCCAACATTAATTCTAATAATTTTCATTTTTTCTTGTATGTTATTTTTTGCCTTAAGAGATCCTTCCCTAAGAATCCCCTTAACAATATCTATATTTTTTTCATAAAAATCCCTCTTTTCTCTCATTGGTTTAATAAAAGATATAATTTCACTCAAAAGCATATCTTTTGATTCTTTATATCCTAAACCTCCTTTCGTATATCTATTTTTAAGATTTTCTAGGTCTTCTCCTTTTAAGAATAATTTATGTATGGCAAAAATATTACATTTTTCAGGGTCTTTAGATTCTTCTGGGCTTTTTGAATCAGTGACTATACCCATGACTGCTTTTTTAATTTGTTCATCTGATCCAAACAATGGAATGGTATTACCATAACTCTTGCTCATTTTTCTTCCGTCAATACCAGGCACAATCGAAACTTCTTTTAGAATAATTGGTTCTGGTAATTTAAATGTCTCTCCAAATGTATTATTAAATTTTTGAGCTATATCTCTGGCGTATTCTACGTGTTGCTTTTGGTCTGCGCCAACTGGAACAACATCAGCATCTTGTATCAAAATATCTGCGGCCATTAGAATTGGGTAATCAAAAAGTCCTACATTTACTTCTTTGGCTTTCATATTTGCATCTTTATAGGCTGTTGCTCTCTCTAAATATGGCATTGTTGTAATACAATTAAAATACCAAGCAAGTTCAGCAACTTCTGGAATATCGGACTGCTTAAATAAGCATATTTTCTCAGGGTCTAAGCCGCAAGCTAAATAATCCATAGCGACGTTTAATGTATTTAAAGATAATATATCCTTATTTTGGATGGTTGTAATAGCGTGAAGGTCAGCTATAAAGACAAAAGAGTCGTATTCATTCTGAAGGTCAACAAACTGTTTTATAGCTCCAAAATAGTTACCTATATGTATGATTCCCGAAGGTTGAATTCCTGATAATAATCTTTTTTTCATATACTTTATATAATATCAAAATAATGAAAGTTTTGCACATTTTATCCCCCGGTTTATCAGATATATTTATTTGTTTCAAAGGCAACAACTTGATACAATGACTCCTATGACCGACAAAAAAACAAACTTTCGTATCCCACCTCAGAATATAGATTCTGAAAAAGCAGTCTTAGGTTCAATAATGCTTAGGCCATCTGCAATCCATGAAATTAATGATATTGTAAACGTTGACTCATTCTATGTAGCAAAACATGCAAATATATACAAAATAATGCTAGAACTCTCAAGCAAAGGAGATCCTATTGACCTTCTTTCTGTTTCTCATAAATTAACAGAAAAAGGAATGATTGATTCTGTTGGTGGTAATAGCTATTTAACAGAATTAAGTAATTCAGTTCCAGCTTCAACAAATATTAAATATTATGCAGATATAGTTAATAAAAAACATCTCTTAAGAAAAATTATAGAAGCTGGGGCTGATATTTCAGAACTTGGATTTAAGGAAGAAGTTGAAGATGTCTTTGAAATTCTTGATCAAGCTGAAAAAAGAATGATGGGAATAAATAATAATGGTGGAGCACATGCTTTTACTTCTTTAAAAGATAGTTTACCTGAAGCATGGGAAAGATTAGAAAGACTTCATGAAAGTAAAGGTGAGCTTCGTGGGGTTCCAACTGGCTTCCATGACCTTGATCAATACCTATCTGGACTTCAAAAGTCTGATTTGATTATTCTTGCTGCTCGTCCTTCTATGGGTAAGACAACTCTAGCACTCGATATCGCTCGTCAAGCAGCATTAAATCACGGCACACCTGTAGTTATCTTTTCACTTGAAATGAGTACCCAGCAGTTAGTAGACAG
This sequence comes from Minisyncoccia bacterium, assembly GCA_038244685.1. GTDB lineage: Bacteria > Patescibacteriota > Minisyncoccia > Phycocordibacterales > UBA9973 > UBA8515. The sequence continues at coordinate 15,186 of JBBRTD010000003.1, read as the reverse complement.
AATGCTTGCTGCACAATCTCGAGTTAATGCTTGGAATCTTCGTACTGGTAATTTATCAACCGAAGGTGACTTTGCTAAGATTCGTGATTCCCTTGATAGCTTATCTAAAGCTCCAATCTTTGTTGATGACTTAGCTGGTAACTCAATAGTTCGAATGCGTTCTGTTTGTCGTCGAATCAGAGCCGAACACGGAATCGGACTTATTATTGTCGACTACTTGCAGTTAATGTCTACTTCAAAAAATTATGACAACATGGTCAACCAGGTAACTGAAATATCAAGATCTTTAAAGGCATTGGCCAAAGAGTTTGATGTACCCGTTATTGCCCTCTCACAGCTCTCTCGTGCTGTTGAATCACGCGGTGGTAGACCAAGACTCTCTGACCTGCGTGACTCTGGTTCTATTGAGCAGGATGCCGACATCGTTATGTTTATTCACCGAGAAGATAAAGGTAAGGACGAGTCTGAAAAAACAAACATTGCTGAAATTTTAATAGAAAAACACCGTAATGGTCCTGTCGGAAAAGTTGACTTATACTTTGACGAGAAAACAACAACCTTTATGTCTATAGATAAATCAGGAAGTAGTCAGTTCTCTCCATCGAGCGGAAGTAATAGCGCAATGGATCAATTTTAAATCTGAAATATTACAAATATGAACCCCATAGATAAATTAACAGAACATTTTAAAGAATTCCCTGGAATAGGAGAAAGACAAGCCAAGCGATTTGTCTATTTTCTGTTGCATAAAAACCCAAGTTTTGTTTTAGAACTTGGAAATAAAATTTTAGATTTAAAAAATACAATTCACCAATGCCCTTCTTGTTTCCTTTTCTTTCAATCAAAACAAGATCAACTTTGTGATGTTTGCAGTAATCAAAAAACAGATAGAACTTCCCTTCTTATTGTTGAAAAAGATGCTGATTATGAAAATATAAAAAGAAGTAAGAACTACAACGGTATGTATTTTATATTAGGTGGATTAGTCCCTATTGTAAACAAAGATACTCCAAACTATGTAAGAATTAAAGAATTGACCCGTAATATAGAAAATCAATCAAAACAAAGCGGTCTCAAAGAAGTCATAATTGCTTTATCTCTTAATCCTCAAGGTGAACATACAGATATGTATTTAAGAGAAATTTTATCTCCACTTAAAAGTAGCTATAATTTTAATATTGTATCCCTCGGACGAGGGCTCTCGACTGGCACAGAACTTGAATACTCTGATTCAGAAACGATTAAAAATGCATTAAGAAATAGATCATAAAAAAATAAAACTCACTTGCGTGAGTTTTATTTTTTAAGATTTATTTAATTGCTGAAATTTTAACTTCGACATAAGGCTGTCTATGTCCGTTCTTCTTCAAATATCGGCTCTTTTGTTTATATTTTACTACAGTGACTGTTTTATGTTTACCTAATTTCTGGAATAATGACTCTACCTTAGCTCCTACTATGTAAGGTGTACCAATTGTAGTATCTACACCGTTGTCTACCAATAAAACTTTATCAAAGATTATTTTATCTCCAGCTGTGAAATCTCCATCTAGTTTTTCAACCTTAAGAACATCACCAACTGCGACTTTGTATTGCTTTCCACCTGTGAAAATTACTGCGAATTCTTTGTTCTCTTCCTTTAAATCTTTTGTTGTTTTTTTTGCTATAGCCATATATTTATATATTATATAGGAACACCTAAATACATAGGTTTTCCACAGGTATTATAATACACAAAAGTTTTGAAAAAAGCAAGCGGAACTGTATACTAGAAGAATATGATTTCAAAATACACATACAAAGGGTTAACTTGGATAGATTTAGAATCCCCAACCGCCGATGAACTAACCCACATAATGGAAGGATATTCAATTCCACCAATAGTAGGAGAAGAAATGAAAAATGTAAGTTTCCAATCAAAAGTTGATTTGTATCCAAATTTTATATATCTTATACTCCATTTCCCAGAGATATCGCACAATGGAAATAAAAGCATTGAAAAAGAAATAGACTTTATAGTTAGTAATAATTTTATTATTACAACTCACTATGAACCGATTGACTCTCTGCATGAATTTTCTAAAACTTTTGAAGTAGATGCAATTCTTGAAAAAAGAATGGATGTCGATCATGCTGGTTTTCTATTTTTTCATCTAATAAAATCTTTATACGTTCACACTAGGTATCAGTTGAATGGTGTCAACGTTCTTTTGAAGGATGTTGAGAATAAAATATTTGAAGGATCGGAAGGTAAAATGGTTGCTTCCTTATCAAATATAAATAGAACACTACTTGATTTTCGTCAGGCAATTAGATTTCATAAGGAAGTATTAAATTCATTTGAATTAGCCGCTAAGAATTTTTTTGGCGATAAATTTGGTTATTATATTTCAGCAATTATCAGTGAATACAATAAAACACAATCGACACTTGATAGCCATAAAGAAATACTAGATGATTTACGTGACACAAACGACTCAATCCTAGCAAATAAAACAAAAGAAACAATGAAGATATTAACTATCATTACCTTCCTTATTTCTCCTATAACTATTATTTCAGACATATTTGTTATTAATAGTAAGTTTTTACAGTCGCAAAGTACTCAATCTTACTCTCTAGTCTTAGTTTTAATGCTTGCGGCAAGTTTACTAGCGTTTATTTATATTAAAAGAAAAAAATGGCTCTAAAAATATATAATTCATTAAATAAGGAAAAAGAAGAATTCAAGCCTATCATAGAAAGCAATGTAGGCTTATATACCTGTGGCCCAACCGTCTATAATTATGCCCATATAGGAAATATGCGCACATATATATTTGAAGATATTCTAAAGCGTGTCTTAAGCTATAATAATTATCTTGTTAATCACATTATGAATATTACAGATGTAGGCCATTTAACTGGAGATCGAGATATGGGCGAGGATAAAATTGAAAAAGAATCAAAAAAAGAAAATAAGACAGCTTTTGAAATTGCCGAATTCTATACAATAAAATTTAAAGAGGATTTAAAGAATCTTAATATTATCTTTCCGAATACATTCTGCAAGGCAACTGATAACATTAATGAACAGATAGAGATGATTATGCAACTTGAAGAAAAAGGTTTTACTTATATCACAAGCGATGGAATATATTTTGATACATCAAAAGTAGCAGACTATACAAAACTTTCACATCAAAATTTATCAGCACTTAAGGAAGGTTCAAGAGTTGAAATTAATGACGAGAAAAAAAATGCTACAGATTTCGCATTATGGAAATTTTCTCCAAAGAACATAAAAAGACAAATGGAATGGGAGAGCCCTTGGGGTGTAGGGTTTCCTGGGTGGCATATTGAGTGTTCTGCCATGAGCGTCAAATATCTTGGAACTCATTTTGATATCCATTGTGGAGGTGTTGATTTTATCGATTTACATCACACAAATGAACTTGCTCAAACAGAAGCAGCTACTGGAGTAAAACCTTGGGTTAATTATTGGGTACATGGAGAATTTTTAAACTTAAAAGATGGCGAAAAGATGGCGAAAAGTACTGGAAATTTCTTAACTATCAAAAGTGAATTCATTGATAAAGATATTAATCCTTTGGTTTATCGTTTTGCAACCTTCGGAGTTCATTACAGAAAGCAAATGGAATGGAATAATGACGTATTAACTTCTGCAATTAATGGTTACAATAATTTAATTCATAAAATTAAAATATTAGGAGAAAAAATAGGCTCCGTTAATGCTGAACTTAAAGAAAGATTCATTTCAAATATCAACGATGATTTAAATATGCCTAAAGCACTATCTACTGTCGCAGAAGTTTTTAAATATGGAATATCAAACGAAGATAAACTTGCAACAATTCTTGATTTTGACAAAGTTCTTGGTTTAAATTTAGGAGCAAAAAGTGATAACATAATACCAGAAGACATAAAAAAATTAGTCCAAGAAAGGACAATTGCGAGAAGTAATAAAGACTGGGCAAAAAGCGATGAATTAAGACATCAAATTAAATCTTTAGGTTTCGAAATAAAAGATATGGATGGCGTTAGTGAAATTTCAAAAATTTAATAAATTAAAAACACTATATATAATATAGTGTTTTTAATTTATTACTATTATTTAACGGTATCTAATTCTAAATAGAAAGATGAACCTTTCCCTATTCCTTCAGATTCCACCCAGACACGCCCTTTATGCGCCAGTGCAATCTCTTTGGCTAAATATAAGCCAAGCCCTGAGCCTGTAGTATTCATACGAGCTCCGTCACCGCGAGCAAATTTATGGAATAGACCTTCTTTTATTTCTTGTGTCATACCCATACCTGTATCCTTAACACAAAAAATAACTTTATTATTGTTATTTTTAACAGAGACATCAATACTTCCTTCTTTTGTATATTTAATTGAATTATCTATAAAATTAATAATAACTTGTCTTATTTTTTCCTTATCGCCGTTTACCATACATAGATTCTCACCATCAGAATTATAATTGAGTTTTAATCCTCTTTTCTCTGCTGTAATAGATAAATCTTTTGCCTCATCCTCTGCAACTTTTGATAAGTCGAAAGAAGCCATGGTATACTGCATGCCACCAGATTCTATTTTGGTTACATTTAACAAATCTTCAACAACTGTAGTTAGATTTATTGATGATTGATAAATACGCATAACAGCATCCTTAGCTTCCTTACTAACCTCACCGTAATCTCCTTCAGACAGCATCGAAGCATAGCCTTTAATAGCAGTTAAAGGGCTACGTAGTTGATGTGACGCAAGAGAAACGAACTCTGTCTTAAGCTTATCCAAACTTTTCAACTTCACATTGGCATTTTCTAAACTTGTATTAGTTTCCTCTAGTTTTAACCTAAGGACTTCTAACCTTTCACGTTGTTCAACTTCCTTGCGAACGCTTTTAATAAGCAATAAACCAACGATTACAACAATAACAAATAAAATACCATTAACAACTTTCTCTTGTAAAGAATTAGCCATTAATGCTCTTATAAATATAAAGATCCATAATATGAATGTAATTAGCTCAGTCGCAATAATCTTAACACTGAATAAGTGATACTTTAAAATTGAATAGCCTGTTAAGATAAGAAACGGTATTGCAAACACTGCAGCAACCGAAACATAAGTAGAATTATCAAAGAATGTTGGTAGTATGAAATTAAATATTATTATAAGCAAAAACATCAAAAATGAACCATTCAAAATAAGCCTAGTTTGAATTTTTTCATCTCCAGTATATTTAACAAATTTATTGAAAATAATAATTATCCCAGCAATTACCAATCCAGTTGCTAATATTCCAAAAATAAGAATACTAGGTCCATTCGAAACACTTATTATGTGCCCATCAGTAGAAAAACTAATAACTTTTGAAAATACAAGTGGAGTAAAAATAAGTATAGAAGTAAAAAACATAAGAGGTAAAACTACAAATGAATTCCACCATTTTTTCTCTACTTTAATTTTTGGAAAAATAACAAAAAATCTATAAAGGAAAAAGGACTGCCATAGGCCGAAGAATAAATTTAAGCGCAGAAATAACAATGCAATTTTCTCATTTGGAAAGTTTATTTGTGAATTTAAATAATTAATAATACCCCAAAATATAGTTGCTAATGTAAATGCAAAAAAGGTTTTATTTGTATCGGAATTTTTATTATTTAATAAAACAATAAAAGATATGATAATGCTTGCTAGTATTGATAAACCTACAGCAATTAGTTTGATATCGAAATTAATCATTTAATTAATTTAATATAATATTAGGCTTAAGTCTAGAAGACCTACCACTAGATTCTTTGGATTTTCCTATTCTAAATGAAGTTAAAATGATATCACTATCATTTATCGCGCTTAAATTCTTTAAAGTATTATATGCGTCGGATATTTTTTTGCTATTTTCTTTAGAGATAGGACTATCCCCAAATACTTTAATTCTTTCATTTAGGAAAAATAGACCTGTAATAGGCTGAAAACTTAAGTTTAATTGAGTTGATTTAAGCCATATTTGCTGTAATAATTCCCCTGCCCTAAGATAATTTATCCTTTCAGTACTAGGAATAATTATCAGCCCGAGTATGCCGCTTGATCTATAAATATCGGCGTTTTGATTACCTACAATATGAGCAAATCCTATTTTTTGATTTAAAAAAGATATATTCTTCCACTTACGGCACAACCAAAAAACAAAGAGTTGCACAGGATTAAATTCTAAAGTTTTAACAAATAATCCATGTCGTTTTATTGATTCCTCTTTTTTGGTCCAAGCAACATCAGCAAAAAGTAATTCATGCAACTCTTTTGTTTGAAGAATAATTTCTTCGCTCATGCAAATACAAGAAGAGACTAAATCTTTATCTTTTTGATTATCAAATATAATAACCTTAAAATTAAAAGATTCGACTGTTTTTTGTAACTCGGTTATGGCATTAATATCTAAATCTTTTTCATAATGATTCCTATTTGTACAACGTCTATGTATAGAGTTAAATAAACTCAATTCATATGCTTTATTTTTTTCTTTATTATCCAAAAAAGAAATAATAGCAATTAGGTCTTTATCTAAAATATTTGGCAGGTAAGAAACAATAGTTTTGTAACCAAAGTTATCAGCAGCGATTTTAATATTTTGAATTACAGCTCCATGTGATATCAAAGAACCTCCTTCGTGTACATTTAAAATAGGATTATCTTTGTCGGATAAATTGTAAAGCATAATTTCATTTCTATCAGTAATTACAAATTTCCAAGGTTGAGAATTATCCCCAGAAGGAGCTTGCACTCCATATTCTATTATTTTTTTTATTAAATCAATGTTCATAATTTATTTTTTTACCCATTTTTGTTTTATACCCGCCTTAAAATACTGAGCGTCTTCATATCTGTGAAATATAATTTCAGGATGAATAAGATCACCTTTTTCTTTGTATGTCTTAGCATATTCTGAGTTTTCTAAAACAAGTAACTTCGTTATTAATTTAATTAATATGTTTTTTAATATATCTGATGATGGCTCATTGGCAGATAATTCAATGTGTATTAATAATTTTTGATTATTCTTATTATCATAATCAACTTGCATTGTAAACTTACCGGTTATTTTATGTTCCATTTCATCTATTTGAATAGCTTTTCTTATGGTATCTGGATATATCTGAAAAGCATAAAAACTGACAGAGAAATCATTTCTTTCAAATATATAAACAAAGGGTAATTTCCAAATAGACTTTTTTGGAATATGAGCATCTTTTAATATCATTTTTGAGTCTAATTTATTTTTATCTAAAAGTTTTATTGCTTCATCATACTGAATAATTCCACCATTATCCTTGAGATCATACTTAAAAAGAGGTAAACCACTAAAAGAAGAGCATAAGAGGCCGCTACCATTGTTCGATTTATGAAAATAAAAATGTTCTGGTATGTACTGGCATAATGTTGGAATTTTTTTATTTAAACCAAATATATCTTGGTATGCATCAGCATTTTCCAACAAAGTACGACGAATTTTAATAGCGAGTGGAGTCTCGTAGGCCATAGTCCCTAAATCTACCGTCCCATAATGATTCAAAGTTCTTTCAAAACAGCCAGGATGTCCAGTTGTTTCTAATACATAATCCCTAAATTTTTCAGAAAAACCTTCTGCTGAGAAAATAAACTTAATATCATAATCCTTCCAATTAACATTTTGGTTTATACCATCCTCAAGTGTATCCTTTAAAAAAGGGCCATAGCTTCCAATTATTATTTGGTCAAACATTTTACCAAATTTCTTAACTGCTTTTATTATCTCGTTTTTATCAATACTTGTTGTAATGATACTTATATTATATTTTCCTCTTTGGGCTATGTGTTTAACAGCCTGATAAGTGAAAAGTCCACCTATCCATGGCCCCATTGGAAAAGCATCTATATATAGTGTTGATTTTTTATTTATATTAAAATTTGTAATAAGATATAGTTCGGCGGTAAGCGAATAAAGCAAATCCTGCTCATCATTCCTAGGAAAGTAAAAAGGCTCGCCGGTTGATCCAGATGTTGAGGATATTACCCACGAATTTTTATCAAAAATACCATCCCAGCACATTTCTCTTAGTTCATATTTTCTTAAATAATTTTCTTTATCAATTGAAGGAATAATCAAAGTATCTTTAAAACTTTTTATATTATCAGGATTTATTTTATTTTCTTTAAGAAATTTTTTATAAGCAGGTACCCTTTTTGACATTTCCTTAAACAATTTAAATGCCATATTTTCGCCTCTTTTTTCCCAATGAGATGAATCATTACTACAAAGTTCATTTAAAAAAATGTTTCTATCTTTAAGTTCCTTTTGTATGTATGGATTCATAATTTTTATTTCGAAGAATTCTTCTTAATAATAGACAACCCCATGCTCTCAGATATTACAAACGGAGATACCATTTTCTTTTTACTTTCCAATAAAACTTTTTTTAGAATAATTGCAATATTTTTAATATTTTTAGTTAATTGAATATTTTTTAATTTACCATATCTATACTCATTAATAATCGAAATTAATCCTCCAGAATTTGCTATATAGTCTGGACAATAGACAATACCTCTTTTGTGCAAATCTTCACAAGAAGAAGCGCACTCTAGCTGATTATTAGCTGACCCAACCACTATCTTGCATTTCAATTCTTTAATTGTCTTAGTATTTAATGCACCAGAGAGAGCACAAGGACAATAGACATCTACTTCTTGCTTATGAATTATATTAGTATTTACCACCTTAATAAAAGGATATTCTTTAACTATTTCTTTAATTTTCTTTTTATCAATATCTGCAACATAAATATCTCTTGCTCCTCCATCAATAAGAATTTTAAGAAGTTCAAATCCGACTTTCCCTACTCCTTGTATTGAAAATGAATGTCTAGAATATTCAGTATCTTTATATACATAGTCTAGGGCTATATCTAATGATTTGGAAATTCCTAAGGCTGTCGCCTTCTCTGGATTAGCTAAATACCCAACCAAATATTTTGTATATTGCTTCATATGAACCAAATCTGAAACAGTTAAACCTACATCTGTACCTGTAATAAACTTACCTTTTAATTCATTTAAACCTCTTGCATATGATTCGAGTAATTTTTCTCTAGAAAAATCACCCTTTGGTCTAATAATTACAGCCTTGGCACCACCATAAGGAAGACCCGCCATGGCACTTTTGTATGACATTAATTTAGATAATTTTAATGCATCTCTAATCGCTTCCTCGTTTGAAGAATAATCTAGAAGTCTTGTAGCACCAAAAGAAGGCAGTGAGCCGTTTATTCTATGTATAGCAACATAACTATCTAGTTTAGATTCATCATCCTGAAGATGAAAGACAAGTAAATGATTGTCGAATTCAGGCATTAAATTAAATATTTTTTTATCTAATTTAATACTTATCTTTTGTTTTTTCATATAGAAAGGTTAAAATTTTTACTTATGTATAATTTTGAACTATTAAGAATTTCTTTAACCGCATACGTAGCGACAACTCCACCTAGAATTGCTGCACTTCCTAACTGTGGCCACGATACAAGTTCTTTATTGATTACTCTTTTAACAGAAGAAAACATTTTAGGATCAACCTTATCTATTCCTCCAACGATATCATTCATTATGATCTGACCCATATCTGAACGATTTAACTTCTTATCTTTTAACTCTTGCCAGTAAGATAAATCTTTATCAAAAATTTTATTATAACCTAAATCATAACGTTCTATATGCAATACAATACCATCTCCATTATCTGTAATCATTATCACGGGTATTTTATATTTCCTTGCTAGAACACGGATTTCTATTTTCATTAAAAAGTCATCAATTTCCTCTATTATATAGTCTAATTTTTTATTTTTGAACAATATCTCAAGATTTTTAGCATTAACGCCCTTTGACATTAAATTAACCTTAGCAAAAGGATTGTCCTCATAAATACGACGAGAAGCGACAATGGTTTTGTTAAGCCCGATCTGATGAACTCCACCAAGTATTCTATTTAAATTTGTTGTCTCTAGATTATCAAAGTCAGCGATTGTAATTGTGTTTGATATTCCAGCCTGGGTAAGAACAATGGCAATATTACTTCCAACGCTCATACCAAAAACTCCAATTTTTAAGTTGGATAATTTTTCCTGTTCTTCTTTGGTTATTAAATCCTGATTACGGTTTGTTTTAAGAACTAAATAATCATTTTTAGTTATTGTTTTAACTAAGGTATTGTTCCAAGAAAAGTAAACATGCGTATACTTCTTTTCATATTTTTTAACAAACTTAAGAAAAGATTCTCCTTCGTATACTTTAATTTTATTCTCCCCGATGAAATTATGGTTTTTAATAAAAAATAATTCTCCAAGCTGGCTATCAAACGCATCCACATAAACAATACGTGGATTTTTTTTAAGGAATTCTTTCACTAATTTATCACTCTTAATAAAAATAGGCTTATCCTCTGAAATATTTTTCATATATAAAATAATAATACCACTAAATAATTAATTGTAAAATATATAGTTACTTTTATTTAATTTGATTCATCGTCTATTTCTTGCATTGTTATGCAATGAATAGCACCTCCTCCATAAATTATTTTTGAACAATCAATTCCAATTACTTTATGATTTTGAAATAATGATTGAATTATATCCATAGCTTTTTTATCGTTTGAATCATTAAATATAGACATTAAAACGACAGAATTACCTATATAAAAATTTGTATATGAAACGGGAGCCTTTTCTCCATTGTCATAATCCATGTGCGGCATAGGAAGTTTAATAATATTAAATTTACTGCCATCTTTATTTAATGCATTTTCTAAAACTTTAAAATTATTATCGAGAATAGAATAATTTGGATCTTTTTTATCATCCTCATATGCGCAAACAATTACACTAGAACTAACAAATCTAGCTATCTCATCTATATGTCCATCTGTGTGATCGTTCACAATACCTTCCTTAAGCCAAATTATATTATCTAAACCCAAATAATTTTTTAAATTTATTTCAATTTGCTCCTTGTTAAGCTCTCTATTTCTATTTGGATTAAGAAGACACTGTTCTGTAGTAAGAATAGTTCCATTTCCATTTGTATCAATTGAGCCACCCTCAAGCACCATTCCTGGTTTAAATATTTTAATTATTGACTCATCAAAAATATCATCAAAAACTTTGTCGTCTTTTAGTAAATCTGAAAATAGTGGATCTTCACCTTTTCCATATGCATTAAAATTCCAATTCACATAAGCTAATTCATTATCTTTATTTATTAAAGCAATCGGAGTATAGTCTCTTGTCCAAACATCCCCATAGTTTTTAATGAAAAAGATTATATTATCAATATTAATTCCGAAATCAATTAATAATTTTTCTATTCTTTTTTTTTCTTCTTCATTTAATACAAATAGCTTTACTTTTTCACTGCCCTCCAATGCTTTTATGATTTGACAATAACTTTGTTCTACATCATTAATAATATTTGGAAAAGAATTTACATCATATGGCCATGCAAGCCAAACAGCTGAATGTTTTTCCCATTCAGCAATCATAGAATATCCAAGTTCCTTTGGTGTATTTTCCATTATATTTTTCGAATAATTTTATTAGTTATCATTTTATAAGTATCTGGCCTACGATTTCTCATAAAACCCCAATCATTTGAGATGTAATCATTCATAGCTAAATCTAACGTTACTATAACTATTTCATTTTTACTTGAAGATGCTCTTTTTATAACCTTACCAAACGCATCAGTCACAAACGATTGCCCCCAAAATCTTAATTTACCTTCAACACCTATTCTATTCACAGCAATGACTGGTAAACTATTAGAAATTGCATGACCCCGCATCACAGTTTCCCATGCATCGTGCCAATCTCCATCTATGGGCTTATTACCAATAATATCACCTATTGCGGTAGGATAAAAAATTATTTCAGCACCCGATAACTTTGCCATACGAGCTGCCTCAGGAAACCATTGATCAAAACAAATTAAAACTGCATAGTTTACATTTTTATGTTTAAACATTACATAACCATTATCTCCTTCTTCAAAATAATCTTTTTCATAAAAACCTGGATCATGAGGTATGTGCAGCTTTCTATAAGAAGGTTGTATCTCCCCTTTTTCATTTATTACAACAACTGTATTAAAGAACTTACCATTTTTTGCTTTTTCATAAATAGGTAAAATTATTGATGACCTATATTTTTTAGCAATTACTTTAAATAATTCTGTCGATTCACCTGGTATTGTTTCTAGATAACTTTCAATTTTTACTCCTTTGCTTTGGGGAAAATATGGAGTTTTATAAAGTTCTTGCAAACAGATAATACTAGCACCTTTTTTAGCAGCATCTTCTACTAATTTTAAAGTATTTTCTAAATTAAATTTTAAATTATCTGTGACCCTACTTTGAATTAAACCCACAGTTATCATTTTATTTTTCATATATTTATATTTACAATTTATGATAATCTACCCTTAAAATCTTTATATCCAAATTTTTTAGTGATTCTAATTTTATTATTCTTATCAAGTGTTGCAATGTTAGGAAGATTAACACCATTAAAAGTATTATTCTTTACCATCGTATAAATTGCCATATTAAGAAATACTAATTTTTGTCCAATAATAAGTGGCTCCTTAAATGAGTACTCACCTATTACATCTCCAGTAAGACAGCTAGGTCCAACTAGGCGATAAATATTATCACTAACCACTGTTGCAGGCTTAGCACCCAAAACAGTCGGCAAATAAGGCATTTCAAGCACGTCTGGCATATGTGTAGTCGCGGAGACATCCAAAACTGCTATATTTACGCCATTTTTAAATATATCTACTACGCTTGCGACTAATATCCCTGCATTTAGTGCAATAGCTTCACCTGGCTCTAGATAAACTCTCAAGTGAGGATATCGTCCTTTAAAATCCAAAATAATTTTACAGAGTAAATCTCTATCATAATCTTTCCTTGTAATATGATGCCCACCTCCAAAATTTACCCATTTCATTTGTGGTAAATATTCACCAAATTTTTCTTCAAAAACCTTCAATGTACTTTCTAATTCGGATGCGCCTTGTTCACAAAGATTGTGGAAATGAAGACCCTCTAAACCTTTTAAATTATCTTTTTCAAAATTAAATTTTGTTACACCAAAATGAGAATTTGGACTACTTGGATCATACATTGGAGTTTCTGCAACACTATGTTCTACATTCACTCTGATTCCGCAAGAAACTCTTTTCTTAGAATTAAAAATTGTTTTTTTAAATTTGTTCCACTGAGAAAAAGAATTAAAAACTAAATGATCTGCAAATTTAATATATTCATTTATATTACTTTCAGTAAAAGATGGAGAAAAAACATGAGTCTCTTTTCCAAATTCTTTGTGCCCCAATATCGCCTCATTAATAGAGCTAGCTTCAGATCCAGAAAGATATTTTTTTGCAAGCGGAAAAGTACTAAACATAGAAAAACTTTTAAGAGCCATAAGAATACGGCAACCAGTATTAATCTCTATTTGCCTTAAAATTTTAAGATTTTTCTCTAACTTCAAAAGAGATACAACATACGAAGGCGTCTCAATATCAGAAAAAATATCGGTATTCCAACCCTCCTCTTCCACCCAAGGTTCTATAAATATATTTTCTATTTTTTTAGTCATAATTAATAGCTCTTTTTAAGAGCAGGTGGTAAATCTTTTAGCTTTTTAACAACAGAAGTAAGCCCTAATTTTGCCATTTCATCTATGAATATTTTTGAATCGAGGGTTTTATCTTCAGTATTCTTTACTCCGATTCCACCCCACTTCCCTTCAAGAACCATTTTCGCACAAGTTACAGTTGGAATTGATGTTGTATAACCAATAGCATTTCCACCTGTTTCTTTAAAAGCTTCTTTGTGATCGCAAACATTATAAATATATACAACTTTTTTCTTTCCATCTTTCGTTCCTGAAATAATATTACCAATATTCGTTTTACCTACATAACTTTTATTAAAATCTTCTCCCTTAGGTAAAATTGCTTTTAGAAATTTAACTGGTACAACTTGTGTACCATTATAATTTACTTCATCAATTCGGGTTAATCCAACGTTATATAAAACTCTCAAGTAGGTAAGATAAGTCTTAGAAAATGTCATCCAAAAGCGAATACGCTTAAGCTCCTTTATGTGAGCAGGAATTGTTTCTAGTTCTTCGTGATACATCAAATAAGGAGTGAACTTGCCAGCTTCTGGAAAATTAAATTCAAAGAATGGTGCATCGTCATCGATTAGCTTCATTCTTTCTTGCCATTTACCATTTTCCCAAAATTTAATCGGTAATATTAATTCTCTTAAATTTATTTCAGGGTCAAAATTTGGAGCAAATTTAATTTTTTCATCTTTTGAGCCACCGTTACAATCCAGAATATCAATAGTATCTATTTTATCGAATAAATAATCACGGGCATAAGCTGAATATATATTTGATACACCTGGATCAAAACCAGAACCTAAAATTGCTAATAAGTTTTTATTCTTATAAGCATCATTTTTTGCTAATTGTAATTTATAAGAAAAACCATATTTCTCAGGATTTTCATAACAAGCTGTATCTATATAATTTACACCATATTCCAAACAAGCATCCATAACAACCAGGTTGTCATAAGGACTACCCCAGTTCACAACTAATTCGGGTTTTACTTCATTAAGAAGCCTTAGAAATAGTTCTTTGTTGCTTACATTACCAATATGAATTTGTAAAGTTACTTTACCTTTAGTTTTTTTTGAAACAGAATCACGAACTGCCTCAACTTTTGATAGCGTTCTTGATACTACGTGTATCTCAGAAAAAACTTTAGGAAACTGAGCCATTTTATGTAAACCCACACTTCCTACATTTCCACAACCAATAACTAATATTTTAGACATATTTTTAGTTTACTATTGATGATTATTACTGTCAATTTATAAAACAAAGCACCTATTTAGGTGCTTTGTTTTTACTTATTTATTTCTTCTACCTCATCACCGCTCTCGTCATCTTCCCTACAATTCCATCACCTACAAGATGATTAGCTTTCTGGAAAGCTATAATAGCTTTCTTGGTAGCTCCTCCGAAGTAAGTTGTCTCATGAGTTGGTGAACCTCCACCTGTA
>JBBRTD010000002.1:0-79733 GCA_038244685.1 Minisyncoccia bacterium | reverse complement strand
AGGGCAATACCTTGACCAAAAGAAGCGTTAGCGTATTCTATATCACGAGGACTTTCTAAATTTTTTATTAAACCAGATGTTTCATTTGGTAAATCTATTCCAGTTTTTTCTCCGATACCATAAGATTTCATGTAAGCACGAAACTTATCGTGACCTAATTTACTTTCAGTAAAAACCATTCCTGTATTGAGAGACTGATCAAGAACTGCTTGTAGGGTAACCAGTCCACGTCCCTTTTTATCAAAGTTATAAATATTTTTCTTATTTACTGTCACTACTCCTTTATCAAAAAATGTTGTCTCTGGAGTTACAGCCCCCGCATCTAATGCAGCAGACATAACAAGCGGTTTAATAACAGAACCAAATTCTAAAACATCTTCAACCATTACATTTCTATAAATACTAGCATTAGGAACTTCATTAAACTTATTTAAATCAAAATTTGGAAATCCGGTCATAGCGTAAATTTCACCTGTTTTTGGATTCATAATGATTCCTCCTGCTGCATCAGCATTCCATTTTTCAAAAGCAGAACCAAGTTCAACTTCAAGTGTGTGTTCAGTATTTGGCTCAATCGTAGTAACAATATCTCCTTGTTTTTGAGTATCAGAAACAGCTTCTTTAATATTTGAAAATACTTCTGCAAAAAAATTAACGTACGCTTCATTTTTAGGTTTTGATAAAGTGGAATTATAAAAACGTTCAAGGCCATATTGGCCAACTTTATCATCGCCCTTATAAGCTAAAAATCCCAAAGTATGAGATGCGAGTGTTCCACCTGGGTAAAATCTCCAATTGTCTTTATATATTGAAATCCCAGGAATTTTTAATTCATCAATTACTGCTACTTGTTCTTTCGTTAAATGCAAAGCAACCTCTTCATAAGGATCACTTTTTTTATTTGCTTTTAAAACAAAAGTGTCATAATCCATTTCCATGTATGGATCAAGAGCATTATAAGTCATATCAATATCAATTATGTCTTTGGCTCTAATTGCAATTTTGAAACCAGAAGAAACTGTCCCAGCAGCCACCAAGGAACCATCCTTCTTAGTAAAGAATATTGAGCCACGATCAAAAATATTACTAGAAGGAGTTGCATACTGCCTGTCAGCCTTATCTGTATATAAATTTTTATGAATTATCTGAACGTAAAATAACTTAGAAATTAGTATAAAGGCAAATAAAAAAACAAATATAGATACAATCTTTATTCTAAAATGAAACGATGATAAATTCATTATCTAATAGCAACATGAGTAATAGAACGAGTAGCAAAAATATTTGAATTAGTATCTATAAATCCAAGAGAGGTTGCTCTTGCCTTGTTCACATCATTCATATTACTTAAATATGTTAATTCTAATTGACTGATATTACTTCCTAATAATCTAGAAGTATTTTCAAGTGACTTGCGAGCAATTACATTAAAAGTAATAGAACCAATCATATATACGTAAACAATAAAGAAAGACAATAAAGAGCCCAAAAGAATTCTAAATATAATTCTTTGTGTATTTGTATTCCCTACTATGTCATTTGTTATTGCTTTTGTTTTGCTCATATATATTTTATTTATTATTATATTTTTTCTATTAATCTTAATTTTGCACTACGAGAACGAGGGTTTGACTTTAATTCTTCTTCATTTGGTATTATCGGTTTCTTATTAATATTTCTTGATAATCCCTTTTCTCTTAATGCTACAAAAGCTCTTTTAACGATTCGGTCTTCTAAACTATGAAATGTAATTACTGACATGTGCCCACCTATTTTTAAACATTCAAAACCTTTTTCTAAAACTTCCTCTAAATTTGAGAGTTCACTATTAGTGGCAATTCTTAAGGCTTGAAATGTTCTTGTTGCTGGATGAATTCTCAAACCCTTATAATTTCTACCAACTGCTTCATCTATAATCTTAACTAAATCAAACGTTGTCTCTATTTCTTTCTCTTTTCTTGCCTCAACTATTTTCTTCGCAATTTTTCTAGAATATCTTTCTTCTCCAAAACCATAAATAATATCTGCAATACTCTCTTCACCCCAAATATTTACTATATCGCGTGCCGTTAAGTCTTCTTCTGTAGGGTCTTTCTTCATGGTCATTAGAAGTGGTTCGTCTTTTAGAAAAGAAAATCCTCTACCTGCGACTTCTAGCTGGAAAGAACTAATTCCTAAATCAAGTAAAATTCCATCAACCTTTTCAATATTTAAATTCTTAAGAACTTTATCTATGTCTTGAAAGCCTGCATTTTGAAATATAAAATCTGATGATGCACTACCTATGAGCTTTTTTGTGCGATCTTCTGCATCAATATCAAGATCAAGTCCAATAATTTTAATACTTGAACCAAATCTTTTTATCATCTCAAAAGTATGTCCACCACCACCTAAAGTTCCATCAATGATTATGTCCCCCTTTTTAATAAAAAGACCATCAATAGACTCATCTCTTAATACAGGTATATGTGTCATATTAAAGAACTCCTATTTGCCCTAATTTATCTGCGAGGGCATCGGCCTGTGTCTCCACTAACTTCTTGTAATCATTCCAAGCTTTTTCATTCCAAATTTCAGCTCGGTTCTGTACACCAATAACAACCACTTTAGTGGAAAGGTTAGATCTATTCTTTAAATTTTCCGGGATTAGTATTCTGCCATTCGCATCTACATCTACTATAACTGCCTGGCCAAACATAAATCTCGAAAAACTTCTATTATCTGCAGTAAGCATTGATGAATCAGATAATTTACTTGATACTTTTTGCCATTCCTTGACTGTAAAAATTGAAAGACAATTATCTAATCCTGGAGCAACAACAACACTATTACCCATTTCCTTTCGGAACTTTACGGGTAGTGACATTCTATTCTTGTCGTCTAATGTATGTATATATTCTCCGATAAGCATAAATATTATTATGGAATAAGGATATTATTTCTAAAATTTATAATCCCACTGTATCCCACTTGATTCTATTATAAACCACTTTCACCCACAATACAAATACAATCCCCCACTTAACTGTGCATAACTAAGATAAAATCAATTATCAAATCAATATTGAAAATAAAGGCTATTTTAATTAATATAAATAAAAAAAGATCCAAGCTTTCACTTGGATCTTTAATTAATTTTAACATCGAGGACAACTATATATATCCACGACCTTAGTTTCTTTTTTTATTTCTGTTTCTATTTCTTTTTCTTTCTTTTTTGGCTTAATATAACGTTTAAGGCTTGGCAATAATATTAACCAGAAACCGAACAAAATTACAAGAATAGAACCAGACCACCAATAAGCATCAAAAATTTTATGGGATCCCGAACAAACGAGTAAAGAAATAAATCCGACAAAAAATTTAAAATAATTCATTTTGTATTTCTTTTCAAATTTAATTATTTTTTTTAATTTCATTCCCCTGAAATATTCATAAGGATTCCATAAAGGAAAGACCCCAGCAACAAAAGCTGAAATTAATACAAAAATAACTAAAAAGATACTTGTAACTCTTACAGGCAAATATAATGTTGGACTGTATTCCAACTGCCCGAAATGGAAGAATGCAATCTCGATAAACGAGTAAAATAACAATAAAGTTAGAATAGTACTAACAACTTTTTCAAATTGTCTCATTTTATAATTTTAGTTGGTTAAACAAAAAACATATATTTCAAATAACTATTATTGCCGTCACAATAGCATTATTATGAATACCAGTCAACAAATAAAATAACCTTATTTGATAATGTTCAAATAAGGTTATTTTATTAATATAAACTCTATTCCCTGGGTCTCATTGTCGGAAAAAAGATAACATCACGCAAGTTCTTTTGTTCTGTAAAAATAGCGACAAGACGGTCTATGCCCATACCGAAACCTGTCATAGGAGGCATACCATGCTCCATGGCAGTTAGAAATCCTTCGCTTACATCCATTGCTTCTTCATCGCCCCCCTCTTTAGCTTTTGATTGAGATACTAATAATTCTCTCTGCACCACAGGATTAACTAATTCAGCATATTGATTCGTAATTTCTGCTCCAGCTATTATAAGCTGACAAACCTTAGCTATGCCATTTTCATTTTGCTGAGCAAGAGGTTTTAAATCTCCGGGAAAATCCGTCACGAAAGTCGGATTAATAATTTTCCCTCTTGAGGATTTTTTATAAATCTTATCAAGTAAGTTTCCTCTTCCTAATTTCTTAACTTCCTCTTCTTTTATGTCCCACTTTAAAGCTTCCACTCTGGCTTCTTCTAAGGTAATTGTTTCTATATTTATTTTTGCATCTTTCATTAATAGTTCTCCAAAGGTTACTCGTGGCCATTCTACATCCAAATCTACATCTACATCATTCCCTTCATTATCATAAACTTTAAATATAGTCTTACCCATCAATTCACTGCCAATAGATTTTATTAAGCTCTCCGTCCACTCCATATTTGTCTCAAGTGTTTGATAAGCGGCATACCATTCAAGCATTGTGAATTCTTGAAGGTGTGTAGGATCAGAACCTTCATTTCTAAAATTCTTACCTATTTCATAAACTCTTTCGTATCCACCTACCATAAGCATTTTATGCTCAAGCTCAAGGGCTATGCGAAGGACCATGTCCATATCGTAATCGTTATGGTGCGTATTAAAAGTTTTCGCCATGGCTCCACCTGCTTCATTTTGCAAAACTGGAGTTTCTATCTCTAAAAAATTTTTATTATCAAAAAAAGCTCTAATAAATTTAACTATCTTTGAACGAACAACAAAACGGTTATAAACTTCTTTATCCATTAAAATATCCAAATATCTTTTTCTATAAGTTTCTTCTATATCTTGAAGTCCATGCCATTTATCAGGAAGTGGCAAAAGAGATTTCGTAGCCATTTTCCAATCCTTTATTAAAATACTCTGCTCACCTCTTTGCGTCACGAATAATGATCCTGTCACAGAAATAAAATCACCATTATCTACAGTATCAACAAATAAATTAAAAACATTTTCTTCTAAAGAATCTTTTTTTAATACAGCTTGAAATCTATCTTCTCCATCTTGTAAAACGATAAATAATATAGCCCCCTGTCCTCGAACAATCATAACTCTACCTGCAATAGAAATAAACTTGTCTTCCGATAAGGAAGCAATTTTATCAAAAGAATCTTTAATTTCTTTTACCGAATAATCTCGAGACACAGTTGCAGGGTATGGATTCATACCTGCCTCTTTTAATTTATTAATTTTTGTAAGTCGCGCATCGCGCAATTCATCTATAGAAGCCATAGCTCTATTGTATATCAACTAGAGTGTATTTGACTAGTCCCTTAGGAATTTTTATTGAAATAACGTCTCCTTTCTTTTTTCCAAATAATGCTTCACCTAGAGGTGACTTATTTGAAATTTTATTATGATTCATGTCGGCTTCTTCTGCTCCTACTATATTGTAAGTTACTGATTCTTTGGATCCTTCTTTTTTAACTATTACACATGTACCAATTTCAACTTTTGAACTCTGGTGCTTCTTCACAACGACTGAAGATTGAAGCATATAGTCAATCTGATTAATACGATCCTCTGTCTTACCTTGATCTTCTCTGGCTTGATGATATTCGGCATTCTCAGATAGATCACCCAAGGCTTTTGCGGCTTCAAGAGACTCTAAAATCTCTTTTCTTTTAACGGTTTTTAATAACTTAAGTTCATCTATTAATGCTTGTTTTTTCTCTTCTGTTATATAATTTATTTCTTCCATAATGGACACAATTATAACAATTTAGGACAAATAAGTCAAAGACATTTCAGACTAAATACATAGCCAAGATATAGTTAAATAGCACCCTAAAATTTAATTCACAAAACAAATGAAATTTATTTAAAATATTCAGGAGTGTAGACACTCATGTAATCTACAACTTCACTCATTACTCGAGTCGCATTTCCAGAAGCGGCCTTCGGGCCTCTTTCCATTAAAATCGCAAAAGAATACCTTGGGTTTTCATAAGGGAAAAATCCAACTATCCAAGAGTTTGTATTCGTATTTCCTAGTCCAACCTGAGCCGTTCCAGATTTGGCAGCGACTTGGACGGAAGATAGATTCAGAGCAGTTGCAGTTCCTTCTGTTACAGCCATACGCATACCAGTATGAATTACTTTCATTTTATCTTGATCAATAGGAATAGTTACTACTTTTGATTCGAAATTCTTATCATCCAATCTTACATGTGGAGTCGGAATAATACCCATCGAAGCGATACCAGCAACAGCTTTTGCCATAGCAAGAGGTGTAACTTGAAATCCATACTGCCCAATTGATGTATTGTAAGTATCCCCGACTCTCCAAGCATCCCCTTTGAAAGTACTAGCCTTCCACTCGGGAGTTGGAACTACTCCTAATTTCTCTCCTCCTATATCAATTCCTGTCTTATCTGACATACCAAACATTTTTGCATATTTATCTATATTGAGAACCCCTAATCCTTTTTGACTTTCAAATCCACCACCAATCTCATAAAAATATACATCGGAAGAAATAGCAATAGCTTTCTTCATATCAACATAACCGAAAGAACCATGGTCTTTAAAAATAGTTTTCTTTTCTGGAAAATATGGATTAGGAATAGAGATAGAACCATTTGAATATATCTGTTTTTGTGGACTTATAACATTTTCTGCTAATGCTCCGTAACCCAAAAATGGTTTTACGATAGATCCAGGAGTATACAGCCCTGAAACAGGACGATTAAGAAAAACCTTCCTTTTATCGGAAAAATATTCACTAATAACTTTTTTATTCTCGCCCGTAGATAAAACGTTTGGATCATATTCTGGATAACTAGCTATAGCTAATAATTCCCCTGTTTTAATGTCCATCAATACCCCTGCTCCTCCTGAAAATGAAGCATTTTGTGCCATTGAAACAATAGAATCATACATTTTCTTTTGTATTCTACTATCAAGAGAGAGTTTAATATTTTCTCCTGCAATAGGAGGAGTGACAATGTTCTCAGACTGAATTGATCCTCTTACATCTGTTTCTGTTATACGTACCCCATTTTTACCAGTTAAATTATTATTGTATGATTTTTCAACTCCATCTTTACCTATAAAAGAATCTTGCCAATAGCGACCAGATGAATCTTTTGCAGGTGAACTTACATAACCAAGAAGAAGACCAAAACCAGCATCTTTAATATAAGATCTGGTTGGTGAAGAAAATTTATTTAAATCAGTATTACTCCAAGTATTCCAAGAAAGCAAAACATCATTTCTATCATAAATAAGACCACGATCTGCAAATATTGGCTCTTTCATCAGGGTATTATTTTCACTTTTTTTAAAATAAGTCTCACCTTTTATAATTTGAAGATTACCTAATTGATATACAAAAAAACAGGCACAAACAAAGAAAAAAGAGCCTAAAATAAAAATTGACTTCTTTGGTATTGGTTGCTCAAGTCGCCCTTCAAATTGCTGGGTATTAAACTCTGGTAAATTTTTAGAATCTAGAAAAATTTCGTCTGGAGCAATATCTCTTTTTATGTATTTATGATTTATATGGAATTTCATTTTTATAGAGGATTATATGACGACGTAAAGACTGAACAATTAAATAGAAAATTATTATTGAAAAATACACAATAAAAGGATTATGTATAAATGAATTCACCTTGGCTGCAGATATTACATAAATAATAATACTTGATGCTAAAAATTCATAAAAATTAACAAAAATGAATAAACCGAAAATTGCTAAAAACAAAGAAACCCACCAAGGCAGGAGAAAAATGAGTATAAGTAAGCAAATATCAAAAATAACTCTTTTCATACTATTTCTATTATACTAGAGATAGTCCTTATTTGACAAACTTGTCTATCTATTCCGTATTTTGCGATATATACCTCGAATTATAAAAAACAAAGCAATAACAATTAGTGAATAGAAAACTAATTTACTTCCAAAAATAAAAGATAATACTGTGAAGAAAAATAATTTCAAATATGTAATTGGCCTGTCTGTAGCATCATCAATACCTATTTTTGTCTGAGTGTTTCCTCCATTTGTACTTACCTTACCAGTTGCAGAGCTGTATGTTTTACTATATTCATCTATTTTCTTTTCTGCATCAACTTTAGTTTGAGAAATATTTTTAAATGTATTAGTACGAAAAACATCAATAATACTTACATTTTTTGAAACTGGAGCACTTATGGATTCAGGAACAATACCATCTAAAGACGAAGTTGCTTTATCTATCTGACTTTTTATAATATCAGACGATGTTGCAGGTGTTCCTTCTACTGTATTAAGTACTACTGAAATAAATTTCTTGTCTGATACTGTTGTATTTCGATTAAGTAAAATTGCCTTCTTCTTACCACTAGCTGTTATGCTTGGGGATATAATTTTCGCAGAGATAGAATGGTCACCAGAAGTAACCTTCCATGACACAGATACTTCTTTTAACTGTAGAGATGGGACAATAATATCTCTAGTCCCTAAAACTACATTCTGATCATAAAATTCCACTTTAGCAGACAGAGGAGAAGACGTATTGTTCCATACAGCAGTGTATATTTTTACTGTATTACCTTCTGTAAGTGGTTCGGCTGAATACCAAATCTGCCCAGGAATAAAACCTGTATTTGTAAGTTCTTCGGCATAAAGATTAGGAGCAAAATATAAACATATTAATAGGGCAAAAAATATAAAATGTTTTCTCATGTATAATATCATATCACAATTAAATTTTTAAAAGATAATCACCTACTTTAAAAGCCTCTCCTGCTCCCATCGTTACAACAATATATTTGTCATTTAGGGAAGGAAGTTTAATCTCCATGTATTTATTTACACTTTCAAAATCATTAAAATATTTTGAATTGCTAGAATTTTTATTTATTTCATTAGAAAGAATTTCTGAAGAGATACTTCCATCATCAACTTCTCGTGCGTAATAAATAGGAAGAAGGACCACCTCATCTGCATCACCAAAACTCTTTGCAAAATCTTGTAACAATAATTTAGTTCGAGAAAATAGATGAGGTTGAAATATTACTATTATCTTCCAGCCATCACCCTTGGGATATAATTCCCTAAAACCTTCTAGGGTTGCCATTATTTCAGTAGGATGATGAGCATAGTCATCATAAACGAGAGTACCTTCCTTTAGCTTACCTTTGAATTCAAACCGCCTCCAAGTTCCAGGGAAATTACAAACATATTTTTCGGCAATATCTCGAGGTACTCCAATAACACTAGAAGCAGCAACTGCTGCGGCCGCATCTTTCTTATTGTGAATTCCTGGAATTTTTAATTTCAAATTACTCTTAAAAAAATCTTCCCAATTTAATATTTTTGCACTTACACCCTTAATAACTTCTGATATATTTTTATCATTCGGATTACAAATTATATAACCATCATCTGGTACTTTTATTGCCATGGAGTGAAATGCATTCTTAATATCTTCTATGTCTTTATAATAATCCAAATGATCTTCATCTATATTTGTAATTACTAAAACAGTAGGGTTGATATTCAAAAAAGACCTCCTGTACTCACAGGCTTCGACAACTAAATATTTACTCTTCCCTGCTATAAAATTACTTTTAGAACCAACAAGCAGACTACCAACAATAACAGTGGGGTCACTCCCATTATCTACAAGTATTTGACCTATCATAGCTGTCGTCGTTGTTTTGCCATGCGTACCTGATATGGCAATCGTATATTTATCACGACTTACAATATCTAACATTTGTGGATAAGACTTAACTGGTATGGCTGTTTGTTCTTTTATTTTTTTAGCTAATTTCTCATCATACGTATCAATAGCAATAGTATAAACAATTAAATCTGTCCCTTCTGGTATATTTTCATATGACTGTCCAATCTTAATATCTACACCGGCTTTTTTAAGCTCTGTAATGACTTCTCCTTCTTGCATATCTTGGCCTGTGACTAATTTACCATCATGCAACATCATACGAGCAATCGCCGAAATACCGATTCCTCCAATTCCAATAAAGTGAACATTTTTAATTTTTGATAAGTCTAAGTTCATGCTATTTTTTACCTATTATATTTATCCAATTTGCCCTACCTGAACTTTCTATTTTCTCATATACAACATCAATATCAAGTTTCATAAAATAATTTTTTAATTCATCCATTGAATAATAACTAAAAAATCTTTCATACTCATATCCATAATCATTCTCTTTCTTAATCTCTTCCTCAACTCCACCCTCTTTTCTTTCCTTAACTGCAATATATAGATAACCACCTTTATTTAATCGTGATTTTATTTTTTCCAATATAGATAATATATCTTTTTTAGGGATATGAAGAAGGACTGCTTGAGAAAATATTCCGTCATAATTTTTATCAATTTTATCTATATCGTACAAATTTCTAACTTCAAAATTTATTCCCTTGAACCTTTCTTTTGCATATTTAATCATTTCTTCGGAGAAATCAATTCCTTCAACATTATAACCTTTTTCTTTTATATAATTCGTTTTGAATCCTCCTGCGCAACCAACATCAAGTATTAAAGATTTTTTGGGCAATAAAGACAAAAATTTATCAGTACCATCAAACCACCAAGTATCATCTATGTGATCCCCATTCCAATCTCTAGCTATTTTATTATAGGTATTTTTTAAATCTTTATTTTCCATAATTATTTACTAGGTCTATTTAAAATTTATTAC
The DNA here is from genome assembly GCA_038244685.1 of Minisyncoccia bacterium. Taxonomy (GTDB): domain Bacteria; phylum Patescibacteriota; class Minisyncoccia; order Phycocordibacterales; family UBA9973; genus UBA8515. The sequence continues at coordinate 69,028 of JBBRTD010000002.1, read as the reverse complement.
TCAAGTTTCTTAAATCTTTCAACCTCTATTCCATCTACAATAACATTTCCTAGAAACATTTCTTTCGGTCGAACCCATAAAGTATTTTTTCCAAACTTTGGGCTATCATAAAGAGCTTTATATACAACTAAATCTTCAAGAGTTTCACTATGCAAGGCTATCCCAATAACTTCATACTCATGACCCTTATAGTGCTTATAGATTGCTCCAATTTCTAAATTTTTCATTGATTTATTTAAGTTTATTAACTATCTTCATAAATAAATCGTTCCTTTCGTATTCATTATTAAACATACCGAAAGATGCAAAAGCAGGAGAAAAAAGAATTGCATCCCCTTTTTTAGCATAATTAAGAGCTTTTTCTAAAATATCCTTTAAATTAATTCCTACATCATGAGCAATCTGAATTTTATAATTTGTGATTAAATTATCAGTTCCGGTTCCTGGAATCATTACAATTGCTTTACAGTTTTTATTCAAAACTTTTGCAAAAACATCTAATGAAAGATTTTTGTCTGACCCACCGCAAATTAAAATAATATTTTTCTTTGTACCTTCCAAGGCTTCAATACCTGCAATTGTAGCTTCGGGGGTTGTCGCATTGTTATCATTATAAATACTAATACCTTTATAGATTTTTAATAACTGCATGCGTCCTTCTAAATCTTTAAATGTAGCTACTGCCTTTTTAATTCTTGTTTCTGGAATTTCCAAAACTTCTCCGACTTTAACAGCACAAGCCAAATTCTCCCTATGGTGATTACCCAAAACGTTAAACTTCCAATCTAATACATGCTTAGGATTTACAATTAATAACTTCCCTTTCACACTCTTTGAATTTATGAAATTTTTCATTCCAGGACGAATAATTAAAATATCATCTTTATTTTGATATTTATAAATATTTGATTTATCATAAAAATATTTTTCCATACTATCTTTATAGTAATTCATATGGTCAGGCATAAAGGTAGTAAAGACAGAAATATGAGGGGAAATTTTAGATTCCCCGAAGCCCTGCAATTGCCAAGAATCAAGTTCGCAAACCAAAATATCTCCATCTTTTACTTTTTTAAGCAAAGGAAGAGTTGCAACACCGCGTAAATTTCCGCCAATATAAACATTCTTCTTTAAATATTTTTCATTATACTTTAAAATCTCATAGATAAGAGTCGTCGTCATAGATTTTCCCCTAGTTCCTGTAACCCCAATTATCATTACATTAGGTGCGTATTTAGCAAAAAGCGAAACATCCATTTCAATAGATACGCCATTTTTTATTGCTTCTTTTATATAAATAGAATCAAGAGGAACCCCAGCTGCTTTAATAATCATATCTCTATTAACAAAATCTTCTAGCCTATGTTCGCCTAATATGAATTTAATATTAGGAAATTTTTCCAAAGCTTTTATAGAAGTAACCAAATCTTCCTCTGTTTTTAAATCTGTCACGATTAAATCAGCACCACATTCTGCTAAAAATTTAGTGTAGCCTATACCTCTTCCAAGAAGTCCCAAGCCCATGACTGTAATTTTTTTGCCCTTAAATTGTTGTTTGTAATTTTGCATTATTATTTAAGAAATTTCTTTAATTCTTCCATATCATCAAAATGACTCTTTACTCCATTTACTTCTTGATAATTTTCATGACCCTTACCAGCAATAAGTACAAAGTCCCCAGGCTGTGACAGCTCGCAGGCTTTTTCTATTGCTTCATATCTATCAACTAAAACATAAACTTTATTTTCAAAATATAGACCTTCAATACCTTTTTTCATCTCTTCTAATATATCTTCTGGTTTTTCAGTTCTAGGATTATCAGAAGTAAGGATAAGAATATCACTCATGTCATAACCAATTTTTGCCATTATAGGACGTTTGCTTCTATCTCTATCACCACCACAACCCACAACTGCGATAACTCTTCCTTTCTTTTTCATTTCATTGGCAGTCCTTAGTACATTCTCTAGAGCGTCCGGAGTATGGGCATAATCAACGATACCTGTCACACCACTTGGTGATTTAATATACTGAAACCTTCCTGCTACTGGTTCTAATGTTTTAATAATTTTTTTAACTTTTTCCTTGTCTTGCTCTAATAAAATAGCCGCCGCATAAACTCCTAAAATATTATAGGCATTAAATTCTCCGATAAGTTTCGTTTCTAATCTATCAGTAAAATCTGCTTCCTTTTTTAGACTCAAGGTGTATTTATTGGCTTTAGTAGTACTTAACATATATTCCCCTTTTCCATCATCTATATTAGCAATAGCAAAACCATGAGAAGGAAGAACATCAAAAAATCTTTTTTTGGCTTCACAATAATTTTCAAAAGTTTTATGATAATCCAAATGATCCAAGGTAAGATTTGTGAAAATTCCACCGATAAAGTAAAGACCTGATATTCTTTTCTCGCAAACAGAATGTGAACTTATTTCCATAAAACAATACTCACATCCATCGTCCACCATTTCTGCAAGTAACTCATTTAAAGTTACAGAATCTGGTGTTGTGCGACTAGATTCAAATGATTTATCGTTAATCTTATTTACGACAGTTCCTATCATTCCAGCTTTATGTCCTAAATCTCGAAATAATTGATGAAGAAGTGTTGCAGTTGTTGTCTTTCCGTTTGTGCCAGTCACTCCAACTAACTTCATTTTACGAGATGGCTCACCGTAAAAATTATTTGCTATAACGCCCATAGCTGTATGGCTATCAGCAACTTTTACATAAGTAACACCTGCATGAAATTCACTAGGATCCTTTTCGTAAACAATAGTAGTAGCGCCCTTCTCTATAACTTCTTCGATAAAAACATGACCATCCACCACATTACCTTCTAAGGCAACGAATAATGAATTTGATTTTATATTCTTAGAATTCAGAGAAATTGAAGAAACAGGATTATCAATGTTTCCATGCATGTCTACAACAAATATTTCGTTTAATAAATTATTAAGTATTTTCATATATTGTAAATTTAATATTGTATTACTCTTTTGGTATAAAATTATTTAGCCAATTACTATATCCTTCTATGACTTTTTTGGAAACTTCCTTAAGCGAAATTTCTTTTGTATTTATAACAAGGTCGAAATTATCAGGAGAAGTATGGTCTTCTATCTCATATAAATCTTTATATCTTTTTCTTTCACTTAAAAGACGATGATTAATTTTTTCTAATATACTTTCCTTTGTATTAAAAGAATCGCTATCTTCCTTACTTCTATTTGGATTACTCTCTTTGTCTTTCAAAATTCTCTCTGACGCCGTTTCTGGATCAAGTTCAAGAAATACCTTAAAAGAATTTGGAATAAAATAAAAACCGAGCCTTGAATCAAGGACAACGTTTTCCATTTCTCCTATTCCTAAATTTCTATCGTCTAACATTTTATCAATAGAAAGATCGGTCTCCGCCATTTTACTTAATTCGCCAAGAGAAACACCCTTATCGTCTGCTATAGATCGCATAAAATCACCAGTTGAGTAATGAGTGTAATCAAGGATGTCTGCTACCATTTTCGCTGTAGAAGATTTACCACTTCCAAGCTTACCAGCTATAGTAATAATATGCTTTTTATTCATGAACTTATTCTATCACAAATAATAGTCAAATAAAAACCCTTGTGTTATAGTATTTTTATGAAATTATTAGCAATTGAAACTTCTTGTGACGAGACAGCAATATCTATTATCGAAGCACAAAAAGAAGGTAAAAAAGTTAAATTCAAAGTATTAGGGAATGAAATATCTTCCCAAATTGCTATCCATGCCGAATATGGAGGAGTTTTCCCAATGATGGCCAAACGTGAACATGGTAAAAATATTTTGCATATACTTGAAAAAGTCCTTAAGGAAGCTAAAATGTATTCTTTGATTAAGGTCTCCCCTTATACAGAAAAAGAACAAAAAAAAATTGATAAAATTTTAGACAGAGAAAATGAACTAAAAGAATTATGGATAACAATAATGCCATTAATCAAAAAGCCTAAGATAGATGCAATCGCTGTTACTACAGGACCTGGACTTGAACCAGCCTTATGGGTGGGAATTAGTTTTGCAAAAGCATTAAGTACTTATTGGAATATTCCAATCGTGCCCGTAAACCATATGGAGGGACATGTCTTTTCTATTTTTCCCAAAAAGGGCAAAACCTTTACTATTGATATAAATAAAAAAATGTTTCCAATGCTTTCTCTTTTAGTATCTGGCGGGCATACAGAATTAGTCCTTGTTAAGGATTTTATGAAATATAAAAAAATAGGCCAGACAAGAGATGACGCGGCAGGTGAAGCATTCGACAAAGTAGCTCGGATGCTTGGACTTAAATACCCAGGTGGGCCAGAAATTTCAAAAATGGCAGGTACTGCACGTTCTGATATGAAGCGAGATAATGTTGTTCCAGGAAGCCTTGCGCAGGCCGACGGGCCGAGCACGAGCAAAAAATTCAGCAGAATTTTATTGTGTGCTGACGGGAATAACATTTCAAGTGAAATATCAGAGATAGTACTTCCTCGCCCAATGATTTATTCAAAAGATTATGATTTTTCTTTTTCAGGACTAAAAACTGCCGTTTTGTATTTGATACGAGATTTAAAAATAAAGAATCCTAATATATTAGAAGATTTAAGCATCAAACAACAAATAGCTTGTGAATTTGAGAATGCAGTTGTAGAAACATTAGTTCACAAAACACTAAAAGCAATAAAAGAATACAAAATACAAACTCTAATAGTAGGAGGGGGTGTTTCTGCAAATACATATTTACAGAAAGTTATGACTGAAAAAATTAAAGAAAATAAACTAAAAATGAAAATTCACTTCCCTTCTAGAAGTCTTACGGGAGATAATGCTTTAATGATAGCAATTGCTGGCTACTTCCAAGCTAAAAATAAAAAGTTCGCTAAAAATATAAATAAAATCAAAGCTCAAGGAAATTTGTCACTGTAAATTATTTTTTGAATAAAATTATAAAAAGTGCTATATTTTATATATGAATGAACCAAACATAGACCCTAAACTCCTAAAGCCATATGACTCTAAAGAGACAGAAGATCATATATATAAATTATGGGAAGATAGTGGATTTTTTAATCCAGATGTTTGTATTGAAAAAGGAGTAACAAAAAAAGATGCAGATCCTTTTTCTATTATGCTTCCTCCTCCTAACGTTACTGGAGTACTTCACATCGGACATGCTTCAATGCTTACAATAGAAGATATCATGGTTCGGTTTGCAAGAATGAAAGGGATGAGAACATTATGGCTGCCCGGAACTGACCATGCAGCAATTGCGACACAATCAAAAGTAGAAAAAATATTAGAGAAAGAAGAAGGTAAAAGAAAAACAGATTTAGGAAGAGAAGAATTCTTAAAAAGAGTAAATAAATTCGCTCAGGAAAGTCATGACACAATAGTAAGCCAAATGAAAAAAATGGGAACTTCTGTGGATTGGTCTCGTGAAGCTTTTACCCTGGATGACAAAAGAAATCTAGCCGTCAGAACTGCATTTAAAAAAATGTATGACGATGGACTCATTTATCGTGGACACCGAATAGTAAACTGGGACCCAAAAGGACAAACAGTTATTTCAGATGACGAAATAGTTTACGAAGAAAGAAAAGCAAAGTTCTATACTTTTAAATATAGTTCCGACTTCCCTATCTCAATATCAACAACTCGACCAGAAACAAAAGTTGGAGATGTTGCCGTTGCTGTTAATCCTACAGATGAAAGATATTTAGAATATATTGGAAAAACTTATATAGTTGAAAATTTTTGTGGAGTAAAGCTTGAAGTTAAAATTATAGGAGATGATGCAGTAGAAAAAGATTTTGGGACTGGAGCTCTAGGTGTAACTCCTGCCCACAGTCAAATAGATGCTGAAATTGCCACAAGACACAGTCTGCCTACTAAACAAGTTATAAATGAATATGCAAAGATGACAGTGGGAGATGAAAGAATTTTAAATAAAAAAACAACCGAAGCTCGAACTGTAATCGTAGAATGGCTAAGAACAGAGGGTCTGCTTGAAAAAGAAGAAGAGGTCACTCAAAATATTTCCACAGCAGAAAGAACAGGGGGTATTATTGAACCATTACCAAAACTTCAATGGTTCATAAATGTAAATAAGCAAATTGTAGACCGAGACAACAAAACACTAAAAGAATTAATGCTTGAAGCAGTTCGTGGTGGTGGAATAAATATTATTCCTGATCGTTTTGAAAAAGTATATTACAATTGGGTAGAAAATCTTCGTGATTGGTGTATCTCTCGTCAAATATGGTACGGACATAGAATACCAGTTTGGTATAAAGGAGAAAAGATTTATTGCGGAATTGAGGCTCCAAAAGAAGAAGGCTGGTCTCAAGATGAAGACACTCTCGATACATGGTTCTCTTCTGGACTATGGACTTTCTCGACACTAGGATGGCCAGATTTAGATGCCCCAGATTTTAAAACATACCACCCTACTAATGTACTTGAAACTGGCTATGATATTATCTTCTTTTGGGTAGCTCGTATGATACTTATGAGTACATACCTAATAGGCCAAATACCTTTTAAGACTGTATATTTACAAGGAATAGTTAGAGATGTCCAAGGAAGAAAAATGAGCAAATCGTTAGGTAATGCCATGGATCCACTTGAAGTATCCCAAAAGTATGGAGCTGATGCTGTCCGTATGTCGCTTATTATTGGAACAGGCCCAGGAAACGACAGTAAGATGTCTGAAGATAAAATTAGGGCTTATAAGAATTATGCAAATAAACTATGGAATATAACTCGCTTTGTATTAAGTAATACCGAAGGGATTATATATGATGAAAATTTTTCCTTATACGAAGAAAAAGAAAAAATATTAATAGAAGAAAGAGATAATCTGATAAAAGAAATAACAAAAGAAATGGAAGAATATAAATTCTATTTAGTTGGAGAAAAAATCTATCAGTACACTTGGTCTCGATTTGCAGATGTCATAATAGAAGAAAGTAAGGACATATTCTTAAATGGAAATGAACTAGTTAAAAATTCAAGAGCTCAATTTTTACTAAATACGTTAGTAAAAACATTAAAAGTTCTTCATCCATTTATGCCATTCGTAACTGAAGAAATATGGAGTATGATGCCTGTTCAAAATAAAAAATTATTAATGGTTGAAAGGTGGCCTAATCTATGAACGAATTAGTCAAAAACCCAAGTACAATCCCATATGCAATATTAGGAGGTGTAGCACCTGCTATTTTATGGTTGTGGTTTTGGATGTACGAAGAAGATAGCGATGATCCTGAACCAATCGGCCTTGTCGTAATGTCATTTATTTTAGGGGGTATTATAGTCCTAATCGCAATGTGGATGGAAAAATTTTCTCTTAATTTTATAAAGGATAACACCACCCAAATAGTAGTCTGGGCTGGTATCGAGGAAGTATTAAAATTAATCGGAGTTTCTTTTATTGTTTTTGGAAATAATATAGTTCGAAGACCGATAGACTACCCAATGTATTTTATCGCAACAGCTCTAGGATTTGCAGCCTTTGAAAATGTTCTATATCTTATAAAACCATTAAGTACAAGTGATAGTATTGTAGGAATGCTTACTGGTAATTTACGCTTCCTTGGTTCTACCCTACTTCACGCAATTGCAAGTTCTATGATTGGAAGTGCTCTTGGATTATCCTTTTATTTAAAACAAAATAGAACAATATATTTTATAATTGGAATAATGTGTGCAATTTCCTTGCATAGTATCTTTAATTTTTTTATAATGAAAGGAAGCGGTGAAAATTTTCTTTCTGTTTTTGGTTTCTTGTGGGTCGTCGCGATTATTAACATACTTATATTTGAAAAGTTAAAACGTATGGGAACAGTGGAAGCTGTCTCATAAATTATATATGATAAAAAAGAGATCATTTTTAGAGCGTCTAACAGGTAGCATTCGTTTAGAAGATCAAGAAGAAGAATTAATGAATCCTTCTGTTGTTGCTGTTAAAAAAGTTAGTTTACAAGGTAGAGATATAGAAGAGTCAGAGGATGGTGAAAGAGAATCTAAGTGGGAAGAGGAACAAGAAGCAGAACTTACTATAGATTTATACCAAACACAAAGCGAAATAATTGTTCAAGCAATGATCGCAGGTGTTCATCCTGATAATTTATCTATCGATATCACAAGAGATACCATTTCCATTCGTGGAAAAAGAGAGGAAAATCAATCAATTAATAAAGAAAATTACTTCGTGCAGGAGCTTTACTGGGGAACATTTTCGAGAAGTATTACCCTACCAGAAGAAATTGACCCTGAAGAAGCTGAAGCAATAGAAAAGCATGGATTATTAATAATCAAGCTTCCTAAGATAGACAAGAATCGAGAAACGAAACTAAAAGTTAAATCAATCTAAATAAAACACCTCGCCCTAAGCGAGGTGTTTTATTTTTTGGTGATATTTTTACTTTTTGTGCCTAGACTAGAGATTTGAACTGGCTATCTAACTGAAGGTGATTCCATTATTTTTTTGTGCCTAGACTAGAGATTTGAACTGGCTATCTACCTGAAGGTGATTCCATTATTTTTTTGTGCCTAGACTAGAGATTTGAACTGGCTATCTACCTGAAGGTGATTCCATTATTTTTTTGTGCCTAGACCCAGATTTGAACTGGGGACCTATCCCTCTTCAGGGGAGCGCTCTACCAACTGAGCTATCTAGGCAATATATTTTTAAAACTTTTCATCTAACAATTCAGAACCAAATTACTTAATTATTCAAAGATTTAATCAAATCTTGTATCTCTTTATTGCTCCCTATATTTTTACTAATATCACCAATATTTCCAGTATTAGATATACCTACTCCCCCCGTATAAACACCCATTAAACTGCTTAAATATGGCTGTAGGAAGTAAAAGGCTCCAAGAGTTGAAAGAATGATAATAGCCCAATATGCAATTCGATAAATCTGATTCCACTTCTGGTAAAGAACAAGCTTAGTAAGCATCTGATTATTATCTTTATTTAAAACATAATTATCCTCTAAAAGCTTTTTTGTTTCTTCATCCATAAGTCTCACTTTATCATATTTAATCTAAAAACAAAAGTCCTAAATCTTATTAGAATTATTAACTTCTACGCCTGCATTCTCCAGTGAAATTGGGTTTATTGTACGATTATAAAGGTATCCCTTAAGGTCTGGATAAAGGCTAGGTATATATATTTCTTTAATTAGTGGATTGCTCAAAATTTCATCTAAAGAATTTTTTTCAATTGATTCTTTTAGGGATAAAATTTTATTCTGGTTTTCCTTTTTGGAAACTAAATCTTTCATCTGTCCAACATCTAAATTCTTACTTTTTATATATTCACTAAAAGTTCCTCGTAAATCATTAATCAACTGTTTTTCAGAAATAGATTTTATTTCATTAATATCAATAATTCTTATTTTTTTATCTTTTGTAATATAAACCACGTTAAAGTTAGTATTCTTATCCTTAGATAATTTTTCAATTTTACTTATCTTATTTATGGTCACATATTGCAAGGCTTCATCGGTTAATGATGTTAATATCTTCTCATCATTATTTTGAGGCATATCTTCAATAGAAGAAGTGGCTGTATCTAAAGTTTTTTCAGTAACACTCCCCTTATATTCATCTTTCTTTATCTTTTTAAATAGATCTTCTTTCCCCTTACAAGTAATAATTTCTCCTAATTTATCTGAAAAAAATCTAAGATGAATCTCTGATTGTTCCAAATTTACATCTTTAGATATCTGATTAATCATATACTCAAAAGAAGTACCCTTATCGTGATTTTTTCTTCCGACAGAAGGGCTATTATCAATATTGATAACTTTATACTGAGCATTCCAATTAATTTTCGGTGGTAATTTTTCTAAAGGTATTGAAGGAATTTTTGGGTCGATTGATTTTAATGGCTCTATATTGGTCTTTTCTAGTTCAATAGATACAATAACTCCACGACAGTAATCATCATAAACTTTTTTCAACTGATCGTCCGTCATCCCCTTTGTGTCGATACCCTTATCTTCAGGATTCATAACCCCTTTCTGTGCATTTTTTACTATTTTAGATTCTGGTATTTCAAAATTAAATTTTATATTCCGAATTTTTTCATTTTGTTCAGAGTTCAAGCCTGAGAAATATGCATCGCTCTTTAAATATCCAATTAATATTTCTTTCATTGCACCAGCCCTTTTTAAAGACAATTCTTCATTATCTTTATATTTCTTAGTTATTCTAGGATCAGAATATGCAAGAATATTAATCCCATTTTTTAAAATTTCGTCAAAATTCTCAGGAGTAATATTATTTAACAACTCTTGAAAGTCGCGGACTATTGAATCTTTCGCTTCATTTAAAATTATGTGTGAGTCAACACTAAAACGACTAATAGCCTGAAACTCAATTTTGTTTCCAGAACGACTAATCTCTGACTTGAAATTTTCATTTTCATTTAAAAAATCAGCAGGAGACATAAAATATGTATTTTCACTTTTATTTGTTTTTATTTCAGTTCCTGTTTCTGTTTTGATAATTTCCTTATCTTTGGTTGTATTTTCTCCAGCTTGAACCTCATTTAAACTAGAAAGCATTACTGTCGCTATGGCTGCACTCTTTATTCCATGATTAAATGGCCCTTCTATTTTTTTAAAAAATCTTTTTCCAAATGACATAATTTTTATAATTACTAAATAATAAAATATATTGTGCCCCCGGCGGGAATCGAACCTACATCTATTCCTTAGGACGGAACTGTTCTATCCATTGAACTACGAGGGCAAACTATAAAAGCACCATTTCTGGTGCTTTTATAATACGTCAAAAAATGAAATAATGCTACTCTGTTATTCCTAAAATTTCTACTATTTTTGTCTTATTAAAGCCTACAATTAAATCTTTATCATTTAAAATGATCACAGGAACACCCATCTGACCGCTACGCTCAAGCATTTCTTTTCTCTTTTCAAGATCTGTAGATACATCAAAATCTTCAAATTCTACACCTTTTTCCTTGAAAAAATCTTTTGCCATATGACAAAAATGGCATGTAGGCGTACTGTATATTTTTACTTTATTCATTATATTTATAATAATTAACTTATAATTTGAAAACTACTATGATTATACCATAGACGAAAAATATACAAATCTTGACAGAATTGTGCGCAATACGAGACCGCGATTACTCTGATTGAAGAGCATAGGCTTCAGTATAACTTTTCAAAAGTTTTTATATATGTGCGGGATACGAGAATCGAACTCGTGCCTCAACCTTGGGAAGGTCGCATTCTACCACTAAACCAATCCTGCTCTTTCTATCAAAAAAAATACAATACTATTTTTTAAAAATACCTTCTAACCAAAAAATAAAACCGTGCCCGGTATTTTTTTCTACCGGGGGTGTTACTTCTTTCGTCTCTTCATCCACAATTACAACCATTTTTTCGCCTTCTTTTACAACTTGATATTTATCTCTTATTGTTTCTTCTATTCCTTCTTCTGTCTTTAGCCTACTGATATCGTCGGTAAGAGTTTTCTCTCGAATACGAAGATTTTCAATCTTCGATAACTCTATATCTTTTTTCTTGGCGGTTTCTCTTTCTTTTTCAGCTAAACCTATTATATTGAAAACAAATAAAATTAAAATACAAAATAGCACTATTAGGACTAATGGTGAATGCCAAAAATTGTTTTTATTTTTTCTATTGAATTCCGACATTTTTAATGCTATTATTATATCATGTTTTTCGGTCAAAAAAATAAAAAAAAGGTAGAGAAGGTTTTTGCAGTAATTTCAATATTGGTAATTGTAAGTATGATACTACTTTATATGCCAAGTTTGTTTTAATAATTACTTGTCATTACTACTTCGCATCATTTTTAGGAACACCTCGTGAGAGATGTTTATTTTTGCACTTGATTGCATTCTCTTTTTACCTTTCTTCTGCTTTTCAAGAAGTTTCTTTTTACGACTTACATCTCCACCTCCTACAACCTTACTACCATGCATAAGCACATCTTTACGGTATGCAGACACGGCCTCAGATGAGATAATCCGACCAAGAGCCTTAGCTTGTATTTTAAAAGCAAACTGCTGCCTGGGGATAATTTTCTGTAACTTTTCAACTTGGAATTTTGCCTCATCTTCAACTCGTCTCCTAGATACAACTCTACAAAAGGCCGGCATTACTTCATTCGCCACAATAATATCCATACGCACTACATCAGCTTCTTTGTAGTCAGCAATTTCATATGAAATAGATGCATAACCAGAAGTAAGACTTTTCATGTCATCAAAGAAATTTCTCATTAGTTCACGAAGTGGCATCTCCAAATCAATTGAAGATCTATTATCTCCAAAATTTTCAGTACTTTTAATAAGAGCTTCATGCTCATACAAAAATGGCATTAGAAAACTAGTGTAGATAGACGGAGTAATGATTTTAACATTTACCCATGGCTCAAATATTTTTAATACATTTCCATCGTCAGGGAAAAGATGTGGAGAATAAATCGTTTCTTCCTTACCATTACGAAGTTCTACCTTATAAGTAATTGATGGCATTGTAACAATAAGCTCCAAATCGAATTCTCTGTTCAACCTTTCTGCAATAATTTCCAAGTGAAGCATCCCAAGAAAACCACAACGAAAGCCTCGTCCAAGAGAACCAGAAGATTCCTCTTCGTAAGAAAATGATGAGTCCGATAAACGTAATCGGCCTAGGGCTTGTTTTAAATTTGGAAAATCATCTTGACTTTCTGGGTACATTGAGGCCCAAACAACTGGCTTAGGATTCATATATCCAGGTAAGGCCACTGAAGGTTTCTTCGTATAAGTTATAGTATCTCCAACGGAAGCAATTCCAGGCTTCTTAATCCCCGTAACAATATAGCCGATTTCCCCTGTTCCAATTGTATCTTTCATTTCTTCTTCTGGAGAAAAAGTTCCAACCTCAAGACTAATAAATTTCTCTGAGGAAACAGCAAAAAGAAGTGATTCTCCTTTTCTAAACTCTCCATCTATAACACGAACATAAACAATAACCCCTCTGTGATTATCATATTTAAAATCAAAGACTAAGGCTCTACCTGTACCATTCACAACTTCATATTCTTTTGGAGATGGAATTTTTTTAATTATATGGGAAAGTAAATCTTTAACCCCTTCACCCGTTTTACCAGAAACCATCATTATCGTATCTGGATCAATATCCAAAAGTAAAGCAACTTCCATTTTAACTTCATCAACTCTAGCCAAAGGTGAATCTATCTTTGAAACAACAGGAATGATAACAAGACCTAGGTCGCGGGCCATTTGTAAGGTCGTAAGTGTTTGAGCTTGAACACCCTGAGTTGCGTCTACAAGCAAAATTGAGCCTTCTACGGCCTTAAGAGCGCGAGATACTTCATACGAAAAATCTATGTGGCCAGGAGTGTCAATTAAGTTTAAAATATACTTCTCGTCATCTAAAGTATACTCCATGCGGACTGGCTGCATTTTAATAGTAATACCACGCTCTCTTTCTAATTCCATAGAATCAAGAACTTGGTCTTTCATTTTGCGTTTTTCTATTGTACCTGTTACTTCAAGCATTCTGTCAGCCAAAGTACTCTTGCCGTGATCAATGTGGGCAATAATTGAAAAATTTCTAATAGATTTAATATCCATTCCCTTATACTAGCAAAAAAAGCCTTAAAACAAAAGTAAAATAAAGATGGCCTATAATTCTCCCTGTTCTGGAACAACGATACGATTACTAGAGAGTTTATGACTAAGAGTTTTTACTATAGATAATAATTCTTTATTTTTAAATAAAAATAAAACCAATAGACCAAAAGATATACCGATTAAACCGGAAAATAAACCTTGGAATAAAATTTCCCAAAATGTATCAAGATCAAATATTTTACTGAAAAAATTAAGAGAAATGTAAGAAAAAAGTCCCATTGTAATAGCACCCAAAAGACTCTCAAAAAATGTCCTACTTAACATATTTCTTCTTGAACTTAGAAAATCTCGATTAAATAAAATCCATATCAAAAAGAAATTAAGAAGTGAGCCCAATGCATAAGCCAGTGGAAGGGCCAGCATGATTGTCCCTGGAACATTTTTTACACGAAGAATTGTTTCAATAATATTTAAAGTGCCAGGATAATATTTAAAAATACCTAAAATTATATATGCAAAAATAATTACCATAAGAGATGAGAACATGTTTACAATCAATGGTTTTTTAGTTTTAGAAGCAGCATAATACCCTCGGACAAACAAAAGAACTAAACTCTGTGAAGCAAGTGAAATCACAAAAAGAGCGACAGCGGCGGCTGTAAGTCTTGTGTCGGACCATGAGAAAGTGCCAGACCCAAGTATGACACGTATTATCTGAGCACGAAGAATTATAATTAAAGCTATAACGGGCAATGTCCAAAATATTATTTGCTTAGCCGCTCCTATTATGTGATCAATAAATTTATCCATTTCTTTTAGGGAGAATGATTTTACTAAAACAGGAAAAGCCGCAACGGAATAAGAAATACCAATTATTCCAACAGGAACAGATTGTAAATTAAAAGAAAAAGTAAATAGAGAAATAGAACCTTCTTTCAACGTTGACGCCATAGCAATTAGAACTATGAAAGCGAGACTATTACAAGATAAAGCTAAGGTTCTCGGAAATGAAAGCTTCATTACTTCAAATATTTCTTTCCAATTTATTTTAAAAGTAATTTTAGGAAATAGACCATGGTGAATTACAATTGGAATTTGAATAAGCAAATGCATAATCGCTCCCAATATAACCCCAAAGGCTAAACCATACACTCCAAAAATAGGATAAAAATATACAATTCCAAATAAAATACCTAAATTATAAAATATAGGCGACAAGGAAAAAATGAAAAAGTTTTTAAATAATTGTGTTACTGTGCCAATTAAGTTTGATAGACCTATAAAGATAGGCGAAAGCAACATAATACGACTGGTAATAACAAGAGATGATAATTGCGCAGAAGAAAATCCAGGAGCAATATAATACGCAATGTAAGGCATTAATAAAGCCACAATTAAGCTTATAACAATCATGAAAAGCATATAAGCACTAAATATATTATTTAGGAAAAGCCGGGCTTTCTTGCCTTCATCATCACTATTAATTTTATTCATCAAGAAAGGCAAAAGAACAGTAATAGAAGCTAAGGAAGCAATAGAAATATACAAGAAATCTGGAACGCGAAATGCAGCATAGTATGTATCAAGTACAGGACCAGCCCCTATAATACTTGCAAGAGTTCTGTCTCGGATTAGTCCAAGCAGTTGTGAAAGAAAAGCGAAACCGCCAAGCAATAAGGCGGCTTCGTTTATCCCATTAAATTCTCTATTAAAAAATGTTAGTATCTTTTTTGGCATTAAACTAAACTATTTTTATTGTGTCTTTGTAGTTGTTTTACCTTTTATTGTTTTAGTATCAACAGTTGTTGTAGCAGGAGTTATTGGAGCTGAAACAACAGATAGAGACTCAATAGCTTTTTTAATATCTTGATTATCTGGTAAGACCTTAGCTAATATCTTAAATTGAATTAAGGCATCTCCATTACGTCCCAAAGATTGGTATGACTTACCAAGGAAGAAACGAGCATTCAAGTAAGTATTATCTAAAATAACAGCTTGTTCAAATGCATTTTTAGCAGTCTCAAATTCGGAGTTATTGTAACGTAGTAATCCTAATCTAAAGAATATAGTTGAATCGTTTGGTGATATCTGAGCGGCCTTTTCAACTTGCTTAATTGCTAAAGCATTATTCCCTTCACTTGATTCAATTTGAGCAAGAAGGAATAGTGCGTCTGTATAATTTAATTTAAGACTAAGAGCTTGATCTATTAACTTTCTTGCTTCTTCAGTATTCTTTTTGGAGAATTCCAATTGAGCTTTGGCTAATATTATAGAAGGATTATTTGGAGCTAAAGCTTGAGCCTTAGTGTAAGAACTAATTGAACTTTCATAACTACCATCTACAGACAAAGGAACCAATGCTGCATAGACATTACCTAAATTAACATAATTCAAATACTGTTTAGGATTCTGGCTAACAGCAAGTGAAGCTGAATTCTGAGCATAATTTATAAGCTGCTGAAGAGTTGATTTCAATGTATCTTGTGAAATTTTTTCATCATTAACTAAAACTCCTATCTCTGCTATATAAACCTGAGAAAGCGTTCTGTAATAAACATCATTCTTATCTAAAGAAATAGCATTTGTAAGCATTTTCTCTGAGCGAACAAGAGAATCCATTGTGCTATTTGCATTTAAACCTTTAGAGAAATAAATAACTGAAGTAAATTTTTCGACATACAAATAAGAAACAGATAATGTTCCAATCATAAGGACCATCAAAGAAAGAATGGCGAAGAAACTATTTCTAGGATCATTCAAGAATGAAATTTCTTTTGTACCAATAACTTGTCTGTAAACAAGTATTCCAATCAAAATACCACTTGAAGAAAAGGCTAACATTAACATTATAATATTTGGTGTATAGATAATGAATGTAATCCAAGAATATAAAGAAACCATAAAGGTTGTCAGTATAAAATAATTCGAGAGTGGATCTTTAAGTGCAACTCGAAGAGATTGAATTCCTCTAATTACAAAAATAATAAAGAATGCAATCCAAGCAAGAAGACCCAAGATACCTGTAGTAACAACAAAAGTAGATAGAGTACTAAAACCATTGTTAAAATCTGAATTCCAAAAAATTGTTGAAGCAATTTCTTTTGGCTGCCATAGAGCCCAATCTATTGCGAAAGTATTTGGACCAGTACCTAATAAAGGATTGTGCTTAATTGATTTCCAAGCAATCTGAGATGTAGTAACGATAGATGGACGAACTTCTGGATTTGAAAGATTTATATATTTCGATATTAATCCACCAAGAGAATTACTGCCTATTAAAAAAGAAAGACAAATAAATACTACAATAAGAGCCGCAAATGGAAATCTTTTCTTTTCTCCGCCGCCGTGAACAATTTTAATTCCAGCATGCTGGATAGAAACACTGTAAACAAATATAACAACTGAAAATAATCCAACTAGAAGCCAAACAAGCGGTATATTCACTACAACTAGAAAGAATAATCCTGTAACTAATAGAAAATACTGAACAAAAAGAAAGAATCCTTTTGATTTTAAGAATTCAATAGTAAATACAGACAAAAGAATTATCAAACCAAAAAGCAAAGCAAAATTATTCCAACTACCGACAAGATTGCCGGATGAAATACCCTTTAAAATACCTGGGAAGAAACGTTCAAAGCCAATAAACATATTGAACAATTCAAACACAGACAAAATCAATGCTCCAAGGAAAAGAGATCCGAAGAAATACCATAAGCGCTTCTCTGTTTGAAAATACATTGAAGACAAAAAGAAGATAACAAATAGTATAAGCATGGAACCAAAAGTTCCCATTTCAAAGCCGTTTCCGAACATTGAAATATATAGAGATGATGAGAATAAAGATGAAATCAAAAAGACGAGAGGAATAACAGCAGCAAGAATAATTAATCTATCCTTCGGAACAGTAAATTTTCCTTCCCCTAGTCTTGCTATTAACCAAAAGAATACAGAGAGAGTAGTCCCTATAGACAACAAAAATCCCTTACTTGCATCTAATGTTACGGGAACATAAGGTATGAAGAAAAACAAAGATAAAAACAACGTTGATAATAATGTAATGAAAGATAACTTGTTAAAAAATTCTATTCTTTTTGATTCCATATTTTTGATAATGATTACTAATAAATATATTATACTTAATAAAAATAAATAAGACTAGACCACGATATTCACAATGCGACCCTTAACATAAATAAAGCGCTTAATTTCTTTATTTTCTAACCAAGGAATTAATACTTCATCTTTTAATACTTGAGATTTAATTTCTTCTTCGTTTAAATCCACCCCGATTAAAATTTCTGTACGCACTTTACCATTTATCTGGACAGCAATTTTAATTGTATCTTCGATTATTTTCTTTGGATTGTATTTAGGCCAAGAACTTTTATGAATCGATGATTTTTCTCCAGTATGATTCCAAAGCTCTTCTGTAAGGTGCGGAGCAAAAGGAGCAAGAATCTGAAGAAACATTTTAAAATCGCTCTTGCTTATAGACTCTATTCTTTCCATTTCATTCACGAAAACCATCATCGAAGAAATAGCCGTATTAAAACTCATTGTTTCAATATCACTTGAAATTTTCTTTATAGTTTTATGGAGCAAGGTCTGGAAATCTTTATTCAATTTAACATCGTCAGAAATTTTTGATTCCCCGATTCTCCAAATTTTATCCAAAAAACGACGTGATCCAATAATGCTTTCTGTAGACCAAGTTACAGCCTGATCGAATGGACCCATAAACATTTCATATATACGCAAAGTATCTGCTCCGTAAGAAGAGACTATGTCTTTTGGGTCTATGGTATTCCCTATTGATTTAGACATTTTTACACCACCTTCAGCTAATATCATTCCGTGAGAAGTTCTCTTCATATAAGGTTCACTCGTAGGAACAACCTTGATATCATATAAGAATTTATGCCAGAAACGAGAATACAGAAGGTGAAGAGTCGTATGCTCCATACCACCATTATACCAATCAACTCCTTCCTTCATCCAATATGACAATGCTTTTTTAGAAGCAAGTTCTTTATTATTTTTTGGGTCTGTATAGCGTAAAAAATACCATGAGCTTCCAGCCCAGTTTGGCATTGTATCGGTTTCTCTTTTTGCCTTACCTTTACACTTAGGGCATGTAGTATTTACCCACTTTGAAATAGAAGCTAGTGGTGATTCACCATTATCGGTTGGTGTATAAGATTTAACTTTCGGTAAAATTACAGGAAGGTCTTTCTCTGGAACTGGAACATAGCCACAATTTTCACAATGGATTATTGGAATTGGCTCACCCCAATATCTTTGTCTTGAAAAGACCCAATCACGAAGTTTATATTTTGTAACAATCTTTCCTCCTACTTTTTCTGTTATTTCTTTTGCATCAATAAATGGCTCATCTAAAATTGGCAAATTAAATTTAAGAGCAAACTCTCTATCCCTTTCATCATGCATAGGTACGGCCATTATTGCTCCTGTTCCATAAGTAGAAAGTACATAATCCGCAATCCAAATAGAAATTTCTTTTTTATTGGCAGGATTAATTGCCACTACTCCCTTTAATTCAACTCCAGTTTTTATTTTATCTTCTGCTGTTCTTTCAATCTCCGGCTTATCCTTAACTTCTTTAATATAATTTTCAACTTCTATCCAATTCGTAATTTGTGATTTTAATTTATTTACTAATTCATGATCAGGGGCAAGCACTGTATATGTAGCACCCAAAATAGTATCAGCTCTTGTAGTAAAGACTTTAATTTTTTCACTTGAATCTTGAATATTAAATTCAATTTCACTGCCTTCACTTTTGCCTATCCAATTCCTTTGTTGTATTTTTATTTTTTCTAAATAATTTACTTCATCTAAATCTTTATCTAGTCTATCTGCGTATTTTGTAATAGCAAGCATCCACTGCTCCTTTTCTTTTTTACCGGTCGGACCGCCACAACGATCACACAAACCTCCTACAACTTCTTCGTTAGCAAGACCAATCTTACAAGATGGACACCAATTGATTTCAGTTTTTGTTTTATAAGCTAGGCCTTTTTTGAACATTTGTAAAAATATCCATTGAGTCCATTTATAATATGCGGGATTTGTCGTATCTATTTCTTTTGACCAATCAAAACCAAAACCAACAGATTTTAATTGTTTACGGAATGTATCAGTATTTATTTTTGTAACTTTTGCCGGTTGAATGCCAGTTTTAATAGCATAGTTCTCCGTCGGCAAACCGAAAGCATCCCAACCAATAGGATAAAGAACGTTATAACCTTCCATACGACGCTTACGTGTAATGATATCCATGGCTGTATTACTACGTATATGACCGACATGAAGACCTGCTCCTGATGGATAAGGAAATTCTATAAGTCCATAAAATCTCTTTCCTTTTGCTCCTGTTTTAGCTTCATAAATTTTACTCTTATCCCACTCCCCTTGCCATTTTTTTTCTATTTTTTTATGATCGTAATTTTTCATTGTTTATTTTATTTCTTAATTGGTGGATATAAATCTTTATCGATAGTACGAGAGAAACAAGTTCTACCTATTTTGTGATTCCAAGAATCATTTATGCCGCTTGGATAAGCTGGAATTGCGACGGTTGTCTTTATATCGCCCCCTGCATACATTGGACCACTAACATTAGAATAATTTGATTCTCTTAATCCCTTAGGCATATCTGAAGTAAAGGTAGCACACAGCTCGAAAGATAATTTATCTTTAGGTATATATTCATAAACTCTACCTTTATCAAATTCCGGATCAGCTGGAATTGAATAATTAGAAATTGGATTTGATATATCAGTTAGAAGGACTGGCAATTTATCTTTCTGTTGCCAATAATTTATTACCTGACTTTGAATATTCTGTAAATCATTTGTTCTTGTTTCATCTAAGCGCCATGCACGCTGCTCTTTAGGACTCCCCATGACCGTAAAACTCCAAATAATTAATGCAAAAAATATAATAATAGACTTTATTGTACAGAGCAAAGAAATTTTATTTTTATTTAATTCATTATTATGGTTTTTTAATTCGTAATAATAATTAAAACCAATTAGAATAGCAATTATTGCTGTCCCTATTACTTTAAATATAAAACGAGAAGTTATTTCTCCTGAAACAAAATATCTAACAAGCGTCACTAAGTCAATAACAGTAAGAAGACTAGTCAGGAAAAGAACCAAATATATCATCCATTTAAAAATAATAGTATCTTTTACTCCAAGTTGATTTTTCGATAATTTTCTCCAGAAATATGACAAAAGTAGAAATACTGGAAAAAAGATTATAAGAGTAGCGAGTGTACCTCGAATACTTTCAAAATCGTATGAATTATATCCATACTGATAAGTAGAATTTAATGCGTCTGGAAACTTTTTATTTAATGTCTCAAAAAATAAAACTAAAAAAGATGAGGCACTGGTAATAAGAGAAATAATAACCCCCAATGAAATAAAGAAGAACCTAGGTGTTAACGATTGCGTTTGTGTTGATGTTTCCATAATGGTTGTATTATACCAGAAATGTAGTGTATAATAAAACCTGGAATTATGAAGCAATTAAAGAAAAAATCTCTAGATTCAATTGAAAAAATAGCACTAAGAGCAACTCGCTCCATCGGCTCGACTGAATCTCTACTTATCCATACATTATTATTCATTGGATCATTTGTATTGTATTTTTTTGGTATACCATTTGAAGAGATATTACTTGTAGTTACAACAATAGTCTCACTCGAAGCAATTTATCTATCCATATTTATCCAAATGTCTGTAAACCGTCAAGCCAGAAGGCTCCATGCTGTGGCTCGTGATGTTGATGAGATTGCTGAAGATGTCGAGGAAATTCAAAAAGATGTTGATGAGATTCAGGAAGATGTGGAAGATATTCAAAAAGATGTTGATGAGATTCAGGAAGATGTGGAAGATATTCAAGAAGATGATGAGGAAGAAGAAAAAGAAGATAAAAAAGACGAAGAAATATTAACTCGAATCGAAGATACAATGGGCAAACTGATAGAAGAAGTAATTGAACTTAAAAAACAACAAGAAGAACACAGAAACAGAGAGCTTAATAAGAAATAAAAAATCAGAGGTTGCAAATCCAAGACGTACAACGTCTTACGTCGACGTTGGACGTCTAAGCAACCTCTGTTTTTTATTTCTTATTTATTTTTACCCTCCCTTGTCTTAATATTTCAATAGCCCCATCTTTCACCCTTATTAAAGTAGAAGGTTCCCCTACTTTTTTTCCGCCATTTATATAGAAATCAACATCTAATCCAAAATAATCCTTGGCATCTTTAATGGTTTCGGCTGGCTTAAGACTCTCTTTATTTGCACTTGGAGCTACAATAGGACCAACTTTTTTAATTAAATTAAATAAATTCTTATTCTTATTCCCCACAAGACGAAAGGCTATCTCGCCTGTTCCACGATGAATATATTTAAATGAGGCTTGTTTGCAGGGTAAAAGGACGCTAACTTTAGGAATAAATATTTTTGAAAATTCGCCTTTAATATTAAATTTTTCCAGATCTTTAACCGATGAAATTAAAACGATAAACGGCTTACTTTTATCACGCTCTTTTATCTTATATATTTTATCTATGGCTTTTTTAGAATCTACACTGGCGACAATTCCATACAAAGTATCAGTAGGAAGTATTACGACTCCTTCATTTTCTAAAATCTTTTTTGCTTTTTGCCAATCGGATTGCATGATTAAATTATATCTAGTTCCTTAAATTTATCTTTTAATTCTTTGTTACCTTTAAACAAAACGGGAGTAAAACCAACTTCATCCGAATTAATAAAATTCTTTTCAAAATCATCCACAAAAACTAATTCTTTCGGGTTAATTTCTAACTTATCACACAACATTTGAAATATTTCTACATTAGGCTTCATACAGCCAACATCTCCTGATATTAATATCAAATCAAACAATACATCAATTCCTGCCTCCTTCAGAGTATTATTTAATTTAGAAGAATTATTACTTAAAAGTGCCACCTTATAGCCGAAATTTTTTAATTCTTTAATATAATCTAATAATTCATAGTTAAATTTTGTATCTGACTTTGAGGAATCTATAAATTCAAAAAATTCTTTTTCTTTATTCTCTCTACTCCATTCTTTGAGTAATTTTCTCCAAAAATCCTTACTATCAATATCTGTTGTATTTAATAAGTAATTATTTTTAAGATAAATACCAAAAAATGTTTCCTCGTCTATATTTAAAATCCTACAGGTATTTAGAGTAAAATCAGAACCAGAAGATTCTGTTATAACTCCGCTATAGTCAAAACCTATGACTTTGTATTTCATATATTTTAAATCTTAAATTCAATTACATCTCCATTTTTTACTATATATTCCTTCCCTTCGGTTTTCACTTTTCCTTTTGAGCGAGCCTCTCCATAACTTCCAGATTCAAGTAAATCTTTCCAGAATACAACTTCAGCCCGAATAAATTTATCTTTGAAATCTGTATGAATGGCCATTCCTGCCACAGGCGCTGTGCTACCTTTTTTAATTGTCCAAGCTCTAGTCTCATCCTCTCCTGTTGTAAAATAGGTGTCGAGACCTAAAAGTTTATACCCTTCAGTTATTAGATTATTTATTCCATCATCTTCTCCACCTAATTCCTTGCGGAACATCTCTTTTTCTTCACCTTCGAAATCTTTTAATTCATCTTCAACTTTTGCGTCTATTACAACATAGCGTGAACCCATACTTTCTATATAATCTGTAAGTTCTTTAAAAATTTCAGGATTTTCTGTATCTAAATTATCTGATCCTGCTCTTTTATTAAGTCCATAAATAAATGGCTTCATACTTAAGAGACCGAGCATTTTTATTTTCTCAACTTCCTTTTCTGTAAAGTCGACAGTATTGGCAAGCATTCCTTTTTCAAGAACTGGTATAAGTTTTGCAAGTGCTTCATCTTCAATGATAAATTCCTTATCTCCTTTTCGGACATCTTTAGCAATGTTATTTTTCCTTTTTACAACAGTTTCTAAATCAGCAAGTATCAACTCTAAATTTATTATTTCTATATCTCGAAGTGGATCAATATCTCCCATGACATGAAGAATTTCGTTCCCTTTATCACTCTTTAGTGGGAAAATACGGACCATTTCAAATATGGCATCAACTTCACGAATATTTGCTAAAAATTTATTTCCAAGACCTTCACCTTCTGAGGCACCCTTAACAAGACCAGCAATATCAACAAATTCAATAACAGCAGGTATAGTTTTAGCTGATTTAGAGAATTCACTTAGTTTCCATATTCTTTCATCGGGAACAGCCACAACCCCAACAGATGGGTCTATGGTACAAAAAGGATAGTTCTCACAAGGCACACCCTTCTTTGTAAGAGCGTTAAATAGTGTCGATTTCCCGACATTTGGTAATCCTACGATTCCGATTGATAGTGACATGAGTTGAATATAACAGATTTTAAGGAAATTTGATAATCTACTCCCATTCAAAATCTCTTCCAAAGTGACCCCAGTTACAAGTTTTTTTAAATTCAACTTGATCTAATTTTAAATGTTTATATATTCCTCTTGGAGTTAAGTCATAACCAGTAATTTCACTTTCAACTCCATCTATAACTGCTACAGCCATTACTGGTTCTGGTTGACCAATAGCATATGCAAGTTTTGTATAAACTTCTTTTGCATTATGTTTCTTTAATAAATCAACAGCAATCTTTCTTGCCATATATGCACCTGAGCGGTCCACCTTTGTATAATCCTTACCAGAGAAAGAACCTCCACCGATAGTTATTTCTGGTCCATAGTTATCTATAATAAGTTTCCTTCCAGATAATCCAGTATCCGCATCAAATCCTCCCTGAGTCCAATCCCCAGCAGGATTAACAAAAATATTAAATTGGAATATCTTTCTAGATTGTGCAGCATACTCACCATACCAATCAAGAACTAGACTATGGAGTACTTCTTTTGAAACATTTTGAAAACTTGCAACGATAGTATCTATACGTCCATCAATAATAGTAACTTGAGTCTTCCCATCATATGGATGCTTCTTGTAAATATAATTACATAAACTTCTCGCCCATACATATTCAAGTGGTAACAAGTCTGGTGTTTCGTTAGTAGCATAACCTTTCATTATTCCTTGATCACCAGCACCACCAATATCAACACCTTGAGCAATTTGTGGGCTCTGTAAAACAATATTAGAAATTATTTTAAAGTTGGTCCCAACTAAACCTTGTACAACTTTTTCTATATCTGGATTAGCTTTTGAGGTTACTTCCCCGTTTATAGTTATTAATCCGTGCCCTCCCATTACTTCTATGGCACAACGACTTTCTTTATCACCTTCTAAATATGCATCTAAAATGCAATCTGCAATATAGTCACAGATCTTATCTGGATGCATAGGACTCACACACTCTGCTGTCTTTTTCATATACGTTATTAAATTAAAAAATTCCTCTAATAAGAGGAAAGATACAGATGACTAGTCTTATCTTTCCATGATAATACTTGTGTATCATCTGGCTGGATTTAGCACCTTCTTATCTCTAAGGGTTGCTGATGGGTCGTTGAGCCAGTGCTCTCGCCATACTCCTGATATCTAACTATTTAGTTGTAATTAAACTATATCATATTTCTAGTAATTTTAGAATTGACTTAATTTGAATATCTTTAAATTTCGTCTTTTTCAAATCCTTTAAAATATATTTTTTATCTTTCTCTTTATAAAAATCTTTGAAATACTGAGCATTTCCACACTCAAGCTCCTTAATAAAATGATTTTTTGTTTGTTTTATAATTTCACTAAGGCCCCAGTAAATAGATATGATTATTTGTCTTACATCTTCAAAACTAATATCCCTAGCTACTCCTATTGAAACATATTGTTTTTTGTCTACTTCAGAAATTTCTTCATCATAGTATATATTCGCTTTATAAGGGGGCATATCTTCTGTAAAAATTATAAATTTATTTTTACCTTCTTTTTTACCTTTTAAATTAGGAATTTCTTTTAACTCTGAAAGTGGTTCTAAATCTTTATAATATCCACCTTTGTGGAGCATAAAAAACAAACAACTGGCTCTACAAACTGAAACTCCTAATTTTTCTTTTAAAAAATCTGAATCAATAACATGACCACTATTTTCTAGTTCTTTGGCCAAATCAAAATATTCTTTTAAACTTTTTTTAGTCATATTATTTATTGATTTAATTTCACAATCAAACCAGCTCTTCCTAATGTATCAGCAATACGTTCAGAATTTTTCTTATCTCCTTCATAAATTTTGACACTGCCAAGCTGGTCCGCAACATTTGCAAACTGAGAAGCCTTCGCATAAGAACAACCAAGTGATTCCATCAGTTCTTCAATTACAGTATCAAATGTGTGGCAGTTACAATTAAAAAGAATTACATTCCAAATTAAACTAGGATTGATTAAGGTAGCAATATCTATATTATTTTTTGGTTTTTTGATATCAGTAATCATATCTATCTTTTAATAATATCTCTAGGTTTAGCTCCGTCTGCTGGACCTATAAAACCATTGGCTTCAAGTAAATCCATAACCTGTGATGCAATTTCATAATTAACCTTATACCTTCTTTGGATATAGGCTGGAGATATTTTTATTAAATATGGGACATCAGAAATGACTTCATCATATATTTCTTTAATCGTGGCTTTTTCTATTTTTATATTTGGGGTGCCACAATTAGTAATGTCAGCCATTTTAAATAAAGTTCTTTTTAGAAAGTTTTTCATATATATTAAAATTCTTGCATAACTTCTAAGGCTTCATCAGCATCAAGCCCTGTCTCTTCTATAACACTCTGAAGCTCTTCTGCTTCATCTAAACTTAAGTCATTATCTTTAGCTATTTCAAATGTTTCTTCATCCATATATTATTTTAGCTGGAGTTTCTTTTTTAAATCAGTTTCAAATTCTCGTTTTGTTTTTTGTTCATTAAAGAAAGGCAAACCAAATATATAATATTCTGGTGTTTCAATTAAGTTAGATTTTCCTTTATATTTTTTGTTTAATCCTTTCAAAAAATCCTCCTTCCAAGAATCTTCTTTCAATAAGTGTGCTCCCTTTGGTTCAATAAATAATTGATAGTAAGAGGTGTCTTTCTGATTCTTTTTTATAGTATATAACAAGAAATCAGGTTCAATAGCACGCCCCTTGGTATCAAATATCTTTACTTGTCTCTCGTTACGAATAAGATAAACATTGTCGTATTTACTCTTGATAGAATCTACAAATCCCAATATTGCCTTTATGAGGTACTTTTCTTCAGATGTTCCATAATTCTCAGTATGTGAATACCAATCAATATTTGATAAATCAAGATGAATCTCTGTTTCAGTTCCACCCATAGCTTTGCCGTTTTCTTTATCACTTTCATTATTTACTTCAATTTGAATAATCTTATCTTTAATAAGTTTGTTAATCTCGTAAGGCATAAATTCATCAGTCCCTTCATATTCAAAAGAGTTATATACAATCTTATTTTTCAAATCTTCAAATACTTTTCTTATTAAAATTGAGTATAAATATTCATTATCATTTTTTATATTCTTTATCCTGTCTTCTGGGCCATCAATTTCAATGCGAATGTTTCCGGCATATGAGTCAGATGTGATAAATTCATCACGACTTTTTATGTTGGGTAAATATGTTTTTAAATTAGCAAAATCAAAAAATGGAAAAGTATCAATAGCAGTTCTCGTTATGTGAATAGGTATTTCTTTTACAGAAATTTTTTCGCTAACTATTTTAACATTATTTGATGAGGTCTTTTCGGTACTATTTGCAAAAATACCTTCTACTCCAGATACTCCAGTTGAAAGAGAATCTGTATGTGTTAATTTGTCCAAATCTATATCTTTTAATGATTTAATATTTTTCCTATCTTTTTTTTGTTGCTTATTAGTATATACAAATGCTTGGGTATAAAATAAAGATTTTTTGAAAGAATCTTTTAATTTAAGTTCAATCATCTTTTTATTATCTAAATCTATTCCGGTTTTTTGAAGAGCATTTTTGATTTCAGAGATATATCTATGGTCATTCTGACAATGATAATAAAGTTGTTCTAAAACCCTAAGTTCATTTTCTGGCTCTTCGTCATATTTTCTTTTATCTTTTTCTTGGCTTGGTTCAATAATAAATGGATAATATCTCGCCCCTCTTCCCACAAGCTGAGCTTCGGACGTAGTTATAGTACCAGTATCTCGTGTCTCATATGCTCTGACAATATCAAAAAGATTTAATACATCCCAACCCTCATCAAGTTTTTTTACCTGAAAAATAACACGAATTTTGTTAGACTCTTCTTCAAGAGAATTCAAGAGCTTAGACTGCGCAACTTTTTGACTATCATCATTCATTTGTATTCTTCTTTCTTTTGAAAATTCAATCTGGAGTTCTTTAATAAGTTCAGCAAAAGAAATACCTTCTTTTTTAAAAAAATCAAAAGCTTTAACTGCTACCTTATTATCTATATTTACTTTTACTTGTTTTTCTATGCGTTCTATATCATTTACTTTCAATTTTTGTAATAGATTATAGAAAAGTATTTCAGTATTTTCACTTTCTTTTTTTGTTTTAGATTTTATAAGTACAACTGGTTTAAAGGACATCCCATATTTCCCCGCTAACTTACGACGATACTGAGAGAGAATAAGAGCATGTAAAATACGGTCATCTATCCCCTCTGGAGTTTTATATAAGAAAATATCTTTAGAATATTTATCAGCTATATATCTTTTTAGGTCATATTTAAAAATTATTTTATCAGAATATTTCTCAACTATTTTTTCGTGTCTTTCATCGATTGTTGCAGTAAACTCCAATAAAACATTTTCAAGATTTGAATTAAGTAATTTCATTACAGTATATTCCCAAGATTTTTCCTCTTCATCTAATTCTTTCTTTTTTGTTGAAGCATTAACGTGATGGGCTTCATCTGATAAAAATACAGTTTTTCTGAGCTTAAAATCGTCCATAGATAACCCTTCTTCTTTTGGAAAGGTAATTTCACTGTGTAGCCCTGCAAGAGTACTAAATTTGATATTTATTGCTTTATTATCACTATCTGAAAAATTCTCTACCTTACGAACCAAAACACGTTTTCCATCTATTACTATTGATGGTGAAAAACTATATTTAGGGCTTGTGTTGTCTGTAAAATTTTCAATTGTTTTTTGTACAATATTGTCCTTATCAACAAAAAATACAAAATTTCGATATCCTTTTGTATAAAGATGAAGCATTACACTAGACATTATAATTGTTTTACCAGTCCCTGTGGCCATATTGAAAAGTAGATGTACCGGAGTAAGTTTATTTTTATCTTTTTCAAAATAATAAATAAAACGAGAAAGTGCCTCTTCTTGATAAGGTCGTAAAACAACACGAGAGTGGAGATTATCTGAAATAAAAGATGGTATAGAACTAACATCTATAACCCCATCTTCTACACGAATATCATATTTTTGATATAAAGAAGTGCTACTCATAGAAATTTTTATTGAGTTTTATATCTTCTTTAGAAATTTTATAAGTCGCGTCCTCTATATCTTTATAATTTATATATAAATGATTCATATTAAGAAGCTCGAAAAGAATTTTCTTTTGGTTATCAATTGTAAGCTCTTCAAATTTTTTATTATTCCATTTTGATTGGTCAAAAGTATAAACAAAGAATGCTTCTTTAATCATTTTTTCATAGATTTTAGTCAAATCTTTAACTGTTTTGGCTTTCTTTATTTCTTGGATATATTCTTCATTCCATTGTGCAAGTTCAGCATAAACAAATGACCCTCCTCCTTTCCAATCAGCTAACCCTGATATGCCTGATTTGTCTCCCTTAATAACATTGTTCAACCTTATAACTGAGTCATCTTTTCCATAGTCTAATTGCTCAATACCTATATATTTACGACCCAGCTTATGAGCAACAGCACAGGTCGTTCCACTTCCTAAATGATAATCTAAAACAATATCACCAATTTTTGTGCTCATTTCAATAATTCTGTTAAGTAATTTCTCGGGTTTTTTTCCTCCTTCTAAAGTAACTCCCCCCTCAGTATGTAAACCTGTAGTATTTATATCTGTCCACATATCGCCTATTTTTTGTTCAAAAGAATCTCGAGCAAAGACAATCTGTATTCTTGGGTCTTTTACTGCTTTATTATAATCTGTACGAATTATAATAATATTTTTGTCTCTTTTTGAAAGCAATGCATAAACAATTTGATTTTTGATATTAAGAATATCAGCAATTTTTTTTACACTGGATGATGGCGATGTTCTAACAATAAAGTTTATATTCCTAAATCTAAAATCATCAAAATCTTCATTTTTATTTTTATATTTATTAAATGCTTCTTTTATCCCTAAAATTTTTACATTTAATAGTTTTTTATTTACTTCATCAATTTTATTTTCATCCGACTCGGTAATTAAATCTAATAAATTATCATCAAAATTCTCGAGATACAAATTATATTCGTCATCCCACTCAGTTTTTATTATTCTAACATCTCTTAATTTAAACGTTACTTTTTTATATACTAATAAATATTCTTTTATTTTAGGTAATTTTTTATCATAATGAGCCATTTTTGTCCCAGACAACTCACTCATTTTTACAGCAATACTATTTATAAATCCACCATTAAAAATTTCATCCATTACAACCTTCAAATAAGCTTGTTCGTGGTCGTCACACTGAACAAAAATAACACCGTCATCTCTTAATAACTTTTTTGCTACCTCCAATCTATTCTTCATAAATACTAGCCAACTAGAATGATTAAAATTATCATTGTAATTAAAATCATCTGTTCCAGTATTGTATGGTGGGTCAATATAAATTAAATTTATTTGTCCTCTATATTTTGGAAGCAATGAATATAAAGCTAATAAATTATTTCCTCTTAAAATAAGATTGTCTTTTTTATGGTCAAATGAATCCACCTTTTTCCCCCCTTTTTCAGTATATTTAATCCAGTTCGTAAAAACTTTTTCTTCTTCAAGTCTATTTATTTCTTCTCTTGCAAGAATTTTATTGTAAAATATTTCATCTCTCCCTTCACTTACTTTTTCTTGCCCTCCTTCTAAAAAACAATCCTTGTATGGAAAATTCAGAACTACTTCACCGGCATTTTTTAATAAAGAGTAATTATTTGCCAATCCTATATGTTTACTATAATTAGTATAAGAACCATTCAAAAACTCACTCATCGTTTCAAAGTTAATAAAGTCATCTTTTTTAAATACAAAAATTGAAGAAATTTTTTGGAAAAAAGCATCTTTTGTTAAGGAATCACTTAATAGAAGTTTAATAATATTTTCATCATCTTTTTGTACAAATTCAATCAATTTATTTTCAATCAACTTACCTTCCGAAGTCCAAAGTCTTTTATCTTGCTTGAGAAGATTTTTTACCACAGTACGTAACCCTCTTTCATTAACATTACTTTTTAATGACTTTACAGATGTCTTTTTATTTTTTGATGATTCCATATATTCCTTAATAATGACATAAAAAGGGCTATTTTCCAACCATTAAATTAACCTTTTAAAATACACATCCCTAGACACAGGTACCACTACTTATTTTAAAAACACAGGCGGGGGCCTAAGCGAAGGGGTGACCCCCTCTCTCTAAAATTTGACCGAAATATGGGCAGAAAAATTGCCACAAAAAATAGGAAAAACCTACTATCTATAAATATACTTATTTTAAAATAGTTTTTATTGACCTAAATCCATAATCTATTCCCCTTTTTTGAATGGGAGGAAGCTTTATGGTAAAGAAGAAAGGAATAGCATGTCGAGGTGTGCTCACGCCATTCCGATTGATAGTGACATTATTTGAATATAACAGATTTTAGATAATTTTAAAAAACTACTCCTTCCTTCCTTAATAATTCTTTTTTATTTTGACTCCCCCTATTGTACCCTCCAAATTTACCATCAGAGCGGATGACTCTGTGGCATGGAATTTTCGGATCAAAATTTTTATGCAAAATATTTCCAACTGCCCGACTAGCCTTCTCACTTCCTGCCTTCTTGGCAACTTCTTTGTATGTCAAAAACTTCCCTTTGGGAATATTTCGAACGACATCATAAACTTTTTCACTAAAGGTTTTCATTCTACTGAATAAAATAATTTAAGCTATATTATAAATTATATAATATCATAATATAGATCTCTTAAAATAGAGATAAAAAGTTTATATGAATTATTAGATTCACTTATATAGTATTCAATATCTCCCTTGTTAGAGGTCCGACAAATCCAGTTGGAGGTAATTCGTTCTTTTGTTGGTATTTTTTAACGACTTCTTTTGTTAAGGCTCCGAAGTATCCCGTAATTGGACCTTTATAAACACCTTCTTTTTTAAATTTTGATTGCAACTCCTTCACACTAGCATTCTTCATACCAAATTTTAAATCTTTATTGAATCTATAACTTTCAGCACCAAGAACTTTCCCAATTGGCAAGTCTTTAATGACTAGCTTCAAATCCTTTGGTAAAAACGAACCTGAATATGACCCATGATTATTCACAACTTCATCTTTAATTATGTTAACAGTGTAAGTTGTAGTTTTACCATTTATTGTAATAGTTAATATCTGACTGTTTACAGGACTTGAACTATTAAATCCAGTTATACTTTCAGTTCCTAATGTTTCAACCTTAGTTGAGTTATCACTATATGTTCCTGTAATAACAAGACCAGTAATATCAAGCAATTCACCTACCTTATAAACGAGCTTACTTGCTGGATTTGTAATAGATATATTATTCAAGACAACTGGAGGCGGAACAACAGCAAGAATATTTATTTTGTAAGTTGTAGTCTTGCCACCAATTGTAATAGTTAGAACTTGATCAACAGCAGGAACTGCACTATTAAAACCGGTTACATTACTAGATGTTAAAGTTTCTATTTTTGTGGAATTATCACTATATGTTCCCGTTACAATAAGTCCTCCTATGTCTAGACTATCACCTACAGTGTAAGAGAGCTTAGTTGCGGGTGTCGTAATAGCAATACTATTCAAAGTAACTTCTGGCGGCAAAGTTTGATTCATTAAGCTAATACCTCCACTAATAGTTTGAGTTTCAATATTATTATTTTTAATATAATCAACTATTAACTGTAAATTACTTGGCGTCGTACCAAATGGAGCCTTCGTTAAATCACTTTGTATTTCATGGAAAACTAAAATAAGCCAAGTGTGATCACTGATTGCCTGATTTATCCAAGCTTCAACTGTAGAGAGAGGTGTATCTGCATTTACTGACTGAGAAAGTAATGCAAATTTATTTGTATCTTTACCGTTAAAACCAGGAGCAACAGTTCGGCCAGAAGTAAAACCAGAGCTCTCGACAATTTGTTGTATATTCTGATTATAATTTCCATACGGATAATCAAAAGGTAAGACTGGATCTATTCCATTTGTTAATAAATCATGAAGTCCGCCACTTACCTCTTTTTCTGCATCAGCTAAAGATATAGAAGGTAAATCTTTATGTGATTGCGTATGTCCACCAATTTCTTGCCCAGCTGTTTGTAGGGATTTTAATTGAATGGAATTCATATAATTTGGCTCACTTAGAGTTACATCATCTATAACTAAATCACCAATACCTTTTAATTGGTTCACCACCGTAACACTTTTGGCATCAAGTGGAACATAGAAATATGCATTAACCTGAGTCCATACATTATTGGTCGAAGGTAAGCTGACACTGCTACCGATAGTATTCCCTACTAAATCTGTTATATCTGCTTGTATTGTCGAGCCATCTGTTTTATTAATTATTGCAACCAAGTCTGAATTAGTTGTACTTTTATACCACTCACTAAAAGAATAAACAGAGTCGTTAATAACAGAGATAGGCTTAAAGGCCCAGGCGGCATTTGTGTCGATAGCTAATGAACTAGCGAAAGCCCCTTGCCCGCTATGTCCTGCAACAGGATAAGTAGATATCGTATTTACCCCACCAGAGAAAGTCCAATCTAGCGGAGCGTCCAAAGGAAGAGCAGAACTATCTGCCTCCTCTAAAGATGAATTACTAATAGAAAGACCAGAGATAGCATGAGAGACCACATAGAATGTCCCTTTAATATTTGCAGCACTTAATTCTGGTAAAGCATTTTGATATTGAGAAAGAAAACCATCATCAAAAGTCAAAGAAACAAAACCCTTATCAAAAGCTTCTGGTAATGGCACTTCCGTGAGACTAAAATTATCCGTCGTCAAAGAGCCAACATTATTAATTAAATGATATACCGTCATATAAGCAGCTCCGACAGGAGTAATAAATGTTGTACTGCTTGTCCCCCAAGAATTTAGTGGAGAGGCTGGAACTGGAATAAACCCTACGTAAGATAAATGATTATGGCTTGCATCAAAGTACTCAGCGACCAAAACTGTTGAGATGTCAGACATATAATTATCGGTATAAATATAACTACGATTAGACAAAATTGGAACTTCAGGGAAAGACCATTTGGCATCACCGCTTGTATAAGAAGAAATTTTTACATTAATAGCCGAACCTCCACTAACCCCAGTAACTGGATAAGAAAAAGTACGGTTATTTACCCCGAAGCCAGACTGTAACCATAAACTAGGATTACCACCACTCGCAACTTCAACTGATGAATTCTGAATTAAATTTGGTGGATCGATTGGAGCCAAGGCATAAGAAGTACGAACTGAGTAAACATTTGCAAATATAAACACAAACATAACAATTAAAAATGAAATAAATTTTTTGTTTTTCATATAATATATATTTAATATCTTTTTATAATATTTCTACGACTCATAATAATTAAATGAATTTATATAATTACCAATAATATGAATCGAGGAATGTTCTTCTGTAACACTAGCGTGCAACATAAAAACTGCGGAAACAAAAATAAAACTAAACATACCAAAAATAATGAATAATCCTAATAAAGCCTTAATCGACCGATGTTTATATATAAATAAGTGACTTCCCTGTTTCAAGTGAAAAAGCCTATAAATAAGAATTAAAAGAATATGAATAAATGTCGAAAGCCCAATAAATGGTGTCATCATAAAATTAATGTTTTAGGTCCAAGCGTTCTGGCTTGAACCAAATTAAATTTCTTCTTCTAAAAATTACTTCCTTAATAAATTGTTCTAAATAAATATAAGCATTAATAAAAATTAAAATCATATAAGGGAAAGGAGCAATAGCTAAAGTCCACCTCTTCTCTTTTATGGCCATCCAAACACCAAGTAATGTCGCAATTCCTAAATATCCGATTAGTAACATTAAGGCCATCCAGGTGTTAATAATAATTATCAAAAACAATAAAATAGAAAAGATTAAACCTTCAAAATAAAGCAAAGAAAGTTCAAATGCCATAATTAAATTCAAAGGAGCAGAGGTGTAGTGTTTAAGTAAATTTTGCCATCCTCCCCCAAACCAGCGCCTGAGCTGATTAATATAGTTTTTTAAATCTGCAGGATCTTGAGTGTAAGAAATAGCTTTTGGATTATAAATAATTTTCAAATTACGATCATGTAATTTATAAGTGAAATCTAAATCCTCAGTTAGAGTGTCATGATCAAAAGAAATATTTTTACGGAAAGCATCAACTCTAAAAGCACTAGCGGCACCTGGCATAACAAAAATATAGTTTATATATCCTTGTGCAACTTTATGAATATTCTGTCCGATAGCATATTCATAAGCTCGGCATAAAGTTAGCCAATTATAAGAAATACTTTGAACCCGCCCCGCAACCGCAACAACCTGTGAATCACTAAAACTTTTTTCTATTTCTTCAACAAAAGTCCGACTAAGCAAAGTATCTGCATCTGTCATAACAACAATATCTCCATTAATAAACTGTAGGCCATACTCTTGGGCACTGCTTTTATTACCAGTGTTTTTGGGAGTCCTATACGAATAGATAAAACCAGAATAACGAGACAATATTTCTGGTGAACTATCCTTTGAGCAATCATTCACAAATATTAATTCATCGAAGGGGCGTGTTTGATCTAAGCAGGACTTAATAGACGCCTCTAATGACTTTTCTTCGTTATAACACGGAACTAATAGTGATATTTTCATAATTTTATATATTTATTATGGCAAAATCGACCTAAAAGCTTTTAGTGATTCTTGATCTGAATTAACCTGCCAGTTGGGCACTCCTCCCTCATTAAACCAAACCCAACCAGCAATATTTTTATAAGTTTTGATATGTTGACCTAGCCCATCACTTATCCATGATGCTTTTTGAGAGCTATCTTCAGAAGCTAATGAAAAAATAATTATTGGTTTATCATATGAGGATATTTTATTCATTGGATCATCAAAAATATCTTTAAATGATTTCCATAAATTTTTAAAACTGAAACCATCTAAACCAATATAATCAACATAATCACTCCCTGGATAATAATCAGAAAACAAATTACCTTTAATATTTGGAATAGAAACACTATTATAAGCCAAGCCAAAATCTACATTAGGTGTATCTTTAAATAAATCATGAACATGCTTCCAGGCAGTAATAAATTTAGAAGCAGTATTATTATTTTGACCATAACCCCAAGCTTCTTCATTTAAATTCATTTCATCAAAAGGGACTAAGATAATTGGGTATGAGTATTTCTTGGCATCAACAGCAAATTGCTTAATATAATCATCGTAATCGCCATTAATTATCTTATCGTATCCAAAATTTGGTTCCCAGAAAATAATGAGAGTTTTACCAGATTGACCAACGGCAGAAAAAAGCCCCGAAGGAAAACTATTTTCCCAGCTTTCAAAATCTGCATACAAGTTAACTTTTTTCCCAACTAAATTTTCAAAATCAGCTAAATCATTTTGACCATCTCCAACATATGCACCCCAAAGTAATGGACTATTCGTTGCATTTGGAATGCCAACAGAAGATAGCATATTCTCAGTAGAAATTAAGGACAAATATTTATCAACAGAGTTATCAACGATCAATGCAGATACTTCCTTGTGATTATTATTCAAATATTTAAAATAATAACCAATAATAAAAATTACCCCGATAATCGTAATTATTACTAATCCCATGACACTAATTTTACTGTCGTTTAGTTGTTCCATAATTTTTAATATTTAATTCAACTAATAAGATATAATCATCTGGGACAGTAAGGATAACAATCAAAGTTAAATTTAAGATTAATAGCGCTATGGATTATTTTTAATTAAAGTATTAATATTAATAAGTTAAATATAATAAATCTGTATGAAAAAAATTAATATAAAACAGGACATTATAAATATACCTTTATCTAGAAACCCAGACACTTTCGGAAAATTAGACAATTTAGATGGAGATTTAAAATTGCTTCGTTCTGTTATAGACAATGATTTTTCACACATTATAATCACAGATAATAATGGACATATATTATATGCTAATAAATCTTCAGAAAAGATTACAGGCTTTACAAACGAAGAGATAATAGGTAAGACACCAACCCTATGGGGCAAACAAATGCCATCGATTTTTTATGAAAATTTTTGGAATACAATAAAAGAAAAAAAGAGTATTTTTATCGGAAAAATAACCAACCAAAGAAAAAATGGAGAATTATATGAAGCTGAAATAAAAGTTTCACCAATGCTAGATAATAACGGCGAGATTCAATTTTTTGTAGCAATAGAAAAAGATATAACAAAAGAAAAAGAAATAGACAAGGCCAAGAATGAATTTATTTCTCTTGCAGCCCATGAACTAAGAACTCCACTTTCTACTATTTCACTTGCCTCAGAGATGCTCCTAAGAGGTATAGTCGGTGACGTTTCTAAAGAAAATAAGAAGTACTTAAAAACCATATTTATGGAAATAAAAGATATGGCAGAAATGATAGAGAAAATATTAGATTTTTCTCAAATAGAAATGGGCAGATTCCACATAATCAAAGAACCAACTAAATTATTCGATATAATAGAGAAGAGTATTCATGAGGTGCAAGCCAATTTAAAAAACAAAAAGATCTCCCTTAAAAAGGATTACAAAAAAAATCTCCCTGTCATTAATTTAGATAGAAAGATTATGAAGATAATTCTAGAAAACCTGTTACTAAATGCAATTAAATATTCACCAAAAGGTAGCGGAATAATATTTGGAGTGGAAGAAAACAAAAAGAATGTAATTATAAAAATAAAAGATAATGGTATCGGCATCCCTAAAAAAGATCAACCTAAAATATTCACAAAACTATTCAGAGCTAATAATGTATTCAGCATTAAAACTGAAGGTTCAGGACTCGGGCTTTATTTTGTTAAAAATTTAATCGAACAAAGTAACTATAAAATATCATTTAAATCTGAAGAAAATAAAGGTACTACATTCTTTATTTCTATCCCGAAAAATTAAATTTTTAATTTATAACCAACGCCACGAACTGTCTCAATCAGCTTTTTCTTTCTATCTTTATCAAGCTTATCTCTTAATCTATTTATATATACATCGATAATATTTGATAATGAATCGTAATCAAAATCCCATATATTATCAGACAAATCTACCCTTTCGATGACTCGATTAGGGTGCCGCATTAAATATTCAAGAAGTCTAAATTCTTTTAAAGTTAGAGTAATTTCTTTTTTATTTTTAAATACTTTTTTTGTACTTGAAGATAAAGTAAGATTCCCCACCTTGAGTTCGTTTGGAATAGCAATGCTAGGTCTACGAGTTAACGCTCTAATTCGAGCGAATAATTCAGACAGCTCAAATGGCTTCTGCATATAATCATCAGCTCCAGTATCAAGTAGCGATACCTTACTCTCTACTCCGACCTTGGCAGTAAGTATTAATATAGGAGTGGAGATTCCTAATTTTCTTACTTCAAAACACACTTCACTCCCTGATTTTTTAGGAAGCATTAAATCAATGATAATTAAGTCGTAGTCCTTATGACTCGACTCAATCCTATCTTGACCAGACTCTCCGTCGGTTAAGCAATCTACTGCGTATCCTTCACTTTCAAGACTTTTCTTAACGAGCTTGGCCAAAATTTCTTCATCTTCGATAATTAAGACCCTCATATCTAAATGATAACAAGCCACAAATATAACACAAGGTGGTTTATTAACATAAATTAATAATTGACTACAATATGATTATAAATCAATAATATTTACTATTATATATAAATTAATATATACCAATTAACATGCAAAAAGACTTTAGTAATTTGCAAATTTAACTTTGACAAATATGTATATCTGTGCTAGAATCAACAAAAATTAAATTGTACATTAAAAAGGTCCGTTAAGAGCGGCATAAGGTTATGAGGAGAAAAAATTTTATATTTGCATTAATATTAGCAGCAGCTCTATTGTTACTAATGAAGGCAACACACGGACAAGGTGTGACAAATGAAAAAGCCCAAAGAATTTTAGGGCAAAAGTTTATCTCATGTAAAGAAGCAGGGATTGAGGAGATTCCTATTCTGTACGGCGAAAAGGAATTAATAGAAGATTCAACCTCTTGGTTGGTTCCTATTAATTTTAAAAATGAATTCAGATACATTCTACTGAA
Organism: Minisyncoccia bacterium; assembly: GCA_038244685.1. Taxonomy (GTDB): domain Bacteria; phylum Patescibacteriota; class Minisyncoccia; order Phycocordibacterales; family UBA9973; genus UBA8515. The sequence continues at coordinate 29,710 of JBBRTD010000002.1, read as the reverse complement.
AACTAAATATATCACTTCAGATTTACAACAATATGAAGCAAATATGTTTAGCGAAGTAGAAATAAGAAGAATTCTTGTATTCGTCTACAAATTCAGAAAAAGCTTTCCAAACTTAAACAATGCACCGAAATATGATGGTTACGTTTTTATGTCGAAAGATATAGATCCCTACCAAAGTAAGAGGTCTCTTAAGTTTGGAATTCCACTTAAAATCTGTGTCTTCTACAATGAAGGCATTAGTACACTAAGTGTGCCAGAAAATGTATCCAAAGTGTTAGCAGACTCCGATTCTTTTGTATATACATACAGAAATAAAAAAGGAGAATCTGCTAGCGGTGGTGGTGGAAGCAATGATGAAGAAAACTACTTTTACCCAAAAGGTACAAGAGAACAATGCCTTAAGGTTATTGTTCTAACAAAATAAAAAAAGCCCTGCTATTGCGGGGCTGTTTTTTATGTAATTACCTATTTAAGTACGTAATTGTAAACTGAAGTACTGTTGCAAAGCAAACCCAAAGCAGATACGGTATATTTACAAGGGCAATCCATCTAAAATATGGATAGATAGCAATCATGGCCCATACTAAAGTAACTAAAACTAAAGTTATATCTATTGCGGCTAAAACATTATTTTTTATACCAAATTGAAAATAAGTAAAAGAAAAATTGAAAATCAAATTTAGAATAAAAGGCAAAGCTATTATAATTGGTAATTGTTTGTTAAATACTTTATAAAAAACTGAACCAAAAGAGATAGCAATAACAATATAAAGAACTGTCCAAACTGGACCAAAAAGATAAGATGGTGGTGCCCATGATGGCTTTTTAAGTTGTTCAAACCAAGAAGTAGTATTATTCATAAATTGATTATAACAAATTTAAATTTTTCGACTATCATAGGCCCAATGAAGGACAGCTTGTCTTTGTTTTCGCCGGCAAGTTAAATCTCCAGGCTTACAATTTAAAGTTATCTGAACAATATGGCGAGTAATAGCACGCCATCTTTTTATTTGTCTAATATCTTCTTCTTTTAACCTTCTTCCCATATAATATCGACAATACCACTGAAACCACCCTCGAGGGTCTTCTTTGTAAATCCAGCCATTCTTCCTCCAAACTGCAAGTGAAGAACTCGCATTTACACCAAAATAATTTAATTTAGGATCATGAATTTCGGAGCAAAGTTTAGCTTTTGTAAACCAATCTTTTGGAAATTCATCTTTACAATCTGTCATATACTTACCACCAAAAACTCCAAGAGCAAGCATTTGCTTAGGAGTTAAGTCTGGACGGAAATCTTTTTGAAAGTTTTTACCAAAGGGCTCTGTAATTTCATACTTATAGCCCTTCTGCATTTTGTCAGAAACTGTGATAATTTTATGCTTAAACTTTCTGTACATAAAACTTAAAACTATTTCTGCATTAAACTCATGAGTGGAGCTAAGGCTTCACGGTGCTTCATTATCTCAGCCTTATATTTACCCATAACAAGAACAGCCGCATACTGCTCTGCTGTACCTGCTTTTTTCTTTTCTTCTATCTCTTTCGTAATTTTTTCAAAAAGTTCTTTAACTTCTTTATTTGCTTCGAGAGCCTTTAAACTCTCAGCAAGATCTGGATTTTCTTCAAGCTGTTTTGTTATTTTCTCTGCTTGTTCAGCAGACATTCCCTTCATTTGAAGAGCTTTTTTTGTTATATATGATTTGAATCCCATGTCGGCATTTTAACATAAAATATGCTAAAATGCGAAATATGAAAATAATAGTCATCCTAGGGCAAACATCAACAGGCAAAAGTGACTTCGCTGTTGAAATAGCTAAACTTATAGACGGTGAAATTATATCTGCGGACTCAAGACAGGTCTACAAAGGAATGGATTTGGGTACAGGCAAGATTACAAAAAAAGAAATGCATAGTATCCCCCACTACCTACTTGATATTACTTCCCCATCTAGAGTATTTACTGTTAGTGATTTCCAAAAGAAAGCTAATAAAAAAATTGATGAAATAATTAAGAGAAATAAAACCCCTATTATATGTGGAGGAACTGGCTTTTATATCGATACATTAATAAACGGAACTATTCTACCTGAAGTTCTTCCAAATAAAGAATTAAGAGAAAAACTTGAAAAAGAGACCACAGAAACTCTATTTGAAATGCTTAAAAAACTAGATAGCGATAGAGCTTTAAATATCGATTCGAAAAATAGAGTACGATTAATTCGTGCAATAGAAATTGTAAAAGCATTAGGCAAAGTTCCTTTAATTCGAAATCAGCAGACGTCCAACAAGGACGTTCAAGGTTGTACGTCTGCATCTTTCTTAAAGATTGGTTTATCTCTCCAGCCAGAAATATTAAAAGAAAGAATTAAGACTCGCCTCCTTTCTCGAATTAAAAAAGGAATGTTTAAAGAAGTAGAGAATTTACATACAAGTGGCATATCTTGGAAAAGATTAAATAGTTTCGGGCTTGAGTATAGATATGTATCACTTTATTTACAAAAAAAAATTAGTAAAGATGAAATGATAGAAAAATTATACACAGAAATTTGGCACTTCGCTAAGCGTCAAAAGACATGGTTTAAACGTGATTTAAATACTATTTGGATAGATCCAACAAATAAAAGCGAAAAAGCTATGGCACAAAAAGAGATAGATAAATTTTTGAAATAATAATGTTTAAAATACCAATTTTTAATTTAAAAGGTATTCCACAACTGAATTGCAATATACATCAAAAGATAGATTCTCAGGAGAGAAGAAACTATAACCATACTCATCAGCTTTTTCTTTAACGAGTTTGTTTTCTTCTTGAATATTTTTGAACATTTTTCTTATTTCTGTGTCATTTCCATTCTCCTTTGTTATATGGTCGTAAACCCAATCTTTCTCAATTTGCCCATGTTTTATTATTTTTTCTATATGAGAGTCTCCAGTAAAACCCACAAATACTACTCTTAATTCAAGATTCTTTAGCTTTAAGTTTTTGACTCGCTCTGGAGTAATTACAACACCTTCAACTATAAGTGGAATATTTTTATGGTCATACCGATGAATTAACCCTACCACCATTTCCCAAGGCAAATTATTTTCAATCTCATCTTCAGAAAAGTTAATACGGCTGTGTTTGTTTAAAAATCGTACTCCAGCCCTAATCGCATCAGTTGGAATCGCAATCATTGGTTTTTTGTTTATAAAAGAATTAAAAATTGTAGTTTTTCCACAACGAGGAGACCCTCCTATAAGATATAGCTTATTCATAATTTAAGTATACTCTACTATATATATTTTTTAAAATTTGCGGGCGATGGAGGAAACGTGATTACACTTTCGGTCAGACATATAATGGAGGACCGTGAGTACACTTATCTCCGATTACATCGTCAGGTACTTTTCTTGATTTGTAAACAAATCACAGAAAAGTCTTTCGCTTTCTCCGCACACATGAAGCAGTTCATGTGCTATCGCCCAGAAAAACAGCTTACGCTGTTTTTCTAATGCGGGCGATGGAGGAATCGAACCCCCACCAAAAGTTTTGGAAACTTTCGTTCTACCACTAAACTAATCGCCCTTAAATAACGTATACACTATAGCATATAAAATAAAAAATCCCCAGTTGGGGATTTTTTATTTCTTCATTTCTTTGTGTTTAGTATTAACTTTACACCATTTACAATACTTTTTAAGCTCAATCTTTTTAGTGACGAGTTTTTTGTTCTTACTTGACCAGTAGTTAATGCGTTTACATTTAGTACAGCCCAATTTGAAAAGTCTATCTTGTGACATAATGTATACAATACTATAAAACACTTTAAAATGCAAATATATTAGATATAGTTATATACCACAATACACCAGACCAAAATTAGAGAAATTACACTATAACCCTAGGCAATAAGGCGCTTATTTTCGTAGTGATTTCATAGTTTATTGTATCTGACCTTTTTGCAACTTCTTCTGCCGTAATTTTAGACTTACCCTGTATACCAATAATTACAACTTCATCATCAGGCAAAACACCTTTAATGTGAGATACATCAACTACAGTCATATTCATAGCAACTCTACCTAATATCTTTGATTTTTTGCCTCTTATTAAAAATTCTCCGTTATTTGAAAGAGAGCGAGTTAATCCATCGAAGTAACCTTGGGGTATAACTGCTATTTTTGTGACCTTTTTTGTAATATAGGTAAGCCCATATCCTATTGGATGATTGGCTGGAATTATCTTTACTTGCGCTACGTGAGTCACCCATTTTAATATTGGCTTTAAATTTATTTTCTTTTTATTCAAGTACTCTAAATGTTCACTTGGCCACATGCCATAAAGTCCAATACCAAGACGTACAATATTATGCAAATTTTCACCTTTTTCATAGACAAGAATACCAGAAGTCGCTGAGATATGAGTATTAATATTTGCAAAACCATTTTTTCTAAATAGTTCAACGCAGTTGTGATAAACTTCAATTTGCCTATTGGCATGAGTTGAATTCATGGTATCTTCAATATTCGCAAAGTGAGAATACACACCATCTAAGATTATATTTTCTAGATTTTTAATTTCATTTATTATTATCTCTACTTGATTAGGCATTATACCCTCTCTCCCTAAATATGAATCGATTGCCAAGTGAACTTTTATTTTTTTCTTTAAAATTTTCGCGGTATGATTAATTTTTAAAAGATTAATTAAATCGAAAGCGCAAATTATTGCATTGATTTTCACAGATCTCCTTACTCCGTCATCGTTTAAATAACCAAAAATAAGGATTGGCTTTTTGCTAATACTTCTTACCCTTTCTGCTTCTTCGATACTATCTACCTGGAAATAATCCACATAAGGACTCGCAATTTTTGCTACAGTCTTATCCCCATGACCATAAGCATTAGCTTTTATAACTGCGGCAATTTTAGTTTTATTCTTCAATAAACTTCTAAATTGCTTGATATTATTTATTAAGTTACCTTCTGAAATTTCTATATAAGAAAGTGATTTATTCTGCATGTGCCGGAGAGAGGACTTGAACCTCCATCCCTTGCGAGACGCGATTTTGAGTCGCGCGCGTATACCAATTCCGCCACTCCGGCAACAAAAACACACTTAGTGTTTTAAAAATATTCCATTGCCACTCCGACAATGTAATAGGAATAGTATACTAGAAATCCGTATAAAATCAATTAGACTACTTCTGGTTCTTGCTCTAGTATAATTCCAAATTTATCAAACACTTTTTTTATTATCTCATCACGGGCAGAAATTATGTCTTCAAAAGTTGCATTGTCTGTATTAATCAGGACAAGAGCATTCTTGTCATACACTGAAACATTTCCAAAGGACTCGCCTTTTAATCCAGCATTCTCTATAAGCCAACCAGCCGGAATTTTTGTGAGATCATCTTTTAATGGGAAAAATTTAGCATTAGGAAATTCTTCTAATATTTTATATGCTACTTCGTTTAAAACTATTGGGTTTTTAAAAAATGACCCAACATTAGGTAATACTTTTGGATTTGGTAACTTTTCGCTACGAATACTAATTATCGCCTCCCTAATTTGCCTTAAATCAGGATTAGATACTCCTTTCTTTTCAAAAAATTTTAAAACACCTGGATAATTAAGAGCTTTAGAATTTTTCTCTAGCCTTTTTTCTAATCTGAAGGTCACAGCAGTTATAATATATTTTCCTTTTGCATCATTTTTAAAAACACTATCTCTATATCCAAATTTACACTCTTCGTTTGTAAAATTTTTTATTGTTCCTTTGTCTATATCAAATACTTCAACTTCTAAAATCGTATCTTTTACTTCAGAACCATAAGCTCCAATATTTTGCACGGGGCTTGCTCCTACCGTACCTGGAATTGCCGACAGAGATTCAAGACCAGAAAGATTCATATCTACAGTTTTTTCAACTATTTTATCCCAAATCTCACCTGCTCCTACTTTTATATCTAAGTAATCTGAGACCTCCCTTATAATATTAAAGCCTTTGATCTCAATTTTTATAGCAATTAAATCTAAAATTCTATCCGAAAAAACAACATTAGAGCCCCCACCCAAAATAAGAATCTTATTTTTATCCTTCTTGGCTATGGAGCAAATAATCATAATATCTTCTATAGAGGAAACTTTTGCAAAGTAGCGGAATTTTCCTCCAACTTTTAGGGTTGAGTACTCTTTAATATCCACATATTCTTCAAGTTTATACATATTGCAATTATATCATATATGAGATAAAATAGTAAGCATGAAATCAAAACAAACAGAGCAACAAAAAATTGGTTACTTTATTAAGGAACTTCGAGAGCGCCGAGGTATGACTCAAGAAGCCTTCGCTAAAGCATTAGAGACATCCCAAAGTTCTATTCCCCGCATGGAGAAAGGTGAACAAAATTTTACAACAGAATTATTATCAAAAATAAGCAAAGTACTAGAACATCAAATTGTATCTATAAATTCCTCTATCGATTTTGAAATTAAGGGTGGAAATAAATTGCACGGAAGTATTGATACAAACTTCTCGAAGAATGGAGCAGTCGGATTACTCTGTGCTTCTCTTTTAAATAAAGGTAAAACAACCCTGCATGGAATTGCTCGAATAGAAGAAGTTTATCGAGTTATTGAAATACTTGAAAGTATTGGGGTCTCTGTTAAGTGGATAAATAATAATTCTGTTTTAATTACTCCACCTACCAAATTTTCTCTAGATAAAATGAACGTAGAGTCTGCTATCAAAACTCGTTCAGTCATAATGCTTATCGGCCCTCTTATTCATTTACTTCCCTCTTTCTCTATTCCTCATGCTTCAGGATGTAAGCTTGGGAAAAGAACAATTAGTGCACATACTTATGCCTTAGAAGATCTAGGGGTAAAAATTAAAACTACCAACGATGAATACCAAATAGAAAGCAAAAAGTTAAAGCCCGCTGATATTGTAATGTATGAAGCTGGAGACACAGCCTGTGAGAACATACTAACTGCCGTTTCAAAAATTGATGGCACTACAACTATAAGATTTGCTAGTGCTAATTACATGGTCCAAGAAATTTGCTTCTTTCTAGAAACACTTGGAGTTCAAATCGATGGGATTGGAACTTCAACTCTAGTAGTTCACGGAGTCAAAGATATTAATATGGATGTTGAATATACTAACAGTGAAGACCCCATCGAATCAATGATGTTTATTTCAGCTGCAATTGCGACTGATTCAGAGCTTAACATTAATAGATGTCCGATTGATTTCCTTTCTCTTGAACTTGAAAAATTAAAGAGAATGAATTTAAAATATAAAATACTCAAAAGCTATAAATCTTACAATGGAAAAACAAATCTTGTTGATTTACAAATATTCCCTTCTAAATTAACTGCTTTAGAAGACAAAATTCATGCTAATCCTTATCCTGGAATAAATATGGATAATCTACCGTTCTTTGTTCCTATCGCTATTAAAGCCAAAGGCCAGACCATGATTCATGATTGGCTATATGAGAATCGAGCTATATATTTCACTGAACTTAATAGATTAGGGGCCAATATAACTCTCGCTGACCCTCATAGAGTCTATATACAAGGCGGAACACCCCTTAAATCAGCTCAAGTTGTCTGCCCCCCTGCTCTTCGTCCCGCAATGATAATCCTTATTGGAATGCTTGGAGCAACAGGCACATCTATCCTTCGCAATGTTTATATGATTAATCGAGGCTATGAAGAAATAGCCGAAAGACTAAACTCAATCGGGGCTGATATTAAAATATTAAAATAAAATAAAAACAGCGAGGCATTGCCTCGCTGTTTTTATTTAAATAATTAAAAGAAACGAAAGAAAAATAAATGGAAGAAATGATAAGAAGATCCACTTTGTTAAAAACCAGCGGGATGGTTCATACTCTATTCTATAAGACGGATTAGCTTTGAGTGCTTGTTCTCTTATATATTTTGTCATATTAAGCTCCTTATAAAAAGAAAGGTTCTCTTTATTTGTATACATTTCAGGAAAGACAAAAATAATTTTTGATTTATTTGTTTGAATATCTCTATATTTTATAGTAATAATATACCAATTTGATCCAAAAATATTTTGATTGATCCATTCTATATCTTTATACAAAAGAACCTCTTCCCCTTTCAGGGATTTCATTAAAATATTATCTTCATTTACCTTTATATATCTTAATTTAATAAAATTTATAATTACTATAAATGAAGCCCATGCCCAAAATGGCAAGAAGAATAGTTCTTCATTTATAATGTTCCCCATCAAAAGAATATTTACATAATACAAAAATATTCCAATAACTAAAGGTGCAGCTAAGTATTGTGAGAACGTTGCAAATTTAGAACTTTTATATTGTGTATTCATGATAAATTATAAATTAATATAATAATATTTTAATTATAACAATAGATGCTATAATCGCCCAAATAATATTCAAAACAGCAGGCTGATACGCCTTCTTTTTAAATGAAATATAAACAATACCGAGCGCTCCAGTACCATTTAATATTTGATATATTAAACTGTTCGAATATATCAATCCAAAACTTAATAATGCATAAGCAGAAACAATAGCTAACGTTCCATACCAACCAATCATTTCGTCTTTAAGATTTTTATTCATATTATTATTATACCAAATTACAAAATGCTATACTATAACTCATGGAATCTAACCGAGAACAATTAGATAAACTCAATAAATACTGGAAAAAGAATTGTAAGTGCAAGTTAAAAAAGACTGCTATTCAAGCAGTTTTTGGGAATGGAAACGCTAATGGTGAGATAGTTTTCATAGGTGAAGCACCAGGGAAAAAAGAGGACGAAGAAGGTAAACCTTTTATTGGAGCGGCTGGAAAATTCTTAAATGAAATGCTGGAAACCATAGGGAAGAAAAGAGAAGATATTTATATTACTAATATCGTCAAATACCGTCCGCCCAATAATCGCGATCCAGAACCAAAAGAAAAAGAAGATTGTAATGATTGGCTCATAGAAGAACTTAAGGTAATTAAACCAAAACTTATTGTATTCTTAGGAAGGCATTCAATGCACCGATTTTTTCCAAGAGAAAAAATCGGAGATATTCACGGAAAACTTATAATTAAATATATTCCCGAACTGGGAGACCAAGCTTTTCTTCCTCTTTACCATCCAGCAGCGGCTCTTTATAATGGAAGCCTAAGGGCAACTCTTATAAAAGATTTTAAGAAAATTCCAAAAATTATAAAAAATAAATTTATATAATTTAAATCTTCTTTATTTCTAAACACATAAACATTGGAATTTCTTTACGTGCTTTATCTTCCGCTATTTGTCTAGGACCAGTTTGACTTTGTTTGTGCGATATCCACTCCTCAAGACGAGTGATAGCAAAGCCATTCTTAGAAAATAACTTAACATAATCCTGAAGAGAACGATGGAAAGTAATGGTTTTAATTTTCTTTTTTGGATTCTTCTCTCCGGGAGTCATGTCTATAAATATTTTTGATGGAGATAAATACTGACTTACAATACGAGATTGTACTCCATTATCATAAGTCCAATCAGACCCCTGAGGAACTCTAAAAGCGGGATGATTAAGCACTAAAACTATTCGTCCGTTTTTTTTAAGGACTCGATTGCATTCAACTAAAACATTGTTTACATTCTCAATATTTTGAATTGCCAAAACTATAACAATAGTATCAATAGTTCCATCTTTTAAAAATTGTGCATTATGAGCAGGAGAAATATAAAAAGCTATTTTTTCTTTAGAATTCTTCTTTGCTGTCTCAATTAAATTTTTTGATAAGTCGGAGGCCACAACAGATGCTCCAATATGAGCAAAAACATTTGCAAAATAGCCTTGCCCACAAGCAAGATCATATACTCTTTCCCCTTCACCTAAGTTCAAAATTCTAAGTAAATTAGGCAATATAACCTTAGCCTGATAGCTATCATCACTTTTTAGTAATTCATCATACCAGCTTGCAACACTATTCCAAGAAGTATCCTTTGGATTTTTAGGTAAATTATTCTTCATTCGCCAATTGTATCAGAAATTTCTTTTTAATAAAGCCTCTCAAAAAAAATACTTCATTCAATGATTACCATATCATTAGCACTCACCTCTTTCTCGATGTAATCTGGGTAATTATTTTTACGGCGAAATAATACAACACTCGCAATTCCAATTAAAATAACACTAGCTAATCCAAAATATATTAACAATTTATTGTTTAATAATAAATTACTTGAGCTCTCAGCACTAGAACCAAGGTCATTTAAATTGATAACTTCCTGTGTGTTTTGAGTTTCTTTAATTTTTGGTGAATCTGATTTAATATAATTATTTGGGGAATTTTTACTAGAATAATTTTTTAATAATGAATAATTTGTATTTGGATAAGTTGAAAAGACTTGCCCAGTTTTATCAATTATACTTACAGAGCTTAAATCATTGAAATCAAAACCTGTGACAATAGGTGATAACTTTAACTTTTTATTCGCGAGAATTATCATACCTTGAGGTATAGTAAAAGTATGGTTACTCCCCTTAATAATCCAATTATACAAAGCTATTTCATAATTTGAATTATTCTCAATTTCTATATATGGGTCGCTTTTGCTACCAATAGATATTATATTTACACCAGAAGAAATAACTTTTACTATTATTCTATCTGTAGCATCAGGCTTAATACAAAAGACAGAACTACAATAAGAAAGGTTAAGCACGTATTCACCAGGATATTTATAAATATATTCAAAAGGATCGGAAGTAGTAGATTCTCTCAGCATTCCATCTCCAAAATTCCAAGTAAATTTACCTAAAACAATTTTTTCCTTTTTCAATCCAATAGTTACGTGATCGATAATAAACGGAACTCCAGCTGTCACAATTTTACTAGTAATAATTTGTGTTACGATTTTAGGATTTTCTAATTCTTTTTTATCTATAATATTTGAATTCGAAATATCTGTATTCACGCTAGAGCTACTTTGAGTAATAGCATTTGAATTGTCATCATTAGTTACCTCGTTAATTAAACCAGGAGTAGGACTGGCCGCCTTCCACAAACTACCTATAAGCTGCAAGGAATTACCATCACCGTCTCCTCCTAAACTGGAATTAAATGAAATAGGGCTTTGTATATTCAAATCTGGATCTTTAAGAGACAAAGAATCGCTTTCATTATTAAGTCCAGTCCAGCTACTATCAAATAATAAACCTGAAAAGTTTGGCCAATCTACATTAAATTTAGATGGATTTTGAGCAATAATTACATAACTACCAGATGGAACAATAGAATTACCTTGCGGAACAAGACTATGTTTAGAATTATCTGAAAAAAGATACCACTTAGACAAATCAACACTATATGAACCGACATTCTTAACTTCCACCCACTCTCGATCTGAATCAGTTCCATCTAAGTCATACATTATTTCTGTAATTTCAAAATTTGCAAAAACAGATCGAGAACAAACAAAAAACACTATTATTAAAATAAAAGTTGTATATTTTTTATTTAAATTAATCATAAAAAAATTTAATTAATAAATTATTCTAAAATTTTGCGAAGTACATCCTCAGGAACTTCTTTTTTTGTTTTACGTTTTTGCCAAGAGAGCGAATCTGAAATAGTATCTGTTTGTTTTATTTTCTCTTCATTTATTTTAGGAACAATAATTTCCTCTTTTATTTCTGGGACCAAAACAGGAGCTGACTCAACTTTTTTAGATTCTTCTACTTTATTATTTTCTATTTTTACTTCTTCTTTTTTGGAAATAATGTTCGGATTTATATGATTGGCTGTCTTTGCAAGTAAATCCTTAAGAGAAGCCTTTTTCTCCTCAGAGGCTTCCTTTACTGCAACAACAAAATCTTTCCTAGCTTCTTTAGGCTCTTCTTTTTTAAGAGAAGAAAGAGAAATAGAAGCCGGTACTTCCTTTTTTACTTCGATAGATTCTGCCTTAATTGGAACTTCTTTTTTATCGTTACTTATTCCAATCTTTTGCAATAAACCTTTTAAAAGTGGAGACGGGCCAGTGTGTCGCTTCTCTTGTTTAACATATGGAGTTTTATTTAGATCACCATGGTTATTGGATACATTATTCGTATGACTATTTTTATTATAATTAGAATGATTACTATTTTCGTGATTATTTTGTACTAATATTTTTGCTTGTTCTTTATTCTTGGAAACTCTAAAATTCATGTCAGTTACAGGAAATTCGATACCAAGGGCAGCCAAGGGTGCAGTCGAAACCTTCTCTTCTTGGCGAGAAGAACGAGAAGCAACGAAACCAGTTTCCGGCTTAAGTTCACCACTTTTAATTTTGAACATACATTCTTTACAGTAGACAGGTCTTCCTTCTTGAGGTTCAAAAGGAACCATCGTAGATTTACCACAATTTGAACAGTCAGCCTTATACTTAGCTTCACCTTCTCCAACTTGAAGCATTCCACTCCATCTAGATATCTCACCTTCAACTTCTTCACGTGATCTTGTATAAAGTTTACGAGAAGATTCTATAATTTTATCCTTTACCCCGGAAGTTGCATCTACCTTCATTGGAGGTAAGGTTGTTGCCGAAAAAGGTCGGCTGGTAATACCATCAATCATAAGCTTTAAATAAATATTGTAGTTCGGTAAATTAACCAAATCTTGAGCTGTAAATTCTGGCTCAAATTCTTTTTCCAAAAAGTCTGCATCATCAGCTCCTACGCGAAAGATTATCATTGTTCCAACGTTGCCAAAAACAGCATCACGAACCTTCGAACCATCTTTATTTTCAAGCTGAGCTGTGTACTGGTGGGCGACAGTAAGATTTAGACGATACTTACGAGCTTCAGAAAGAATATTGGCAAAGGCATCAGTCGCAAAGTTTTGAAATTCATCAACATAAAGATAAAAGTCTTTTCGTTCATCCTCTGGAATACGAACACGTTCCATAGCGGCAAGTTGAATTTTTGTAATAATCATTCCACCCAAAAGAGCAGAGTTATCTTCCCCAATACGTCCCTTTGAAACGTTTACAAGAAAAATCTTACCCTCATTCATTATCTTAAATATATCGATAGTTGATTTTGGCTGACCCACAACATTACGAATGATTGAAGTTGAAAGGAATTGACCAACTTTATTCTGAATAGGAGCAATGGCTTCATTTCGGAACTGTTCACGCCATTGTTCATATTCATGGACCCAGAAAGCTTTAACAACAGGGTCTTTCAAATTTCCAATTATCATTTGACGATAATCTTTGTCGACAAGAAGACGAGGAATTCCCAATAGTGTTGTCCCTGGAGTATCAAGAAGAGCAAGAATTGCATTATTCAAAATATATTCCATACGAGAACTCCAAGCATTCGCCCAAATCTTAGTGAAAATTCCCATGAGTCCTGATGCTACTAAGTGTTTATATTTAGGATCATCTAGCTGTATAACATTAAATCCAATATGAAAATCTGCATCTGCTGGATTAAAATAAATAACATCCTTAGTTCTATGTTCTGGAATAAGATGTAAAATTTCCTCGACAAGCTCTCCATGAGGATCAACCACACAGACACCTTCTCCGTTTTGAATATTCTGTACAATAAGATTAGAGAGGAGCACGGATTTACCAGTACCTGACTTACCGAGGATATACATATGCTGGCGACGATCTTTTCTTTTTATACCAAAGATGTCATTACTATTACGAAAGTTCGTCTTAGCAAAATAAGTTATGTCACGATTATGAGGAATTTCTTTTTCCATATATTACTCTTATTATAACAATAAAAGAGAAGCATAAGCAAATTACTGTTGACAAAATACACCCCTGGGCTTAGAGTTTAGAAAAGACTCATTATGGAAAAAATATTCCCAGTAACATCGATGGATTGGTTAATCCTTACTGTTACAATTTCAGCTTATGCAATTCTCATAGTTGGAATATTCAAAAAGCGAGGAATGAAGAGTCAAAGTTTTTTCACAAATCTGTTATGGTCAATACTTGATGTATTGGTATATATAACAGCAATTGAAGAACAAAGCTCTTCCCTCATGTTGGTTTTTGGGTGCATCCTAGGCTCATTCTCAGTATCAATACTACTTATAAAGTATGATAAAAAAAAGAGATGGACCAAGGATGAGTCTATAACACTATCTATTGTGTTTGTTGTTGTTTTCTTATGGCTTTACTCAGGATCGAATTTATTAGGGTTAACTCTAGCTGTAATTGCCGAAATTATTGCAGGATGGCCTCAAATGAAAAAATCTTGGAAAAAACCAGGGTCACGTATAACACTCACGAGCTACGTTCTTTTTTTAGTTGTTTACATTCTTTCAATTTATAATGCCCCTGACTGGCAATTAAAAAATGTCATATTTCCTGTAGCATTTTTTATTTACTGCATTGGTGATACCCTACCGCTAATAATTAAATGGTGGAAAATTGAAAAAAGAAGTGAATCAATTAAAAGAATCTAATAAAAAAAATATCTGAAATTTAATTAAATTTCAGATATTTTTATTTATATTTAAAATCGATGAGTGAAAAATTTCTGGCTTATATGAATTACCCCGAATGATTTCTATCTTTGGCAAAATACCTTTTTTAATTGATTCACTTAAATTAACAAATAAAGCATCCTGATCATAACCTAAAAATATAATATCGGGTTTTATTTCTTTTAAAATACTATATGTTCCTGTCTTCGCATCACCTAAAAAAACTAAATCTACCCCAGGTATCAGCAAAAGCTCATTTATTCTCTCCACTTCATTATATTTTGGAATTTTACCCTTTAATTCTTTAACAATACTATCACGGGCAACAATAGCAACAAGATGATCCCCTTTCTTTTTAGCCTCATTAATAAAAGCCAGGTGTCCATCATGAACACCATCAAACACACCAAAAATTAAAATTTTTTTAGAATTCATAGGATTAGACATTATATTATTTCTTCCATCATCCATTCTTTATAGGGATGATTTATACGCCTCACATCAACTCCTGCTATAAGAGGAATGCTGTAGGTGTGATTTTGTGAAATAATTTCATTAACACTTTCTAGTTTAGATTCAAAGGTCGTGATTAAAAGCATTGCCTGAGATACACATTGAAGGTTACCCTTCCAGCTAAAGCAGGATGATATTGGCCAAAAATCCACGCATGCGGCTATTTTCTTACTTATAATCAAACCCCCGAGCTCCTGTGCCTCATCCATGTTTTTACATGTTGTATATATAAATACCATAAAATATATAGATAATTAAAATGCGACCCTATCTGACAATTGTAACACTTTACGTTAAAAATCAAATGAATAATATTAAGTTGATTTATGAACTAAATAAGAGGCTGATTTTCTTTTTCTTCTTTATTTTCTGAAATAGCAGCTTTTTCTTGAGCTGATCTTATGATAGTAGCTTCTTCTTCGATAATTAGCTTCTGAGCATCACCAGAGGAAATAGAATATTTACGGCGTGACGCATCGATAACTTTTTGTCTATAAGATGGATGTGTCGCAGGAAGAACACGCAATGTCTCTCCAGAAAATGGATCATAACTTTCACCATCTATTGTCATTTTAATATAAAATTCTCCCACACCTAAGTTAATCATATCTTTTACATCAAAGACTGGAGCAAACTCTGGCTTCAACTTAGTGGCATCATCACCGCCAACACGAAAAGTAACGATTGATCCGACATTTCCAAGTACCGCCTGTTGAACTTTCGGTAAAAGCTGAGCAATATATTGATGAGCAATAACAAGGTTCAATCCATACTTACGAGCTTCAGAAAGAATATTCTCAAATGTATCTGTCACAATATTCTGAAATTCATCAACATAAAGATAAAAGTCAGCGCGGTCTTTTGGCTCTAATTTGGCGCGGGCCATACCAGCCTGTTTAATTTTTGTTAAAAACATTGACCCAAAGAAAGAGGAATTCTCCTCCCCTATTTTTCCCTTTGAAAGATTAATCAAAAGAATTTTTTGTTCATTCATTAATTTTTCAATATCAATTTTATTTTCTTTCTGTCCAAAAATATTACGAAGCATCGGATCAGACAAAAACTGCCCAAGTTTATTCACCAAAGGAATAATCGCATCCGTATCAAATTTCTCAGACCAATCAGCAAATTCAATAGCCCAAAAACGTTTAACCATATCATCTTGTATATATTCAACAACCTTCTGACGATAATTTCGGTCGGTTAGCATTGAAATCATTCCACGCATTGTGGCATGAGGATAATCAAGCAAAGCAAGAACGGTAAAGCGAAAAACGTGCTCAAGACGCGGAGACCAATTCGAACCAAATTGTTTACGTAAAACTTCTATCAATCCTTGAGTAAGCTGATGTTTAAAAGTAGGATCAATGTTTGAAAGTGGATTAAAAGAAGAAGGATATTCTACATCCCCAGGATCAATAATACAAACATCTTCAATGCGATCTTCTGGAATAAAATTTAATATATCTTCGATAAGTTCTCCGTGAGGATCAATGACACAAACACCATGACCATAAGCTATATCCTGACGAATCATTAATTCTTGAAGTTTAGATTTACCTACTCCTGACTTGCCGATAATATACATATGTCGTCTTCTATCGATACGCTTAATACCAAAAACAAACCTCTTTTCCTCTAAAGAAGCAACATAGTTTGTTCGGCCGATAAAAGCCACATCTCCAGGATCTACTCTACCAAGAGTGGGAAGGTCAGGTGGTGGTGGAGCATACTTAATTATCTGAATTTTGTTAGGTTTATTTAGGGCCATAAGATTATCTTAATATTGTATCAAATTCAAATAAAATAGTATAATAAACTTATATAACTATTCCACTATAAATGTAAAATAGCATTTACGGAATATTAAAAATATTTATAAAGTTTGTCTTATTAATAATAATTCACCAGATAGCTCCCAATTACAAATTGGAATATCTCAAACAGATGAACGAAATAAAAGAAAAAGAATCCCTATTACAAGAAACTAAGGATTATCTAAAAAAAATTGGCCCAGGAGTAATTACGGGCGCAGCAGATGATGACCCTTCTGGTATTACTACATATTCACAAGCAGGAGCCCAATACGGCACAAGTCTTATATGGCTAGCTGCTTGGGTCTACCCTCTCGTCGCTACTGTTCAAGAAATGTGTGCTCGAATAGCTTTAGTCACAGGTAGAGGACTAGCCGCAAATATAAAACATAATTTTTCAAAAAAAATACTTTATGTTTGTACTATACTTTTATTTTTTGCAAATACATTAAATATTGGAGCTGATTTAGGAGCCATGGCAAAAGCAATTGAACTTATTGCCCCTGGAGCCTCATTTGTATTTCTAGTTATATTTACTGGCATATCTGGATTACTTTTAGAAATATTTGTTCCCTACCGTATATATACTAAATATCTAAAATGGTTAGTGTTGGCTATTTTCTCCTATATAATTACAGGCTTTATTATTCATATGAATTGGTCAACATTGTTGCATGATGGACTTATTCCACAAATTACATTTTCTAAAACTCAAATTCTTCTTATTACTGGAGTATTAGGCACAACAATATCTCCCTATTTATTTTTTTGGCAAACATCAGAAGAAATTGAAGAAGAGATACTCGATGGTAAAAAAACAATAAGATCAAGAAAAGGTACAAACAATACTGAAATAAAAGAAATGCGTGTTGATGTTTGGGTGGGAATGTTCCTGTCTAATATTGTCATGTTCTTTATTATTGCTGTTTGTTCAAATACTCTTTTTGTTAATGGAATTACAAACATCGAAACAGCAGCTGATGCAGCACGGGCATTAGAGCCTCTTGCTGGTCACTTTGCCACCCTTCTATTTGCTATTGGTATAATAGGCACAGGACTACTTGCGATACCCGTCTTGGCTGGATCTACCGCTTATGCTATATCTGAGAGCTTCGGATGGAGAGAAGGTTTATATCGTAAATACAAAACAGCCCATGCTTTTTATGGAGTTATCGCTATCTCAATTGTCATTGGTATACTTCTTAATTTTATCGGTATTGACCCTATAAAAGCTCTGTTGTACTCAGCCATTGCAAATGGTATCGTAGCTCCAGTAATACTTATTTTTATTGTTAAAATAAGTAGTAGTAAAAAAATTATGGGTGAATTTAAAAATTCCTTAATTATAAGAATACTAGGATGGACCGCAACAATTCTTATGGGAGTTACTGCTATCGCCGCTATTTACTCTTTATTTTAAACTTGAATAATTATACAGAGCCCAACTTCTACCATTGAGGTTGGGCTCTGTATACATCTTGCAAAAAAATAAAAATACGGTAAGATAGGAGTATCCTAATTAAATTATTAATTAGTTGAGGGCCTTTAGCTCATCTGGTAGAGCGCCTCATTTGCAATGAGGAGGTAAGCGGTCCGAGTCCGCTAAGGTCCACAAAAATAAAAATTAAGGCAACTATATTTTTATAGAATGCCTTATTATTGCGTTATAATATACAAATATATCTATGAAAATAACATCTACAAAGTTTATGAAGGGTCTCGTTGGTGATGACGAAATACTAGCCGATGGTATACCTCAAATTGCCTTCATTGGCCGCTCAAATGTCGGCAAATCAAGCCTGATAAATGTACTTACAAGAAGTAGTATTTCTCGTACGAGTTCATTTGCAGGTAGAACTCAAGAAATAAATATATTTCTTGTTAATAAAGAATTTTATCTAGTAGACTTACCTGGATATGGATTTGCTAGATCGTCAGGTCTCGGCCGTGAAAAAATTGGTGAACTAATCGATTCATATCTTTTTAATTCAATTCATACTCAAAAAAAAGTAGTTTTAATTATAGATGCAGTTGTTGGTATGACAGAAAAAGATATACTGATGTTTAATGAACTTATAAATCATAATAAAGATTTTATTATTGTTGCAAATAAAATAGATAAGTTGAAACAATCTGAATATCACAAAAAAATGACAGAACTTAAAAAAATGGTAGGCAGTGAACATGCCATAATTCCCTTCTCTACTAAAGATAGAAAAGGTCTAGAGGAGCTCACAGATAAAATATTTCTATAAAATTAGATAAACTGTATTTAATAATACACTTTGTCTAAATATCAATTAAGCCTTATTTTTAAAGGATATTTTTTAATAAACATTGATATAAAAGATAAATTGTGTTACAGTAAAATAAATAAATTTGTTGCTTATGATAGTTTTAGACTGGAGTGTCGTCGTGGAGCCGACAGAAAAAGAAGAAGAAAAAGAATTGATAGACCTTGATGTCTGCTGGAATTCATTTTAATTTAAAAAAAATCCACAAATAAAACCGCTGAATCCCTAAAAAGATCTGCGGTTTTTTATTTAAAGATCATTAATCTTAAAAAAACATTTTAATTTTATCCCAAGGAACTGCCACAAGTAATGTCCCCAAAAATACAAAACCAAGACCTATCCCCATTTGAAGAGTAACACTCTCGGATAAAATAATAGTAGCGAGTATTGCCGTAAGGACGATAGATAACTTATCTATAACCGTCACCGCAACAGTAGGACCTGCAGCTAATGCATGATAGAAAAATAACCAAGACAAAGCGCCACCAAGGCCTGATATAAAAACAAAAATCCATTGTTTTTGAGAAAGGGAGTGTAATGCCGTCATTGATAACTTTCCAAAAGACAAGGCAGCAATGGTCACAATAAATGCCATTATAATTCCACGAATAGCAGTGAGAAGATTTGCATCAACACCCTTTAGTCCTAATTTTGCGAATATAGTTCCCATACTTGCCATAACAGCCCCTAGTAATGCGTAAATAATGTACATATAATTTAAATTATCAAATAATAATTATCTCTTTGTAAAAGCCTCCTTTGGGGACAAACCAGCGGCTCTATGCGCAGGCCACCAACCAGAAACAAAACCAATCACGATTGAAAAGGCAAGAATAAGAACTATAAACCACCAAGGTGTTAAGAATAATCTAATAGAACTTCCTCCAAATCTTGTGGCGAAAACACTCAATAATATATTTAGAATTTCTCCTCCTCCAATGCCAATTAAGATACCTCCCACCCCCCCTAGAAAGCCCATCAGAGAAGCTTCAACTAAAAATAAATTACGAACATCACTGTCAGTTGCTCCAATAGATTTCAAGATTCCAACTTCGTAAATACGTTCTAGGAATCCAACAATCATAGTATTGAACATTCCAATAGCTGAAACAACTAAGGCTGTAATTCCAAAGACACCTAAAATAATAGTAATTATATTTGTTATTTTACGAGCTTGTGTTACAAGATCGATTCGAGCTGACACCAGAAATCCCTCCTTAAGTAACTTATCGCGAAGAGCTTCTAAGACATCCACATTTTTAGCCTTTACAAGAACCTTACGATAAAATGGTGGCTCCTTGGAAAGAGAATTAGCAAAAATAATAGTTGTAGGGGGCATAGATTCATCGCTAATAATACCTTTTATCTTTATAGGCTGAAGAGAATTAGTTTCTTCAGAAGTATTATTTTTATCGTCTTGATAAAAAACTTTAAAAGTAAGAGATTTATTTAATGACGTTTCATCAATTCCAAAGCCAAGAGGAACTAAAGTTTGACTAGATGTTACCAGGCCACTCTCTGTTGGAAAAGTACCGATATTTGGCAATAACCCTGAAAGTCTAAAATATGATGGTTCAACAATGCGAGTATCAACCAAAAGACCAGAATTACCATTTTCACTTATTTCACCAGGAAATTCAGCGATTGGACTTACTTCTGCTATATTTTCATAAGTTTTTAAATTGTCTAGTAATGGTTTTTTAATTAAAATATTACTCTCTGTTGGATAAGAAACTTCCATTGTTATTAAGGAATCTTCTGTTGTCATAAGCTTACCTATTAAAATATATTGCAATCCATAACCCAAAGAAACCAAAAGAAGAACCGTAGCTATTCCAACCGACATACCCATAATGGTCAAAAAAGCTCTTTGAGGTTTAGTTCTGAAAGTTCTTAAGGAAAGAGATAATAATTCACTTAATCTTAATTTTTTATTAGGCATATATTATAAACTTTTTTCAAAATCGTTATTATTAAGTTCCTCACTGTCACTATCGTCATTTAATATTAATTCAAGTTTCTCTGCCATTATTTGAGCGGCACGGAAAGACAGACCAACACCAAATTTATTATTTGAAATACTAAGTATTTCAACAACTTTATTAGCAGGCATAAAACCTCTAATTCTATCTGAAATAACTTGATCAAGTGCTATTGTCTGAGATGGAGATAATTCGCCGGTATACCCTTCCATTAACCAACTACGTATACTACTGCGAATATCCTCAACAATAGATAATTCTGGATTTTTGTCGATGATACTATAGATATGTTCAACATTTTTTCTCTTATCTATTATACCTTCTAAATAATCTGTAACTTTTTCAGCCCTCTTTTTTCTAAGACCAACACCACCTTCTTTAAAGGGCTTACTAATAAAATTATGAAATTCTTTTTTATCAATTTTATTATCAAATCTATCGTTTACAAAAGATTCAAAACGTCTAATCTCATCCATTGAATAACCTCGAAGTAAGAAGTTTGCCAAAACTCTAGCAGAAAGTTTTTCTTCTATAGAGATACTATTGCTCTTCTTTTCTGAAGTTGATCGAACGGAAGAAAGTTGTTCATATAAATGTTTAGATAACGACTCAGCAACTGTATCACTTTGAATTTTTTCAACATCAGTAATGACACCATCCTTCATATGGAAAACAGTTTTAACATCACGAAGACTCCAAGCTTCATGAGTAACCATGATTATTGTTCGTCCATCTTTTTCATTTAATTCTTTTAAAAACTCAAGAACCATTTTAGCATTAACTGAGTCCAGGTTTCCCAATGGTTCATCCGCAATAATGATAGGAGGGTTATTTGCTAAAGCTCTAGCAATACCAACTCTCTGTTGCTGTCCCCCTGAAAGTTCATAAGGATAACGATCAGCGTATAAAGTTAGATCTAGTCTCTCAAGTAGCTTACGTGCCTCAATTTCAGCGATTTCTGACGTTATTCCAACAAAGAGCATAGGTAGAGCAACATTCTTTAAAACATTCAAGGAAGGAACCAAATTGAACTGCTGAAAAACAATTCCGATTCCAGTTTGTCTAAAAATGGCAAGTTCCTGGTTTGTAAGATTAGAAATATCTTGGTCGTTAATAAAAACTTTTCCTTCTTGAAAACGGTCAATTCCAGAAATAGAATAAAGCATAGTTGTCTTACCACAACCGGAAGGGCCAAAGAAGGCTACGTAGTCCCCTTTCTCTATACTTATATTTATATCTTTTAAGGCGTGAACCTCTATGTTCTTACCTTTTTCATACCATAAATTAACGTTCTCAATTTTAATTATTTTACTCATGAATTTATTTTTGAATGATAGATATTGTTATGTTATAGATAAAATAATTTTATTTCGTAATTTTTACGTCTATATAATATTTTAACTATAACATATATACCTTGATAGACAAGCTTAATATCGATTTTTAATTAGTACAACCTTACTTAACATTATTCATAAATTTAAATGTCTCATCGAAGTTCTTAAAGATAACATCTACAATTGATTCTGTTTTCCTTGGAGTGATGATTGTACGAACTGGTGGCTTTGTAATATTATTTGCATCATCAGCTGAACTAACCGTAAACCGATAAATGGTTCCAGGTTTTAATGCCGTTAGAATAACAACATGAGATTTTGTAAGCTCTAAATCTTCCTGCTTATTTGAAAGTTTTTCATTTAATGAACCAGTACCTTCTCCGAAATAAACAGTTGAAGTAGAAGGCTCATCTGTTTGCCAAGAAACAATAGTTTGAACTCTATCATTTCTAGCTACGACAAGAGCACTATCAACTTTTATATTTGTAATAATAGGAGCAATATTATCAGTTGAAGTTTTAACATTTATAGCACTGCCACTTTCAACTTTATTTCCTTTTTCATTAATACCTGAAATACTTACTTCGTATGAAGTACCGGGAGAAAGATTTTCAACTTTGATTGAGTGAGATTTATTTTTAGCCTCATCGACAATACGAGAAGATCTTCCTGTTTTAAGATTCTTATATTCAACAATAGATGAAGTAATCTCATCTGTTGACCAAACAACAGTAAATGAATTCTTCTTTATGCCAACAATAGAACCTTGAATTTTTGATGCTGATGTCGTGAAGGTAAAATCTTCGGATTTACCAATAACCTGAGGAATAGAAAATGCTTTAACCATTACATGATATTTAGTATTTGGCTTAAGACCAACGAGCGAAAGAGTATGGGAAATATTTTTTTCTGATGTATCAGATATTTCTCCATCATATGGATTTTCTTTTGTTTTGTCATAATCAGCATCAGTCGTATAATTTACAATTGGATATGATTTAATATTTGTACGGAAAGTAACAGTTGCGCCACTTTCTGTAATATTAGAGATGGCTGGTTTATCTATAAACGGAGGAACAAGAGAAGGTAAAATTGACTCAATGGCAGCCTCAATTGCTGCTTGGAATTGTTCAACATTATCTATATTCTTTAATTGCTCTAAATCATCAGCTAAAAATTTAGTCTTAAAAGTTTGTTCATCTGAAGTACTGACATCATTTGCTCTATTCATAGCATTAATTTTCAAGTAATAGTCTGTACCCAAACTTAAACCATAAAGTTTAATAGTGTGACTCTTTGACCAGCTTTTATCTGCAGCCATAAGTCCATACTTATTATCTTTACCATAGTCAATAAACGAGATAGCATCTTCATCTGTATCAAAACTAACAGTAGCACTAAAAGCAGTAATCTCATCTATTTTAATATTTGAAATAATTGGCATGGTAAAATCGAAATCTTTTAATTTTGCTTTAAAGTTTTCATTCTCAGCAAGAAGTGCGTCATAAAGACTCTGAGGAACACCAGAACTTCCACCTCCACCGCCAGAAGAAACAATAACTCTTTCTATTGCGGTTGTTTCTAGAGTCTGTTCTTCTGTTGTTGCGGTATTTCCATTTCTATCAGCAGAAACAATTACATAGTAGTAAATAGTAGTTCCTGTTAATCCTCCAATTGTAATTAAGTGATTTGTCTCTGGTATAGAAACAAGTGATGTCTCATGATCATAATTACCAGCACTTGTTCCGTACATAATTTTACCATCAGATAATTCATTTGTTCTCCAAACTACAGCAACCTGAGTTGATGTTATTATTGGAACTGAAATATCAGAAATTATAGGGGCAGCCTGGTCTTCACTTGTTGTGAAAGTATAATAATTACCATCATTTGCATCTTCTCCAGCATTAGAATCAACATCAATTCCATCAACTGAATAATAATAAAGACTCTGAGCACTTAAGTTAGCAATACTAACAGAGTGCTCTGTTGTTAGATCATCACTTCCAAATCTAAATGGAGTAGATAGACTTGCGTTGGTAGAATAATTAACATATGAGCTAGCGGGAATATTTGTTACCCAAGTAATAGTAACGGCTCTGTCTGTAATATCACCAGAATTTACTCCACCAATAATTGGTCCAGGTGTAGTTGTAAAACCAGAAGTAGAAACTACAGTCTCACCATTTAAATCAGTTGAAGTAGTTTTTATGTAATAAGTGGTAGATGGAATTAAATTACCTAAATAGATATTATGCTTTAAGACTTTATCTGCATTAAATTTGGACAAATTATAAGCTCCTTCATTTCCAGGAGAGACTGTTCCATATTCAACTAAACTGTCAGAAAGATCTGATGTCATCCAAGAGATAAGAGCGCTGGTTGATTTAATACCATTACCAGATATTTCATCGTCTAGTATTGAATAAGTGTAAACACTATTTACTCCAAGAGTTGAATTTATAAGGTTAGATAAATTTATAATAATAGTTTCAGTTGGCTCTGAAACTCCATCATCAATTATACCTAAATTAATATTTGCTGAAATTTCGCCAGCTGGTATTGTTAAAGTCCCATTTTCTAATGTATAGTCAACGCCACCTCCTGTAGCAGTACCACCAGTAACTGAATAAGAAAATGTAACATCTTCTAAATATGCAGCGGGAATAGAAACTGGAATATTTATAGAATTTACACTTTCCAATCCCTCACTCGTTCCACTGTTGAAACTTAATACAGGGAATAAATCATCATTAAGAATGGTATAAGTATGGACAGAATTTAAACCAAGAATATTATTTGTAACATCAGATAAAGTAATAATTATTGTTTCATCATCTTCTTTTAGCGTGTCATTTGTAATAGGTATAACGATACTTGTTGTTGATGCTCCAGCAAGTATAGTTGCAATACCATCAGATAAAATAAAGTCAGAACCATTTGTTGCTGTTCCAGATATAGAATAATTAACTGTTGTATCAACAAGAGAAATTTCAGAAAGACTTATTGGAATATTCACAGAAACAACACTCTCTAATCCTGAAGAACTGACACTATCAAACTCTACAGTTGAAGTATTATCATCATCAATAATAGTATAGGTATGAGAACTATTTCCACCAATTTTTCCATTTATTGGATCAGAGAGCGTTAAGATAACAGTCTCATCTCTTTCCTTGAAAATATCGTTAATGATAGGAAATGAAATATTCGTAGTTGTTTCTCCTGCTAATATTGTGGCAATTCCATTTGCTAATGTAAAATCTGATCCACTTGTTGCAGTACCAGTTACAGTATAAGAAACAGTTGTTGTAAATGGATAAGCTCTAGCTAAATAAAGAGGTATGTTAACTGGAGTTGTACTTTCTGTAGCAGAAGAAGTGGCCTGATTAAATGAAACAACAGGAGCTGTTAAATCCAAAACACTTAGCATTCCATTCTCAGAGTAATCGTTTTGACTTGAGAGTGGACCAAAAGATGCATCTTGATTATCATGAACGATAACTTTTATTCCTGTATTAGTATAAGAACCACCAGCCAAACCTGTCTCACTATATGTATTCCAAGAAATGGAATTATTTTGACCAGTCGCAATAGTATTATTTGTAATTGATACAGGAGTTGTACTATTTGCATAAACCCAAACAATTGTTCCAGAGAATAGATTTGCATTCATACGGGATGTTCTTCCTGTTGAATTCAATGTTGGCCAAGTTCCGCGAATTATACCTGTTAAAGTATTCCCTGTTTTTCCAGAATAACTTATAACTTCATTGTTTATTAAAATATAACCTGATGATTTTAATTTAGAAGCATCTAATAATGTTATTGTATCTCCAACTAATGCATTACTAGGCAAAGTCATACCAATATTATAGAAAAGATATGCCTCATAAGATGGATTAATTTTTTTAGAGAAAGAAACATCAGTAACCTTATAACCAACTATTACTGTTTTATCTTCATTTTGAGTAACAACAACGTTCTCAACTTTTGAAGCAGTTGAAATACTTCCTCCTCCTCCTTCACTGTAGTTTTGAACTCCATCTGGTTTAACGGTAATAAATGAATTTGATCTGACGGAAGTATTTCCATTTGTTCCAACAACCCCCAATCTAAATCTATAAAAAAGATTCGAGTTCAAATTATTGTAAACATAATAATTTGAATTTACTAATTGAAAGCTTGCATCAGAGATAGTTGTATAACTACCATATATACTATTATTTACAGAAGTTGCATATTCTAATTTATAAGAAGAGAAACCGGTAGCACTAGCTGCTTGCCAGCCAAGATACATACTGAAATATGGAGGAACAGAAGAAACATTTGATGTATCCTGAACTATAAACGAACTAGAAATAACTGGAGTCTGAGTACCAACAGTTGATTCTGTTGTTATATTTCCATAAGCATCTTTAAATTGATACTTTAGACTTTTAACTTCAACATCAGAATCAAATGTCCAAGGTATTGTTGTATTACTTGTAATAGTCACCCAGCCTGTATTCACTGGATTTGTCTGAGTCGTAGGATTGTCACTAATTAAATATTGAATAGGAGATTGATCTGTTGGCATTGGGATAAAAACAGTTCCACTGTTTGTTTCTCCGGCTACTCCTGCATCAAAAGTGATACTGCCAACTGGGGCTTTTGTATCAATTGTAAAACTAGAAGTAGTAGCAACGGCGGTATTTTTAGCAGCCTCATTATCATTTATTGTTACACGAATACGAGCACTAGCAATTGAAGACTCGGGTATTGTATTTTTTGCAGACCAAATAGCATTATAAACAGTAAATGAATTATCCAAAATAGTTTGCAATGATGTATTTCCAGAAGCTAAATCATTTGTAGGAACAGGAGACCAAGAAGTTCCTCCGTCTATACTATATTCAAATGACGGTAATATTTTATTTGGATTAACAGTGCCTAATGTTGTATCTATATCCTTTGCACTGTAGGAAATATTTACCTTACCGAAATTAGGACTTTGTGAATCTGAATTTTGAATTGCACTAACTCCTCCTCCACTTACAACTGGATAATCAACATTAAATACTGGAGCAACGTTTACTACATAATTTAAATGCACACTAGAAAGTGTTGGTGTAAATTTTCCAGCTGAAGCTAGGAATACTTTATATTGAACGTAACGATTACTTACACCATTTCTAAGAGGGTGAACTGTATTAAGTGATACATTATTATCTGATGAGTTAAAGTAGGTTGAACCAGAACAATCAGAGTAGCCACACCATAGCGACCAAGTATTTCCATCAGCAGATGAACGAACCTGGAATTTTATTGTCTCGGTTCCTGTTGTTCCACTTTCTGTCCAAGATAATTTACTAATTGAATTAATTGAATTAACACTATCATATATAGATGAAGTTAAATCACCTGTTGTATATTGGTTATAATTTATTTTTATTAAATCGAAAGTTGGACTCGTAGAAGAAATAGAAGTTGCAAGATTAACTCTATATTGAATATAACGATGAGAACCAAGACTTGAGATACTTCCTCCACTTGAAATATTTGTTAACCAACCAGTCCAAGTTCCATCTGGGTTTATTATATCTCCTGCTCTAAAATCAACAGTAGCAGTTTGCCCATTCAAAGTTAAATTATATGTAATAGTTTTTAAATCTGAAATACCATTCAAATTAAAAACAGAAGATGTGTAAAAACCAGAAGAATAATACAAATCAACACCTGCGTTTAAAATAACTGGCAGTAAAAAATCTTTTACATTAACTGGAGTATTCCTTTGTGTTTGAGTACTATCACCAAGCTGGTAATCACTATTACTACCCCATGACCAGACTGTTCCGTCTGACTTAAGAGCATAAGCAGAACTATAACCAGCAGAGATAGAAACTATATTTGTTAATGATGAAGTATTGCCAGGGCCACGAACGATAGCAGGAATGTGTCTTTCAGAGATTGTATTATCTCCTAATTGTCCGTAATTATTATTTCCCCATGACCAGACTGTTCCATCTGATTTAAGAGCATAAAAAGAAATACTACTTGCTGAGATTGAAGTGATATTAGTTAAAAATCCTGAATCATTTGCACCGTGAACTTGAACAGGAGTATTTCTTTGTGTGGTTGTATTGTCTCCTAATTGTCCGTAAGCATTATAACCCCAAGCCCAAACTGTTCCGTCTAATTTAAGAGCGTAAGCAGAAATACTACCGGCAGAAATAGAAGAAACTCCAGTTAAAAATCCTGAATCATTTGCACCGTGAACTTGAACAGGAGTAAATCTTTGAGTTGTTGTATTATCTCCTAATTGTCCAGAATAGTTATCTCCCCAAGCCCAAACTGTTCCGTCTAATTTAAGAGCGTAAGCTGCAGAACCATGACCATAGTTACCACTACCAGAAATAGAAGAAACTCCAGTTAAAAATCCTGAATCATTTGCACCGTGAACTTGAACAGGAGTATTTCTTTGTGTAGTTGTATTATCTCCTAATTGTCCGTTTCCATTTCCTCCCCATGACCAGACTGTTCCATCTGATTTAACAGCATAAGAAGAATATTGACCTGAATAGATAGAAGCAACTCCGGTTAAAAATCCTGAATCATTTACTCCGTGAACTTGAACAGGAGTATGCCTCTCTGTAGTTGTATTGTCTCCTAATTGCCCGTAATCATTTCTACCCCAAGCCCAAACTGTTCCGTCTGATTTAAGAGCATAGGCAGAAATACTACCAACAGATATAGAAGTAACACCCGTTAAAAATCCTGAATTATTTGCGCCGTGAACTTGAACAGGAATATCTTTTGACTCAATAGTATTATCTCCTAATTGACCATAATCATTACTACCCCAAGCCCAAACTGTTCCGTCTGACTTAAGAGCGTAAGAAGAATAACTACTTCCAGAATTTACTATTTTTACAACACCACCTATTCCTATATTAAAATTTCCTAATTCTTTCCATAAAACACTTACAGGAGTGTGTCTTTCTATAGTTGTATTATCTCCTAATTGTCCACCGCTATTAATTCCCCAAGATAAAACTGTTCCATCAGATTTTATAGCATAGGCAGAGTTATAACCACCAAAAACAGAAGAACTTCCGGTTAAAAATCCAGAGTTACTTACACCGTGAATCTGAATAGGTGTATTACTTACCGTCGTTGTATTATCTCCTAATTGACCATAGTCATTATTTCCCCAAGCCCAGACTGTTCCGTCTGACTTAAGAGCATAGGCAGAGTTATAACCTGCAGAAATAGAAATAATATTTGTTAAATATCCTGAATCATTT
>JBBRTD010000001.1:0-327635 GCA_038244685.1 Minisyncoccia bacterium | reverse complement strand
GCTTGTTCCACTTACACTGTAGTAAGAAGAGAGATTGATGGTTCCTTCTTTACCTAAGTTGTAGTTACCGCTTATGATAGGAGCTATGTAGTCACTTGTACCATCTTTGGGTATAGCTTCGACGGAAGAGTTGAGCATATTGTCGTAGGCATTTTTGACGAGGGTTTCTTGGGCAGATTTTGTATTCGCTAAATTATTAGTAGCTTTTGAAACTGCCACCTTTAAAATATCAATATCGTTTCCAGTTGCTCCTTTTAATATTTTTTCATAATTAGCCTTTGCTACTTCAAGAACTCCTTGTGCTTGATTAACGGCACCCTTACCATCTTCCGATGACAATAAAGCTAAAACCTGACCCTTAGTGACATTATCCCCTGCTTTTACGTAAACATTGCTAATTCTGCCACTTTTAGGGAAAGCTAAACTTACGCTCTCTCCATCTTTAAGGTCCCCCAAGGATAGCGAAGAATTATTTGCCTTATAACCATCAATTACAAATTGTGGTGCATGGCCTACAAATCTGTAGATAAAAAATCCAGCGACAATAGCGATGATAAGTGATGCAGGAATAATAATTCTAGGCTTTTCTAATATTTTTATAATTTTATTTTTCATATTTGATAATTCGTACTTCTTGTAAATTTCCCTTTGGTGACCTTAATTGTTTAATAATGTTAATATTCTTAAAAATTCCTTTCGATCACTTATATTTAATTTCAAAAGTATTTTTTTAATAATTTGAATCTTTTTATCTTTAAATAAATTAATAATCTTAAAGGATTTTGGCGTAACCATAATTCGGGTTACCCGATGATCACTCTTGTCGATTTCCTTTTTTAATAAACCTTTATTAATTAAACATTCGATAATAGCTGTAACGGAAGGAGGAGTAATGGCCAAATATTTAGCAATGTCTTTCATGGTTGGAGTTTTTTCTCTTAAAACAAAGCGCATCGCTTCCATCTGAGAAAAGGTGAAATTAAATTTCATGGCCTTATTTCGAAGTTCATGTGAAATAGTATTATGTAGTTCCATAATAAAAGCCTCTAGCTCGTTTTCAATATTAGTACTTTTCATTTTATATAGTATATTAAATAATAGTTAGTTAAACTAACTAACTTAACCATACTATCAAAAGCCACTGGGTCTGTCAATTCCCTTCTGTAATTAAGCCTTTAGAAATTTATTATAGAAAATTTCTTTTACAATACTAACGATAATTAGATATACAACAACAATAGCAACAATTGCCAATACGGTAATCAAAGAAAGAGGAACAAAGCCAAATAATTTACCTAAGAAAGTTAGAGCGACAGTCCAAGCAACAATGACAGCTCCAATTGTTGTCCAAACAACAACAGGATGTGGAGAAATAGCTTTAAATATCGATTTACGTGTTCGAATTAAAAAGATAACAAGAGTTTGGGTTGCAAAAGATTCAATAAACCAACCCGTCTGAAAAGAAGAACCCGATAGCATGAAAATTTTATATAAAACAAAAAATGTTAAAAAATCAAAGACAGAACTGATACCACCAAAAACAAGCATGAAGCGTTTAATAAATTTAATATTCCAAGGATTTGGACGAGAGAGTACATCCTTATCAACATTATCAAAAGTTAAAGCAAATTGTGATCCTTCGTATAGAAGATTATTTAACAAAACTTGTACCGGTAACATAGGAAGAAATGGCAAAATAATAGAAGCCCCAGTCATAGAAAACATATTCCCAAAATTTGAACTTATGGCCATCGATATATATTTATTCGTATTAGCAAAAGTTTTACGCCCTTCCGTAACTCCAGAAATTAACTGATGAAAATCTTTATTTAAAAGAATAATATCAGCTGATTCTTTGGCCACATCAACAGCATTATCAACAGAGATTCCAACATCAGCGGTGTGAAGTGAGGGAGCATCATTTATACCATCTCCCATGTATCCAACAACATGGCCTTTTGATTGCAAGGCTTTAATAATTCGATTTTTCTGAGCTGGAGTAACTCTGGCAAAAATATTTGTTTTCTCTGAAACTTCAGCGAGTTCTATATCCGAAAGATTTTCTATTTCATCGCCATTAATAATGCCAGAGATAGGCAAACCAACTTCCGTCGCAATTTTCTCTGCGACAAGCATGTGATCCCCTGTAATTATTTTTATATTTATACCCAATGATTCTAATTCATCCAATACTTCCTTCACTCCCTTTTTAGGTGGATCAATAAAAGCGATTAAGCCCTGAAAACTCAAACCAAGTTCATCGGCAATGGTATAGTCTTTTTTTATTGGTAATGGTTTAGAAGCAATAGCTAAAACTCGATAGCCATCTTTTGATAAAACTTCAAATAACTTTTTTACTTGTTCGATTTCATCAACTGATAAATTTGAAATTGGAAATATTTGTTCCGGTGCTCCCTTGGCAACAATAGTATTCACCCCTCCAAATTGAAATACAATACTATCTCTTTTCCTTTCGAAATCAAAAGGCATTTCATCTATTTTTTTATATAAAGAAATATCAAAATCTCGATACGAGCTTATGGCATTATCTAATGGATTTTTAGTCCCCGTATGAAAAGAACTAGCAATATAAGCATGCTCTAATACATCAATCGAGTCTTCTCCTTTTATATTTAAATATTTTACAACAGTAATTTTATCTTCGGTTAAGGTTCCGGTCTTATCGGTACAGAGAATATCCATACTGCCGAAATTCTCAATAGAAGATAATTTCTTTATAATAACTCCATTACTAGCCATTTTCGTAGCAGATTTGGAAACATTAAAAGCAATAATCATCGGTAAAAGTTCTGGAGTTACACCAACCGCAATTGCTAATGCAAAAATTAATGATTGCAAAATATCGTGCTTCAAAAGAGCATTTGATCCAAAAACAACAATGACCATCACAATAACAACCTTTGCAATTAATAAACTGAAGTCTTTAATTCCTCTTTCAAATTCTCCCGTTCTTTCTCTTTCTTGTAAAAGTGAAACGATACTACAAAACTTTGTATTTTTACCAATAGCTACAATCTCTACATAGACATGGCCCGTAATAGCACTACTGCCTAGATAAACACTGTCTCCTATATTTTTTTCAACGGGCAGTGACTCCCCTGTTAGAGAAGATTCATTTACAAATAAATCATGACCTTCTCTTATGACTCCATCAGCCGGAATAACATTCCCCGCTTCAACAACGATAATATCGCCAACGACAATATCTGAAGCTAAGATACTTGCTTCTTTCCCATCACGTAAAACTATTGTCTGCAAGGCAACTTTTTTTAAAAGAAGCTGCGTTGCTTTTTCAGATTTATGAGAAACAAAGAAATTAATGACAGAACTTATGATGATAATAACAAGAATTAAAATAGCACTGACATAAGAACCTGTAACCAAAGATATAAAAGAAGCCCCCATTAATAAAAGGACTAGTGGGTTTTTAAACTCCTTTAAAAAGGTGGCGAGTGGTGAATAAGGCTTTCTCAAAATTAAAACATTTTTGCCATTTTGATTTAATCTCTTCCCTGCTTCAATTTGGGTTAGTCCAGTTAACATTGTTTATATAATAGCACTATATGAATATTTTGTTTATTTTAAATAAAAACTGACACTCAAGGTAAAAATATTACCTGGTTGAATTAATTGCGGATTATTCACAAGACCATTCAACTCTCCCATGGCAGGTTCAATGCAAATGAAATCCTTACCCGGTAGTGACCAAATCCATATTTTCTTATATTCTCTAGATAGATTTAAAATTAAAGTTCCTAAAGATGGTATTTCTATTTCAATTAAGGCATCAGGATTATCTATTTTTGGATTATCTATATAGACAGTTCCGCCATTACCCCAAATATTTATTTGCTCTTCAATAGATTTTCCACCTTCAAAATTAAATTTAATATTTTTCTTTTCTCCGCTTGGTATTTTAAAATAAGGATGGAGCCCAATCGAAATGGGTAATTCTTTTATTTCTTCTTTATTCTCAATCTCTTGAATCAAAGTAAAAGTTCCATCATCTTCAAACGTCCCCTTATTTGAAAATTTAAAATCAAAAGGATATATTTTTCTTGTCTCTTTATTTGAAAGTAAAATTTCTTTAA
This sequence comes from Minisyncoccia bacterium, assembly GCA_038244685.1. GTDB lineage: Bacteria > Patescibacteriota > Minisyncoccia > Phycocordibacterales > UBA9973 > UBA8515. The sequence continues at coordinate 323,523 of JBBRTD010000001.1, read as the reverse complement.
ATCCTTTATCTATTTCTTCTGTATTCCAAGTTAAGTTTCTAGCAAAACCATGTCTTTTTAAGTTTGGATAAATTGATTCTTCTTTAAGCTCTCCCATATTTGGGAAAAGAATAGGAATTCCACCGCGGACGCTTTCGCCCTTGTCTTGAAATGTTTCCTTGTCGAAATAAAATATTTCTTTACCTTTCAGCTTAAGAGAAGTGACAATTCCCCCTCTTTCCGGACAGAAAGAAACTTCGCTGTTATTTGGACCTTTAATTTTATTGATTTTAAAGTCTGACATATATCTATTATATCAGAGATAAATTAATCTTGGATACGCCAAATATTAGTCAATTTAGGAATCTTTAAAAAATTATTGATTATCTCATTAATGCTTTGGTTTTGGGTCCAATTAAACCGTCAGGAACTAAACCTTTATTTTTTTGCCATTGTTTTATTACTGCTATTGTTTTAGGTCCAAGTTTTCCATCAAGAACTAATCCTAACTTTAAGGTATCATTTAAAAATCTTTGTAACTCTTTAACTGCTTCACCTCTACTTCCATTTTTTAAAATTTTTGTGCCAAGATTATATGTTGAAGCTTCTAAATTTGATAAGGGGGTAACTGGTAAATCTGTAACTTGATTTATATCTGAAACTACATTTTTTAGGCAAGATTGACCATTAATAAAACTAAATCCACTTGTTCTATTTTCACAACCAAGTATAGATGAAGCAGTAGGAGTTATGGAAATAATAGGTTTTATTATTGGTATTGTTGTTGAAGAAGAAGAGTTGCTACCTCCCCCACCACCACCTCCTCCACTAGAAACAATAGTGTAGGTAAAAGCTAAATCTTTATTTATTGTTACTCCTTCTCCAAAACCAGGAAAAGAAATAGTTGTAGTGCCAGTACTTTCTACTCCCGATAAAATTGATGCTAACTGAAACTTAAAAGTAATAATTCCGTCTCCTTCACTAACAAGAAGTTTCTTGGCGATTGATGAAACATAACCATAAGCACCGGAACTATCAACAGTAGATTGTCCTGCTAAAATAGGCCCATAATATGCTTTAATAACTGTCCCCTCTGGAGCTTTTACTCCATTTATCGTAACATTTCCATAAAATGCCATTGGAAATTTAGGAATTGCAGAAGCAAAAGATATCAATGGGAATAGGAATATTATTAAAGTGATAAAAATAAATAAATTTTTTTTCATATAAATTATAATTAATGAGCAGCTGTTTTAACGTTTGAAACTGTTGATCCTGCAACACTGTTAAGTGTTAATATAACGAATCCTGGAGCATAACTAAATCTTCGTGTAACTGTAAATGTCTTTACGTCACCTGATGAAACAGTGAAGTTACCAGCTAGTGCTGATACGCCTGACTCTGTAACAATAGTGTTAAGAGTATTTTGTGTATCCACTCCAGCACCTAATACTAATGTATTAAGAACGTTAGAACCGTTTTCTTTGATTACTACGTCATTATCTCCAACAGCTTCAACTGTGAAAGTAATAGCGATAGAACCTTCTGTAGGACTTGTTCCAGAAACAGCGGCTGTGTAAGCTTCAGAAACAAACTTTACAGCGGCTCCTGTACTAAAGAATGTCTGAGTCTCACCTACTGCTGAACCTGATACTGAAGCTAAAATAGTTTTTGTATTTGTAATTTCATATGAAGCAGAAAGATACGAAACATCCAATGTTCCAGCTGTAAAGTTATCAATATCGTTGATCTTAGCTACAACTGTGAAAATTTTCGTTGAGTCTTCTGGAATCTTATACGTATTATCAAGATTAAATGTTACTGTTTGTGGGCCTGTTGTTGCTGATGTTGGTGTCCATGTTGCAACAGTGTTTCCACCTTCTTTCAATGTAAGTTCACCGATCATAGCTAATGGACTTGTTGAAGCATCAACCTTGAAAGACATAGCATCAAATGTCATGTCAGCACCTGTGTTTTTAAGCTTGAATACAAGCATAGGAATATCTGATGTTGAAGCTGTATTTGAAACTTTAACTGTTTGAGCAATAGGACTTGAAGTCTCCTTTGATACAGTAAGAGCAACAGGAAGATTATACTCTAAATTGTCTACATTACTATTGCAACCAATATCGATCATATCAATAGAGCCATCTCCATCATTGTCTATTCCATCAGAACATTGAAAAATTGTAGTATTTTGAAAACCACTATATTCTGTATTCGCATCTTTTATATAAATGGCATAACCTTTTAACTCACGAAAATCATTTAATGTATTCACTTCAGTATTATTAGCTATACTGGCAGATCTAACTGCATCTTTCCAGGGACTAATTACAGCAACAGAGTCTTTGTTTGTTAAATAACTTGCATCGGTAAAATCAACGACATCTCCATAATGAACAGATGAATCAATAAGTGAATTTAATATATTGTCTGGGTTATTTATATCAGTATTGTCACTATTCAAATTTTTAGCATAGGTAGAATTCGCTATACCAAAAGAGTACCAACCAGAGGTTGGAAATATTCTACTAAAAAACTGCTCCCCAATAGAAACATTTTTATAATTAAAAGTTAAAGTTTGAGTTACTCCTGTTTTATTATTTATAAAATACCCAAAGAGTGGAGTAAATTCTGTTTGGTTTAAATCAGCAAGAGTAGCCCAGCCAGAAGGTTTTGAAGAATTAAGAGTATAAATATCAAAATTATTTGAAGTTTCTGCTGCTGAAAAAACATGTGACTCTAAAACCTTTGGGGTAGATATAGTATTCCAACCAGGAGATAGTGTAATTGACTGACTATACAAAACTGAAGCCTTAGCGAAAGAAGGAGTAACCAAAAAGGCCAAGAGCAAGAACACCGCGTATTTTTTCATAAGTTAGATATATATATTATAAATATTAATAATTTAATAATACAACTAAAATATAACAAATCAAGGGTTGTGTCTACTGGGACCGCGAGTACACTTTTTGATTCTTACAGAATCTGTACACCTTTCACGGATTTTGAAACAGAGTTTCAAAATCCAAGTTCAAGGTCTTCAAATCCCCAGACGCAAATGAAGCAGTTCATTTGCTTGGGCACCCCAAAACAAAAACAACCCTTTTCAGGGGTTTTTGTTATGGGGTGCCTACTGGGATTTGAACCCAGACCGAGAGTTCCACAAACTCTAGTGCTAACCATTACACTATAAGCACCATATCTATACTATTACCTTAAATAATAGTAACTAACCATTTATACCAGAAAATGCTTAAAAAATCTAGGTATAAATATTATATTGCAAATGTGTAAAAATAGGCCAAAACAAATATAGCAAAAGATATAATGGATGACATTAAACACCACATGCATATTTTTTCTATAATTAAGACTTGAACCGTAATAAGATATATAGAAAATAACAAAGCACAAATAGTTATTCCAAATAGAATAAATTTAATTCCAAAATTATAGAGGCTGAAGACGTAAGCGAAACCAAAAGCAAAACCAATAAAAGCATAGTACACCATCCCTATTTGCTCTACTCCCAAACCAAATATTTTCGAATATGAAGAATAAATAACCCGATCGCATTTTGACTTATTTGGGCATATAACTTTCTTGTTTAACTTTTTGTTTTGATAAATATACCTCGAAATAAAGAAGCCCAAAAGACTAAAAAGACAAATAGAAATAATAAATATAATTTGCATATTATTTACACTCTACTCCTGTTATCGGAGCAGAAAGAGTTTTTGTATTTCCACTACTGTCGGTGCAATAGAAATAATTAACATCATTTGGATTAGGGACTAAAGAATCTGAACTTGTAGCAAGAGGAGCAGACAAGGCCCATGCTCCTGAAGTGGAATAGCAAGAACCAGCTCCGTTTGTTTCTGACAATAAAGCAATCATTGAGCTTGAGATAGAACTAATTGCCCCCTCTGCACTCCTTGGGTGACCCTGTGGAGAGAATAACGAGCCAGGATTTGGATTAGTACAACTTCCAGCAGGATTTGATCTATTACCATAAGAACCTATTGCGTTTCTTAATGAATTAGCCTGAGGCTTAAAAGCAGAAATAGTATTTTTAATTTTTATATCTCTAATATTTTTTATAAAACCTTGCATATTTACTTGCTCGTCCGGCATGACAATTTTATTGTCTACATTTAAATCATAGTAAGTTGTAGTCCAATCTAACTTAACTTCATTCCCTGCAATTCCACTATCATTTAATCCTAAAACTTTAGACAAAGGTGCATTCAAAGTAAATTTTATTTGATAAAGATTATCATCATTTTTCCCAACCCATACATCAAATGAACTAAAGGCAGAAGCTCCAAGTGCTTCGTCTAAATTTTTCTTCTGATCTGCTGGTAATTCCATAACAAAAAGATCTACTAATGAACTCAATAATTTCTTTGTTGATTGACGGTCGGTCGACATCTCATAATGGTAAGTATCAACTCCATGAATACTCTCTTCTCCTTTTTCAGTATACTGAAGGCCTGTAATAAATTCTTTTAAAATTGAAGATGTTTCATTTTTAACATACAGTGGAACGTCATTCGAAAGAATATTATAAATATCTATCTTCTTTATTATATTTTGAAGTGATGGAGATAATTCCCCTTCTATTAAACCAATATCATTAGGCTTCATGGATATGATGGTAGGCTTCGGTGCATCTTTCTTAAAAATCTCGCTTGTATCAGGAACGCTTACATGCAAATCTGACCCATCATATTTCCAATTACTAATAATCTCATTTTTCAAAATAGAACTTTTGAAATTTAATAAATAATCAAAAAGTAGCTTATCGTCAACATGATTAGCTGAGCCCTTAGCTATAATAGAGACAGAGTCTCGGTCGGCAGAATCAACCACCTTTCCGCTAGATAGACCAATGCTAATATTAGAAAGAGACGGAGATGAAATATTTATATTTGTTTCTACTTTATAAGATTTTAATTTGGAGATAGAAAAAGGTGCTTCCATCATTACTGCTTGGGGGTCTTTTTTAACAACAGAAAAACTAAAATTAGAACCAGGAATTTTTAGATAGCCCTCTACAAAAGCAAAAATCATACCACTAATAAGACTTATAACAAATAAAATAACTACAAATTTTAGAAATTTATGTTTTTTGGGAAGAGATGAAACTATCTCTTCTTTCTCTTTAGTTGAAGACAATAATGCCTGGGAATATGATGAAATCATTGCATTCCTAGGTAAAATATCCGACATTCCATTCTGAACTATATTACTCTTAATCGGTTGTAATTTTTGAGGTTCTAGTATTGTTTGTGCAATCGGCTTAGAAAAAGGACTTTTATTTATTGTTGGTATGAAATCATCAACGATTGTTTTTTCTTCTGGTTGTTTAATTTCTGATGAAAGAGAAGATGTGTCTCCACTCAACATCGGATTAAAAGCAGAGATAAGCGAAGCATCTGGCTGTTTATTTTCAATAATAGGCAAATTTAACTTATTTAATTCTATGATTGGAATACTCGAAATTGCTTCACTTCCAACTTCTGTTTTAGTTGATTCAATTTGTATTTGATTTTGTGACCCCATTTCAGACAAAGAAGGAGTTGCTTCTGTTTTTTCTGGTTCGCCAATATATTCTATTTCTGCTTCTGGCTCTATTTTTATTTCAGGTTTTATTTCTGGCTCTTTTTTAACTTCTGCTTCAATCTTTACCTCTGGCTCTATCTTTATTTCTTCATTCTTTGGTTTAATCGTTGTCGGAACCCAAATTTTCAATAAATCCAAGCTACTCGTTGGGGTACTTTTTACTTCCTCTTTTGCGACAACAGGTTCAGTTCCATCTGGTAATTCTCTGTACGGATCAACCGCCTTTTTAATCTCTAAGGGTTCAGTTGGCTCTTCTGTTTTTTTAATAATTTCTTCTTTTACTAGAGGTGTTTCTTTATAATTATCAACGATAACAATCTTTTCTTCTTGAACAGGCGCAACCTTAATTTCTACCTTAGCTGGAGATGCCTCAGTAATACCCTCTTCTATATCTTCCATCCGCCAACCGGCTTCTTCTAAACGTTGAATAATTAAATCCTTCGAAATATTTTTATTTAGTTGTGTTTTTATATACTCAATTAAATCTGGAGTTATCATACATGGCTATTATACTACCGATTTCTTATGTAGTAAACTACGCACTTAAATAATATTTATCAATTATTCAAAACTACTCTTTTAAAAATCATAAACATATATTTTTTGCGAAAGTTTATATTTTCCTCTCTTTAAATCTATCTCTTTTATCTCGCGTTTATTTGTAAAATGAAAAGAAACCGAAACAAGGCGGGTTCCTGGGTTAAGCTCTTTGCTAAGTTTAGGCATTAAATCATCCATAATGTTTGGATAAAGATATGTGAAAACATGAGTCGCATTTGATAAATCTATATTAAAAAAATCTCCTTTTATAATTTCAATATTACTTTTATATCTTTTCTTATGAAAATAATTAAGTATATAAGCCAAAAAATATGGAAAGGGGCTATTTTCCACCCCAATGTATTTTAGATTTGGGTTATTTTTGTAAAGATAAAAAAGTACTCTGCCATCACCACAACCTAAATCATAAACAACACTGCCCTCTTTAAGCTGAAGGGCTTCCTTTATATCTTTTAAAATATTATTAGAAACTGGAACAAATGGAACTTTAGCCTTAATTGCGCTCCACATCCAGAAAAATAATAAAATGAGAACAATAAAAAAAACCAAAAATACTATTAAGTAAAATAAATTAATTAAAATGGCAATCATGCTCCTATTATATCTTATATCTCTAACTTTGTGCGCGGGAGAGGAACGCGAGTACGCTTCTTGGTCATTACATGACCAGTATACCTTTCGTATTTTCTAAAATTATTAAATTTAAGAAAATATACTCAAGGTTTTCAATTCCTCTCACATGAAGAACGTAGGTTCTTCATTCCGCGCACAATAAGAAAAACCTTTTTAAAAAGGTTTTTCTTATTGTGCGCGGGAGAGGACTTGAACCTCCACACCCGTAAGGGCACATCCACCTCAAGGATGCTTGTCTACCAGTTTCAACACCCGCGCATTGTAAACATATCGAGTATAACTAATTCTTGTATTTTTTTCAATAAAAAATAGAGGTTAGATATCTATGATAGATTTCTAACCTCTATTTTTTATTTGTTTATTATGCTGTTTTCTCTTCTGTAGGTTTCTCTTCTCTTGAGATGGTAACACTCTTTAGTCTTTTCTTAACTTCCTTAACTGCCTTTGTACGAATATAATATAATTTATTTCGGCGAGTCTTTGATTTTCTCAAGACTTCTATTTTATCAATGTTAGGAGAATAGAGAGGAAAAATACGTTCAACTCCAACACTTAATGATACCTTGCGAACAGTAAAAGTAGCTCCTGACTCTGTTCCATGCTTGCGTGACAAAACTAGTCCTTCAAAAGCCTGAAGACGAACTTTTCCTTTTTCCATAATTTTACTCCACACACGAACAGTATCTCCTGCTTTAAAATCAAGGGTTTTGCGAGAAACTTGCTCTACTGGTGTAAATTGTACTTTCGTTATTTCCATGGGTTCTACTTTATCATATATGCCTATTTTAAGCAAGATATGTTTTTATTACTTTTTTAAAATCGGAAGGTAGCGGAGATTCAACTGTTTTCATCTCGCCATTTGGAGTTCTGAAGGTTATTGAATATGAATGCAATGCAAGACGCTTCATTCCGAGAGCTAATTCTTTTGTTCCTCTGTAAAGTGGATCAGAAACAACAGGATGATTAATGTATCTCATATGAACTCGAATCTGGTGAGTACGCCCAGTCTTTGGGTATGCTTCAATGTAAGAGAATTTATTATCTTGATTTATACCTTCTATATTATTATCGGAAAATCTATTTAAAACTACGTATTCAGTCATAGCTGTACGAAGTGGTTCTCTCGCTCCACGGCCAGCTGTCCACATTCGAATATCTATGGGTGAACGTCCAATAGAAGCATTAATGACCCCCCTCTTTCCTGTAGCAAGTGATGCCTTAGGATCAGAGACAAAACCATACACAAAAGCTCGGTAAACCTTCTTTATTGTATGATTTTGGAATTGCTCTTTTAAAAAAAGAAAAGTTTTTTGATTACGAGCAACAAGCAAAACTCCAGATGTTTCTCTGTCGAGTCGATGAACAATACCTGGACGCTTAATCTTTATTTCTTTTCCCCCAAATTCTATAACCATAGGTTCCCCAACTTTTTCAAGTTTTTTATCATAATCCAATATAAGATCAGCCATTGTTATGTCTTTATCTTTTGTTCGAGCATCAGCATGTACGGCAATACCTGCTGGCTTGTCTACGACTAGCATATTCTTATCTTCAAAAAGGATTTTTAGCTTCATACCCACATACTAGCATATAGTTGAAATATATTAAAAATATGCTATTATTCAATTAGCCAATAAATGTCCGAATATAATGGATATTAGATATGTTGTATAATATATGCGCGATTAGCTCAGTTGGTAGAGCAACTCATTTACACTGAGAAGGTCGGGGGTTCAAGTCCCTCATCGCGCACTAGTTTTGCCCTTGTAGTTAAATGGATATAACTGCGGACTTCTAAGCCGTTATTGCAGGTTCGATTCCTGCCGAGGGCACCAATATTATAAACTTGGGTCCCTATAAGTAGATAAATTATTTTTTATCTCTGCTTCTTTTTGAGCCTTCTTATCAAATAGGTCTATGGTTCTTTTTAGTAAATCCTCCTTCAGTAAAGATTGCTTCCCTTCTTGTTCAACTTTAACTTGAAATATTTTTTCATTCTTTATTTCATATAGAAAATAAAAACTAAATAAAGTTAAAATAGAAATAGAAATAAAAAATATATACAATAAAAAGACCCATTGTTTATGAGGATTAATCTTAAAAAAATCATCAATAGCCTTAAGTGTGTTTTTAATTTTTAATAAAAAATTATTCATATATTATAAATTTAAAATACCGAATGTTACATTGGCAATCCAATAAGATTTATCTTCCTTAGGGATATCTTTCCCTTTTATGGGAGTGTTGTTTGTATCAGTAGAAATTAATGTCTCTTTATTTAAATATGTAGAGTTTATAATTATATTATATGGTGCATTTTCCAAGATAGATATTACTCTCATTAAATTCGAGAAACTTCCTTTCATGTTTATGGTGACGAATATTCTATTCTTCTCATTTTTGGGAGTATCAACACTCTTAACTGACAGATCAACATTATTACTAAGACCAATACCTTCTAGATATTCAACAAAAGTATCAATAGCTGAAGTGTTAATAAAATAACCACTAATCCTTTTCTGTATATTTCCGAGTTCAATTATTTTATTATCAAGATTATTTACATTAATTTGTTCAGAGGTCTTTTTCCCTAAAGCAATAGAGACCGCAGATATATGCCTATTTTTGTTTTTAATAACAGTAAAGAAAAAAACAAAAGAACCAATGGTAAAAATAAATAAGATGGTGCTAATTATGAGTATTAAATTTGTATGACTTTTTTTCATATTATTTCATTACTATTGAAATAGTAAAATTAATATCAGATTTTTCCAAGAAATTTGATATTGGCAAGTTAGAAGATGCAACTTTTGGATTAAGATCAATAATAGACTTAAAATTACGTAAAGCTGTTCTGTCACGAGCAAGACCATGAATTTCTAGCGCCAAACTATTATCTTTCATTTGATTTAAAAGTAACTGTGAAAAAGTAATTCCATCTGGTTTAGAAGAAAGGATGGTACCCAGAACATCGTCTGAAATTGAATATCTAGCTTTAACCGATGACAATAAATTCAATTTGGTATTAATATCGTTAATCGTTGTGTCTAGATTTTGACTAGGCAAATTTTTATCATTCGAATTAAGTTCTTCTAGTCTATTCTCTACGATGGACTGTTTCGACATCGAGAAGAAGTACGACGGAACAAGCAAAATAGTAAATATAGCAACAACAAGAGAACAAAGAATTAAAAAGATAACGATAAGTCTTTTCCAATATTCTTTATTTAAAAGTACTTTTTCTTCTCTTGGTAAAACATTTATCACAGGGCTAGTACTATAAGAAAAACCTCCGAGAGCTAGACCAAGAACCGTAGCATAACCAAGAGATTCTTCAAACGACATGTTGGGAATTGATATCTTCATATCTGAAATATTTATCCAGGCATTTGCATGATCTACCTTTATTTTCATACTAGCCTCAAGGTATTCAGACAGTCCTGTTAAATTTGAATCCCCTCCGCAGAGAATAATTCGATTTATTTGATCATGACTAATTCCCCAATTGTCATGACTTTTCCAATATTGATATTGCTTATTCAACTCATCTCTTAATACCGATATCCCATTTAAAATAACCGGAAAAATATCTTCAATGTTTGATATCCCATCAAGACCATAAGAACGCTTCATCTCTTCGGCTTTGTCCAAAGAAAGTGAAAAGTTCTTCGCTATCATACTAGTTAAATTAATTCCTCCCATATCAAGTGTCGTCGTAAAGAAAACCTTTCCATCATGAACAATAGAGACCCCTGTTCGAGTGTCTCCAAAATCAACTATCATTACCGGCCCCTTATCCTCTGAAGAAATTACCGCTCTAGCAATAGCCTGAGCCTCGAGCTCAAAAGAAAGAACCGTAAGTCCAGCATTCTTAAAAGACGACAGATAGGCATCAATCGTATATTTTGCAATAGCAGAAACTTCAACCAATATATTATTAGGAGAGCTCGAAATGATATCATACTCAAATATAGTATCCACAGCCTTAAGAGGAATATGCTCTTCTATTTGAAGTAAAATTATATCCCTTAATTCTCTTTCATTTACCTTGGGTAAAGATAGAGTGAATAAATACATTTGTTCTTCGGGGAGTGAAACTCTAACAAAATTAAGATTTTCCTTCTTCTTGAGTTTTTTTAAAATATTTACCAATTGTTCTTGGTCTTCTATTTTTCCAGAAACAACCACTCCAGTTGGAATTTTCTCTTTTCCAAAATGACCTAATCTAAGACCCAAAGGAGTGGCCGTTAATTCTCCATATTTAATGGACTGATCAGAGATATCAATCGCAAAAGAATTCATAGCTAAGTATGTGGGAGTTGGAAAATAATAGTTATATAACTTTTTCATTGTTACATTATTATACCTTACTATTTGGCGATATAAAAGAGACTATTCTGTTTTTTTATATTTCTCTCTAATAATTTTAAAAATTATTGGAATAATAGAAATAAAAATTATAAGAAGAGCCAACGGAAGAATATATTTATCAGGATTAGAAATCATACCCCCTAAAAAGTATCCCAAAAATGACAACCCTGAAACCCAAATAATCCCCCCAAAAATATTATAAGAAATAAAGGTGGAATAACGCATACTGCCGATTCCAGCAACAATTGGAGCGAAGGTTCGAATGATTGGAACAAAACGAGCAATTATTATTGTATATTTTCCATGACGTGCATAAAATTTTTCGGCATCTTCAATACGCTTCTTTTTAAAAAAGAAGCCGGCATCACGTTCAAAAAGCTTTCGTCCGTATTTCTTTCCAGACCAATAACCAAGACTATCCCCTAATATGGCAGCCACTGTACAAAAAATTATAATCTCATAAATATTAAAAATCCCTTGTGAAGCCAAAATTCCAGCGGTAAAAAGCAATGAATCCCCTGGAAAAAAGAAACCGAAAAATAATCCAGTCTCAGCAAAAATTATAAAGATGATCCCGATGAGACCAACTGTTTGAATAAGAAAGATTGGATCAAGCATATTATTAACGGACCTTACTACCAACTCCGACTTCGACTTCTGGAGTTAAAAATACTGGATTACCATCAAGACCATCAACCGCCATAAGCATTCCATTGCTCTCAAAACCTTTTATGGTTCTGGGGGTAAGGTTTACTATATATAAAACTTGCTTACCAATAAGAACACTATAATCAGGATAATATTCATGTATGCCAGAAATAATCTGGCGGAGTTTTTTATTTCCATCAGAATCTACTTCATTAAAATCTATCTGGCAACGCAAAAGTTTGTCTGTTTCTGGAACTGGCTCAATCTCTCTGATAGTTCCTAGTCTTATGTCCATCTTTTTAAATTCTTCGTATGATATGTATTCCATTTTTTTAATTTAAATTATTTTTTTTATCTAAAAACCTTCCAAGTATGATGGCTGCTGCTGAATCATCGGTCCTTTTCTGCGTACCCTTACCAATCTTCTTGGCATTATTAATTTCCTTACCCGCTCTCCCTCGAGCCTCAACTGTTGTCATGAACTCTTTTTGAAAATAAACAGGCAGGTCTAGTTCGGCTTCTAAGTTTCTTTTAAACTCTTCAATACTCCCCATTATCTTATTTGGATTTCCAGAAAGATCATGTGACTCCCCTAAAACAATTGCTCCTATTTCTTCTATACCACAAATATTGTGCACATTATCAACTAGCTCCATATTATTTAAAATTATTTTATAAGGAAAAGCCAGAGTGGAATTTTCATCCGAAATAGCTAGACCAACTCTTTTAGCCCCATAATCAATTCCTAAATATCTCATAAATACAGCTTATCATAATTGCGATAAAATGTTATTACTGTTATTATTTACTTATGGATCAATATATTCAAATTAATGCTTGGGTTTTTATTATTGCAATGCTTTGGGTATTGCCTTGGAAGGGATACTCACTCTGGACTGCTTCTAAAAATAATCACAAAAAATGGTTCATAGCTCTTATGATCTTAAATACTTTTGCAATATTAGATATTTTTTATATTTTTTATATCGCAAAGAAAAAACCTAGTGACTTTTTGAAAACTTTTAAATCAAAATTATAAAAAGACCCTCCGGGGTCTTTTTTGCTTTATATACCAAAACTTGAAAAAAAGATGAAAATAATGTAATGTTGTAGGCGGAAGGGTGCCTGAGTGGTTGAAAGGAACAGTCTTGAAAACTGTCAGGGGTGAAAGCTCCTCGGGAGTTCGAATCTCCCCCCTTCCGCACATATGAAAAAATCTCAACGATTGTTGAGATTTTTTCATATGTGCGTTGTATAAAAATTTAATAAATAAACCAGTGCCGTGTTATAATTAAAAGATGGCTAAATATGACGCAAAAACAAAAGACAATAAATGTATTTTTTGTGAGATAGTAAAAGGAACAATCCAGTCAACTATTTTTTGGCAAGACGAGAAACATATAGCATTTCTTGCTATTGATCCAAATACCGAAGGCTTTTCTTGTGTGATACCAAAAAAACATTTCGAAAGTGACCCCCTTCAAATACCAGATGAAACACTCGGTGACCTTGTTATTGCTTCTAAAAAGGTTGCTCAAGCTCTAGAAAATTATTATTCTGATGTTGGCCGTGTGGGAATAATCATCGAAGGACTAGGAATTAATCATGCTCATGTGAAACTCATTCCAATGCATGGAACAGAAAAATTAAAAGGTGGATGGGAGCAAGCTTTATCGCACGAAGATGTCTGGTTTGATAAATACGAAGGATATCTTTCGTCTGCCGGTGGACCGATGGCCGACCCTATAAAACTCAAAGACTTATCAGAAAAAATTAAAAAATCAATAAAATAATCGGCTTATGCCGATTATTTTATTTTTTGGTATAATACATATATGATTAAAATATACGAAGAATCAATAAAATTACATAAAAAACACGGCGGTAAATTAGAAGTTACAAGTAAGGTTTCACTTAAAAATAAAAAAGATTTATCACTTGCCTATACTCCCGGAGTAGCTGGTGTCTGTCTTGCTATCGCCAAAGATTTAAAACTTGCAAGATCTTATACAATTAAAAAAAATACAGTAGCTATTGTAACTGATGGCTCTGCTATCTTAGGACTTGGTAATTTAGGGCCACTAGCTGCAATTCCTGTTATGGAGGGTAAGGCTGCCATCTTTAAAGATTTTGGTGGAGTGGACGCCTTCCCTATTTGCTTAGACACACAAGATACAGAAGAAATTATAAAAGCGGTTAAACAAATTGCTCCTGTTTTTGGTGGAATAAATTTAGAAGATATTTCAGCTCCAAGATGTTTTGAGATCGAAGAGAGACTCCGCAAGGAATTAGATATTCCAGTTATGCACGATGATCAATGGGGAGCAGCGACGGTTACACTTGCTGCGCTTATAAATTCGTTAAAATTAGCTAAGTTAAAAAAGGAAAATGTTAAAGTGGTAATCGCGGGAGTTGGAGCCGCCGGAGTTGCCACAGGAAGACTCCTCCATTCTTATGGAATCACAAATACAATATTCTGCGACAGCAAAGGCATAATATATAAAGGCCGAAAAGATTTAAATAAAGAAAAAAAAGAATTACTCCTTGGAAGCACAATAAAAGAAAAAGCGGGTGTCTTATCTGATGCCTTAATTGATGCTAATGTTTTTATTGGGTTATCAAAGCCTAAAACCCTAACAGAAGATATGATTAAAAGCATGGCCAATAAACCCATAATCTTTACCTTGGCAAATCCTACCCCAGAAATAATGCCAGAGGAAGCTATCAAGGCCGGTGCCTTTATTGTAGCAACAGGAAGATCTGACTACCCAAATCAAATAAATAATTCACTTGTATTTCCTAACGCTTTCAAAGCAATGCTTGATTTTAAAATTCCGCAATTTGAAAATAAAATATTTATAACTATTGCCATTGCTTTAGCAAATATTGTTAAAAATCCAAATAAAGAAAACGTAATACCCAATATGTTTGACAAGAAAGCACGCTTAGCTGTCTATAAAGCGGTAGCATCTTTGTCTAAGAATAGAAAATAAAAAAATTAAATGATACAATCCATATATGGAAGAAATAACAATAAAAAAAATAGAATGGTCTGCCCCAGAATATAAACACGAAGAGAAAAGTATAGACTTTATCTGGGCAATAGGACTAATATCGGTTATCGCATTTGGAATCGCTTTGTGGTTTAGTAATTATCTTTTTGCTATTTTTATTTTTATATCTGGTTGCTCTCTTGTATTCTTCAGCCTCCGTCAACCAGAAGATGTTAACTTCTCAATTGAAACAAGTGGTTTAACACTAGGTAAAAATAAATATGAATGGAAAAATATAAAAGGGTTCAATATTAAAAAAGAAGAAAGTGTTTCTGTCTTATTAATAGAAATAGATAAATACTTTCTCCCTGTCTATACTATTCCTTTCCCTATTAATTTGATGGATGATATCAAAGAATCATTACTTAAGGTAATACCAAACATAGAGCTTGAGGAATCAAAATCTATGAAGTTTATGGAGAAGTTGGGATTTTAGCTTGCTAATACACATATAATAGTGTAAATTTATACCGTGTATATGGTCCTGTCGTTCAATGGATAGGACGCAACTTTGCGGAAGTTGCGATGCAGGTTCGATTCCTGCCAGGACCACAATAGAAAAAGCCAGATTTATCTGGCTTTTTCTATTGTGGCTCCAAAAATGCGATGATATAATGAAATAAGTTATAAAAATTGAGTCTAAGGTACTGAAATTATGAAAAAAATTTATCAGTTCAGAAACATAAAATCGATTTTTTCTAGGGGTTTTACTCTGATAGAACTCTTAGTTGTTATCTCTATCATTGGTATACTCTCTAGTGTAGTTTTGGCTAGTTTAAATAGTGCGAGAGCCAAAGCCCGCGACGCGCGAAGAATGTCAGATTTAAATAGTATCCAAATAGCCCTAGAAATGTACTATCTTGATTATGGAACTTATAGAATTAGTGGCACAGGCTGGCTCGGCCACGGGGACGGCTATTTAGGATATGAAAATGGGACAGATTATCCGAAGGCAATGACGAGAGTCTTGTCAGAAAAGGGATATCTTTCCAAACCAATAGTTGACGATGGTCCTGATTATCATCTTGGTTATATGATTTACTTATGTGAAGACGATGAAATGTATTCTATTTCTTGCACTAAGGAAAAACCAACAATAAGTGATGTTGATTTTATTCAAAAAACTTGCAATGGCTTAGGGGTAAATGGCGCTTATACTTTTTATGGTAAAAACTATGCGTTGGCTAATAAAACTTATTAAATAGCCATGTGATATAATACAAAGAATGTCGCGTATTAGTAAATAATTACATCATGCTTGCATGATATTAGTAAAAAATGGAAAATGAAAAAAAGGAGGGTTGTTGTGAAAACAAAGAAGGAATTAAATGTGAACATGGAATGGCTAATTGTTGTCATAATTGGAGAAAGTGTCACATGCTTAAAAGAATTGCCGTAATAATATTAATTATAATTGCATTTTGTCTAGGAACACAATGGGGAGAAATAAAATCTGAGTTTAGAGATAATAGATTTGAAAGAGGAATGAGAAATTCAAATTTTGATAGATTTGAAGGAAATACACAAAAAGGTTTTGGTGAAGTTACTGTTAAAGTAAATCCCGATACTCCAATAGCTCCGGTACAATAATTTAGTAAAACAAAAACAGAGGTTGGACGTCTCCCTTAGACGTACAACCTCTGTTTTTTTACTTACTTACCTTCGGCCCAATCTTTCAATTCTTGATAACTAGCCTCACCGCAAATACTCTTACCACTATCTTCGTTTAAACAAAATGGTACTCCCCCGCACACATCATCTCCTTTGTCTAAATTAACCATCAAATCTTCATTTAAGGTATTATGCCAAACTTCCATTTTTTTAATATTAAGACCTTCTTTAATAAGTCTATCAATTAATTTTTCCATTACGATACAATGAGGACATTCTGTCCCATAAAAAAAATATATATTTTTCATTTTTATATTATACCTTTATAGCAAAAGCGGTCCAACTTTCGTTGGACCGCTTTAAACTTTTATTTTGTCATTCTTGATAATAAAGCCTTTCTGCGAGAAGCTGTATTTTTCTTTAAAACTCCTTTCTTGCAAGCCTTATCGATAGCACTGTAAGCAACTGGTAGAAGCTTCTTTGCTTCATCCTTTTTCTTTTCCTTAACAAGTTTCTCTATGTTTTTGATGGATTCTTTGATGGCTTTTTTATTGCGATCATTCATGGCCTTTTTAACGAGAGATCCCTTTAGGGCCTTTTTTGCTGATTTTGTAATTGGCATAATATCTATAATTATTAATTATTAATTTAATTTGTTTGATTCAAATTAAGCCGAGACACCAGCAAAATCGAATACACGCATATTAACAGAAAAACCATAAAAAGTAAATGGCTGTATATTTTGCATAAAAAAAGTATAATAAGCATATGATAGCCTATTTAAAAGGAGAAATTATATACTCAACAGATAAATTCATAATTATAAATACCGGAGATATCGGATATAAAGTATCCGTAACCGAAGATGTAAGATTAAATAATAAAGAAGGAGATGAAATATCTTTATTCATCTACACAGCTGTTCGAGAAAATTCAATAGATTTATATGGCTTTTCAAACACAGAAGCTTTGTCTTTCTTTGAACTACTTTTAGACGTTTCAGGTATTGGACCAAGATCTGCTCTTGGTATTATTGCTCTGGCTCCAATTAATACGATTAAAAGAGCCGTCGCGACTGGGGATGTTAGTTATCTAAATAAGGTTTCTGGTATTGGTAAAAAAACAGCCGAAAAGATTATAATTGAACTTCGAGATAAATTAAAAAATTACAAAGACAGTAATGATACTCCAAGTACATTGAGAGAAGAAGGAGATATCTTGGAAGCTCTTAAGTCTTTGGGGTATTCCCAAAATGAAGCCCGCGACGCATTAAATAAAGTACCAAGTGAACTTATAGGAACCAATGCTCGAATAAAAGAAGCCCTTAAAATTTTAGGAGGAAGATAATATGCCTGAATTACCAGAAGTCACAACTACAGTCAACGGATTAAATGTTGCCCTGAAAGGACTCTCCTTCCTAGATGTCTGGACTGATATTTCAAAAGAAAATCCAATAAAACAATTTAAAAATACAGTTAAAGATGCATTATTTTTCAAAAAATTTAGAAACGATATAAAAAATTCAAAAGTTTTAAGTGTAGAAAGAAGAGCTAAAAATATATTAATAAATCTCTCAAACCAAAAGACTATCCTCATTCACTTAAAAATGACGGGCCATATTATTGTTGGCTATTATAACTACAATAAAAAGGAGAATAAATGGATTCCTGATATTAAAGAAAGGAAGGAACTTCATGACCCTTATAATCGATTTATCCATGTCCTTTTTTCTCTTTCAAATGGCAAGTCCATGGCTTTTTGTGACTCTCGTAAGTTTGGCAAGATAACACTTCTTAACTCGGAAAGTATGAATGAAACTATTCATCTAAAAAATCTTGGAAATGAACCGTTGGAAAAAAATTTCACTTTTGAAAAATTTAAAAATCAGCTTTTATTAAGACCCAATAAAAATATAAAAACTGTCCTTATGGATCAATCTATCATTGCAGGTATCGGGAATATATATTCTGATGAAATGCTATGGCTAGCCGGAATTAGTCCAGAATCAAAACCTTCTAAAATCACGAGTAAAATTCTATCTCTATTGTATAAAGAAATGAAGGATATTTTAAATAAAGGAATAGATTTTGGTGGTGACTCGATGTCTGACTATAGAAATATAGATGGCGCCAAAGGAAATTTCCAAAACCATCATAATGTATACCGTAAAAAAGGAGAAGCTTGTAGTAAGAGAGGCTGTCGGGGTGTTATAATAAGAAAAGTATTAGATGGGCGCAGTGCACACTTCTGTAATACACATCAAAAATTATTCAATTAATCGCCGCTAGTAAGCGAGCATAAAATATGGCAGAAAAACCAAAAGATAAAAAAGTAGAAAAAAAGAAAACTGAGACCAAGAAAAAGAGCGGGGGTGAAGTAAGTTTCGGAGTTGAAATTATAATATTTGTTATTGTTCTTTTTGTAATTTGGGTTCTGAGTGGTAAGCCAAAAACAGAAAATACTGACAAGCCTTTCATAAAAGGACAATCAGTATTAATACAATAATCTACTATCTTAGTATCCTAAATAAAGAAATACCGCAAGCTACTGAAACATTTAAGGATTCTTTTCTGCCATACATTGGTATCTCGACTATTTTGTCACAATTTTTAAGGATTTTTTTATCAAGACCTGTAACTTCAGGACCTAAAATAAAGGCCAGTTTCTCTGGTTTTTTATATTTACGATAATCAATCGAGTTTATATCTTGCTCAAGGGCCACGACTTCATAGCCCTGTTTCTTTAAGGTTTTTATTAAAGGAAGTAGTTTTTCTTTATATTCCCAAGGTATCCAAGTCTCAGCTCCAAGGGCACTTTTACTTATATCCTTTTGAATACGTCCGAATTGATCTGTCGGTCTTGGGGTACAACCAATAAGATAAATTTTATTTATACCAACAGCATCGGCTGTACGAAAAATCGCTCCGACATTTAGTGCCGAGCGTATATCGGGAAGAATGAGAACTGAAACAATAGATTTCTTCATTGTCCCCTCGGTAGGAATCGAACCTACGACCATCTCCTTAAAAGGGAGCTGCTCTACCGACTGAGCTACGAGGGGATATTTTATTATTAAACTATACTCTCTTAACATTCAGCTGAAAACACTATAACTGAAATACGAAAGGTATTATACTAACGCTAATGACTATACACAAAAGTACCATATTTATCAGATAAAATCAATATATAGAATTTTCCCTATAAAATATTTTGAATTCTGGAAATTTAGTGTATAATAGTACCTAAGTTATTAATTGTATTATTTTTTCTTGATAGAGAAGAGAATATAGTAATAATTATAATATTGATTAGTTCATTTTTACTAAACACGATTATTTATAAAAGTGTTTAATGAGTTCTTTCGTTCCTAAAAGCCAAAAGGCCCAGGAGCCACTCCTTTATCTTCAAAAGATAATAAAGAAATGACTCCTAGGCCTTTTCTTTTGGTCCGCAAAAGTTTGGCCTTTGAAAGCGAAAAAGCTCGTAAAAACCCCTACCGATGTACATCGGTAGGGGTTTTTATATTGAGTTTATTTTTTAGCTTTTACTACTTTTGCTTTTTTCTTTGGTTTTGCATCTTTCATCATTGTTTTCCAATGCTTCTTAACATCCAAAATAGCAACTTCTAATTCTTTAGGGTCAACTTTTTTAACCTTTGCGTATTTTTCTGAAACTTTGTCTATTATATTTTGGTAGACTGGTTCAGAAATTTCTTTTACTTCTTCTAATTTCTCAATTATTTCTCCCTTCATTTTAACTGCCCATCCACGAATTACCTTTTTATTCTTCTTTCCTTCTGGTCCAAAAAGAATATAAGCAGCAGCTCCTAAGGCCGCAACTGTGGCTCCTATCCCTACAACCTCCCCTCCACTTAAACCTTTTTTGTTTATCTTTGCCATATAATTTATGTGTTAAAATTTATTAATAATTATTTCTTACTTTCTTTGCTCCTTCTTTTCTTGCCAAAAAAGAAGCGAAAAATCAAACTTTCTTTTATATTCTCCCCTACTTCCTCAAGTGAAGAAGTGGCTCCATTTACTGTATCTTTAATTTTCTCCGATATTTCGGAAAAATTTTTCATTATCTTTATCAAATAAAAACCTACAATAATAAAAATAACTGTAATTAAAATTACGGAAACAGAGCTAATGAAGAAAAAAATTTCTGATTTCAAAATTGATTCCATTTTTTTATTATACCATTTTTAACGAGAAGACAAAGATGAGAGAATAAACTGCTCTAGGGAAATAGCAAAGTCGGACTCTCCTCTGTGGGCCTTATGATATAAAGAGACAATATGGCTTGATTGAGATTTAAGTTCTTCCTTATTAAAGCTACGGCTTCCGTTTAATATCATGGTTTTTATTTTCCAAAATAAAACTCCGGCAATCGCTTCAGGCTCTAAGCCAGATAAAATAGCATTATTAAAAATAATCCAGGTTTTAATTTTATCACGATTGGAATAAGCATCTGTTAAGCTAAAGATATTAAATTTAGATATTGGTATTATCTTCTTTTCTTCAAAAATTTTTATATTACCATAATTCTTGTACTTCTTCTGAAGAGGAACAGACATTTTATCTTCTTTTATAATAAAAATTGTTTCTGAATCTTTTAACGAATTTAATTCTTCTTGTAAGAAAATTAAATTATCATCATTTAAAATATTTTCAGCAATAATAAATGGAGACTCCCCAAACAAACTTATATTACTAGAATAACTCATTAGCAAATCCTTGGTTAATAAATTAGTTGGAATAAAAAAAGACTCACTCTTTCCTGTGAGCTCTTTTATGTAATTACTTTTATTTTTTGTATCCCCTCCAACCAAGATATGAATCATAGCCAATTTTTAACTTTCTTTTTGTAATCATCAAAAACACTTCCATATCTTTCTTCTAGAATAGAATCCTGTTTTTTAATAAAAATTAATTTTGAGATAAGATACGCTATCACTATAAATATGACAGAAAACAGAGAATTTATTAAAAAACCTAAACCTAAAGACATAAAAGCTACTCCGAAATTTGTTGGATTCCTTGTATATTTATATGGACCGCGCAAAAAGAAATTAGTATCTCTTTCTTTATTTATTTCACTTTTTGGCTGGCTGGTTGTTGATTGTGCCCAGTAAACAAAGAATGAACCTAATATGATCATTATAATTCCAACATATTGATATATATAATTTCCAAAAATATCAAAATGAAATACGATGTCAAAAATAGCACCAAATAAAACAGCAAAGAAGTATATTGCATAAGACCGAGAAAGAAGAACATGAACAATTCCTGACTTAGATGAGTTTTTAATATTTAAATTTTTATTATATTCGTCCATATATTAATCCTATCACTAGAAATAAAATTATGCCACTACTTTAATCCACCCCAATTTTTACCAAAACCGTAACTAACAGCGAGAGGAACAGGAGTCATCTCTTTAATAAAATCCCTTGGAATAGCCTCTATCATTCCCTTTTCTATGATTCTCTTGGCTACTTCTAATTTATCTTCTTTAATCTCATAGACTAATTCATCATGAACTTGCAAGACCATTCTGACATCATCTAATATCCCTGAATTAATCAGTCCCTCCTCTACTTTTTTCATTCCTATCTTTATAATATCAGCAGTTGCCGTCCCTTGAATGGGTGCATTTGTTGCCATGCGCTCTGCCATGGCCTTCATAAATGGTAGAGAAGAGTTAATGGCAGGAAAATACCTTTTTCGCTTAAAAAGGGTTTGTGTATAACCATGTTCTCTGGCAAATATTTTAATGCTCTCTAAATAATTTGCAATCGTAGGGAATTGATTGAAATAATTATCATAAAATATTTGGGCATCCTTTCTATTTGTTCCCAAGTTTTGACTTAAGGCAGTTACTCCCATACCGTAAAGAATTCCAAAATTTATGACCTTAGCTCGACGACGCATGTCGGCGGTTACATCTCCTTCTTTGACTCCAAAAACTTTCATCGCTACTGCAGAATGGATATCTTTCCCTTCTTGAAATGTTTTAATAAAATATGAATCTTGAGACAAGAGGGCTGCAATTCGAAGTTCTATCTGAGAATAATCAAATGAAACTAATAAATAGCCATCTTCAGCAATAAATGCGTTTCTTATATTTTTGCCGCGTTCTGTCTTTATGGGTATATTCTGCAAATTTGGATTGTTAGAAGAGAATCTTCCTGTCGTAGTCCCGTATTGCAAAAAGCTAGCATGGAGCCTTCCATCTTTTCCAACCAAAGATGGAATAGTATCTATATAAGTTGAAAGTAACTTTTGTAATTCTCTATGTTCTAAAATCTTATCTATTATAGGATGAAGATCCCGAAGTTTTTCAAGTTCACTTTCGCGAGTTGAACGAGCTCCCCCACTTGTCTTTTTCATTTTAAGTCCAAGAGATTTACCATCAACTTCTCCTATTTTAATTTCATCAAAAAGAATCTCACCTAATTGCTTTGGTGAATTAATATTGAACTCCCTTCCAGCGTAAGCCCATATCTCTTTCTCAATTTTTTCTAAATCAAAATGATATTCTTTTGAAATTTTACTGAAATAATCTAAATCAATTTTAATACCAATTTTCTCCATACGCTCAACTATGGGAATAATGGGCAGCTCAATTTCTTTATATACATACTCAAGGTCTTCTTTCTGTATATCTTCTTCCATTTTTACCAAGGCCCCATCGAGTGAATTACTATTTTTATATTCAATAACTTCATTTATATCAGGATTTGTCTTTTCTGAATCCAAAAGCCAAAAAGCAATTTTGGCTTTTGTTATTTTACTTTTATCTTCTCCTTGTAAAATATCTTCTTCTTTCTGTTTTTTATCAGCAGCTTTTTCTGAAACCCCCTTCCCTAATATATTTAAAAATCTATTTTGTAAACTTTTAAATTCCATCTTTTTGAAAAATAAATCAACATCGTTAATTTCAACATTCTCCTTCCAGTTTCCTGGTAACTTAAAATCAATCGGGGCATCACGCCTTATTGTCGCCAACGTCTTTGAAAAAATAGCCTCATCCTCTCCTTCTTTTAAAAGAGAAAAAACCCTCTCTGTTATACCAAGACCTTTAAAAATTTCAGGACTTTTCTTTATGTCTTTATACATTTTCTCAATTGTTCCATATTTAGAGATTAAGATAGTGGCAGTCTTTTCACCAATACCCTTAATACCGATAATATTGTCCGACGGATCGCCGCGAAGACCTTTATAGTCTGGTAGATAAATTGGGTCGAAACCAAAACGCTCTTTTACTTTTTCTTCATTATATAAAATAGTATCATTTATACCTTTCTTTAGTGTGTAAACTTTTACTCGGTTTTTATCAACCAACTGTAAGGTGTCCATATCCCCTGAAGCAATAATCACTTCCATTTCTTTTATTGATTTTACTTTTTCGGTTATGGTTCCAAGTAAATCATCAGCTTCAAAACCTTCACATTCATACATTGGAATTGAGAGTGCTTGAAAAAATTCGCGAGAACGGATAAGTTGAACAACAAGAGCATCGTCAGCTTTGGCCCGTCCAGCCTTATAATCATCATAAGCTAAATGTCTAAATGTTTTCTTCGGCAAGTCATAACAAGCAATTATATAATCAGGATTAAGTTCAGAAATAATCTTAAAAAGCATGGTTGCGAGTCCATAAATAGCTCCAGTTGGCTCACCCTTTGAATTCATAAATTCAGGGAGGGCGTGGTATGCGCGATGAATTATTGCATGTGTATCAAGCAAAACAAGCTTTTTATTTAATTCTCTTTTTTTTACCATATCTAATTATAGCAAAAATTAATAGTTCTAGTGTCCTCGTCTTTGTGCTCTAGTTTTACCTTAAAAATATCTTTTGGGAAGCATTCAAATACTCTTTCTGGCCAGTCCACAATAATTAAATTATCTTTATTTTTAATAATTTCTGCCCAACCAAGAGAAAGTAACTCTTCTTTCTTTTCTAACCTATATGCATCAATATGTATTAAATTTTTGAATTTAATATTTTTTGTCTTATATATTTTCATAATAACAAAAGTTGGAGAAACTACATGCTCTTTAATGCCAAGTTGCTTGGCTAGTTCTTTTGTTATTGTTGTTTTACCTGCTCCTAATTCACCAGAAAAAGTAATAATAGTAGCAAGATCGCGATCACCCTTACTTACTTCTTCGATAATTTCTTTTGTAATTTGGCCAATATCGGCTAGATTTAATACCTTTTCCATATACATATATAATAACACACCCGCCACATATTTTGTGGCGGGTGTGTTATTTATTTCTTATTAATGTGTCTGATTGTGAACAATGACATCATTTGGAGCTCTTCTATTAAAAGAACGAGAGATCAAAACGATAAGCATTATTAATAGAAGTATCAATAACCAACCTAGAAGACCGATTGAGAATAGTCCTCCAAATAAAACTGAGCCTCCTAAAACAGAACCATCAGTGACAAGAGTTGTCGCAGTTCCTCCGATTAACTTTGGGATATTTATAACATAAGTCATAGCATTTTCCTGAGCACCGTTTGGATTTGTGTAAACAAGAATTGCAGTAGTTACAATCTGAGAATTATTCAATGGTATTGAATCAACTCTAGCTTGTAGGTTTATAATTCCCTCTTGACCACTCTCTAGATCTTCAATTGGAGCAGATAGAGTATGTGTATCAACTGAATAAGTTCCACGTGAAGAATTTATAAGTGTAACGTTTGTAGGAAGGACAACTTGAACCATTGGTCTTATAAGTTTATTTTTACCAATATTCTTATAAGTAACAACATAGTCAATTAAGTCACCTGCTCCTATCAATTGGTATTTATTACTAATTGTTAGTCTTACAGGAGAAGCATTACCGATAATAGTTGTACCTTGAATAATTATTGGTTTAACAGTTGCATCTGCTAATGTCTTAAATATTTCAATACTTCCTCTAGCTATACCATCAGATCCATCTCCAACGGCCTGGAAGAAATATATTGTATTTGGACTAAGACCTCTTAGGCTTTCATTGAAACTAGTATTTCCATTTGTACTCTTTGAAGCTGTACGTGAGCCAAGATTTACAGTTGTTCCATATTCAAAGTAAACATTTGAATTATAGTAATTTGAATTTGTTATGTAACCATTTATCTGAGCTTCGTTTCTTGTGATATTTGTGGCTACAGTTGTAACAACATTTTTATTCAAGTAAACAGTTGGAGCTTTGTAATAATTACAAGGTAAATTTCCTAGATAATTATTGGCAGTTGTATCGCGACAAACTTGAGTCTGAACTATAGCGTATCTACATGGTAATGTTCCCTGGTAGTTAGTAGCACTGTAGTCCTGACAGTATTGCTGCACAACTGGATATCTACAAGGTAGTGTTCCTAAGTAGTTTGTTGCTGAGTAATCCTGACATTTTTGAACAACTGGATATCTACATGGCAATGTTCCTAAATAATTTGTTGCGGAGTAATCACGGCAAATATTGTTTTGTATCTGGGTTACATAAACAGTCGCTGATCTTGTTTGAGTCTGACCGTTAATTCCATTTGCAGTTAATACATATGTGGTTGTAACAGTAGGATAAACAACTTGTGATCCAGAAACTGGAACAGAATATCCAAGATTTGAAATTACTACATTTGTACAATCATTTGTATTCCAAGTTAAAGTGGATGAATTATTCTCAGTAATAGAATATGGAGTTGCTGTAAAATTTGAGATTGAACAGTTATTCTGAATTTGGTTTACATATACAGTTGCTGATCTTGTCTGGGTCTGACCATTTAAGCCGTAGGCAGTTAATACATAAGTTGTAGTAACAGTAGGATAAACAACTTGCGTTCCTGAAACAGGAACATTGTAACCTAAGTTTGAAATAACGACACTTGTACAATCAGTTGTATTCCAAGATAGAGTTGAAGGATTACCTGAAGTTACAGATGAAGGATTTGCATTGAAGTTTGAAATTGAACAATTATTTTGAACTTGATTAACAGTTACAGTGGCCTGTCTTGTTTGAGGTTGACCGCTAGCTCCATATGCCGTTAAGACATAGTTTGTTGTAACAGTAGGATAAATAGCTTGTGATCCAGAGACTGGAACAGCATAGCCGAGATTTGAAATTGTAACACTTGTACAGTCAGTCGTACTCCAAGTTAGAGTAGAAGCATTTCCTGATGTTATTGATGTTGGATTAGCAGCAAAGTTTGAAATTATACATTGTTTAACAACTGGGTAAGTACAAGGTAATGTTCCGTGGTAATTTGTAGCTGCGGGGTCTTCACATAATTGTGCGGGATATGTACAAGGTAATGTTCCGTGATAGTTCGTAGCAGCAGGGTCATTACAAAGTTGCGGAGCAACATTGTTTGAAACCTTATAAACAACCAAAAATTCTCCATAATCATTCCAACCTGCTGGAACACTACCTATACTTATCTGACCTCCATCATTAACAAAGACGTTCGTATCTGTATCTGACTTAACAGCAGCAGCGTCTTTCATCCAATGAGTTGAACTGTAAGTAAGAGTTTGAGAACTAGGAAGACTTAATGTTACTGTTCCTATTGTCTGACTTCCTTGATCTGAATACATACTACCTGTAAAGGTAAAGTTAGTTGCAGGCCCTGAAGATGACTTAACAATAGAACCACGAACATTACTAAGAGGAGCATTTGTATTATTGTGGTAATACATAGCAACGTTAATAGTATCCCCTGGTTGAGCTGAAATCTGTGTTGCAGACCAACATCCATAATTATCTCTTGGAATGTTTGTTGGATAAACACCTATTCCAATAGCTGGATTACAATCCCCTGATTGTCCATTAAATGGACCTGAAGCAAATACACTCTGGATTCCTGTAAATAGGAAAACAAAAGTTAATATTCCGACTATTATTTTTTTCATATAATTTTTCATAATAATTAATAATTGTTACAATTTTAAACCTTCAACCCTTCGAAGAGTTGGAGACTTAAAGAGGTGGTGAAAAGTTTGCAAGCAAACTTTTCACCATTACTTAATTTAGATAATGTGCAATTTTTAAAAAATAAAAGATAATCAATCTCCTCTCCCAGCGCCTGGGTCAGGGATTGTGACATTTGCCGGGTCAACGAATGGCCTACCGCCAGACATTGTTCCATGTTCAGATGAACCTTTCTTATGCAAAATTGCATAAACTAATCCACCTAAACCAACTCCGACAACAACACCGCCAATGACAACTCCAGTTCTACGGAAGAATTTCTTCTTATGTTTAACTGGTGGCTCATAAGACCAAGGTTTTTGTACTGGTTGCTCTTTTGTTACAATAGCAGAACCACCTAAATCTTCTGGAAAATTGAAAGAAGCAGTTTTTACCTCCGAATTCTTTGGTAGTGGAGGAAAAGAGCTTTGCAATACAAAACTTCTTACTGGCATTGCGCTTAAAATATTAGCACAATCCCCTTTTAAAGTCTTAATTGAAAATGTTCCAATCTTATAGACCCAGCCGAAACCTGTCCATTGGTGTCCTACACTTGGAACCATTTTTCTTTTGGATGGATTATATCCAGAGTTTAAATATTTTCCTTCTTCGAGATAAATCTCTTCGAAGTATAAATTATTAAATACATCATTTATGTTTACTAATGAAACACGTAATGTTGTATCTTTTAAACCAGAATTAATAACATCCAAGAGATAAGTTCTAAATGCATAGCCTTTTGGGCTTTCTTCTGTAGCAAGACTATAAATCTCTTGCTTCGAAGGATTCGTGTACTGGAATACGGGTCCAGTTTGCCCATTTGATTTTAACCATCCTAGGGTTAAAATAAAAATAATAACCAATGCTCTCATATCTTTCGTTTTTTTTGTTTTTTTAATTTTAAGCGTTATATTTACTCCCCAAATTTGAGAAACAAATAAAACACTTAAAACTAAAACATTTGTCTATATGATAGCATATTTGGTCACTCTTGTCAACCCCATTAAAGACTCCCCTTTATGGCTAATTTGACGAAACGAAAAGCTTAATATGTAATTTTTCTTTGAAATACTGAGATATATTATTATGAAATAAGACTGGTTTTAGAATTATAAAAATGATTATTAAATCTATAATTAATAATTTAATAAAAAAAATTCCCTTAACATAATTAGTTAAGGGAATTAATTTATATTTTAAATAAAACTTCTGTTTTATTTACTGATGATTTTGGTTCCGCTAGCATTTCTGCCGGCAGCGGAGCCATTAATTTGGTTCTGCTGTTTTAGATCATAAAAATTTGACCTTAATCTGTTTAATCCCGAGCCATCTCCCTTAATAGAGGCTTTGACAGCGTAAGTTTTACCTTCAAAAGAAATTTTCATGTTTGAGTTTAATGTAAATGCCTTACTTGGCATTACAACAAACGAACATGTGTAGTTTGGATCAGACTCGTCAAAGGATATAATCATCTCAGTTAAACCGGTTTTTGTCCTGTTTGCCTTAATGAGAACTCCTGGCGTCATAGCTGGAATTACAAACGAAACAACAGTCGAGCTGTCAATCCGATAAGTATTCCCATCTTTGAACATAATCGTTTTTTTAGGGATCTCTGCCCTAACAATTATCTCATGCTCATTGTAGAATGTTACAGGATCACTCGGGTCTATTGCCGAGTATGTATCCTGAAGCCATAAATCAGGCAACTTTTGTTCCAACTGCTGTGCTGGAAGTTGCTGGGGTGGAGCCACTTGTGTTGTTTTACATGCATAAACGACTCCTAACAATAGGACAATTCCTAAAATAACTAAATTTTTCATGTTTTTAATTTTAATTTGTGATTACTATATATAACACCCAGATTTGAGAGGCATATATAGTAATCACAAATACTCATTCCCTTATATGAAAGCATATTTAACAAGATTTGTCAACCCCTTATACGACCCAATTTATAATAAAATTTCGGAAAATTA
Source organism: Minisyncoccia bacterium (assembly GCA_038244685.1). Taxonomy (GTDB): domain Bacteria; phylum Patescibacteriota; class Minisyncoccia; order Phycocordibacterales; family UBA9973; genus UBA8515. Next base: position 294,093 of record JBBRTD010000001.1, on the reverse strand, counting down.
AAATATTTTTCTAAATTATTCGCTTTTAAAAACCTTATAATATATAATTATTGCATATGACTATTCAATTTGATGACGACAAGCAGAATAAAAACTTTTTAGATTTAAGAAAGAAGGAAGAGGAAGATTTAGTGGAAGCCTTGGCTCAAGTTCGTTATGGAGTACCCCCTATTAATCTTTCTTCTATTCCAATAGATAATGATGCTCTTCGCACGATACAAGAAAAAGAAGCAAGAGAATTAGAAGTGGCTCCATTTAAACTTCTTGGAAAAGATATTCACGTTGCTGTCCGATCACCTCAGCCAGACAAATTAATAAACTTGCGTAAGTTTTTTACAGACCATGAGTATATACCCCATTTTTATATGGCATCTAAGTCTAGTCTAGAAAAAGCTTGGGATCGATATAAGGAAATTTCTTATGCTTCAGAATCAAAGTCTGGAAGCATTGCCATTTCTGGAGATTCTCTTAAGAAAATAATGGTTAATATAAAAAATGTTGATGATATTAGAAAGGCCGTCCAAGACATTGAGAAAGATAATATCCATACAACCTCACACATACTAGAGATTGCAATCGCTGGAGCTGTCGCTATTAATGCTTCTGATATACACTTCGAACCAGAAGAAAATACAGTTCGTTTACGTTTCAGACTTGATGGAATATTACATGAAGTTATGGAAATAACTCCAGCTGCTCACAAATTTATAAATTCTAGAATTAAACTTATCTCTGGTTTAAAAATTACTGCTAGTTCTATTGCCCAGGACGGACGCTTTAGTATTTATCTTGATCAAGATGAAATCTCTCTTCGTGTCTCTCTTATTCCAGGAGCATATGGTGAATCTATTGTTATGAGAATACTCAACCCTAAATCCATAAGAGTTAAGTTGGAAGATATGGGTATTGAGCCAAAATTATACGAAATTTTTATGAAAGAAATAAGAAAGCCTAATGGTCTTATTCTTTTAACTGGTCCAACTGGTTCCGGTAAAACAACAACACTCTATTCTTTCCTTCAAAAAATTTACTCAACAGAAATTAAAATTATTACAATTGAAGACCCGATTGAATATCACCTACCTGGAATTACTCAAACTCAAACAGATAGCGAAAAAGGTTATACTTTCCTAGAGGGTCTACGTTCAGCCCTTCGTCAAGATCCAGATGTTATCATGGTTGGAGAAATAAGAGACAGCGAAACAGCCAAAATTGCAGTTGAGTCTGCTTTGACTGGTCACTTAGTCTTCTCAACTCTTCACACCAACAATGCCGCAGGAGTAATCCCCCGTTTAATTGATTTAGATGTTAATCCTAAAATTTTGGTTTCCGCTTTAGCCCTATCAATTGCTCAGCGATTAGTCCGAAGACTTTGTATTCATTGTAAAAAAGAAAGAATTATAAAAGAAGACGAATTGAAGGTAATAAATTCTTCAATAGAAAAAGCAAAGTCTTACGGCAAGAGTTTTGCTGATTATGGTATTGATATAACTATACCTTTTAAAATGTATGAACCGGTTGGATGTCCAGAATGTAATAATACTGGTTATCATGGACAGATAGGAATCTTTGAAGCAATTTATAATGATGCGAAAATTGAAGAGATTATAACCAGAAATCCAAGTGAAAGAGAAATAAAAGAAGTAGCTCGAACTCAAATATCACTTACAATTCAAGAGGATGGAATCTTAAAGATATTACGTGGTATTACTTCTTATGAAGAAGTGGCTTCGGTTGTAGATTTATACGAAGATTAAGATTATAAAATAAAAAGGTGTAATAGATTTTCTCAGAGGGTCCGGATAATTTCTTGCTAGAAATTTCCTCATTGCTCGGCCCGTCGGCCTTGCGCATGCACCTCTGATAAAACTATTACACCTTTTTAATATAAAGAAAAAAACATAAATCTCTAAACAATCCTTTGAAAGCATGCGCTAACAAAGTAATATAAGCTTACAGGATAGACCCAGTAAATATAAATATAAACCAAGACGTCCTATGCACATATATAGAGCACGGGGCCGATTGCTTAGAGATTTATGTCCTCTTCACAAAAATGCTATAATTACCATATCAAGTTACAAAGAGAGTATAGCATACTAAAAATATAATGTCAAGTAAAGATACAACAACAAAAGATGAGGGCTTTTTAGACCAAACATTACGTCCAACTATCTGGGATGATTATGTTGGCCAAGAAAATATAAAAGCGAATTTAAAAATACTTTTAACTGCCGCTGAAGAGAGATCTCACCCAGCTGAACACATCCTTTTCTATGGTCCACCAGGTCTTGGCAAGACAACATTGGCTCATTTAATAGCCAAAGAGACTCGTCGCCAAATAAAAATCACATCGGGTCCTGCGATTGAAAAAGTTGGAGACTTGGCTTCTATTCTTACAAATTTGGCCCCTGGCGATATTGTATTCATAGATGAAATTCATCGTCTAAATAAAATGGTTGAAGAGGTTCTCTACCCTGCTATGGAATCAGGAGTCTTGGATATTATTATTGGTAAAGGTCCATCAGCAAGAACAATACAGCTAGAATTACCTCCTTTTACTTTAATTGCAGCGACAACAAGAATTGCTCTTCTGTCTTCTCCTCTTCGTTCTAGATTTTCGGGTGGAGTTTTTCGACTTGAATTTTATACTCATGATGAAATTAAAAAAATTGTCTCGCGTTCTGCGAATATCCTAGGTGTTGAATTAGACAGTGATGCCCTTGATGAGATTGCCAAAAGAGCAAGATTCACACCTCGTACGGCAAACTATTTCTTGAAGCGATGTCGCGACTACGCTCAAGTAAACAAAATTCCTCTTTCTAAGGGTGCTGTTAAGAGCGCTTTGGCCCTTCTTGAGATTGATGAAATCGGATTAACTTCTTCTGATAGACGTGTCCTTGAAATAATAATAAATAAATTTAATGGTGGACCTGTCGGACTTAAAACTGTTTCAGCTGCAACTAGTGAAGAAGAGGCCACAATAGAAGAAGTTATTGAACCATATTTAATACAATTAGGATTATTAGAGAGAACAAGTCGTGGTAGAACTGTTACAAAAAAAGCTTACGAGCATTTAGGTTTTGATTTTATTGAGAAATAAATTTTCTTTCATTTTAACTCCAGAAAATAAAAAAATAATGAGAATACTTGCAATAGATCCCGGCTTTGAAAGAATGGGAATAGCTATATTAGATAAATCACTAAAACCAAAGCATGACTTGGTGTATTCAGCTTGTTTTAAAACCTCTCCAAAAATCCCCTTCCATTCTCGATTGACCCTAATCGGTGAAGAATTAGAAAGGGTTATAAAAAAATACAAACCAGAAGCCCTAGCTATCGAAAAGCTATATTTTACAACAAATCAAAAAACAGTAATGGGTGTTTCAGAGGCCAGGGGGGTTATGGTCTATACTGCATCAAGGAATGGTTTACTGGTTTTTGAGTACACCCCGCCCCAAATAAAAATTGCAGTTACGGGCTACGGCAAATCAACAAAAGATATGGTTATCTCAATGGTCAGAAAGCTAATTGATATAAAAACAGAAACCAATTCTGATGACGAATTAGACGCAATTGCCATAGGAATTACCTGTTTAGCCTGTGAAAAATTTAACCTTAAATATAAATAGAGTTTTCCACAGCTCCAAGCTATTGCAAAGAAAATAATATTTTGATACAAATAGTCATTATAATATGTTTTTAAATCTTAAATATTAATTTATGAGCTATAAAGAAGAGGAAGAATTAAATAGTGTCGGAGTTGAGGTAAGCGATGAAGAAGTTGATATATTAATTTCTCCTGATGACCTTGATGATCCATTAGATGATGAAATTTTAGACGATGAGTTAATTACCGACGAAGAAGTAGACGAAGAAGAAACAGACGACTTTGTTGGATTAGATGGATCTTCAGATTATTAAATTGGTATACAAAAAAAACAGATGTTGAACGTCTCCCGTAGACGTACAACATCTGTTTTTTAATTTATTTAGAAATTGAAATTTTGCAGAATCTTTTCTTTCCTATTCTATACACACCCTCTTTGGCTATTTCTGTAATAGAAGAAATCTTATCGTTCGTATCCAAATTAGTAATTGCTTTTTCTTCTACCAACCTACGAAAATCGCTTTTTGAGGAAACAATTTTATTATTTAAAAGTATATCTACCAATAATATCCCCTCTTCCCCTAATATTTCCTCAATATCAGTTGGTATCTCTTTCTTCGAAAAAACATTTATCCAGTTTTCTTCTGCTTCTTTAGCTTTTTTATCGCCGTGATATATGGCAACAATTTCTCTAGAGAGTTTCATTTTTAAATCGCGGAAGTTAGCCTTATTTGTATTTATATCTTTTTTAATAGTTTCTATTTCATCTAATGAAATATTTGTGCAAAGTTCAAAGCTTGAAAGAAGTAAACCGTCATTCCAACTCATAACACTTCCAAACATTTGTTCGGCGGTGTCAGAGAGAGCTGACATATTTCCATCTGACTTACCCATTTTTATACCATTATTATCTTCGAGAAGCTTTAGGGCTATAACAAATTTTTCTTTTCCTTTTAGTGTTTTCATTAAGTCACGACCACAAAGCATGTTAAAAATCTGGTCATTACCTCCAATCTCTCCGTCTACATCCATGGCCACACTATCATAAGCTTGCATGAGCGGGTACATAAACTCATGAATAAATATAGGCTTATTTTCCTCTGTTCTTTTTTTAAACATATCACGCTCTAACATTTGTTGAACGGTCATTTTTGAAGCAAGGTTTATAACATCAGCAAAATTCATTTTGCCAAGCCATTTTGAATTAAACATTATATTGGCTGCATTTTTACCTTTAAATGAAAGCAGAAAGCTAGCTTGCTTCTTATAATTTTTTAAATTAACCATAACTTCCTTATGGGTAAGTTGTTTTCTGGCCGCCCCCTTGTCTGTAGGGTCTCCAATCATAGCAGTAAAATCCCCCATCAATAGTATTACTTTGTGTCCGGCTTTTTGAAATTCGCTTAATTTTTTAATTGGAATTGCATGCCCAAGATGAAGAGTGGGTCCGGTTGGATCAATACCTAGATATATTGTTAGCTTTTCTCCTTTTTTTATTTTACTTTCTAAAAATTCCTTAGCTGGGTAAATAGCAGATATCCCTCTTGTTAATAATTCATCATTTATCTTGTTCATTCTAGTATTTTATCATAAAAAGAAGCCCTTGTCCGCAGGTGGCATTATTGTGTTATGATATTAATATATGAGAAAATATTCATTAAAATCGTTCAAATCATCAGAGTTTTATGCATTAATTAAGTCTTTTAAATCATCTAAATTTTATAAATCAATTATGACATTTAAATCGTTCAAAAATATATTGTTTTTATTTATTGGTATTGGAATTATATTTACAGGAATTGCCCTTGTTTGGGTTAGTACCTTAAAGTTACCGGACTTTAAACTTTTCACGGAAAGAAAAATAGAAAGTTCAACAAAAATATATGACAGAACTGGTGAAGTTTTACTTTATGATATACATCAAAATATAAAAAGAACAATTATCCCCTATGAAGAAATGGGAACGGGTATTAAAAATGCCACAGTTGCAATTGAAGATGGTGAATTTTATCAGCATAAAGGTATTCGTATCACTTCGATAATTAGAGCAACCGTTTGGGCAAAATTAACCGGGAAAAAAGTACAAGGTGGATCAACCATAACTCAGCAGCTTATAAAAAATACTCTTCTAACTTCCGATCGATCGATAGCTCGAAAAATCAAAGAATGGATTTTGGCCATAAAGCTTGAAAAAATTATGAGCAAAGATAATATTCTTGCTTTGTATTTAAATGAAGCACCTTACGGTGGAAATATTTATGGTATAGAAGAAGCATCAAAAGCATTTTTTAATAAAGAACCCATGAATTTAACCTTGGCTGAATCTGCTTACTTGGCAGCAATTCCAAATGGGCCGACATATTACTCTCCTTATAGAAAAAATAAAGACAAATTAGATGAGAGAAAAAATTTAGTATTAAAAAGAATGCTAGATTTGAAATTCATAGATGAAAATACATACAACATAGCAAAAGCAGAAGTTGTTGTTTTTATGCCAGAGAGGCCAATGAACATTTCTGCCCCACACTTTGTCTTTTTTATTAAAGATTATTTGGAAAAACGCTATGGAATAAACGCCCTGGAAGATGGTGGTCTAAACATTGTAACAACCCTTGATTATAATTTACAAAAGAAAGCCGAAGCTGTTGCCCTAGAAAAAGGAAAGGAAAATGAAAAATCTTGGAATGGCAAAAACACAGGAATCGTTGTTATTGATCCTAAGACTGGTCAAATTTTAGCGATGGTTGGTTCTAGAAATTATTTTGATAAAACTGTTGATGGAAATTTTAACGTCACAACAGCACAAAGACAGCCTGGTTCTTCTTTCAAACCAATAGTTTATGCTAGTGCCTTTGAAAAAGGATACACAGCCGATACAACACTCTTCGATGTAAAAACAGAATTTAATGCATCGTGTGATCCTAACGGCTATCCATTACCAGGAAGTAAGGGAGCCACATGCTATACACCTGACGATTATGATGGTAAATATAGAGGTCCGATGACATTGAAAGAAGCCTTAGCTCAATCCATTAACATAGTGGCTGTTAAACTTTTGTATTTAGTTGGAATTAAAGATTCAATTAAAATGGCAAGCGATTTAGGAATAACAACATTAACAGACCCAACAAGATATGGTTTGTCTCTTGTTATCGGAGGTGGTGAAACAACTCTTCTTGAAATGACTTCAGCTTATGGAGTCTTTGCAGCAAGTGGTATTCGTCATCCATATCAAGGTATCATTTCTGTTGAAAATGCCAATAAAGATGTCCTTGAAAAGTATGAAGATAAATCTTATCCTGTTTTAAATCCTAATACTACAAATATTTTATCTGATATTCTATCTGATGATAAAGCAAGAACTCCCACCTTTGGAGCAAATTCCGTACTTAATATTCCAGGACATAATGTAGCGGTGAAAACAGGAACAACAAACAACAATAAGGATGCTTGGACTATTGGATATACGCCCTCTGTTGCGGTTGGAGTCTGGGTTGGTAACAATGACAACACCCCAATGAAAAAAGGTGGTGCAGCCCTTGCTGGCCCCATCTGGAACGCAGTGATGACCGAAGCACTAAAAGATAAACCAAATGAATTCTTTGAGGCGCCAGAACCAATTGATTCTTCGTTGCCTCCTATTCTGCGTGGTTTTTGGCAAGGAGGAGAAACAATAAAAACAAATAATTCTTCATACGATCCAATGACAGGACTACCAACAGAAACGAGCACAAAAGAAGTATCAATAACAAATGTTCATACTATTTTATACTGGATAGATAAAAGTAATCCACTTAATATGACACCAGCCAAACAAACCAACGACTCACAATATAAAAACTGGGAATATGGTGTTCAAAAATGGTGGAACAGTAATTATTCAAAATACACCAATATAATAGCTCAGGGTGGAACAGTAATTAATAATCAAAATGTATTATCAAATCCAGAATTTACAATTTCAGGTATTGGAAACAATGTATATAAAAATACCGAAAGAATTAATTTTGTAATTAACTCTCTCGGTCAAAATCAAATAAAAAAAATAGATATTTATATTAATGATGTTTATTTAAAGACACTTAAAACAGCACCATTTAATGTTTCGTTTATTCCAAAAGAAATATCGGGAATAACAAACGAAAACACTATTCACATCTTAGGTTATGATACAGCAGGTAAAATAGGAGAAGCAACATTAAATATATCTATATCGAACTAACTATTTTATATCTTTTAAATTACAATTAGGAGACAGTAAAAATATATCTTTTAATATTTTATCTTTTTTCATTAAAATTTCACCACGAACAATGGGTGAGGCTTTTATGTAGATAAAAGGAGGTTTTATTTGAATAAATTTTATATCAATTTTTATAGAAATATTATCTTCGATAACACTAGAAACTATTTGATATATTTCTTCTTTAGAAAAAAGAAGAAATTTAAACTTATCTAAATAATCCTTAATCTGGTTGTAATCCATATTATCTATTCATAGGCATAACTAAATACATGAAAGATGAGTCCCCTATTGGTTTTATTATCATCGGTCTATTGCTTCCATTAAACTGAAGGACAAGAGAGTCGGCAGTTATGGACATAAAACAATCTATAATATATTTATAATTAAAATTTAAAGCAATACTTTCGCCTGTCATAGCCGCTGTTATGAGCGTAATATTTTCACCCACATCGGTATTTTTAGCTTCTATTTCAAAAACTCTTTCGCCCGGCTTAATATTAAAAGTAACTTGATTCAACTTATCAGAAAAAACGTTTGAAACTTTTAGTGATGAAATAAAATCTTGCTTTAAAAGAGTAATTTCGGTTGTATATGTTTTTGGTATTATTTGTTTATAGTCGGGGAAAGAACCGTCTATAATTCTTGATGTTAAATAAATATTTGACGTAGAAAATGATATTTGGTTTTTCTGGAGATTTATTTTTACATCACCCTCAATGCCATCTAAAACTTTAATAATTTCTGCTGTGTTTTTGAATGGAATTAAAATTCCTCCAAAAGATAACTTTTGTTTAATCTTAACTTTTTTCTCTGCCAATCTAAAAGAATCAGTAGCAACAAAAATAAGAAGGTCATCTTCTGGATAAATATAAACACTTCCTATTTCTGGTTTAATTTCAGAAATTGAAGCACTGTAATAAACAGACTTTATGCCTTCTAGAAATTTTTTTGCTGGAATCATTAATTCTTCACCTTCTACAATTGGAATAGTTGGAAAATCTTCACTTGGAATACTTTTTAAAATAATAGTATTTGATTTTGTTTTAACAGAAAGATTATCATTAATTAATTCAAAAGAAACAATTGAATCTCCAGACAAGACAGAAAACAAAGACGATAAAATATCACTCCTTATAGCAACAACACCCTCTTTTTCAATTTTAGCTGGAACTTCTATTTCAATTCCAATATTCAAATTAGTTGCACGGAGTTTTAAGGTTTTTCCTGTTGCTACCCAAAGAACAGAACCTAAAACCGGCAGTGTTAAATTTTTACCAGTTATTCTGTCTACTGTCATAAGTGCATTTTTAATTTTTTCTATTGAGCATTCTAACTTCATGGTGTTTTTATAATTAATCTATTAATATAATTTATTACTATTACTATGGGTGTGAATATGTGTATAACTTTTAAACCCTTATCTTAATTGTGTTATTCTCATTTTTTATTTTTTTAAAATTTAATAATTTTCGAATAAATAAACACTTATTTCTTTTAACTATAGTTTTCCACATTTTTTATTTTTTCAAACACACTTTATACACATACTTATTAAACTATTTAAACATGATTCTTATTTTTTCTATTTCTTGTAATAATGCTGGGTCTGTTTTTAAATCTTCTTTAATTTTTAAATGAGAGTGTATTGCTGTTGTGTGATCTCTTCCCCCCAACTTACTTCCTATTAACGGATAAGATATATTAAAATCTTCACGTAGTATATACATTGCCACTTGTCTCGCTTTTACTATTTCCTTACGGCGTGTCTTTTCATAAATAACCTCTTCTGAAATACCATAATGATTTGCAATAATACAGACAATATCTTTAATTGCAACGGTTTTTTTAGGTTTAATATTGTTCTTTATTAGAATTTTTATTTCATTTAATGATAACGTTTTATTTTTAAGTTGGGACTGACAAATTATTGTATTTAAGCTTCCTTCTAATTCACGAATATTACCTTCTAATATTTCGGCTAAATAAGAAACGATTTCATTATCAATTATTGAATTTGTTGATTCAAATTTGGCCTTAATAATGGCAACTCTTGATTCATAATCTGGTTCAACAATTTGAACTGTCATTCCGGAGGCAAATCGGGACTGCAATCTTTCTTCTAATCCTTGTATAAAGTTAGGGTGTTTATCTGAAGAAAAAATAATTTGTTTGTTGCTTTCATAAAGCGTATTGAAGAGATGGAAGAGTTCTTCTTGTGTTTTGTCTTTACCGGAGATAAATTGAATATCGTCCATTATAATAACATCATATTTGCGATATTTTTCTTTAAATGAGTTTGGATTTTTATTTTGAATAGAATTTATATAATCAATAGCAAAGCGCTCCAATGAAACATAATAAATTTTCTTATTTGGATGTTTTATTTTTATGGTATTCCCTATTGCCTGGATCATGTGTGTTTTTCCAAGACCTGTTCCTCCGTAAATAAAGAAAGGATTATAATTTTGGCCGGGGTTTGTGATAATAGCCTGGGCAACAGCATAGGCTAATTCATTAAAAGGTCCAACAATAAAAGAATTAAAGTTATATTTAGGGTTTAGGTTGTCTTCTTTGTTTAAATAAAGATCACTTAGTGGTAATTCTTTATTCGCGCTTATTTGTTTTGTATTTGAGATTTCAATACTTTTATTTACAATTTCATTCTTGTGTATGATGTATTCAATACTACGAACACCCTCTTCGTGCCCGATAAGAGTTTTTAGTATTAATTTATGAAATTTATTATATAGCCAGTCTTTTACAAATTCATTTGGAACTCCAATGTATAAAGTACCGCTTTCTTCTTTAACAATAGATGTATTTTTAAACCAAGTTGTGAAATTAGCCTTTGATATACTTAATTCTACTTCCGAAAGACATTTTTCCCAGAGTTCTTGTGTGTTCATAAGTCCCATTATACCTGTGTTTTTAAAAACACAATAATTTAATACCTTAATTAAGCTGTTAATAACATGTGTATATGTTTTTGGCTATAAATTTATGAGTTAGTCTATATATTTAAACTCCTATACGGGGGAAGCTTATTGTCCTAACATATTGCTTTATTGGTCATTTTAGTATATATTTTCTGTATGTCTCTAACATATCAACCAAATAAGAGAAAAAGAGCTAAAACTCATGGATTCTTAGTTCGCGCAAAAACCCCAGGTGGTAAAAAGGTTACTCAGGCCCGTCGTCAAAAAGGACGTGCAAAGGTATCAATTGCGAAATAATTATGCTTTCAAAAAACAAGCGAGTCACCAAAGAGATGTTCCAAGACCTTATGGCCAAAGGAAATATCGTTTCTGGCTCGTTTTTTGTGTTGCGTTATCAAAAACAAGACCACCCTCAGTATTCATTTGTTGCCCCAAAAAAGATAGCCAAAACAGCTGTTTTGCGTAATTCCCTTCGTAGAAAGGGTTATAATTTGCTCCGCTCGTATGATCCAAAGATAAATGTTGGTATTTTCTTCTACAAGAAAGAAGCAATAAGTGTTCCTCTTTCTGATTTAAAAAAAGATTTAGATTTTCTATTAAAAAAAGCTAAAATCATATAAATGAAAAGGTTTTTAATTAAACTTATTGATATATATCAAAAAATACCTTCCAGAAGTCATAATTCTTGTGTTTTTTTGCCAACTTGTTCAGAATATACCAAGCAAGCCATACAGAAATATGGTTCATTTATTGGTATTTTTATGGGTTTAAAAAGAATAATTAGATGTCATCCTTGGCAGAAAGAACACTTTGACCCTCTTAAATAATATTTCTTGGATTTTATACTTTTTTGATATACAATGGAGCAATGTCATCACTATGGAATACCATTTTTTATCAGCCAATTTATAATATCCTTATTTTTGCTATTAACAATATTACTTTTGGTGATGTTGGTTTTGCAATTATAGTAGTAACCATTGTTGTTAAATTTATCCTCTACCCTCTTACTAAGAAGTCTATTAAAAGTCAGATTCTTATGAAGAAGATGGAGCCAGAAATTAAGCTCATTAAGAAGAATTTTCCTAACAAGGAAGAACAAGCCAAAAAAACCTTTGAATTATATAAAAAATACGGCACAAACCCTTTTTCTGGTTGTCTTGTTGTTATAATTCAGCTTCCGATAATTATTGCTTTATACTATGTCTTTTTAAAAGGATTAAAATTAGACCCAACCCTTATTTATTCATTCTTAGCTAAGCCGACAGTTCTTCATACTAATTTCTTGGGCTTTATAGAAATAGGCAGCAAGAGCGTTATTCTGGCCCTACTGGCTGGTATTACACAATTTATTCAAGGCTACTTAGCTTCCCCTGTTAAGCCTAAGGTAGAAGTAGTGAAAGAAATTCCAAGTAATGAACCAAAATCTTTTCAAGATGAAATTTCAAGTAGTATGCAAATGAATATTAAATACATTTTGCCAATTTTTATTACCTTTATATCCTGGCAAATATCCGCCGCGGTTGCCCTATATTTTGTTACAAGTAATATATTTACTATTGTTCAGGAGTGGTATATCCGTAGAACATTAGAAAATAAATAAATTTATATGGACCAAGAAATCCTTAAATCAATAATTGAAAATATTTTTACACACACCGCTTGTACTATTTCAAAACTTGAAATATCACTTGAAAGTGGAATGCTTTGGTGCATGATTGAGACCCCAGATTCTAGATTCATGATTGGGCGCGAAGGAGAAACACTTAGATCTTTAAACCATTTAGTCCGAAAGATTGCCGAAAAAACATCGGGTCAAGAAGAAATTTCTAACATTTTTGTAGATGTAAACGGTTATCAAAAGAAAAGATTTGATAATTTAAAAAATATTGCACATATGATGGCTGAACGTGCTAAGTATTTTAAAAGTAATATAGAAATTGACCCTATGCCAGCCAATGAAAGACGTATTATTCACATGTTTTTAGAAAATATTCCAGACATTAAGACTGAATCAGAAGGATACGGACCAGCCAGAAGAGTTATTATAAAATATACCGGAGATATAAATAGTTAATATTCACAAATTAAAAAAATGCACAACCAAACGGTTGTGCATTTTTTACAAGTTATTAAAGGTCTAAACTCCACAAGCTGTAATCCTTTTTATTTAAGAAGAATAGTTTATTTTCAGCTTTACTTAAGAATAATTTAATACCATCAACTGGGATTTCACTTGAGGAATTAGCCAAGGTTGTAATTTCTTTGGTCGCGGTGTTTATTTTTATAAATTTATCATCAAAAGATACTAATCCTTGATACCAAGAGTCAGGATATTGTGTTCCTATTATTGTATTTGGAACAGCACAGTAAACATTTATATTGTCTATACTCCAAACACATTTTTCTGGTAACCCATAAGTATCTAAGTCAGCAGAAGTATGATCTTTTATATTAAAAATGTTTAGCTCTGGTCCTGTATTTAATGATGCCCCATACAATATAGTGGTTCCATCATTATTTGATAGAGTTGTAAGCCCTGGTATTCCACCAAAAATTTTAGAGATGATTCCATTTTTAATATTTAAGCTATAGACACTCCCCTCTGCCATATAAGATGGTTTGGTTGTTAAAAATACATTTTGAGTTGTTACCCATTGAGATAACCATTCAGAGAAAGAAGAAGTGAAAACTTGATTTGTTTTTGTTTCATCAAAAGATTTAGTAACTCCTGTAACTCCTTTTGTATTTTTAATAATTGAAAAGAAACTACTTTTATCTGGAGAAAGACTAATATCTAAAATATCATTACTCAAGAAGTTACTACTCTTGCCTCCAAGAGACGCTAGGAAGCTCGTAATCGATTTATTATCTGATGATGGGTATCGATAGATGATTGAGCTTGCTTTGCCATCAAAAAGAGTCTCATAGACACCTGGAATTGTTGAATTTGATATCTTGCCTATTATTCTTGTGTCTAAATACATTTGATAAACATGGCCGGTCGCTTTCTCTACATATCTGATTGATGGAACTATTTCAGAAGTAGGTTCTGCTTTTGCGGGGGTTTTTGTCGCTTTTTTGATTCCTACTATTGCTACTTCTTCTACTGCCTCTTTGGGAGGAAGGGGTCTCGTGTCTTCAAAAAACGAAGCACCAGCAACTGCAAAGTCTGTTATTTTGGTAAAATTAGATAAATTTCCAGCTTTTACTTCGGTATTTGTTGTATTGTTTTCTGTTTCTGTTGTTGTGGTGGGTTTTATGTCTGTATTTTTTGAGCTTGTTCCAAAAGGATTAAATTTCTGAGCTAGACTTGTTTTACTTCCATCGGTATTTATTTTATTTTTGACATTATACAAATACACACCGAGCATAATAACTCCGACACTTATAAAGACTAATATAAAAATGATTTTTGTTTTTTGAGGCATATTAATTAATTTATAGCATATATCTCTGCAATTGTTGTTCTTGCTGTTATTGTTTTTCCATTAGATTTAAAATATCCAATAATAGCATTTAAATAATTATTATCAACTCTTGCGCCTGTGGCATATATTCTTAAATACTGATATAAAGATCCATTATAAACTTCACTTCCTAGGGCGCATATTGATTTTCCTCCAATTTTATAACTTTTTGCATTATTAGTTGCCACATTTGTTATAATACTTTGTTGCTTTTTTATTCCGTCCACAAGCGAAGCATATGGTACCGTCGCACCATTATCAGTATTTCCAATATTACCAGGATTATTTGTCCTGTATGACTTAGTTCCCTTTTTAAAACCCTCAACTGCTGTTTGTGCAGTTATTAATAATTTTGTCCCTGTTGATAATCCAACGATCTGATTTCTTGCTGGAATATACTCATTGATCATTTCATTACTAAGTGTTATATTCGTGCCTGTTGCACTATCAGGATTTGGTGGATTACTTGATAAACATAGTGATGTAGATGAACCAGTCGAAGTTTCATCTGAAGATATTTGAATTTCAGCCGCACTAACATTAAGCCCTTTTACTCCTGTTAGGTCTGGATTAATGGTATTAAGTAATGCATATGAGCCTAGGGCAATAATTAAACCAAGAATAGCAGAAAACATTTTACTCTTAGCTTCCGTTTTTCCAAAGACTGATTCATTTCCCATATATGTAATACCGCTAATTATAAGCATGATAACTGCTAAAGCAGCGCAGAGGCCAATCGCAATTTTAAAAATTACATTTAAGTAGTCCCCTATATTATTTCCAATACAATTTTTATCTTTTCCACTTGAATCCATACAAGTTATTTTTCCAATTGGCGCAAGCATTTTATAAATTGTTTTATTTTCGGCTGCATTTATTTGAGGTTTTACTGAAACAGCCTCGTCTTTATTTATAACTTCATCTGTAAATATTTTTGAAGCTTCTTGTTCTGCAACAATTAATTTATTTATATCATCATCGGTTTTTTGGAAACATTCACTAACTGAACTCGTTATATTACTTTTATATGGAATTTTAGCCGTTTCGCACAGTTCTTTTGTTGTAAAACCCGGAAAACCATGAACTCCCTTAGTTCCGACAACTTGTTTTGTTTCATTTGTAAACCACCAGGATAAACCAGCGGTATTAATTGTAAAAACCGGAGTTTTGGCTATTCCACGATATGTTGTAGTTATTGTAACAGCACCAGTAGTCGCTCCCGATGGCACTATAACCATTATTTTTGTTTGGGTGCTTGAGATAATTCCATCTTTCTCTGCAATTACGCCATTAAAAGAGATGCTTTTAATAAAATTAAATCCATCTCCGCTTATCGTGACAAGATCACCTGGTTTTCCAATAGCTGGAGATATACTCGTTACTTTTGCCAACTCTCCTGTATAACAAGACGGACTTTTCGTTAAACCAGCCCCAACGGTTTTTAAAAGTATTTCACATGCAGCCTTAGTATCAAAACCAGTCCCTTTTTTGTCGTCACCTAATTCTATTTTATTGTTACCGTCCATAAACCAATAAAAATATTTAGCCGCCGCATTTGTTGTTTTTAGAAATAGAGAAAAAATACTAAAAATTATTACAAAGGTTAAACTTATTTTAATGAATGATTTTCTAGACATTTTTTTATAGAGTTAATTTTAATTGACCGGTGACTTTCTGGAAGAATGATTTTAAATCTTCCATGACAATACTTATTGTGGCATATCCCCCGCGGGCAGATGGTCGGATTGTTAATTCTGTTTTCTTTGTAGGAGTAGTAATACCCTCACCGTTTATTTTCCAATTATAAGTAAAAGCATTTTCTTTGTTTTTTAATGCCAAAAAGTATGGTTCTGCTACTACTGTAATTTCATTCTCTTCAACAAAGGTGTCATCTATCAAAGCCTTGTTGTATAAAATACCATCAGCGGGAGATTTTTTATAAAAAATAATTTTAGGTGAAATTATGGGAATTATTATTTTTTTAGTAGCATCATATTGTCCATCAACCGAAGAAGCCGTAACTGTAATTTCTTCTTGGCTATTTAGTTCATTATTTTTAAAAACATAAGAGTCTTTGTTGTAACCAGAAGCTCCTGCAACATTACTATCTTTAGATTTCCAAGAGTAAGACATACTACCCTTCCCTGATTTAATGGTATTTGTATTTGGAATACCTACAACTTTGACTATACCTTCGGCTGATACAAAAGACTTACCTTTATAAAAAAGTGGAGTATATCCATCTACCGCTTCCCATAAAAGATCAATTTCTGATGGTTTTATTGCGACTTGTTTGTTTATTTTATTTATAGAACCTTCTGGTGTTATTGCAATATTAAAAATTAAGGCACTATTTGGGCCAAGTGCTTTAAAGGAATAGCTTGTTTTGCCAATTCCGGATAAAATAAGTTTCGAATTATTTTGCCAATCAATCTTAGCTTTATTTAAATCGGTTGCATAACTACTAATCTTTATTGTTACATCTTGGTAGGGCTCTGGGTTTTCTGGTATTGTTTCTACGCTAATATCACTATCCTGAATAGGAATTTCAATTGCTGCACTAGAATATTTCGATACAAAAAAAATACTTAATAAAACGAATATAGTAACGGACAAGATTTTTTTAAGAGAATATTTCACTTCTATATTATACGATAGATTAGACAACGAAACAACTGATTAATTTTTTAAATTAATCAGTTGTAATGGAAACTATTGTGGATTAATGGAAGTATCTAATTCATCCTTGGCCTTCTTGATTGCAAGGATTTGTGATGGATCAGATGTAATGATTTGATCTTCTGTATATGAAGCAATTGTCTTAACTGCCACGTGCTTTAGTCCTGCAAAGAATATTCCCTCTCCAACATTTGCCTCAAGGAGTAGATATTTTTCCTCATCAGTTAAATTAAAGGTTTTTTGGAGGACATCTATGGTTGCGGGAGATTGTTTAAGCAAAAGCTGAATAGATGAGTTTGTTACTATTGGAATACCATATGGGCTTTTCATAAAGTCTCCTACGTCCTGAGTAATGGTAGCAAGCCCTAAATAGTATTTACGTCCTCTTTTAGCAATAGAATACAAGAAAGAGGCAGTATCTTCTGATTTCATCATCCACCAAGCCTCATCAACAACCAGAAGTCTCTTTTTTAGATTTTTACGAACCGCATTCCATATAAAGTGAGTAACTATATACATGGCTACTGGTTTTAGTTCGTCTTCCATATCTCGGACAGAGAAAACTACGAATTTACGGTTAATGTCGACATTGGAGGGTCTGTTTATAAAAGAAGACCAAGATCCATGTGTATATTTAGTTAAACGTTGTATTAAAGAATTACTTCCTTCCATACCAGCCAATACAACTTCAAAGTCTGTTAGAAGTGGTGGTTCAATATTGGCAAAATTTGAGTCAGCTGTAATATCTTTCAAAGCATAAGTCTCAGTAATTGCTCTGTCTATTATTGAATCCTCTTCTGGAGTAAGACCTCCTAGCATTATTCTAAATAATCCAACCAGGTTTATTGTATTTGAACGCAAAACATCAGCAGCTGTTTCATCTTTGCTTGGAATTGGTAAATCAAAAGGATTTATATGGTGATCAGAAGAAAGAGATATATTAAAATATCTACCACCAATAGCTTCAGCTAAATATTCATACTCACGTTCAGGGTCAATAACTATTACTTCTGTATCGAACATTAACGTTCTTATGATTTCAAGTTTTGTGGCATATGATTTTCCAGCTCCTGCCGTTGCGAAGGTTATAGAATTATAGTTTGGAAGAGAGAATCTATCGAAAATAATAAGACTTGAATTGTGTCTATTTACTCCATATAAAATACCCTTATCTGATGTTAAGTCAAAAGAAACGAATGGAAAAATACTTGAAAGTGGTTCAGTATTTAACTTTTGGTGAATACCAAGTATGTCCATGCCAAGTGGAATAACACTTTTAAACCCTTCATTTTGTTGGAATAAGGCTGGCTTTAGGTAAACAAGCTTAGAATCAAGTAATGATTTAACTTCACTTTCTATTTTAAATAAATCATTTTCATTATCAGCATATACCGTAATATATAATCCAACGTCAAACATTTTTTCTTGGGCTTGCATTAAGTTATCACGAAGACCTTCTAGGTCTTGGTAGGCAGTGTCTAACATTGGGTCACGAACAAGACCTTTTGATTCACGAATAGATATCTGACTCTGAACCTCAGCTACTTTTTTCTGGAAAGATCTTAAAACATCGGCTGTTTCAATGGGGTGAATAAAAATAGAAACGTCGAAAACTTTATCTAAATTCACAATTGGAGAAAACCAATTATCTGTAAGATATCTAGGGTATGATATAACGAAGAAAGTTCTAGCTATCTTATCCCCTAAGTTTATGGCTCTAGGTGTTATCTGAAGAGCTGATGGAGCGATAACGTCTTGAAGTTCAAGAGTTGCGGCTTTGTATATTTCGGTAGGTAAAACAGGCATGACAGCACTTCTTTGGTCTGCAACGTTTCCCCCGCTTTTTTTAAATAATGATGAAAATATTCCCATAAAAATTATTGTAATTTAATACCCTGACTAATATCTCCAGGATTGAATGTCTTATAAAAAAGTTCTACAACTTCATCAGTTTTAAGCTGACTACTTCTTATTCCTATTCCACTTAGTCCGCTTATAATAACGTTTGTTCTCTGCTCAAGTTGGCTACGTTTTTCTTCAAAAGAAGCTAAATCCATGGCTTTTTTGGTATCCTCAACTTGTTTTTTAGGAGCGCCTCCACCTAAAAGACTATCTATCATTCCATTTTTTGATTTTATAATACTGGCACTATAAGGAACAACAACAAAGAAAGTTTTCGTCATGATATTTACTTCATCAGTAAAAGATCTTATAAATTCGATGTACTCTTTAGTCTGTATCTTTAGTAATGGCTCAGTTTGTTCTTTTAGGCGGTTTTCTAACATTAATAAATAAGGTCTGATATCTAAGCGTCTTGATTGTATTACTATCTGCGTCGGAAAATCTAAACCATTTAGGAATGATTGAAATTGATTTATAATAGCAATTTGTTCGTCAGAAGATTTAAGGGAAAGATTAATGGAAGAAGCAATTAAGATTGCTCTAAGTCCCCCGTCTTTAAGTACGACGATTCCATTACGAACCTCTTTTATTGGTACAAACTCTTGTGCTGCTCTTGCGTCAATTGCCATAATTTATATTAATATTATATCACACTAAACTAAATTAATAATTTTTTAAAAATCTATAATCAATATTATTGATTATTTCTGTCTTGAACATCAAGACTCCACGATAAATCCTTAAGTTTACTGTCCGAAACCATTGGCACTTTTGACACGGTTGATGTAATTTGAATATCTTCTTCTTGTGCGTCACCTTTTTTTACTAATCTTTGTTTCCAGATATAAAGCTTACTATTTATAAAATAATTAAAACCAGCTTCTAAATAATAAACAAAAGGTTTACCGTTTATTTTTACAAAAACAAGACTAATAGTAAGACCTGCCATTGGTAGTATAAATATAAGTCCTAACCAAAAGCCAAGTATTTTATATATAACAAAGACTATTCCTCCCCCACCAATCAAGTAAGCAAATTGGTGAAAAGTGAAAGGTCCGAAAATCTTATCTTCTATGTCTATAAATTGTGGGACTTTAAATTGCATTTTTATTTTTTAATTATTATTAGATAGCTTCGTGATAAGGATCATGAGGTTTTGTTGGAGCACCACCTTGTGGTATAAACGGCTGAGCTTGGGTATTCATCTTGGGTATAGAATAATCAGTGACGATATTTTGACTTGCTGTTTTGTTGAATAATTTATTGGCTATGATATTTGATTGATCAAAATTGTTAACCTTAACTTCTGGTATCTCAACCGGATCACTTTTAACATTATTTGTTACGGGGGTAATAGTTTCTACTTTCTCTATTGTTGGTATCTCCTCTCTGTATTCAACTTTTTCTATTTCTTTAATTATTGGAGCTTTAGGGCTAGGAACTTCATCCTCTGAAAGAATTTCTATCCCATGCTCTTTATATATATCATTCCCTACGCTTGGCTTAATTGATTTAGTTAAATTACTAATTTCCGATTCTAGTGATTCTCTTTCTGTGTTGATACTTATTAAATTATTAACTTCTTTATTAACAATTATTTCTTTTGAAGCCTCTACTTTTTCTATTACAATTTCTTTTTTATAAGCAGGTGGTGGAAGTGGTACTGCATCTTCTTTTTTTGCTACATATGGAGGAAGTGGAACTAAGGCTTCCTTTACCTCTTCCTTTTTGCTTTTAAGAATCTCTTTAATTTTTACTAAGACACTCTCATTAACTTCAAAAATAAGATCTCTTGTTTTACCCTCTGGAAGAATTATTTTAGACCTTACTTCGTCTTCATATTGGCTGGGAGTAATTAAACCGGCCATGATTTTTGTAGTAATATCTTCAAGTATTCCTGTCTGTTCAATATTAATTTTATATTTATCAGCTAGATTGTATATCTTCTCTTTCCAGTCTGAATCAGCAATCGCCTCTTGGATATCTTTGGGCATATTCACAAAATGAGGATCAAGAATAAGTGGCTTCTTGCTGTATAAAATCTTTTCTTCTTTATTTATTTTGTCTTCAACTTCTTCCTGCATTTTCTTGAAGATGAGTCTATCTAATTCATTTAACAATAGATTAACTTCATTTTTAGATATTTTCATTCGAGTTTCTAACTCTTTGGGATAACTTTCTGTGTTGATAAGTCCACATAAAAGTAATTCTGTTTCAATGTCTAAATATTCTAATTGTTCAGAGTTATATTTATTATTCATTCCTAGAATAATTTCTTTCCAATTTACAGAATCAACAACAACCCTACTTATTTCTGGTAGTTCGTCTTTGGCTTTTGATATCTTAAATTGTAATAAGTCTGTTGTATTGTCCATTTTATTTTTCTATAAAACTAGAATAATCTCCTCCTGAAACGATAAAGTTAATTCTCTCATCCCAACTTGGGTTTCTTGATCCTAATTTGCTTTTTATTGATATCTCCATTTTATTGGCTATAGGCGTAAACACTTTTTCAAAAATAGCCTTAGCTATCTTTTCTGAATCGCTCTTGCTCATACCAATATTGTTTTCAATATTCATTGCATACAAATTTAAATCAACAAGTCCAACCAAGATTAAACCAGTCTCCAGCTGAAGATCGTTTATTTCATCATCAGTAAGTGAAAAGCTTTTTCCAACTTCTTCTATGCCTTTAATCCAATCAAAAGCAAGAAGAGCCTCCTGCTTTTCTCTGGGCAGTTTTGCTATTTCTTCATTAAGTTGTTGTTTTAAATTTTCAGTCATATGTTTTTTTAATGATGTCCTCCCCCTCCGGCTGCGGCTGCTGGTGCTGCATGAGCGGCTGCTGGTGCTGGTTTAGGTGCTGCATGAGCTGCTGCTGCTGGTGCTGCATGTCCTCCTCCGCTACTCTCTATTTTTGCATTCATTCTTATTCTATATGCAGCTTCATCAGCACCAAGGGAGCTATGCTGTCCCCCACTTTGAATGAAGTTTATAACTTTATTTGAGTTACTTGATAAGTATGTAGCATAATTTCTTTTACGAGCATTATTTTCATGAGCCACTTCGTTATGAGCATCTGGAATTTCATTAAATTGTAATTCATTCATTGATTTACCTGTTCCATTTGCTGATGCAGCAATGTCTGCTGCGGCTTTAACTGAAGCATCTGTTGCAATCTTTTCAATTGTTTTTAATTCTGCTTCAGCTGCGATTATTTGGTTTTTAACTTCATCTGTTGATTTTATGAGTTCCTTTTCTGCTTCAGCAGCAGCAGCTTTTGCATCATTAACAGCAGAAACAAGAGCTGCGTCAGAACCTATTATAAATCCTGGTTTTGATTTAGCTGTTAGAAGAGCATTGTTAGCGTTTATTAAATCAGAATCAGCTTTTGCCTTTTTGTTTGTAGCGCTGACAACATCTGGATTAGAAGCAGCCGAGGTTTTAACATCATTAACTTTCTTTTGTTGTTCAGACAACATCTTTTGTGCCTCTGTGGATGCTTTTTGGGATCCAGTTACTTCTGTCATACTAATTTTACCATTTGTTGTATTGTAAACTACACTTCCATCTGGATTTTTAATTATATTCCCGTGATGATCTTTCTTTGGACCACCAGTTCTTATTGCTGTTTTTTCTTGTTTTATATCTTCTAATTCTTTAGCTGCTCTTTTTGCAGATTCAATTAATACATTATTTTTAGGATCTGTTAATAAGAGTCTGTTTGCGTCTTCAGAAGCTTGTCTCTTTGTTGTTATAGTTGCTTCAATTCTTTCAAGATCATGAGCATTATCATTTTGAAGATCTTTGAGTTGTGTTTCTTTTGCTTTTAGATCTAGACTTAGTTTTGAATCTTCTCCAAGTTCTAATTCTTTTGCTCTCTTTTGTCTTTCTGCTGTTTTATCTGCTCTTAGTTTTGTGAATCCACCCTCTTTTGCTTTACCTAGATTCTTTAATCCTGTATCAGCTAGACCTTTACCTGCAATTTTTACTCCACGAATATCCATACTTCCACTACCGGCTGTCTTTCCGAAGTTTCTTAATAATTTAGCACCAAAGACACCCTTTGATTCAGCACTCTTTAGTCTCTCTGAGTTTGCAATAGAACTACCAAGTCTTCCAACGGTACCTCTCATTACTACAGCGGCACCTCCTGATGCGGCACCAAGAGCAAGACCACCAGCAATTGCCCCTATCTTTGTGACAGCGGTTCCCATCTCACCTGCCATGTCAGCGGCTATTTTTTTTGCTTTCATCATTAAAATCATGATAAATGCGAAAGGTATAATTGTGGCAACAAAGAATCCTAATCCGTCGGCGGCTATAGTTTTATTCATTGGATCGGAAATTAAATCCATCTGTAAAAACTTCAGAATTAAATACATGAAGAAAATAAATACAGGTGCTAAGAATGCAAGCTTAAGAGTATCCGGCCACCAATTTTTCCAACCAATCATTTTAATGCCTTCAAGTTGAGGTAGTATATAAGTAAAGAATGCGAGTGGTGCCATAATCATAGCAAGCCAAAGACCTATCACACGAGCAACAAAGAGTAATCCGACAGTCATAAAGACACTAAGGCCAATTATATTTATGGCGGAGGCCATGACAATGATTAATATAAATGTTCCAGCATCCATATTGGCATTATCTTCTCCTGTTGATCCTGAAGTAACTCCTCCTTTGTCTGGAATATTATTTATCTCGCCAGAACGAGTGATCAAATTTTGAGGATTAACTTTATTAACCAAAGCTGCTGATAGTGGTATTATTCCCCCATCTCCAACCTTAGTGGTAGCTTCTGTCACACCATTGGCCCCCTTTTCTGTTATTTTTATTGAATCAGAATTATAAAATACTCGGGCCGTAATATTTGATGCATCGATAATTACCTGTGTAGCAAAAAGACTAAAGTTTATAAAAAGACCAATGATAACAACATTAATAATTGTTTCTTTTGTTTTAAAATTATGAAGACTTAGTATGGTTCCGATAGCTATATAAAGCATTACGAAAATAAAGAAAATATTACAGAAATCGCGGACAAGTCCCCATCCCTGAACAACGAAGGCTGATCGATAAGAAGAGTCTTGAACAGAGTAAGCAAAAGTGTAGTCAAAAAATGTACCAGCTAGAGCAAATAAATAAGAAGTTGGTACAAATAGTACGTAATAGAAGGCCTGAGAAATACAACCAACAAAAGTTCCTTCACTTAAAGAAAGAGGATTCATACTACAGGCTGGTAATTTCTTAGAAGAAACGGGCTGTTTTTTTTCGGCATCTAAACTAATAACCGACTGAGAAACAGATGAGATTTGTTCTTTTACTAAAGTTTTTACTCCCTTAACTTCCTCGAATTTGATGATATTATCGGTTGATGAACTAACTGACCCAAAGGTTGAGCCATTTGAACCGTTTATTGATTCAATTAAATTTACTAAAACATTATATGAGGTGTCTGGCTTTAATCCTTCAAAATTAAAACTGACTATGCCATTTTTATCTTGGGACATTAACCCTTTCTTTGCATCATTATTAGAAGTTCCATCACTGTTTGTAAGAATAGCTTCAACAAAGAAGGTAGAAAGCGAGCCTGTCTCTGGAGTAAAGGATAATAAACTAGAACTATCGAGTACTTTTGCTTTTACTTCCAAGTATGAGCTATTTGTTAAGACTTCAACTTGAAGTTTTACATTATAAGCAGCAGCGCTAACAACACTTTTATTAATTTCTATGTTGTTTTTATCAAATGCAACCCCAATAGGCGCGAAGAGATTCACGAATACTACAAAAGATATTAATATATAAGATAAAACTTTTTTCACACTATTTTTATTATACCAAACTTTTCGCCAAAATCTCTATTAATTCTTTATTTAATTTAACAATTACCAAATATTTAACAATTTTTCTAATATGCTAAATGGTTGTGTTGATTTTACTGGCTGACTACTGATATATGCATTACTATCAACAGGGCCTTGGTAATAAGGATTACTAATTATTTCTTGGGGACCTGTATATGAAGCTTTGCTTTTCTGCTCATTGCAGTCTTTAATTAATTGATCAAGCTGGCCAATGAAAGAGTTATTGTCAAGTATTTCATTCTCGGCAATCTTAATAGAATCCCCTGTTTTTATGGTTGGAGCGATAAGATAGAACTGTCGAAGATAATTTTCTAAATCAATTTTGTCTTGATCTGTAAAGTAATTAGAAAGCGGATCATCAACAGGACACATACTTTCTGTAATTGTTCCAGTGTCTGTTATTTCACCTGGGGTAATTGTACATAGGTCGGGATTTGTAGCACGATTAACGCAAACACCTCCCTTTGTGGTACACGTTGGATAATTAGTTGCACCATTTGTACATTTATTTTGTATAGAATTTGTACAGACCCCTGGGTTTGTCGCTCCATTAATACATTTGCCATTAATAGTCGTACAAATAGGATAATTTGTTGCACTGTTTTGGCAAATATTATTTGGATTAATATTTGGATTCGTTGGTGTGTTTGGGTTTGTTGGATTATTTGGGTTAATTGGAACAGCGATTGGATTAAATGGAGGATTAGTATATGAAAAATCAGGGACACCACCAGTATATGAATTTACACCAAAGACTGAACTCCAATAGTCTCTCATGTCGGTTGTCGCTCCATTTAATAGTTCTCCATTTAATTTATTTAAATTTGTAACTTGGGTACTGTTTATATTTAAATTACTTGCTAAGTTTCCTATTTGAATAGATCCGTTAAGTTTATCAATCTTTAGAACGCTACCAACTAAAACTTTAGAAGATGGGGCAACTGGTGAATTTTTTGTCATTGCGCCGTAAACCTTATCGCTTAAATATAGTGAATTATTAATGGCCCATAGTGTTACCTCTTTTTTATTAGTAGGAACTCCATTTAAAACTCCACTTATTATTACATTTCCTGTTTCCCCTTTATTTATATCTTGGCCAGCCACTCCGAAAACAAGAGACTTCGCTTTGTCGCTTGCGATAGCTTTCATTATAATTGGATTTTTACTTGCATTAAATCCTGAGATATATAACACATCTCCTTTTTTAATTATTTCTCCTGCTTCGCCTACTATAATTTTATTACCATCGGCATCAGTTATAATCACCCCTGTTATTTTTGTTTCAACCGTAGGGGTAACATTTACTCCATCTTTGTTTTCATCAATAACTTTTACATCAGTTTTCTTAGAAGAACCTAAGAGTGGAGAAAATATTTTACTTACAGATAAAGTTCCCTTAGTTCCAAATATTTGATCTCGATTACTGAATAGATAATAACCTAATATTAAAAGTATCAATATTATTATAAAAGTTATTATGAATGCTTTACTTTTTTTAGGGTTATTATTTTCCATAAATATTATTGAGTAATTGTTGTTTTTTCATTTGCAAGACATACCCTAGTTATAGCAGGTGCTCCACTTGAAGCTCTTGTTTCATCTCTAAGTTTTTGAGCCCTGGTAACAATGATATCTATCTTCTCTTTTAATTTTTTGAGTTTGTATATATTGGCTGTTGTTTCTATTATTCGACTCTGGTAAGTTGTTGTCATATCACCAATACTTTCGGCATAAGAAGATATATCTTTTGTAATGTTTAATCCTGTTTGCGCCATTGCTAAATAGTCTGAATTTTCAGTCATAGTAGCTGTTCCATTGTTCAGAAATTCAGTTTGCATAGAACTCTTAAAACCATAACGGGCATCTGCTGTAACTTTATATTCAGCTTCGGCTGTTTCTAATTCGGCCATTCTTGGCTCAACTCTATTGGTAATTCTATCTTGGGCGCTTGATGAAACTCCAGCAGTTAGATCTCCAAATCCTAAATTGAAATACCAGCTACTTTGAAGATCTTTCCAATAAGTAAGGTTATTATCTATACTATTTATATAATTTTGAGAAGCTGCTGAATTAATGTCAGGTATGGTAATTGTGTAATTACTTGAGCCTAAAAATCCAGACGAAGAACCAACCACAGCAATACTATTTAGCCAATTTGTGTAAGCATTTGCAGCATTTGTAGAGTTTTCTTGCCAATTTGGATTTGGCCCTGGTATACAATAATCAAGCTCCCCTAGCTTTAGCATAACTTTTTCAAGCGGAGGAAATAGGTTTTTAACAGTT
Source organism: Minisyncoccia bacterium (assembly GCA_038244685.1). GTDB lineage: Bacteria > Patescibacteriota > Minisyncoccia > Phycocordibacterales > UBA9973 > UBA8515. Next base: position 267,100 of record JBBRTD010000001.1, on the reverse strand, counting down.
GCGATATATTTTTGTTGGGTTTCAATTATTCCGCAAGTATTTTTATCCGCACCTATTCCATTTGGTTGATCATTTAAACATGTAGTACTACCGCTTCCTAGATCGGAAGTAATATCAAAGTTTGAACTAGGGTCAACTCCTCCATCATTTCCACTCGTAATATATTTTCCATTTGCATCAACTATTTTATTTGAACCAATACCATCAGAGACATTAGAAAAATCAGTTGTATTTGATGACAGACTTGAAAGACCATTTTGTTGGAATTTTGATATAAGGTTACCAAAGATAGAATATAAAACTTCATTTAAAGAATCGGCAAGTTCAAGTTGTGTTTCTCCTGAATTAAGATACTTTGAAACTTTATCTTTTATTAAACTACCTGGAGTGACTGTCTCATAATTAACACATTCGTCTTCTGGCATAGGGTTAGTGGTTGTTGATATTACAGAGGTAACTCCATCTTCATTGTAGACATCCTCCATTATGTATTCACCAGTTGCATCATCTATCATATTCCAGAGAACACATTTCTTTTGATCAAGCATTCCACCATTTCTAGCTACTTCCGTTTTTGTATTTGTTACTTCTTTTTTTTGACTGTCGGCAAGTTTTTGACTGGCAATCATGTCGAAACCAAGAGGATTATTCTGTGGCATCTGAGTAAAGGCTAACCATCCATTCCACCCACCCATTGAGAAATTGTTTGTATAGCTTTCTACATATCTACCACTACCTGTATCCCCTGATAAATAATTTGAAAGATTTTGTTTGAGAGCGTTGTTTGGATTTTGTCCAAGTCTAAAAGAACTTATCTGAGATAGAGCAAAGTTTCTACCATAAGGGTAATCTCCAGATCCATTTGGAGAATTTTTAAACAAATTAACTTCTTTTTCTAATATTTTACCCTCAATACTATTTGTTAGTGAATTTATGTCTCTGACATACATTGGGTCGCCGTTAAATCCACTATTAACCCAATTCATAGTTGATTTTGTCATGCTGACTAATTGTTGTTTTGCAAGAGCGTATGCAAGTCCATCAAAACAGGCTTGTCTTTTGTCACTAATTTTTTGTTGTGAAGCTAATTGAGAATCAGTTACAGAAACCTCTCCCCCCCCAATTAATTTATTTAATACTTTTGTGGTAACCTTACTGACCAATCTCATCGCGGCATCTGTTGCTGTATCTACAATACCAGTACATCCAACAACGGCCATTAAATTATTAGCATTCAAAAGAGTCGAAGCGTCTAATTTAAAAGCATTCCCCTGGTTTGGATTATTCCAATTTAAACCCTTGGTTGCAGCAACGGCATTCGATGGTATTAATATAGACGAAGAGAAAAATGCTAATATAATAATTCCTGAGATTGTTCTTTTTATGATTGGGTCTTTCATATTAATTTACTATTTTATTATATCACTTATTTTAAATTGTCTGAAAGTTTTGTTATGTCAGCAACTATCTTATCGCTATATTTTTTATAATTAATCAAAGATCTCATTCCTGTTATCTGGTCATTTAATACGTTTGAAAATCCTTCTATTGTTTGCGCTACCTTTTCATAATTATTAGCAAGGCTAAGATTGGTTGAAGCAAGAGTCAGAGGACTTGGTGTTTTTATTAATGCTTGGCCAAACTCTCTATAAAAAACAGCAACTGTTTTGGCTGCATATAAAGCTTGGGGGTCTTTATTTTCGAGCCCTTGAGCCACAAAACTAAGTTCGCTACCCATACCTTTGTCTTGGTATTTTTCTACTAGATTTTTAAAGGCTATATAATATTCGGCTTCAGTTCCCCCAATCTTAACCATATTTTTTGTGTAAATGTCTGCGATGTCATTGGGAACAATATTTTGACCGACAGATTCAGAAATTGATTTCATTGATTCAGAATTTAAACTGCCTGACTGTTGAAGGGATAAGATAAGAGCAAACACTTCTCTTGAAAGTGCGTCATTTTCTGATGAATCTGCTCCTCCTCCATCAACAGCTGAGGCATTATCTTTTGCTAATGCTAAACGTTTAGCCAAAATAAATTCTTTATTTGAAGCTCCATCTTTCTCCGGATTAAGACCCCATAATCCCTCTTCCCAATCAGCAATACCATTATCATTACTATCTTTTTGAATTAAATCTTTAACAAGTAGTGTTGTTGGGTTTTGAGATGTATTTTTATTTTTTCTAAATAATTTAGGAATTTGATATAAACCCCAAATAAAAATAACAACAATTAGTATTATTATTAGTCGAGCAATAAATTGTTTACTAGGAAGATATTTATTCATTATTAATAACTGATTGGCCACTAATTATTCCTGTATTCGTATTTGGGGTGGGGGTTGGAGATGAAATACCGTAATTGCTTGTTGTTCTAAGTACGGGTATTGGAATATTACCGATCTTACATGTTTTAAAGTCAGGAATTAATTTCTCTGTTCCAAGAATAAACCTACTTATTATAGGCTTTCTTAATGGATTTGTTGTATATGTAGGTATCATTCCATAAATACCCCCCAATACAGATAAAGCTTTTTCTCCACCAGTAGCTGAAGACGTTGCACTTTTGGCTGCATTAATAGCTCCGCCTATATTACTATTCATATATACGGCTTGTCCCACACCAATACAGATAACACCAGGAATTGGTGTTATCAAAATTTTTCCTCCAAATGATTTAGTTAATTTGTTTGTAATACTTGCATCAGCAATATTAAAACTGAACAATGATAGCATTATACTGAAAAAGATAGCAGAGATGGCAAATAAATGTTTCATATCTATTTATTATACAACCAAATAAGAAAACTTACTAGATTTTTATACTAAAAAATTCTAGCATTTTAAACCAAACCGAAAAAGATAAATCTTCTGCTCGTATTTTAGAGTCTATTTTTAGATTTTCATACATTTCATCAATAATTGTGATAGGAGCTATTTCTTCTAAATTTTTACGCAAAACTTTTCTTTTGTGAGCAAAAGCAGCTTTTATGAGTTTAAAAAATGAATCTTCTGCCTTTTTGTCAATAAAAAAGTTGTTTGAAATATTGTTTATAGAAATAATAGCTGAGTCTACCTTAGGAGATGGCGAAAAAAATCTTTTGTGAACTTTCATTATATAGTGTGGTGTTCCATAGGCTCTGACGCTTAAAGATAGAATACTTTCTTTTTTATCGCGGGCAACAATGCGTTCTGCTACCTCTTTTTGAACCAAAAGGGTCATAATCTTTGGTTTATTTACCTCAGATAAGAATCTTTTAATGATGGCACCTGTTATATTGTATGGAATATTAGCGATTATTTTATATTCACCCTCATTTAGACCATATTTTATCGGGTCAAAATACAAAATGTTCTCATTTAGTAGCACTAATTTACCAATTTTTATCTCATTTTCAAATTTTTCCAACAGAATATCCATTAAATCCCGGTCTTTTTCAACAGCAATGACTAATTTGGCTTTTTCTAGGAGTTTTTCGGTTAAAGCCCCCTTTCCTGGACCGATCTCTATTATAGTGTCAGTATCATTTACCTCCCCTGCTTCACACATCTTTCGAAGAGCTTCAGCTGATTTTAGGAAATTTTGCCCCATCGATTTTTTAGCTTTGTAAATCATATGTGTATAGTAGCATCTATTTGTTATAGACGTCCAACGTCTGTTTTACAAGTAAACTATTTTATCTCCGTTTCTTGAGCTACTTTGTCTAAATTCTGTTAAGTGAACTGGAATATCATAAATAAATTCACTTGGAGTATTTACTTGTTTCATTCCAAATATTGTTCGCAATGATGCATAAGTTAAGTATAATTTTTTTTCTGCTCTTGTTAGCGCTACATAGAAAAGTCTTCTCTCTTCTTCTTTGTCTTCTTTGGTTCCCTTTCCGGCCCTTGCATGAGGAAAAAGATCTTGTTCAAGACCTGTTACAAAAACATATTTAAATTCTAATCCCTTGGATGCATGAACTGTCATAAGTCTAACCCCGCCAGTTTTTTCTTTATTTATTAAACTATCCTGGTCGCTACAAAGTGAAGCATCTTCCAGTAATTTTTCGATTCCATCTTCTTCTTCATCATACTTAATACACAAAGTCACAAGCTCTTTCATGTTTTCTAGTTTTTCTAAATCTTCATTTGTACTGTTAGATAAATCTTTTTCCAATCCACTTCGTTCAATTATATATTTAATAACTTCTGATGGTTTATGTGTATCTATATATAAATGAATGTCTTCAAGGAGAACATAAAATAAATTAATTTTTCCTTGCATGCTTGCAGGTAAGTCTGTAAATTGACCAGCAAAAAGTTTAGTTAGGGTTACCTTTCCAATTCCACGAGCTGGTGTATTTATAATTCTTTTGACATCAGAGAGGCTTTCTTTATTTAAGCTAGCTTTTATATAAGATATTATGTCTTTAATTTCTCGACGATCAAAAAATTTAATGCCTAAAACTTGATAAGGAATTTGTTTATTAAGCAAGGATTCTTCCAAAACTCTTGATTGAAAGTTTGCACGATATAGAATCGCGATATGTTCTGGTTTATTTTCTTTTAGTAATTCATCAATTTCGCTAGCCACAAATTGAGCTTCACTTACTTCATCATAAGCTTCACAAACAACTATTTGTTCGCCATTAATATTTTTTGTAAATAAAGTTTTGGGAACTCGATATTGATTTTTTTCAATGACACTATTTGCCGCTTCAATAATATTACCGGTCGAACGATAATTTTGTTCAAGCATAACTATTTTTACACTTGGGTAATCTTTTTCGAAATGAAGCATGTTTTTTATATTAGCTCCTCTCCAACTGTAAATATTTTGATCGGTATCTCCGACGACGCAAATATTTTCTTTTTTTCCGACTAAAAGTTTTGTCATTTCATATTGAACTTCATTTGTATCTTGATACTCATCAATATGAACATATTGCCACTTTTCTTGATATTTATTTTTTACTTCCGGAAATTTACGCAAAATTAAAACTGACTCTAACAGCAAATCATCAAAATCTAACCCTTTTTCTTTTTTAAGTCTGGCTTCGTAGCCACCCCAAATAAGAGCCACAATACTCTGAAGGCTATTAGTGACTCCTGCTCGATAACTTTCTAATTGAATAAAATCACCCTTGGCTTTGGATATCATACTTTTTATTTTACGTGGCTCGTGCTGCTTTGGATCTATATCATGCTCTCTCATAACATCCTTTATAATTGAAATTGCATCGCTCTCATCTATTATCGAGAAGTGTTTTGTGAGTCCTATAAGATGAGCATTTTCTTTTATAATATGAACCCCTAATGAGTGAAAAGTAGAAATAAAAGGGACACCTCCGCTTTTAATTGGAGAAACTATTCCATGTATTTTATCTTCAAGTAGTGACATTACTCTATCCCGCATTTCTTTCGCTGCTTTGTTGGTAAAGGTAACAGCTAAAATAGTCGATGGATCAATACCCTCGTGGATTAAGTGTATTATTCGGTGTGTTATTGTTTTTGTTTTACCTGCACCCGCACCCGCTACTATCAAAAGAGGCCCCTCTGTATAAAGGACTGCCTCTTTTTGTTTGTCATTTAATGAATCAATATATTGCATGACTCCTATTGTAACATTTTATTTAATTTTTCACTTAACAGAAATTAAAATTTAATCTCATCTAATCTTCCCATTTCTGCTGCCTTTTTCGAGGCCCTCAAAATATAGTCTGAGATTGATTCTGCTTCATTTATTAATGACTTTCCGATTGGCTTAAAACCAGAAACATCTTTCAATTTATCGATATAAGCGACAAGCGGTTTGTATGCATCTGCTACTCCCTCACCTCTGCTTAATGCAATTAATTTTTCAGCAGAAACATTGGATTTAATATAATCATAAGTTTCCATTAATTTTTCTGTCGGGAAAATATGTTTTAAATTTTCTTCAGAATTAATTTTTATTTCACGAGCAAAATCTGTTCCCAGTGATGAAGATTCTAAATTTTTAACGGGAGAATTAATTACTTTTTCTTCGTCCACCAAAGGACTTATTTGTGTTGGAACTTTATATTGGTTATCAATTGCATTTGTAGTTGTATTTTGTTGTCCCACCGAATCATCAATTAAAGGACTTACCTGTGTTGGAACTTTATAAGGATTATCAATTAAATTTGTTACTTCTGTTTGAGTTCCAGCTAATTCCCCGGTTAGTGGACTCACCTGGGGAGGAACTTTGTACAATTCAGATGATTCTCCTATATTATTTGTTTCTGTTTTTAAACCAGAGTGATCTGTATCTGCCATTCTTCCTTCATAGGCTGTATTTACTTTTATCTCATTTCCTTTTTCAAGCACAATATCATTGTGACCTCCAACTTCATGATAAGTTACATTACCATTGCCATCTACCTTGAAAGATGAACCAGATTTAATGAAGGCGCTTTCGGCGTCACTGCCTGGTTTATACATGCCATACTCTTGGGCTAGCTTGTGAGGGTCTGTATTTAAAATATGTTTTACACTTGTGGGTGCACTTTCTAAATTAGTGCCATATTCAGCTCTCAGGTTTCTTTGAAGTTCTCTTAATGTTGAAATAGCTCCTTGTCCATGGTCGGCTATTGCTTCAATATTTAAATGCTTTACCAAGGGAGTATCATGTCCTTTTATCAAAGCTTCATTTATTTGGTGTTGTCTGTCTGCTGATATTTCATTATTAGAGTGAACTCCGTTTGGAATGTCATCGTGTTGTATTATGCCTCGAATAAGGCCACCTAGAATAGCGAAGCCTCCTGCTACTGCCGCCCCTCGTAACATTTCTTCGTTTTTATATTGAGCGATTCCTTTTCCGAAAGCGGCTTCATTTTTAGCCATAACACTTTTAATTAAAGTTTCTCTTTCTAGGATATCATCCTTCATTCCCTTGGTCATTTCTAGTCCTAAATTACTTATACTTGCGGAGACGACATAGGCTTCACTTAGAGATTTAAATAACTCATAATTTTTACCAATCGGGTTTTTGTTCCCGTAATTTATTAGCCCTTGTTGTTGTTTTAATTCAATATATTCTATACGAGCTAAAAGCTGTGACAATAATAATGTTTTCTCTTTGCCATTTTCTGTACTGTTAATTTTATTTATAAGATTATTGATTCTTTGTTTTTGGCTATCTGCGTCCACAAAAGCCGCCACTTCTTTGGTGTTAACTTTTTTACCAGAAAAAATACTTGAGACTATTCCTTGATTTAAATTTTTGTTTTCAAAAATACCACTCTTGCCGTTCTCTTTCCTTTCTAGAAAAGTTTCTTCTTTTGTTCCCTCGCTAAAAGCTTTATTTATATTTTCATTAGCTTTTCTTCTTGCTCTGATTCCCCCAACCACCCCTGATACTAATGGTGCAGCAAAAAATCCTAAAGTTGCATGAGTTGCACCTCGAGCTCCATACCCAGCGCTCATATAAATACTTCTCCAAATATTTTCATTATTTACAAGTCTTCCCCATGACGACTCATCTTTTATTTTATTTAATTCATCTAGTGCATCAGGGTTTGTATTTGTAAATTGAAGCATAGATAATTTAAAGTCCATATCTTTTACATCCATCATTGATTTATCCCGAGCCTCCCCTTTACTTAGACCACTTTTTTCATACTGTTTTGCTTTCGATTCGATAAGTTTATTTTTTTCTGATTCATATCTATCTTTTACTTCCTGATATTTTTGGTGGTTTTCTTTTTCAAACATTTTATCTGTACTTTTTGCTGATTTTTCATTTTTCCAAGAATCAGGCATTTTAGCAAAAGCATTAGCTTCTTCGTTGTATCTATCTATTATGTTTTTTTCTTCAGTTGATAAATTTTTATCAGATTTTGCAAATTCGATGAAAGCCTTTCCATTTTTTTCTGAAACATTTAAACCAAGGTCGCTCTGTCTTTTTATGAGAGAATCTAAAATTTGAGAGTTGGGCTTAATTTCACCTTTTTCAACTTCATTAATAACTTCTTTTTCTTCTTTACTTATCCAGTAAGATTTGCCAAGCTTGTTATATATTTTATTAAAAAAACTGGGTCTTAAATTTAATGGATTCCAAGATAATTTTATTGCATTCTTTTCTTGAAATCTTTTCTCGCCTATCTCTTTAACGTGAGCCAAAGTGTCCTGTGAGGCCTGCTCTATAATTAGTAATTTTTCAGCCTTTGAAAAATTTTGCCATTCTTTATTATTTTTTAAATCATCGATATTTAATCCGATGCTTTTTAATTGGATATTTATTTCTTCATTTTCTTTCTTTTTATCGGCATCTAATAAGCTTGTTTTAAGTTCTGTTGTTATTTTTTGGGTTTCATCCTTTTCTATTATTACCTTTTTGTCTTTTATTTCTTCTTCTTTGTTGTCTATTTTTTTATTTTCTGTTTCTAGTAATGCCTCTTCAACCGCTCTATAAAAGACCGAGTTTTTGTCTTGGTTCTGTAGTACGAAATCCTTATCCTCTCCATTCTTTATTCTTTTAACATATTCTTTAACTTTTTCTCTGCGATTCTCATCTAAGCCCGCTGCTAAATTTTTAAAGAGATTTTCTGTATCATCATACATCTTACCTCTTTGTTCATTGGGGTTTTTTTCCATGCTTAATTATACAACAGATTTTCCATTTTTGTCAAAAAATCCTTATATTTATGTATATATGGCCCAAATGAGTCTCTGTTCATATCTTGTGCATAACCTTATTGACTAAGTGGGGCGTATGGGCTACCCTTATATATAGGACCTCCTAAACAGGGGTTCATTATACTGAAAGACCAAAAAAGCTTTATTATCAAGCTTTTCAGCAAAGATTGTAACAATTATTGTTCATTACTTATTATTACAGTTATCGCTTGTGCGGTCGTACTGTAGTTCCAAACAGGGGTAATGTACTTTAATACCAAATTAGGCTTATTAAACTTACAATTAAAGATTCTGATGTTGATTTGCCTCCGCAAATAAACCAAAAGATGAAAATATCCTTATTCTACAAGTCTTATGCAATTAAGGCTTTTTCTCTTGTCATATTAATGTCATTTACAGCCGGTGTTCCTACCCAAGCGAACGCTGGTTTTTTTAATGATTTATTTGCTAGTGTTGTAGGCCAAAAGACCCAAGCTGCTGATGGAGAAGAAGCTGAAAAAGAAAATTTTTCAAATTCTCAAAACTTACAAGTTCTAGGGACTACGTCAGTTGATCCAGATGAAAAAAATGCAAACGATGAATCTTCAAATGTTAATATAGTAGAAGGAGGTGCTCTTTTACCAGAAAATTTACAAGTTGCTGATTCTGAGATAAATTCATATATTTCTTCTTCTGATAAAATTACGACATATACCGTTAAAAGTGGGGATAATTTAGGCACAGTTGCCAGTAAATTCGGTATTTCAAAAAATACTATTATTTATGCCAATACAGATATAAAAAACAATACCCTAAAGGTAGGACAGACTCTTACTATTCTTCCTGTAGACGGAGTTCCTTATACTGTTAAAAAGGGTGATACCTTAAATTCAATTGCTAAGGCCCATAAGGCCCTGGTTTCCGAAATATCTGAATATAATGATATTTCTGATAAAAATTTAAAAGCTGGAGATAAGATTATTGTTCCAGGGGGTACTTTGGTTAAAAAGATAGTTAATACCCCAACGGTTATAGCTAAAGTTATAGAGAAAGAACAGCCAGAAGTAAAAAGCCAAGAAAAAACTGAGTCAAATATTGAAAAAGAACAAACAACTCCTAATACAGCAGGTGGCAGTGGTATTACTGGTAATTATATCTGGCCATTTCCAAGTGGAACAGGTAGGGTTTCTCAGAGATTACACGATGATAATGCTTATGATTTTTCTGCTCCAAAAGGAACTCCAATTTATGCGATACAAGACGGTAAGGTTTTAATTGCTGATGGTAGCGGATATAATGGAGGTTATGGTTTATATGTAGTTTTAGATTTTGATGATGGAGCTCAGGCAATATTTGGCCATATGAGCAAAGTGGCTGCAACTGTTGGTGAAACAGTTAAAAAGGGTGATATAATAGGTTACGTAGGTTCAACAGGTAGATCAACAGGTAACCATGTTCATATAGGTTACCGTGGTGGAAAATCAAACCCATATCGCAATCTATCAAAAGGTGCTAGTTTATAAAACATGAAACAAAAAATAGCAGTCTTAATAGTCTTAATATTTTTAGCTACCGCCTCTTCGGCTGCTGTTTTGTACTCCGATGGATATTTCAGTAAGAAAGAAACGGAGCATAAGATGCTATCTTTACAAGAACAATCAACTTCGAAACCTATAGTATTAGCTAAGGAGACAACTTCAGTTAAGAAGCCAACTATTGTTAAAAAACCGACTGTCACCAAAAAGGCTCCAGTTAAAAAAGTTATTCCAAAGAAAAAAGTTGTAAAAAAGAAAAGTGTAAATTTAGCCCCACCGGTATTTACTCCCCAAACGGCTCCTTTCTCGGCAAAAAATAAATATAATTAAAACCCTCTGAATAAAATTCAGAGGGTTTTAATTTTCTCTCGGTCTGTACTGGAGGGCTTCTAATATGTGAGACTGCGAGATATTTTCACTACCACTTAAGTCTGCAATGGTGCGGGCGAGTTTAATTGTGCGATGATATGCACGAGCAGAAAGTTGGAGTCGCTCGGCACTTTGGTTTAGTACTTTTTTAGTTTCTTCATCTAATGGTGCATAAATATTTAATTCTTTAACATTCATTTCACTATTCGTATTTATTTTCCTTGGAGAGTTTTTAAATCTTTTTATTTGTATGTCTCTGGCAAGTCGAACTCTTTCTTTTATTGTGCTCGTCTTTTCACCTTCCTGAGATGAGTTGGAAAGTTTTTCATAATCGACATTTTGAACATTTACCCAAATATCTATTCGGTCCATAATAGGACCGGATAATTTTCTTTTATATCTATCAAGATCGCTTGGTTTACATATGCAATCTTTTTGCTTATTACCTTTATTTCCACAAGGACATGGATTCATCGCTGCCACAAGAATAAAGTTTGAAGGAAATATAGCAGAACCTCTCGCTCGAGATATTGAGACAATATTATCTTCTAAGGGTTGACGAAGAGATTCTAAAACTTTCTTTTCGAATTCAGGGAACTCATCTAGGAATAATACTCCCCTATGGGCCAAAGTTACTTCTCCGGGTTTTGGATTTGTTCCCCCTCCTATCATTGAGACATAGCTTGCTGTGTGGTGTGGTGCACGGAAGGGAGGGTCTGTAATAATATCTTCTTCTAGTAGTCCAACAACAGAATGTATGCCCGTAATTTCAAGACAAGCATCTGTTTCTAGGTCGGGTAATATATGTGAAAAGACTCGCGCTAGCATCGTTTTTCCTGTTCCGGGAGGCCCAGACATTGCAATATTATGTCCACCAGAGGCCGCAATTTCTAATCCTCTTTTTGCTCCTTCTTGGCCCTTAATGTCTGAAAAATCTATATTATTAATTTTTACTTTTTTAATTATTTCAGTTTCTATTTGTGGTAAAATCTTTGGCCTTTCTTTTTCTAGCAAATTACCTTTTTTATCCTTTTTGGGAATATAGATATGATCAATTATTTCTTTTAAATTATTTACGCCAAAAATTTTTATTCCACGAACAAGAGCTGCTTCCTTGGCATTTTCTACGGGTAAATATATTTCTTTATAGCCAAGTTTTTGAGCAATTTCTGTCAGAGGTAAGGCTCCTTTAATCGGCCTTAATTCCCCGTTTAAAGATAATTCACCCAAGAAAATTCTCCCTTCGGGATCAAAATTTATTTCTTCAGCAGACAGAAGATATGCAAGAGCAATTGCTAAGTCAAAATACGGCCCTTCTTTTTTAATATCAGCTGGAGAAAGAGAAATAACAATTTTTTGGTTTTGATTTTTTGGAGAATTGTAGTTTGAGTTTTTCAAAGCTGAACTCATTCGATCTTTTGATTCATCGACGGCCTTGTCTGGAAGTCCAACTAAGGTAAAAGAGTGCAAAGTGTTCTTTGTGATATCGACTTCAACTGTGACAATCTTTCCTTTTAAAAGATGTGTTTGTGCTGAATATACTCTTGAGAATGACATAAAATTTAAGGCGGAGAATTATATTATAATTCTCCGCCTTAAAGCTAAATAACTTTTTCCATGCAAGCTTCACATGTTCTAGCACTTGGATTTGCTTCTAGTCTATCTTCTTCTATTTTATTTCCACAAACCTCGCAACTCCCATACTTCCCTTCCTCTATGTTATTGAGGGCATCTTTAATATCATTTAATCTTGATTCAAGAGCAGAGAGTGTACTTGATCTTTCTTCGTAATCTGCAGCTCGGTCTGCCATATCTCCTTCATCTGGAACATCTTGATTTACAATCTCACTGTCAGGAGTTGCCTCCCAGTCGCTTGTCTTTTTATCAAACTTACCAAGAGATCTTAATTCCTCTTCTAATAGCTTCTTTTCTTCTTCTAGTTTTACTTTGTATTTTTCCATACATTAATATTATCATTAATCTAGTAAATGGCAATCCTATAGGGGTTTTATGTTCTTTATTATTAATCTTGATATTATCTCTTTTATCGTATCTTCATTGTCTGTGATAACAAGATTATTTTTGTCTGGAAACATATAGTAGAGAATTGGTAGTTTGTCTTCATTATAGAGAACTCTGGCGTCTTTATTGTTTATAATAATATCCTTCCATTGTCTATCTTTTACTTGGAGTTTATTTTCTTTTGTATTGAGTTCAAATAAATAGAACATATCGCTTGCCATCGTTTTTTCCCACTCTAGCATTCCGGCATAAGTGTACTCATAGTCATTTGTTTGCAAAATGATGAATAGACCAGGTTTATTCTCTGCAACGTTTGCGCTAGAATTTTTTACATAAGACCCAACCATATATAAATCAGAAAGCGATCTGATTAAAGATGAAGGAGCGGTAAATCCCAATTTAGAAAATAAATCTTTTGTTGAAATCTTTTCTTTTATTCCAGCCACATCTTTATTTATTGTAAGAGATTTAATTCCACTGTCTTTAATTAAAGTGCTAGCTTCTTTTTTGTTGGCAATTATTTTTTCGGTTAGAGTGTTAGAATTTGTTATTTCTATCGTTGAAGTTTCGTCGTAGGAAATAATTCCTTCTAGTCTTGTTATTTGTTCTGGTAAATTTTGTTTTGTTTTTTGATTGGTGACAAAATATATTCCATACAAAGCAGAAGCAATTAAAATTAATCCACCAATAACCCAAAAAACTTTTTTAGTTGAACTTCCTTCCGCTTTTCGATAAATGTTTTCCCTCTCGTTTTTATTTTGTTCGGCAAGCGCTACTTTTAATACCGAGATGTCATTTGAACGCACAGTTTCTGCCATATCAGAAAGATAAGTTCTGACTGTTTTTAAACTATCTTTATTGTTTGATTGTGTTTTTTCTTCTTCCATAATTTTTAGATAAAAAGTATTTTAATTATTATCTTTTGTGTTAAACTTTTGGTTTGAAAAAATCTTTGTTGGCTTCTTTGATTGAGAAATTAATTCTTCCTTTTTCGTCAACCTTGATTATTTTTACTGGTACCCTGTCTCCTTCTTTAATAATATCAGAAACTTTCTCGACTCGGAATGGAGCAACTTCAGATACGTGCACAAGCCCTTCTGTGTCGTGACCGATACGAACAAATGCACCGAAGTCCATAAGTTTTACTACGACTCCTTCCGCCATGTCCCCCACTTTATATTCATGGGTCATTTCTTCGATAATTTTTACGGCTTTTTCTGCCCCACCATTTTTACCGGTTACGAACACAGTTCCATCTTCCTCGATTGTTATTTCTGTTCCTGTTTCTTCACGGATAGCATTTATATTTTTTCCACCAGGACCAATAACCATTCCGATCTGATCTTTTTTAATTTTGACAGTTAGAATCATCGGTGCATTTTTTGAAATATTTGCACGAGGAATTTCTATTTCTTTTGTGATTGTTTCAAGAATATGCAAGCGAGCTATTTTTGCACGAACTAATGCTTCCTTTAGAATTGAAATTTGAACTCCATCTACTTTTACATCGAGTTGAATGGCAGTGATTCCATTTTTTGTTCCAGCTACTTTGAAGTCCATATCTCCATAATGATCTTCGGGTCCTTGTATGTCAGTTAGTAAAACATATTTACTGCTATCTTTTTCGTCGGACATAAGTCCAACCGAAATACCAGCAACTGGAGTTTTGATTGGCACACCTCCATCCATAAGAGCAAGTGTTGTTGCACAAATAGAAGCTTGGGATGTTGAACCATTTGAGGCAGTTGATTCTGATACAACACGAATTGTATATGGAAAATTTATTTTACTTGGAATAACTGGAGTAAGAGCTTTCTCAACTAAAAATCCATGACCCATTTCTCTTCTGTTTAATCCTCCAACACGGCCTGTTTCACCGCCTGAATATGGAGGGAAATTATAATGATGCATGAAACGTTTCTTTGATTCAGACTCCATACCTTGAACTGCTTGCATGTCTTCTGGTCCACCTAAGGCTAAAACAGAAAGGACATGCGTCTCTCCTCTGTAAAATATTCCAGAACCATGTAAAACATCTGATATGCCACCAGCTTTTGCATAAAGCATTCTGACTTCATCTATTTTTCTTCCATCGGCACGTATTCCTTGTAGAAGGGCCATCTTGTGAAACGCACCGTCTAAGTATGTATGAAGATAATCCTCTGCTATATCCAAAGCTTTGTCGTCATCACTATCTTTATATTTTTCTTCTAATATTTTTTTCCAAATTGATTCTGCTTCGCTCATAACTTTTTTACTTTCTTTTGAAAAAAGTTTTTCTTCAAGCATTGGTCTAATCTTTTCATTGAAGATACTAATTGAATCACTGTCAATTTCTGTTTTAATGAATGAAAGTTTTTCTTTTCCAAATTCAGCATAGAGTTTTTTCTGGAAATCTTCCCACTTAGAAATTTCGATTGAAGCCATATCAAAACATTGGCCCATCTCCTCTTCTTCTAATTCAAACGACATCGCTTCTATCATATTGATAGTTTTGTCTTTTCCGCAAACCAGTAAATCAAGTTCGTAGACTGCTTCATCTGCAGCTGGAATATAATTATTTATTTTTATTACTTGATCTTCTTTTGTCTTACTTATCTGAACGGCTCCGATAGGTCCATTCCAAGGAATGTCAGACATGTGAAGTGCGATTGAAACAGCATTAATTCCAAGAGTCTTTGGATCTGTCTCACCCACAGCAATAACTGTTACTATAACTTGAACTGCATTTTTAATATGTTGGTCAAAAAGTGGACGGATAGTTCTATCTATCATGCGTGCGGCTAGAATTGCTTGGTCGCTTGGGCGACCTTCTCTTTTGTTATATTGACCACCAAGAATTTTTCCGGCAGCATAGAACTTTTCTAAATATTCAACCGTAAGGTTAAAGAACCCTAAATTCTTACTTCCATCCTTAGAGATGACCGCAGTTGCCATAACGACAGTTCCCTCACTTTTTAAAATAACAGAACCATTTGCCTGATTTGCTAAATCAGAAAACATAGCAATAATTTTTTTACCACCAATTTCTACTTCGTATTCTTTACTTTGCATAATATTGAAAGCTAGTCTCCAGACTCTAGTTTTGAAACCCCATAACGTTTTTATGGCTTCAACTCTAATTGTCCGGAGATTAGCTAGATTATCTATTAATGATTAAAGCATAGCAAAAATCCCTCTTTTTTCAAAGAGGGATTTTTGTAAAATCTTTTCTAATATATAAGATACTTTCTTGGATTTGCGGACAAATCAAGAAAATCATCAGCTTGTTCTTTGAGTCTCATACTGGCAGACTTACCAAAAGAAATAACTTCTACTTGGGTCATCGTTTGCATGTACTCTACTAATGGAACAAAGTCCCCATCGCCTGTAACCAAAACAACAGCATCTAGTCTTGATGCCATCTTCATTGCATCAACGGCCATGCCAATATCCCAATCTCCTTTTTTTGCACCACCAGCAAAAACTTGTAAATCTTTTATTTTAGTTTCGATGCCAAGTTTATTTAAGGCATCAAAGAATCCTTGTTCTTCTCCTCCTTCTGCGGTTATCAGATATGCAATTGCGCGGACAAGTTTACGTCCAGCAACTGCATCTTTTAAAACAGCACCAAAGTTTACTTTTCTTTTATATAAATTTTTTGCAGAGTGATACAAGTTTGATGTATCAATAAAAACTCCTACCCTCTGTTCTTTGTGTTTAATTATACTCATAATTTATTTGAAATTGCCGAGCTTTGAATCTACAGATTTATATATCGTGTAATTTTTATTTAAAGCGCGACTAAATTTATTTATTTTAATATGTAAATTATATCGACCACTCTATATAATATAGAGCTCTATTAATAATACTACTTTTGTATTATGTTAACTATTAAGCAAAACCCCTCCGACGTATGTCGGAGGGGAATTTGTTAAGCTTTTATTTTTTTAACTTCTTTCTCATGACGGGATTTGTCTGTTTTTTCTAAATATTTAAGATGTGTTCTTCGGTCTGCCACCATCTTAATTAATCCTCGGCGTGAATGATTATCTTTTTTGTGTATCTTTAGGTGGTCGGCTAATTCGTCGATTCTTTTACTTAGAACAGCAATCTGAACTTCAGGGCTACCTGTGTCCTTATCATGAAGCTGGTTCTTTTTTATAATATTTTGCTTTTTCTTTGTTGTTAACATGATTGACACATATTAGCACAAATTGTGTAGAAATGCAAGGCTTTATATCTAGGACCTAAAGTATTGATGTTCTACCTCAGATCACTCAGGCACAGAACCCCAGTACTTTATGTTATAATGATTTTACGACTTTAGTATATGGCTACCCAACTAGAACAACTAAAAAGAGAATTTCTTGAGCACGTAGAAATAGAGAAAGGAAATAGTCTTAAGACAGTCAATAACTACGATCACTATATTTCCCGTTTTTTCGAATTTGCCAAAATTGAAAATCCGAATGAAATAACGGATGATAAAATTCGTGAATTTAGACTTTTTTTAAATCGTCAGCCTGGGGTAAAAGTAAGGGGGCAGGTATCTGGCACTCTTAAAAAAAATACACAGAACTATCATCTTATTGCCATCCGTTCTTTTCTTAAATATTTAATGAAGAGAAGTATAACTTCTCTTTCTCCAGATAGAATTGATTTAGCTAAAATAAAAGAAAGGTCACTTGATTTAATTTCTAGTCAAGAACTCACTCGCCTTTTGAATGCTCCAAATATAAATGATGAAAAATCTGTTTCTCAATTTTCTCAATTAAAAATTCTAAGAGACAAGGCGATGCTCGAATTATTTTTTTCTACGGGACTTCGTTTGTCGGAACTTTGTTCTATTAATCGTGACTTAGATTTAACTAAAGATGAATTTTCTATCCGCGGAAAAGGAGAAAAGGTGCGAGTTGTCTTTCTTTCCGACTCAGCCAAGGATGCTATCCGAGATTATTTAAAATCAAGAAAAGATTTAGATGAACCGTTATTCATACAATATTCAAGAAATGGAGGAAGGAGTAACCGATTAACCCCACGGTCTATAGAGAGAATTGTTAAATTTTACGCTATAAAGGCTGGAATCTCAAAAAAAGTTACTCCCCATGTTATTCGACACTCCTTTGCTACAGATTTACTTTCAAACGGAGCAGACATTCGATCTGTTCAAATGATGTTAGGACATGCAAACATTGCAACGACTCAAATTTACACACACATAACGGACAAACAACTAAAGGACGTGCATAAAAAATTCCACAGTAATTAAATTAAGTTTATTTTTTTTGTTTTCACTTTATAAATAAAAAGTTATAATTAAATTATGGACTACAAAAATCATAAAGAATATTTTGAAATTGCATATAGAACAGGTAGTGACTTATGGACCCACCTTCCCCTAAAAGATAGAGGAAGAATGTTAATGACAGAGCTTCCTTCGGGTTCACTTATTTTAGATGTTGGTTGTGGAAGGGGTCTCTTTGCAAAACAATTAGCCGAAGCTGGATACTCAGTTATTGGTATTGATTTCGAGGGAGATATAATTAAAAAAATAAATGAAGATGTCAAAAACTGGGGACTATCCGGTAAATTAAAATTTGTCGAAGGTAATGCTTTGGACATTCCTTTTACCGATAGTAGTTTCGATGGGGTTTGCGATTTTGGACTAATGGAAAATTTATACAAAGAAGATTGGGAGACATATGCAAATGAAATTAATCGTGTTTTAAAACCCGGAGG
Organism: Minisyncoccia bacterium; assembly: GCA_038244685.1. GTDB lineage: Bacteria > Patescibacteriota > Minisyncoccia > Phycocordibacterales > UBA9973 > UBA8515. Next base: position 248,829 of record JBBRTD010000001.1, on the reverse strand, counting down.
ATTTTATTTGAATATTTCACTTTCCCGCGAGACCGAACATTTTTTTGAATTTTATCCAAAGGGATCAGAAAATGGAGAATTTGAAAAATATGGTGTTCATTATCATTTCTTTAAAAAAGACGAGATGAAGGAAATATTTAATCATGAATTAACTCCAATCAAGCAAGACATTGAATCAGTCGGAAAACCAAATGAGGTGGCGCTTTTGGAAACTCTTTTTCAAAAGAAAAAATAAAAATATATTTATGAAAATAATTTCTTGGAATACAAATGGACTACGAGCGACAGTTAAGCAGGGGTACTTCACTCCCCTGTTTGCTTTTAACAATCCTGACATTGTTTGTTTTCAGGAAACAAAATGTGAACCAGACCAGCTTGATCTTAGTGCTAGAAATTTAAATGGTTATCATTCTTATTTTTCATTTTCGAAAAATAAAAAAGGTTATAGTGGAGTTTCGATTTATTCAAAAGTTATACCGGACAAAATTGAATACGGAATCGGTATAAATGAATTTGACGATGAAGGAAGAACTATCATCGCTTACTTTAAAGATTTTATTTTAATTAATTGCTACTTCCCAAATGGAGGTGGAGGCCCGGAAAGATTAAAATATAAATTAGAATTTTATGATGCCTTTTTAGAATTTATAAATAAATTAAAAGAGCAAAATAAAAATGTAATTTTTTGTGGAGATGTAAATACAGCTCACAATGAAATCGATTTAGCGAGACCAAAAGAAAATGAAAATAGCACAGGCTTCCTGCCCATCGAAAGAGCTTGGATGGATCAGGTTGTGAATAATGGATGGGTAGATATTTACAGAAATTTTTATCCAAATGAAAAAAATATTTATACCTATTGGGACATGAAGACTCGTGCTCGTGATCGTAATGTCGGATGGAGAATAGATTATTTTTTTATTAATCAGTCTTATCTAAAAAATGTAAAAAAATTTAAAACTCTCACTGATTACTTTGGTTCTGATCACTGTCCGATAATGATTGAGATAAAATAAAACAGAGGTTGTACGTCTATTGAGACGTCCAACCTCTGTTTTGTTTTATCTAAACCCCGTGCTTTTTGTGAAGCTTATCTATTTCCTCAACTTCCAATTTTTCCTTTTTTTCTTTTCCTCTCTCCCCTAGTATTTTTAATGGACCATCTTTAAGCATATCCAGTGATTTAATTAATTCTTCTAAATGCTCTTTGGTATTTTTTTTAGGGTCATCTAAGACTTCTTCAAGAAGTGCATTTAGTATCCATCCCATACGAGGTCCTGGTTTCATTTCTAAAACCTCCATCATGTATTTTCCATCGATGGCTAGTTGTCCGACAGAAATAGGATCCCTGAGAACTTCTTCTATCATGGCATGATATTTACGGAGGCGGTAAGGAGCTTCTTTTTTCTTCATGCCAACACGGTCACATTCACGAACATTCATTAGGTCCCAGATATGCTCCTTGCCGACATTCTGTATTACCCGGCGGACAGCTGAAAGCGTGATTGTTTCTGTATCAGAGAAGAACATATGTCCTCTAACTAACTTTATAACCAAATCACTAATTTTATTTGAGAATTTTAATCTTTCCAGTATTTTTTTTGTCATTCTTTCTCCGATAACTTCATGACCATAAAAGGTGTATTTACCTTCCCCTCCGGATTTGGTTCCATCCCATCGTCTTGTCCTTGGTTTACCTATGTCGTGGAAAAGAGCCGCTAGTCTTATTTCCAGGGACCAGTTCTTATTTGCGGCATGATCAAGGGCGTGAAGTAGGTGTTCCCAAACATCATATATATGTGCACCTTTTTGTTCACAACCAATTCCCTCTTCTAATTCTGGAATTATGAGTTTAAGTAGTCCAAGTTTTTGGAGTAAGCCTATTCCAGCCACTGGGTTGTCAGACATTATAATTTTAACAAATTCATCTCGTATTCTCTCAAATGAAATGTTCTCTATAAGTTTTGAGTTTTCTGCAATTGCCTGCATTGTGTCGTAAGAAATAGCGAAATTTAGTTCAGTTGAGAATCTTATAGCTCTAAGCATTCTTAATGCATCTTCTTGAAATCTATCGCTGGCATTTCCCACTGCTCTAATGACCTTGTCCTTTATGTCCTCTTGTCCTTTATAAAGGTCAATCAATTGTCCTTTACCGGGATTATAAGCCAAGGCATTTATTGTGAAGTCTCGTCTTTTAAGGTCGTCTTTTATATCATTACTATACTTAATTTCATCTGGATGTCTAAAATCAGTGTATTTTGTCTCAATTCTATAGGGAGTAACCTCTAATATATGGTATTTTGTTTCATGTGTAACGTTTTCATTAACATATGGGCTATTTTGGCTAATTTTGTCTGTTGTTTCATGTGTAACCTTAAAATTAGTAGTAATAGGTGTTTCATGTGTAACAATTGGCATACAAACCCCAACTGTTCCAAATTTATTTTCATATATAGTTTTTTCAAACAATGGGACTATTTCTTCTGGTTTGGCATTTGTAGTAATATCCCAGTCTTTTGGTTCTTTACCTTTTTTATATTCTTTCAGGATTTGGGACATTATAAGATCACGAACACAACCACCAACTAAATACACCTCAAAATTAGCATTTTGGATGGTTTCTGTTACACGTGTAACGTATTCTGGTATTTTTGCGTTATCTATTATATTTTGGGTGTCTTGTTTCATATGAAACTATTTATGCATTTGCCAAGACTCTCGCCCTACGGTCGCTGGTGCTTTTCAATTTGCAAAGCAAATAATGAAAAGCCTTTCGACTCCCGGACAAAAGCAAAGCAGTTTGCTTTTGTGCACCCGCCAGGACTCGAACCTGGAACATCTGCTTCGAAGGCAGGTATGATATCCGTTTCACTACGGGTGCATCATTAATCTTAATATTAATGATTATATTATACACTTTTTTGTGACTTATCAAAACGAAATTGCCGTGTTATACTTGGTTTATTCTGATTATCTGGCCATAATAATTGCAATATAAGCCTGGAATTGTTATAATAGCAATACATTTCTTGAAACAATAGAAATGTTTTAATTAATATTTAATTAAATAATTGCGGGGTTGGTTTAGTGGTAGAACACGTCCTTGCCAAGGATGAGACAGGAGTCCGATTCTCCTACCCCGCACACTAAGAAATATATAAACTAAAGTAAAAGTCACTGACTTTATTAGTCCTTTATACACATAAATAATCCTTAATTACTATGATTTATGTGGATAACTATGTGTGTATTGTTTATAAAAGACATATTTTCAAAAGGTCACAAATTAATCTTGATTTAATGTACGGTCAATATAACCCTATATTGTATGGATAATTATGAGAGACAGCATTATAATATACATTTGATGTCTAATAAATAGCTAAGTGTTTCACGTGAAACACTTAGCTATATTGTTACACATGTAACAATGTAAATATGAAGAATTTTACCTCAAATTCTCAAAAAACAGGACAGTTAGGCGAAGAAGTGGCTTGTAAGTTTCTCATGAAACACGGATTTTCAATTTTAGAAAGAAACTATACTAAGAAATGGGGAGAAATTGATATTATTGCTGAGAAAAATAATAAACGGTACTTTATCGAAGTTAAGTCTAAACAAGTGGAATCAATCGATAGTGTTTCTCGTGAAACGAATAGGCCAGAGGATAATATGCATTCATGGAAGTTAATGAGATTAAGAAGGGTAGTCGAGACTTATTTAATTAGTAAAAGGTTAGGTCAAGTTGAGTGGCAATTTGATCTAATTGTTGTTTATTTAAATATTAGAGAAAAGATAGCCAGAGTTAGAGTTGTTGAAAATATAATATTGTAAGTAAATAATTTGAATATTTATTGTAAATAGTGTATATTACTTAGGTGTTTGCGGGATTAGTTTATCGGTAAAATAACAGTTTTCCAAACTGTGGTGAAGGGTTCGACTCCCTTATCCCGCACAAATAAAAAATCACCTTAGGGTGATTTTTTAGTGCGGGATAGCAAGCCAACTTCTTGGCTTGCGTAAGGGTGGCGAAGGGCTTTTCACTATAAATTTTGATTTATCAAAATTTATTGAAAAGGCATACTGTCCTTGTAGAGGAAGACTCCCTTATCCCGCACAAATATAATAATGCAGTTTATGTCATAAGCAAAAGAAAAACCGCTCTAAGCATTAGAGCGGTTTTTCTATATTGTCGGGGCGCCGGGATTCGAACCCGGAGTCGCCTGTTCCCAAAACAGGAATGTTAGCCGTTACACTACACCCCGATTAACCTTCTTATAGTAGCATATTTTATAATAATTACAATTAATTAAGATAAGCATAATTTCTATTTGCAAGTAACTTGCATTTGTGATAATATCAATCTATGTTGAAAAAGGAAAAAACAGCAATTAATTATAAAGATCTCTTAAAAGAGAATGGTTTTAAAAATACACCTACCAGATTGGCTATTCTTGAGATATTTAGTATGACCGATAAGCCAATTACAGCTCATTTTATATACAAAAAATTGAAAGGAGAGATAAATGAGGCAACTGTATATCGAACATTATCATCTTTTGAAATAAGCGGAATTTTAAAGAAAGTTGATTTACGAAGAGATTCTATTTATTTTGAATTGAATAACGATCATCACCATCATATTGTTTGCACTAAATGCGGACTAATTGAAGATTTTAAAGAAAGTAAAGAAATTGAAAAATTATTAAGCCAGATTGTTGAAAAGTCGATAAAATTTAAAAACATAAAAGAACATTCCTTGGAATTATTTGGTTATTGCAAGGTTTGTAATCAATAAAATGATAATTAATTACATATATGCATTTATAAGTGTAATGGTTGTGAGTTTGGTCTCACTTATAGGCGTCTTTTTCCTTTCGATCAAGGAAGATATATTAAAAAAATATATTAACTTTTTTATTAGTTTGGCCATTGGGGCTCTTTTGGGGGATGCCTTTATTCATATTATTCCAGAGGCTTTTAGAAGTCAGCTTGGGTCAAATTTGGCTGGTATATTGGTTATATTTGGGATATTGTTATTCTTTATTATTGAAAAATTTATTCACTGGCATCATCACGGTGAAGATAAGGGGAATAATGATATTCATCCAGTAGGGAAGTTAGTGCTTTTTACCGATGGATTTCACAATATGATTGATGGAATAATTATTGGGGCTAGTTTTTTAATTAGTATACCTGTCGGTATTGCAACGACGATTGCTGTAGTCTTGCATGAAATTCCTCAAGAGATAGGGGACTTTGCCGTTCTTATCCACTCTGGCTATTCAAAAAGAAGAGCTCTCTGGTTAAATTTTCTTTCAGCTCTCGCTTCATTTGTAGGACTCTTTATTGTCTTTCTTTTTGGTAATGTCGCAAATAATTCCATTATGTGGTTTATTCCTATTGCTGCTGGGGGTTTTATATATATAGCAGTTGCTGATTTAATTCCTGAGCTTCATAAAACTAAACAATTAAAATATTCAATAATACAATTGTGTATTATTATGCTTGGAGTTTTATCGATGGTCGCATTACTTTTGATTGAATAAATTTAAGTAATTATAAATAGATTTTTTATTAAAACTTTGATAGAGAAAATAGAAATAGAAAAACCACTCCTAGATAGAATAGAGTGGTTTTTTCTTTGTATAAAAAAATTGAGTTAACAATTTAAATATTATTTAACAGCGTCTTTTAGGGCTTTTGCGGCTCTAAACTTTGGAACTGTTGTTGCAGCAACTTTTACTTGCTCACCTGTCTTTGGATTGCGAGCCATACGAGCTGCGCGAGCCTTGACTGAGAATATTCCAATTCCTGCTATTGATACTTCGCCTCCTTTTTTCAAAGTTGCAACGATAGCATCAAACATTGCGTTCACTACTTCTTCAGCTTGTACTTTTGTACCACCGATTTTTTCATGAACTAATTCTATTAAAGCTTGTTTATTCATTTATTTTAGTGTCTAACTTTTTTCTTTCGAAAAAAATAAGAATGCTAGTTGAATAATATTCGACCGTTTGCAAACGATCCCTGATTGAACAGGAGTAATACTATTATATACCAAGCTTATTTTAATACAAGGGGGATAGTCTAGTTGACGGTGTTATTAAACTGTTTCAAATATCCAAACAAAAATCCGCCCAAGGGCGGATTTTTGAAATAAAATTATCTTGCGTACTCAATAATTCTGTTCTCTCTGATGACCGTAACTCGGATTTCACCTGGATAAGTGAGCTCTTGTTCAATCTTTTTGGCAATATCACGAGCCATATTCTTTGCTTCAACATCTCCAACTTTTTCAGGGGTAACAAAGATGCGGATTTCACGTCCAGCCGAGAGGGCATATGACTTTTCTACGCCTTCAAAGGATGTGGCAAGAGCTTCTAACTCTTGTAAACGCTTGATATAATTCTCAACACTGTCACGTCTGGCTCCTGGGCGGCCTCCTGATATATGGTCAGCTGTTTGAACAATAACAGCTTCTATCGATTCATGAGGGGTATCGTCGTGATGACTCTTCATGGCAGTTATAATTCTTGGATCAGCCTTAAACTTCTGTAATATTCTAATACCTATATCTATGTGTGTCCCTTGAACTTCATGGTCAAGAGCCTTACCGATATCGTGAACAAGAGCTCCTGCTTTGGCTATCTGGACATCAGCACTAAGCTCTTCTGCCAACATTCCAGCTATATGAGCCATTTCTATTGAGTGTTGAAGAACGTTTTGGCCATAAGATGTTCGGAAGTATAAACGTCCGACAATGGCTGTAATACGAGGGTCGAGATTGAAAATTCCACATTCGTAAACAGCTTGATCTCCTTTATCTTTAATTATCTTGTTTATGTCTTCTTGAGCTTTTGCGACAACTTCTTCAATTTTAGCAGGTTGAATTCTTCCATCTAATATTAAATTTTCAAGTGCTAAACGAGCAACCTGACGACGGACTGGATCAAAAGATGAAATAACGATAGCTCCAGGAGTTTCATCTATGATAAGTTCAACACCAGAAGCTTTTTCGAAGGCACGAATGTTTCGGCCTTCTTTACCAATAATCTTTCCTTTAATTTCATCATTTGGAATATTTACCGAAGTTGTCATCATTTCACTGGCAGTTGATGAAGCTAGGCGGTTAATGCTGGCAGAAAGAATGTCTTTAGCCCGACGATCTAATTTCTCAGAATTTGATGTTTCCATCTTTTGCATTCTGACAAGTAAATCTTCTTCATAATTTGTCTCAATGTTCTTAAAAAGAATTTCTTTGGCATCATCAACGGAAAGACGAGCTACTTTTTCAAGTTCTTTTTCTTTCTCTGCTTCCATTCCATCAACTCGCTCTTTAATCTTTTTTACTTCTTCTACCTTTGACTTTATTTTTTCTACTTCACGGTCAATTTCTGTTTGGCGAGCATCTAGGAGTTCATCTTTTTTAATTAGACGATTCTCTGTATGCTTCCATTCTTCTTCTTTGACCTTTGTCTCTTTATTGACCTCATTTAGGTGAGCTTCTCCTTTCTTCTTAGCTTCATCTATGACCTTCTGGGCATCCTCTTTTGCGGCTAACATTATCTTCTTGATTTCAAGTTCCATGGAACCTTTCTGACCAAGCGAAACAATGAGACGTAAATAATATCCAACGCCAGCTCCAATTGCTAGAGCAGCGATCGATATGATTATTATTGTTATTATACTCATGCGACTTTTTGTCGCTTTTACAACACAGATAAACCTTTATTATATAAAGGTTAAATTTGAACAAGTATGATTAATTTAGAACAGAATTCGGGCTTAAGGGCGTGGTTCATAAAAATGATAGATGTCGTGACTGCATTAAAAAAGCAAACATTTCAATAAAACTTTTAAATTTCGATACTTTCATAATACTAAAAAAACAAGCTTTTGTCTAGGATAGACCAAAACACCCACAGACTTTTGTCTGTGGGTGTTTTGGTCTTAATCTTCTATATTTTTTGTTTTGTAATTATATCGTCTACAATACCATACTTTTTGGCTTCATCAGAAGTCATCCAATAGTCACGGTCTGAATCTTTCTCTACTTGTTCCATCTTTTTGCTTGTATTTACGGCAAGAATTTTATTCAAAGTGTCTTTTGTGCGAAGAATGTGTTTGGCATTGATAGCAATATCTGAGGCTTGGCCTTCGGTTCCACCCATAACTTGGTGAATCATGACTTCAGAATTTGGGAGAGAGAATCTTTTGCCTTTTTTACCAGAAGAAAGTATGAGGGCTCCCATAGAGGCAGCGATACCTACACAAATAGTCGAGACATCACTTTTAATAAAGTTCATTGTATCGATAATAGCAAGGCCGGCAGTAACAGAGCCTCCTGGGGAATTGATATAAAGATGGATATCTTTTTTAGAATCTGCATTTTCTAGATACAAAAGCTGAGCAATGATAAGATTGGCGACATGATCATCGATTGGGCCACCTAAAAATATAATACGGTCATTTAAAAGACGAGAATATATATCGTAAGCTCTTTCTCCAAATTGTGATTTTTCTATAACGGTTGGTATTAACATAAATTTATTTCGAATTACTGGTATAAACAAATTATATCAAAAGGAATAAAATTTACCAATTTAATAATTAATGGTATTTCTAGACAAGATTTATAGAAAGGATTATTATTAGAATAATTATACTGATCTTCAAACTTAAAAAATCCCCAACGGGTAAAAAATATGACAGAAAATGGCAAGATGGAAGTCTTATATTTAAATTGTATTTGGATATCTAGCACATTTATTAATTCAAGTACTTTCGTGGGGTATAAATCAGAACACCCTTTTGAGAGGATAATCATTTCTCGAGATGGGAAGGGGATAAGTGTTCCGTTAAGGGATCTTGAAATAGTTCCAGATAAGAAACAAAAGAGAATTGCCTTGCATGTTTAATGCAAGGCAATTTATTTTTGATTTTAAAAAAATCAATATAAATATTGTAGACAAATTTTTTCAAAAGATTTATCATTTATATGATAGATGTGAACTTTAACTAATAAAGCCCTCCAAAGAGGCAAGAAAAATGGAAAGATTTCTTAGGGATTTATTTTTGCTTTTCTCTTTGATGAAAAAAGGAGGGAAAGATATTGATGCTGGTTTGGATATGCCCGAAGGTTGGGTCGTTCAAAGCGATTTAATCTTACAGGGAGTAAGTATTCATTCCTCGTTTGGTTTGTACATTCCAATAGGAAGGCCGAATATAACCGGTCTTGAACTTATGGAGCAAGTAAAGGACTGTCGCTCTCTCGGCAAAAAAGGGATTAATTTATTATTTAAGAATTGGTCTTTTATCCCAGAGGTTTGGCAAGGCAGAACTTTATTGTTTATGGGGACAATACATAAGAGACGCGATGGAGTTTTATTTGTAGAGTCTATGTACTTTCAGCCATTTCAAAAACAATGGCGGAGGTCGTATTTCTGTTTAAATGAAGCAATTGGGCCTTTTTGTGCTGTTCCTGTTTTGAAGTGTTCAATATAAAAAATCCCTTTGTAACTTGTTACAAAGGGATTTTTTTGAACTATTTTATTGTTTCTCTAGGAAAGCAAATACTTTTTCATTTTCAAGCATTTGTTCGACATAGGCTCGAGCACGAGATGGGTCTGCGTCTTTATACATTTCCGTAATTTTAGTAACATCTTTTATTATTTCTTCTTCTGTTGGTTCAAGTTTTTCTTTTTCAGAAATAGAATGGATTATCATTTGAAGCTTAGCTCTTTTTTCAGCATCAACTCTCCATTCGCTTCTTAAATTATCTTCTGTTTTATTGATTTGTTTTAAATAATCTTCTAATTTTAGTCCAGCATTTGTGATATCAGCTTCGAGACGATAAAGCATTTTATCTGTTTCACCAACTATAAGTATCTCAGGTATTTCTCCTTCTGTCTGTTTCACAAGCTCTTCAACTGTGGCAAGACGAATTTTGTCTTTCTGCTCAGTTTCTTTTTCGATTTTAATATTTGAACGAATTTTATCTTTGAATTCAACCGCAGTTTTAAAATCGCCAAATGTTTTTACAAATTCATCATTGAATTCTGGATATTCACTTTCAGGAATTTCTTTTTCTTTATTTTCATCTGCATGTAATGCCGCATGTTCTTCTTCTGTCATATTTTCGTGTCCTGCATGACTTCCACCACGAGCTTGTTCTGCGCGCATCTTACGTAAATCAGTTACGACTTTTTCAACTTCGGTTTCATCAACTACAATTTCTTTTTTACTTTCTTCTTTTGAATTTTCTACCTTAGCAATATTTTTATAATCAGGAAGTTTCATTTCAGGTAAGATAGCAGTTGTAATTTTAAATTCTAAATCAGAGCCTTTGGCTATTTTTGTAATAGCGATTTGAGGGCGACCAATAGCATCTATTTTATTTTCTTCAAGAATCTTAATATAATTCTCCTGAAGAGCTGCTTCTGCCATTTCTTCTAAGAGCATCATTTCATTTGTATTCTCTTTTATAATAGCAACTGGGGCTTTACCCTTACGAAAACCTGGTAATTCCATTCTTTCCCCGATTCTTTCAAGGGCCTTTCCTTCATATTTTTCAAACTCGGCTACCTCTAAAATACCGACTATTTCTATTTCACTTTTTTCTAGTTTATTTATTGTTATTTTCATATTGAGTCTAGTTTATATGCCAAAGGCTTTTTTGTCAAAACACCCCCGAAGACCTTGTCTTCGGGGGTGTTTTGTATTGTTTTAAACTGTTTTATTAGAACCAGAATGAAACTAATATAGGAACAAGAATGAGAGCAATAATATTTAAGATTTTTATCATTGGATTGATAGCAGGACCAGCTGTATCCTTGTAAGGATCCCCAACTGTATCTCCGGTAACAGCTGCTTTGTGAGCATCACTACCTTTACCACCAAAGTTTCCAAGTTCAATATATTTTTTAGCATTGTCCCATGCTCCGCCACCAGAAGTCATTGAGATTGCTAGGAATATTCCCGTAATAATTGATCCAACGAGTAAACCACCGAGTGCTTCTGGTCCAAGGATGAAACCAACCAAGATTGGTGACGCCACAGCAATAGCTGCTGGAAGAATCATTTGTTTAATAGCCCCAGTTGTAACGATATCAACACATTTTGCATAGTCAGGCTTGCCTGTTCCATCCATAATACCTTTAATTTCTCTGAATTGTCGGCGAACTTCTTCGACAACTTTTCCTGCAGCTTTTCCAACTGCTTCCATACATAAGGCACTAAAGTAATAAGGAAGAAGTCCTCCTATTAGGAGCCCTGCTATAACCATAGGATTACCAAGGTCAAATTTAAGTACGTGTCCTAGATTTGCAAATTCTTGAGTGTATGAAGCAAAAAGAACAAGAGCAGCTAAGCCAGCTGAACCAATAGCGTAACCTTTTGTTACAGCTTTTGTTGTATTTCCTACCGCATCAAGTGGGTCGGTAACATTACGTACGCTTTCAGGTAGGTTTGCCATTTCAGCAATTCCACCTGCATTATCAGTAATAGGACCGAATGAATCGATAGCTACAATGATACCTGTTAAAGAAAGCATAGACATAGCAGCAATAGCTATTCCATATAATTCTCCAAAGTGATAAGAAATTAAAATACCAGCAACGATAGTAAGAAGAGGAAGAGCAGTCGCTTTCATTGATACAGCTAATCCTTGAATAACATTTGTACCATGCCCTGAAAGAGATGCCTTGGCGATTGATTTAACAGGGTTATAAGCGGTTGAAGTATAATACTCAGTAATAACAATGATAAGGGCGGTAACAACAATACCTACAAGAGCTGAAATATATAGAGCATTTACTGAATATAGTCCATTGCCAGTCATAAGCCATTTTGTAATAGGATAGAAACCAATTGCGGATAAAACCCCAGCGGCAATTAATCCTTTATATAAAGCGCCCATAATATTATTGCTTTTTCCAAGACGTACAAACCATGTACCTATGATTGAAGAAAGTATTGCTACTCCACCAATTGCAAGAGGATAAATAATAGCATTACTGAAACTAGCAAACATAAGTGATCCTAAAAGCATAGTTGCAACAGAAGTTACAGCATATGTTTCGAATAAGTCAGCGGCCATACCAGCACAATCTCCTACATTATCCCCAACGTTATCAGCGATAACAGCAGGATTACGAGGATCATCTTCTGGAATACCAGCTTCAACTTTACCAACAAGGTCAGCTCCAACATCAGCAGCTTTAGTAAATATTCCACCCCCCAAACGAGCAAAAATTGAAATCAAACTTGCTCCGAAGGAAAGACCAATAAGGGATTTTACAGCAGCCGCTGAGCCAGCCCCGAATATCTTTTCTGCGATTATGTAGAATACTGTAACACCAAGAAGTGCTAATCCAACAACAAGAAGCCCCGTTACGGTTCCTCCCTTGAAAGCAAGACTAAGCGCTTCCTTAAGACCTTTTTTGGCTTCCTCTGTTGTTCGGACATTAGCGCGAACAGAAACGTTCATACCGATATATCCAGCAAGAGCTGATAAAATAGCCCCAAAAATAAAGCTAAATGCCATCATCCAACCTAACATTGGTATAAAACCAATAATAAGGAAAAGAACAACAGCTATAATACCAATAGTTTTATATTGGCGATTAAGATAAGCTTTTGCTCCTTCTTGAATAGCTTTTGCAATGGCTTGCATTTTAGCATCACCAGTACCTTTTTTTAATACAACTCTAATTAAGAATAGACCGTACAATATTGCAATTATAGAAGATATAAGAGCAAAAATAATAAATGGATTCATATATTTTTTTAATTATTAATAATATTATTTATCATCAGTTCCATCGTCAACGATACCACCATCTAGATTATCATCATCGCTTAAACCATCTTCACCAGTAATATTTGTAGCTTCCATACCTTTAATATCAATTCTCCATCCTGTTAACTTAGCGGCAAGACGGACATTTTGTCCTCCTTTTCCGATAGCAAGCGATAATTGATCGACAGCAACTTCAACAACGGCCTTATGTTCTTGTTCAAATATTTGAATATCAAGGACATTTGCAGGTGAGATTGAACTTGCGATATAGGTTGCAACATCAGCGGACCAGGGAATTATGTCTATTTTTTCGCCGTTTAATTCATTCATAACGGTTGAAACACGAACTCCTTTTTGTCCGACGCATGAACCGACTGGGTCTACATGTTCATCATTTGAATAAACAGCTATTTTGGATCGAGCACCAGCTTCACGAGCAATTGATTTAATTTCAACGACACCTGAAGCAATTTCTGGAGCTTCCATTCCAAATAATCCTTCTATTAACTGGGGATGAGTACGGGAAAGCTTAAGGTTGACTCCTCTAGGTGTCTCTTCAACAGAGTAAAGATAAGCCTTAATTCTCTCTCCTTGTCTGTAAAATTCTCCAGGGATTTGTTCTTCAGGCAATATGATACCTGTTGCACGATTGAAATCAATGTATACAATGCCACGTTCTACCTTTTGAACGACACCATTTATAATTTCACCCTCTTTACTTCCATATTCATCAACAATAGCACTACGCTCTGCTTCACGAATCTTCTGGATGATTACTTGTTTGGCTGTTTGAGCGGCAATACGGCCGTAATCACTTTTGTTTTCAAGGGGGAACATAATTTCTTCTTCAAGTTTCACCCCATTTTTAATTTTTTTAGCATCTTCTAATAGAATATGATGTTCTTCATTAAAACGAACACGATTATCATCTTCAGCTATTTCTTCTTCGTCTTCATCTTCTTTTGTCATTCGGACTAGGGAATCATCAACCACTATTTTAATTTGATGAAATTCCATTTCTCCTGACTCAATATCTATCTTCGCACGAATGATTTGGCCTTTTTTGCCGTAATCTTTCTTATAAGCAGCAGCTAGTGCTTGTTCGATGGCGTCAATGATCTTATCTCGAGGGATCTTGCGCTCTTGTTCAAGCTGGTCTAGTGCTGACTTCATTGTTTTGAGGTCTAACATATAGGTTATTACGAATTTCTAGTTACTAATTTAAAATTAAAACTAGGACCCGTTTTTTATTTAATTGTTATTAAATTGTTAAAAATAAAAGCCCGGTTCGAGGACAGGCTTACATATAAATACTACTATAGAGAAATGCTTAGGTCAATATGATGGGTTGTTGTCAGCAAGGTTCAACAAGAGTGTAAAACATCCGACCTCTTCCGACCTTGGACTCCCATATTGTTAATATTATTTTATAATATTAACAATATTTATGTTATAGTTTATATAATTAGTTTATTATTTAATACAATATTTTTAATTATGAATTTATTAAAAGTTTCCCTTGTGAGTTTTTTTGTTTTTTGTTCTCTGCTTTTGGGATCAACAATATACGCTGCGACTGACACCACCGCAGATATTGGAAAAGTTATTCTTTTGGCTGATGTAAATGCGTACGATGCAAAAGTAATTTCTCAAAAAGGTAACGAAGTAAATATTTCATTTGATATTGCGAATGGTGCTGGTGTTCAGTCTGGTATTAAATACGGGGTTAGTTTAATAAAAGAAACAGGAGGCGCTCAATCTCTTGTAGATGAATTTATTTACCAAGAAGTTTTAAGTCTTAGTTCAAACAGTACTATAAAGAAAAATGTTAAATACATTGCCCCTCTAGGTTTAAACGGAGAATATACTCTACTTGTTACTATTAAGAATGAAAGTGGTATGCCTATGGGGATGGTAACTGCTGGTAAGGTTACTCTTGTTTCAACAGTCAAAACTATTGAAATACTACCAGAGACATGTTCTCTTGGTGTTGTAAATGAAAAGAATAGTCCAAAGTATGATCTCATTCAAGGTGTTGATATTGAAAAAACAGAAAATCTTAAGCTTACCTGTACAATTTTAAATTCTACTAAAGGAATTGTTTCCGCTTCTCCTATATATGAGACACATTATCGAACTGTTTATGGAGAAATTGTTTCACAAGAGGGTGGAGATATAAATCCTATTTCTTTTAAAGCTGGAGAAAAAAAAGTTGTTTCTTTGATCTTACCTAAGGCAACAAAGCCTCAAGCTTATGATGTAAAAGTGTCGCTTAAATACGGAGAAGTAGATACAAACTCAGTTGTTGCTCATTATGTATTAAGAGGAGTTAGTGCAACAATTCAAAATTTTTCATTAGATAAAGATTATTATAGCAAGGGAGAAGCCGCAAATATTTCTTTTGTATTGTCTCCTTCTGCTGATAATTTCTCTGAGAGCCGTTTTGCATCATCTGCATTGCCTGAGATTATTTTATTTTCATCAATTAATGATGACAAACAGAAAGAATGTATTAACCCAATCAATAAAGTTATTACCAGTGATATAAACAGTGGAAAAGTAGATTTAGTAGTTCCAGTTATTGCTAATTGTAATAATCCTCAAGCTGTAATTATGTTAAAAGATGCTAGTGGAAATATTCTTGATCAAAAATCTTTATCCTTTGAAAGCAAAAAAGATAATGAAGTTAAAAATTCATCAAATAGTATCAGTAAAATAATTCTTATTATCTTTGGCGTCCTTGTCGTCGCAGGACTTGCCTTTTACTTTATAAATTTAAAGAGAAAAGAAAATGAAACAATCAATCAGTAGGTTTATAGGAATACTTTTATTTGCATTAGTGTTTGTGGTAATGGGGCAGGCGCGGAAAGTAGATGCTGCAACTTATCAAATTATGTCAGGGTTTCTTACTGTGAATTTGGATAAAGCGGTTTATGATCCAGGAGAAGCAATAAAAGTAGCAGCTAATCTTCAGACTTCAAATTGTGGTAATCACAGTAACCATGATATTTCTTTAGCTATCATGCAGGTGGTTTCTTTAGATTATTCATATGCAGGAGCTACTCAAAAAGTAATTGACCATGGTGTTGAAGGTAAAGCAGCAGCACACGATAATTTTTTTGCCAATGCTACTTTCACTGCTCCACCTATTGGAGGCAAATATAATCTGAATACTCTTTTTACTTTTTCTTATTTATCTGGTGGAATCATCAAAACAAGAAAAACACTAAAATATGAATTCCAAAATCCATTCATTGTTACTGGTTGTGCTACACCTGTTGGTTATGCAAAATGTAGTAATGAAAATGAAACATGTTCTTTTCCCGGCAATGCAAAAGTCGCCTATGGTTGTGGTACTTCAGTAAAGTATAAAGATGCAAGTAACAGTATTGTATGTAGTAATGATTCTTTTGGTGGTGACCCACTTCCAGATATTGCTAAATCTTGTTTCTATAAAGTAGCCCCAGGCATTGATGTGACAGTTGAAAACTCAACAGTAAATGACAAAGAGGGAACTAATTTAGTGTGGCGTGCTTGGGGTCTAGATGAAAGTAAGGCCTATTGTTATGTGAAGGGTGACCCTAGTACTCATTATGGTTATCCAGTAGGCAAGGCAGCAACTGGAGCTTTGACTTGTCCAGCAAAACAAAAATGTAATGAGAATTTTGAAATTATTTGTACGGACGATACAAATTCAACAGTCACGAGTAGTTATTACTTTAAATTAGCACACTGTACAAGTAGCAATGTATTCCAAACTGGTCCTTTCCCAAGTGGAACATATAGTACAGGTGAAGTATTAGCTGGAGCCCTTGATAATGGTACATATGACTATAGAGTTGTTGATTCCTCGACTACTCCATTCTCAGGTATCGGTTTCATCTCTGGAACTTCTAGAACTGGAGGAAGTGTTTGCCGTTATCCTACAAATTAAATAATTCATTTTACAAAAACCCCTTTCTTTTAAGAGAGGGGTTTTTGTATATTTTGACACATTTTAGTTGTTTAAAAAATGTCATATGTTGTTGTTTTATTAACATAAATTATTTGCTTAGGATACTCATTTATTGTTATAATTTAAGTAATTAGTTTATTATTAAATATAATTTTTTTTATTATGAAATTATTAAAAATTTCCCTCGTGAGTTTGTTTGTTTTTTGTTCTCTGCTTTTAGGATCAACTTTGCACGCTGCAACCTATACTATGGAGAACGGTAAGGCTGTTGTGCTTGCTGATGTTAATGTCTATGAAGCAAAGATTGTTTCTCAAAAAGGAAATGAGATAAACATTTCTTTTAATATAGATAACGGACAGGGTGTTCAATCTGGAATTAAATATGGAGTTAGTTTAATTAAAGGAACAGGTGGAAATCAATTCACCGTGGATGAAATGATTTATCCAGAAGTTTTGAGCCTGAGTTTAAACAGTACCATTACAAAAAACGTTAAATATACAGCACCTTTAAGTGTAAGCGGAGAATATACCTTACTTGTTACAATTAAGAATGAAAACGGCATGCCCATGGGAATGGCGATTGCTGGTAAAATAACCCTTACTTCAAATGTTAAGTCAATCGAAATACTCCCAGAGACATGTTCTCTTTCTGTTGTGGGCGAAAAAAATAGTTCGAAATACACACTTGTTCAAGGTGTTGATATAGAAAAAACAGAAAATTTAAAACTTACATGTTCCGCTAAAAACCCTTCATCTAGTGTTGTCTCTGTAACCCCATTTTATGAAACCTTCCTTCGTAATGTTTATGGTGAAATGGTTAGTCAAACTGGAGGCGACGTAAATCCTATATCATTCAAGGCACTTGAGAAAAAAACTATCTCTTTAATTTTGCCTAAAGCTTTAAAGTCACAATCATATGATATAAAGGTTGAATTAAAATCAGGAGCAGTTGTTTCAAATACAATTAAGGTTCACTATGTTTTAAGAGGAGCAAGTGCAACTATTCAAAATTTTTCTTTAAACAAAGATTATTATAGTAAAAATGACACAGCTAATATGTCATTTGTCTGGTATACATCCGCTGATAGTTTCCCTAATAGCCGTCTTGGTTTATCAACTCTTCCAGTTATTACTTTAAAAGCTTCTATAACTGATGACAAAAAGCAAGAATGTATTTCTCCAATTAACAAAGTAATTGAAGATAGTTCAAAAGATGGCAAAATGGATTTAACCTCTACAATTATTGCAAATTGTAATAATCCACAAGCTACGATTATGCTTTTGGATGACAAAGGTAATATCCTTGATCAAAAATTGCTATCTTTCGAAACCAAAAAAGATAATACAGCAAAAACTTCACCAACTAGTTCTAGTAAAATAATTCTTATTATCTTTGGCGTCCTTGTCGTCGCAGGACTTGCCTTTTACTTTATAAATTTAAAGAGAAAAGAAAATGAAACAATCAATCAGTAAGTTTATTGTTGGATTTGTATTTATATTTAGTTTGATATTAATACCATCTTTTTTTGCAAGTGCTATGGTTCAACAGCAAGACCCAATAGATGGGGCAGGAGGAGGTGGAGGTACAATTCCAGCTGCTCCTTGTATTGGCGCTGATTGTTGGGGTGCAACTGTTACTCATTTTGGACAAACTCAAATTGTAAATACAAGAACTGATAAATTAGTTTTTATTTTAAATTTTAGTAAAAAAGTTTATGCCCCTGGTGAGCCTGTCACAATATTAGCTGGTGTTGAATTTCCAACATGTGGAAATTCAACCATAAATATTATTATGGAAGGTCAGATTAGTGGTCAACCCAATCACTACACTATTATCAATGAGAACGTCACTGGAGGATATGCAATCTATGGTGCAGGGATCTTTACTCCCCCATTCCAAGCTCCGAGTGTTCCTGGTAATTATAGTATGAATATAAAGGCTTATTATAAACATGAAGGTTATTTCTTTAATCCAAATTTCTTAGCTCAAGGTCTTGCAAACCCTTTCATGGATACAACTCCTGTTGTATATTTCGAAACAAATGTTCCTTACATTGTTGGTTGTGACCTTACAGGATTTTCTAAATGTAGTGATGAAGGAGGAGACTGTACCGTTTCTGGTACTACTAGTGTCGCCTTTGGTACATTAGGAGGATTATGTATCTTTAAAGATGCAACAGATAGTATTAAATGTGACACAAGTACCTTCGGTGGTGACCCTGTTCCAAATGTACTCAAATCTTGTTTCTACAAAAAGCCATATGTAGCCCCAGGCATTGATGTGACAGTTGAAAACTCAACAGTAAATGACAAAGAGGGAACTAATTTAGTGTGGCGTGCTTGGGGTCTAGATGAAAGTAAGGCCTATTGTTATGTGAAGGGTGACCCTAATGGCACTCATTATGGTTATCCAGTAGGCAAGGCAGCAACCGGAGCTTTGACTTGTCCTACAAAACAAACTTGTGATGAGAAATTTGAAGTAGTTTGTACTGATGATACAAATTCAGTAACTACTAATAAGGGTAGTTATTACTATAAATTACAGCATTGTACTGGTCCAAATGTATTCCAAACTGGCCCTTTCCCAAGTGGAACATATAGTACCGGTGAAGTATTAGCTGGAGCCCTTGATAATGGTACATATGACTATAGAGTTGTTGATTCTTCGACTACTCCATTCTCAGGTATCGGTTTCATCTCTGGAACTTCTAGAACTGGAGGAAGTGTTTGCCGTACAATTTCAAATTAATATCTCTTAAATAAATTTAAGTATATACAAAATAAAACCCTAAATATAGGGTTTTATTTTGTATATACTTAAAAAGTTATCCACTGTTAAAATTTGACTAATTCCCATTTATATATCATTATTTAAAGGAAGAAACAAATACCTTAACATATGATGAGCAGAATTTTGATGGTTGTTATTTTGAGCAGCTTATTAATTAGTTGTTCGACAGGATCGGGGGGTCTTGAGCCAATAAATCCTCCAGTTGTTGTAGCTAAAACTCCAACAATATTAACTAATTTTTCAGATACAACAGTAGTATTTGGGGACACTATTAATATTGTAGGAACTGTGAAGGACTTTACTTCACTTTTAATCAACAACGAAAAAGCAGATGTAATCAATGTTGCCCTTCCAACTTTAATAAGGGAGACAACGGTTACGATTAACGCTATTAACGGAAGTGTTAGTGCTAATAAAACAGTTACCACTCACGTGGGCAACTGGACTACTTCCCAATTCGGGATTCTTACTCACTTTAAGTGGGGTAATGGAAAATATCGTTTGTTAAATTCCAAAAGAGAATTCATCAGAGACATGACTTTTGATGGAGCCAAAGAATCACTTTTTTTTAAAGACGATTGGACTCAAGATTTCTTTTTAGATGGAGTATATACTGCTTCATATAAATGGACCTGGTCTAATAAGATTATAAAAATAGGAAGTTCTACTTGGGAATTAGTTACCGTTGATGCTAATCATTTAGTATTGATATCATCTGTGGCTACTAATACAAACTTATTCGAGGAAACCTACACACCAATATAGGTGTATGTATAAATATACGAAAACCCTTTTCTTTTTCAAGAAAAGGGTTTTTTGTATATTGGGGTACTTTTATAATTATTTAATAACACTTAGATTGTCATTAAATAGACATAAATTTATTTGCTAATGCTATTCATTTATTGGTATAATAAAAACAATAGTTTCTATTTATTATTTATCAATTATCAAGCAATTTTATGAACGCAATGAAAATTTCAAAAATTATTTTATTCGTTTTCTCATTTTTTATATTAGGATTTATTTCTGCCAATGCGGCTTCTATTTCTGGAACCGCAACTGTCCAAGTCGTAGGAGCAGGAGCTGGGGTTGTTGATTGTTCGGGAAGTTACAGCACTTGTATTAATGGTTCTCAAACTTACAACATTACCACTCCAGCCGAAAACGGTGGCGCTGTCTGCTCGGCAGTTAATGGAGCAACTCAAAATTGTGGAACAAGCTGTGTTGGTAGTTGGAGTTCATGTTCAAACGGAACTCAGACTTATAATATTACTTCGCCTGCATCAGGAGGCGGGGCGGTATGTTCTTTTGCCGATAATGCGACTCGTACCTGTGGAACAAATTGTGTTGGTAGTTGGAGTTCTTGTGTAAACGGAACTGAAACTTACAATATAACTACTCCAGCATCAAATGGTGGAATTGCTTGTCCCGCAGCAGATAATGATACCAAAGCCTGCGGAACAGTTTGCCCTGCTCCTCTAACTAAGAACGTTACTGTTGCTTGTGACTTAAACGGGAATGGTGATGCTGCTATCTCTGGTTCAGTAATAAGAAAGCAAACAAAAAGTGATTTTCCTGGATGTATTTTTGAAACACCGGTTACTAATTCAAATTCAACTTATGTAAGTGATAATTGTAAATATCCTGCCGGTCCGATGTCTGGTAATTTGGATGCAACTAGTTGTCTTATAAGTATTGGCGAAAGTTCATGTGCTGTTCCTTATTCTTGGAAGGTTACTAATCCAGAAACAGTTGGAGCTTCTGCTGTAACCGAAAGTACTGGTGGTAAGACTCTCGCCACAGGGGATGTTGGAAATAAATCTTTAACTCTATCTTATGGTGAATCAACGACATTATTCCTTTATAACACTGGAAAAGAATTAGCAAGTAAATATGTTGATGCACAGTTAAATAATTGTACTTGGAATGGTTCAGTTTGTATTGCTACTCCACCTGCAGGTCCAAAAGTAGATGGTGCTTGGACGGCATGGACATCTCGATCAAGTACTTGTCCAGGTAGTGGTACTCAAACAAGATCTTGTATTGAACCTTTAAATGGAGGTGCTCCTTGTGCGCCTGATGCTGATGGTATGGCAACAAGTAGAGACTATACAAATAATCTATGTCCAGCTTTGAATGTTTCATTTACTTGGAAAGACAAACCACTTCCTACTGGTCAAAAAATTACTTATAACGGAAAAGCAAAAGTAATTTGGACTTCCGAAAATGTTGATTCTTGTTCTTGTGAATATTCTGATAAAGCAGGAGTAAGCGGCAGTTGTGGAGGAAATGAAAATAGTCCTTATGTAACTCCAGCCCTAAAGAGAGATACAAAATATACTATTTCATGTCTAGGATTCTACGGAGCTTCTATCTCAGACTCTGTAACGATTCCAGTAGATAAGATGAATACAACTTATATAGAACAATAATAGAATAAATAAAAACCCTCGGAATATTCCGAGGGTTTTTATTTATTCTATTATTAGAAGGCGCTATCTATTTCACTTAAATCTTTTTCATTATCAAATGTTGTGGCTGCAGTAATCTCTTGTGTTAAGATTTGAGAATCATCCGACTCGGAGACTGTACCATTTTGAACCTCCCCATTATTTGCAGGATTTACTTCTGTTTTTCCTCTACGTGATATTACAGCTATCGCTCCAGCGATTATGATTAATACTATAATTACAATGATAGCCATTTTTGATTTATTATTTGCTACTGCTACTGTTGGTGTTGTTGGTTCCATATGTGATTATTGTTGATTTATAATATTTGTATTAACTTTTGCTTCGACATTATTATTTCTACTAACGATAAGAGGTATAATTTTGTTATATTCTTTTCCTGTAGCCTTCATACTTTCTTCTGCTTTCTTTACAAGATCTCTAAATGTTCCTCTTGATGTATCTACTGTAATTTGTTCCATTAAAACCATTCTTATGGCTAGAACTTCTGCTGTTGTCTTGTCTAATGAGGCTTTAGCTATAGTATATTGTGTCTTTGCCTCGCTTACATTTACCCCAGTTTTTTCTAAAGTATTGATTTTTATTGATACCTTAGCGTCAACTCCTGAAAGTTTTCCTAATTGAGCATTAAATTTATTAAAAATATTATCTAAAATAGTTCGAACTTTTTCTTGAGATTTTGCTACAAGCTTTGTTTTGGTCTCACCTTTTTTTTCTGCTAATAATTTTTCAATTTCAGCTTTTTGAATATCAAGATTACCTTTTATGGTTTTAGTCTCAATCATTAGTTTTGCTCTCATTTCTTCAATCTTTGCTTTATCGATTGTAGGAATTTTTGTAATATTTTGAGATTGCGTTGTTGTAGTTGCTTTTATTGTGTTTGTTTTTTCCACTGCTTGTATTGTTATTACAGGTGAAAATATTGTTCCTATGGCCAAGGCTAAAATTATTTTATTTCTTTGCATACGATTTTACAGAATTGCTAAGCTTCGAATCTATTAATTCATTTATAACGATTTTATTGATTGAAACAAAGCATATCTATTTAATTAATAATATATTATTATACACTTATATAAATGAAATATGAAATTATTATTTTTTGATTTAATTTTATTTAGCAAAAAAGTCTTTAGATTAGGCATACGATATAAGAGCATTGAAACTTGACAAAATGCTTAAAAAGTACTATACTATATATGAAATTAGGAAAATTTACACTAAAAATAAAGGATATGAAAAAACTATTTTTTCTTGTTGTCCTGCTAGTTGTAGGACTTATGTTTATTGTTTCTTGTAAAGAAGGACCTCTTGATCCTCCTGCACAGAAATTCACGATTACCGCTTCCGTTGTTAACGGAATAGGTGGTAAAATCATTTGCCCAAATGAAGCGGTAAGTGGTGCAGTAGTTGAAATTTTGACGGAAGCCGATCCTGGCTACACCCAAAAAACTATAACTGTTAATGGGGTTGCTACTCCAATGACAAGTAAAAATTATGTTATATCTACTAACGCCTCCACAAATTATGAGGTAAAAGTAACTTTTGAAAAAACATTATCCTGGATCTTTCTTCAAGGTTCATGGGTTAAGGATTCGGTTTATATTTACGAACCAAAAACCCCCGAAGATCCAACTCTGGTTTGGAAATATTATTCTATTCCACGAGCAGAGGCAGATGTTGTTACTTTTCTTCCGAATGGTAGGTTTGATGTAATGGTTGGAAGTTTTAAAGGCGATGGACCTTGGTCTGTCGATGAAACAACAAAACCACCAACATTAAATTGGGGTGGGGCTTGGAAGGTTGAAAATATATCTTCGGAATCCTTTAGAATCTTTAAGGATAACTTTAAAGACGTATACAAGAAGGTCAAATAGTAGACTAAATAAAAAAGCCACTCAATTATTTTATATAATTTGAGTGGTCTTTTTTTTGTTTAATTGTAAATATTTATCTATATATGATATAATTTAAGGCAATATCATAATATCTTATTAAAATAACATGAAAAAAATATTTAATAAATCTTTAGTTAAAATTTTATTTGTTTTTGGGATAGCTTTTATATCAGCAAATATTTGTAGCGCCGCTGTTGCCGTTACTGTAACTGCATACCCTTCTGCTGTTTCTTATGGGGGAGGTACTCAAATAAGTTGGACATCTTCAGGTGCTTCTACTTGTTTTGAAGCAGGGGGAAGAGGAGGTAGTGGCCCAACTGGGTCTTTTTATGTAAGTAATTTATACGCAACTACTACTTTTTCTGTTACTTGTTCAGGGGCCTCATCACCAACTTACTATTATTATAAATTACAGCATTGTACCAGTAGTAATGTGTTTGAAACAGGGCCTTTCGTTAGTGGTACCTATGGTACTGGTGAAGTTTTAGCAGGTGCTCTTGATAATGGTGCTTATGACTATAGAGTTGTTGATTCTTCTCCTACTTCATTCGGCCTTTCCAATATTATGACTTCCAGAACTGGTGGTTATATGTGTCGTCCTATACATTAATATGTAGTTTTATATTAATGGTTTACTCTAGAGTTAGAAACTTAAATTTATTGTTTCTAAATTAGAATCAAATAGAAATCTAATGAGTCGTATCTTATCTAAAATTATGAAAACAATAAAAATATTTTTATTCATTCTCGTTTTGTCTATATTAGGGCCTACATTTGCAAATGCTGATACTGGGGGAGGAAGTACTACTGTTACAGTCAGACCGCTTCCTGCTATTATTTCTGTAACTGTCACTCCAGGTAATATTCCTGTCGGAGGAACTGGAACAATATCATATACAGCGAATAGTGGTACAGATTTCTGTGATGTTTATCTTGATTGGGGAGGAGATGCCTTAGGTGTTATTTATTCTAGTTCTGGCTCATGGACAACACCGGTTTTGGCTCCTGGAGGTCATACTGCTTCTGTAACTTGTTATAACAATGATTGGGTTTGGACCGGTTGGTATACCGTAAATTTTGGTGTAAATGTAAATGGAGGTTGGTCTGGTTGGAGTGCTCAAGATTATACTTGTGCATATAGTGCTCAAACTAAAACTCAAACTCGTTCATGTAATAATCCAACACCAGCTTATGGCGGAGCAGATTGTTCAGGACCAAGCACTCAGACATATAATGTTCCAGCTTGTGCTTCAAATATAACTTCTTTGTATGTTTCACCGAATGTTGTCCCGTATGGAGGTTCTGCTAATATATATTATGCTTGTACGAATGGATATTATAGTCATATTATTTTAGATGATACTTGGGCTTGGCAAGATTCAAACTATTATGGTTCAAGATCTCCAACGACGACAGGGGCACTTACAGTTCCTGGATCTCACTATGCCATGGCATATTGTTATAACTCAGATTGGGTACCTTCAGCTAATAGTTGGACTAGAATAGGATCTTTTACTGTTAGTAATGCTCCAACACCAACTCCTGACTTAAAAGTCACAGCTTGGGGTTATGATCATGCCGATGGTTCAATAGAAACTTATACAGGCTCTCCATTTACTCTATACTGGAACGCCGTACCAAATGCTACAAGTTGTACTCTAGATGGTTCCGCTGTTTCTGTTTCAGGTGGTTCACAAGCTGGGACTGCAAATGCTCGTTCGGAATCTCATACTCTTTCATGTACAAATGCAACAGGTCAGTCAGCTTCTGATTCAGTTACTATCACTACTCCACCGATGCCTACAAGTCTAAGTTATTCTTGTAATGCTAGTGCGACGTATGCAACCATAAATTGGGCTGCACCTGCTGGTTATAATACTTTTTATACAAGAGCTTCTAGAAATTCAGACGGAGCGACTGTTCTTTATAATGATGGTTCTGTTGGAACTTCAGATGGCTTCTCAATTTCCCCAAATACTGGTTATAGTGCCTGGGTTCACACAAGAAATCCTTCAAATGGAGCATGGAGTATTCAAGCCAATGTTGCTATTAACTGTGTAAATTATAATCTTACCGTAAATACAGCAGGGACCGGTTCTGGCTCTGTGGGGGGTAGTGGAAGTTATGCTCCAGGAACTTTTGTAACAGCAACTGCCTCTCCAAGTGCCAATTCAACATTTTCAGGATGGACTGGAAGTTGTAATGCAAGTGGACAGGTAACAATGGATTCATCAAAAACCTGTACAGCTAACTTTGCTTTACGTTCAAATATAACCTCATTATCAATAACAAATAATGTTGTCCCATATGGAACACCTGCAACAATCTCATATTCTTGCAGTAGTGGTTATTACAGTCACTTATTATTAGATTGGAATTGGACTTCAGGTGGGGGATGGGATTATTCAGGTGTTTACAATTCAGGAACATATAATACTCCAGCTTTAACTTCTGTAGGATCTCATACAATGTCAGCATATTGTTACAATACAGATATGGTGCCATCTGCAAATAGTTGGTATTCTGTATCATTCAGTGTTAGTAATGCCGCTGCCCCAGTTCCTGATTTAAGAGTTACTGCGTGGTCAGGTTCAAATTCTAATGGACCATTAGAAACTTATATAGGTGATATTTATACTCTTTCTTGGGCAGCAGTTCCTAACGCTACAAGTTGTACTCTCGATGGATCAGCTGTTGCTGTTTCAGGAGGGTCTCAAACAAGAACGGCAAGTTTAATAACAAAATCTCATACACTTTCATGTACAAATGCAACCGGTCAATCTGCTTCTGATGCTGTAACCGTTACTGTTCCACCACCACCAACTTCATTTACAAGATCATGTAATGCCGCTGGGAATTTAGCTACACTTAATTGGACTCTTCAGCCTGGATATACAGGTGCCTATTTAAGAAGTACGCCCTGGGGTACATTACCTTTTCATCAAGACATTGTAAGTGGTTTTAGTACTAATGTTACTGTTACTCCCGGTCAAACTTATAGTGGAGTTTATTTACACACCAGAAGTTCAAATGGAGCCTGGAGTAATACCTTACCAATAGCAGACATTACATGTAATCCCCCTGCTTCAGGACCACTTACAGCTACAAATTGTACAATTCCTCTAAACGGGAGTTCATGTAATACGAATTTAATTTGGAGTACTTCATATCCAATAGGAACTTCTCAAGTAACAACCCCCACAAGTATTGTTGTAGCTAACGCTAACTCAAGTGCTGGAACTTCTTATGCTATATCAAATGGTGCTAGAAATTTCTTCTTATATAATAATGGGACTTTGCTTTCTACAGCTACAGCGACTGCTTCTTGTACAGCCGGAACTCATTGGAGTGGAGCAACATGTATCTCAGATAATAATGCACCATTAGCACCAACTATTTCTGGAAATGCAACTTTCTACAAAGATGTACTTCAAAACTTCATAGTCACAGGAACTGATCCAGACCTCGACCAAGTTCGCTATGGTGTTGATTGGAATAACGATGGAGTTGCAGATGTTTGGACTGGCTTTGTTGCTTCTGGCACATCAATGGTTCCAACAAATTCGTGGCCGACTATTGGTACTTACAACATAAAGGCTTTAACTCAAGATATTAAAGGAGCCAATTCTGCTTGGTCATCATTGTTCACGGTTGTTGTTACAAATCCACCAGTACCAGCCTCAATTACATCCTTTACTATAGATAAAAATAAAATTGAATTCGGCGAAGCCGTTAACCTAGCTTGGACTTCAACCGGAGCCACAACCTGTTCTATGGTTTCTGTTCCTAGTCCATCCGTCAGTATTGTTGGCGTAACTCCTATTGGTAATAATAATAAAACTTTTAAACCATTAAAGACCACCATTTATACTTTGACCTGTAATGGACCAGGAGGAAATGATTCAAAGAGTGTTACTGTGACGGTGGGGAAAATTAAACCGACAATTAAAGAAATTTAATAAAATAAAATAGTTTTAAACACCCTAGGAACAAAGGTTCCTAGGGTGTTTCTATATTACAAAACATTTAAACAAATAAACTAGACATTGATATCTATATCTAATGTTATACTTATGGCAATTATTTATTATTTAAAATAGAATTTATAAAATGTATTTATTAAAAATTCCAACGGTGAGTTTGTTTATTTTTCTTTCTTTTATTTTAGCAACCCCTATCCTTGCAGACGAAACACAAAAACTGCCAAATGTTCCACCCGCTATTAATAATACGATAAATAAAGCTGTAGTTTTAGCAACCGTAAATATAATAGATGCTAAAATAGTTTCCCAAAAAGATAATATAATAAATATTTCTTTTATCTTATCAAATCGTACAGGAATTCAAACTGGAATTAAATATGGAGTTGAGCTGTATGACACTGATTCAAAAACTCCATACCTTATTGATGAAAAAATTTACGAAGAATCTCTAGTTCTTCTTGAAAATAAAACTTTAAATAAAGAAATTAGTTACACTTACCCTAAAATACTTTCGGGTGAATATAATTTATTTATAAATGCTAAAAATGAAAATGGATTTCCTTTTGCTAAGGTTTCATTAGGTAAGGTTACCCTGAAGGCCTCAGAAGCGGGTTTGCTTATTTCAGAACCAACTTGTTTCACACAGGTATTAGAAGAAAAAGATAGTCCTCATCACAATATTTCACAAAAAGTTACTATTAATAAAGGGGAAACACTAAAGCTCCTTTGTGAAGCAACTAATCAAATAGATAAAAATCTATCGGTTTTACCCTTAATTGAAACTTTTAATGGTTCATCTTACGGGGCAATAGTTCCACAAAATATTATTAACAATGAAATAATAATTTTTAAATCAAAAGAAAAGAAAATATTTTCGATTAATCTTCCGATTGGTAATACCCCTCAGGTTTATAATATGAAGGTTAGTCTGGTTGAAGGTGATGTTTCTTCAAATAAGATTGATGTCTCATATGTTTTAAATGGTACTCGTGCTTCAATTGTAAATCTAACTTTAAATAAAGATAATTATCAAAAAGGAGACACAGCTATCTTATCTTTGCTTTATAATTCAAGTAGTAATAAATCAAAAATAGAAAATACACCCTTAAATTTAAATATTAAAGCTACAATGTTAAATGATAAAGGGCAAGAATGCATTAATCCAATAAATATTCCTCTAATTAATAATATAAAAAATCCCATCACAGATTTATCTGCTGTTGTAAAAACAGAATGTCTTAATCCCAGTACCTCCATCACTTTATTAGATGATAAAGGAAATATCTTAGATCAAAAAAATTTTGGAATAAATTTACTACCCATTTCTCCTCTTTCGGCAGAAGAAAAAAAATCTAATGCAAATAAGAGCCTAATAATTTTGGCAATTGGAATTCTTGTCGTCGCAGGAGTTGCTGTATATTTTAGAAATCTAAAAAAGAATGAAAATGAAAAAAGTAATTAATAATTTATTCATAATATTTGTTTTTCTGTTTGGACTGTCATTAATTCCAATTAATAAGGTTGATGCAGATAGTTTTTTTCTGCCTCTCGTTCATCCTAATGGTGAAGATTACACGTACTTTACTGCAGCCGTAAATGTTTCAGGAAATACGGTCACAGTTTCCACTTCAGTAGACTATACCAGTTATGGTGGAACGATGTATGTATTAGCTAATACTGACACAAATCCAACATATCAATGGGTTATCGGCTATACAGATGTTTCTTATTATCCTTCAGGAGCAACTTCGTTTAATGTTGCAACACCTGGTAATCACAATGTAAGTTTAAATATAAGTTTATATGGTGATAATTATTGGGATCTTCCTTTTTATATTACACCACCCCCCGTTTCCTCATGTTCTGTTTCACCAAATCCTGGAGTAGATTCTTCTGGTAATATTGTCAATATTACCGTAGGTTCTTCGAATGCAAGTTGGTGTTCACTTAAAGTTGATGAATATACTTATTGGTCAAATTATAATACTAGTGGGACACTTTCTTTAACCAGAGGAGCAATCGGAGCCTCTGTTGGATCTCACCAAGCAAAAGTTTCATGTATGAATGCAGGTGGAGTAAGTAGTCCATGGGTTGCATGTGATTATAGTGTTATTAATGCTCCTGTTGATGGAGGTTGGTCTGGATGGAGTGCCCAAGATAATACTTGTGCCTATAGCGCTCAGACGAAAACTCAAACTCGTTCATGTAATAGCCCAACACCTGCTTATGGTGGAGCTGGTTGTTCAGGACCAAGCACTCAAACATATACAGTTCCAGCATGTGCCTCGAATATTACATCTCTTTATGTTTCTCCGAATGTAATTCCATATGGAGGAAGTGCAAATATTTATTATGCTTGTACAAATGGATATTATAGTCATCTTATAATGGATGATGTGTGGTCTCCAGTAAATGATAGTGGATACTATGGCTCACGATCTCCTTCTACAACTGGGTCTCTTACAACTCCTGGTACTCATTATATAATGGCATATTGTTACAATTCTGACTGGGTTCCTTCTGCTAATAGTTGGAGTAGAATAGGAACTTTCACTGTTAGTCCACCTATTATAAACGGAGGTTGGTCAGGTTGGAGTGCACAAAATCCTGCCTGTGGATATTCCGGAACTCAAACTCGTTCTTGTGATAGTCCAGCACCTTCAGGTGGTGGAGCTGCTTGTTCTGGTTCAAGCACTCAAGCATATACAAATGCTCCTTGTCCTATAAATGGAGGATGGTCTGGATGGAGCGCCCAAGATAATACTTGTGCCTATAGCGCTCAGACGAAAACTCAAACTCGCTCATGTAATAGCCCAACACCTGCTTATGGTGGAGCTGCTTGTTCAGGACCAAGCACTCAGACATACAATGTTCCAGCTTGTGCTTCAAATATAACTTCTCTGTCTGTTACACCAAATGTTCCCTACGGATCACCAGCAACTATTTCATATTCTTGTAGTAATGGATATTACAGTCACTTATTATTAGATTGGAATTGGACTTCTGGTGGGGGGTGGGATTATTCAAGTGTTTATAATTCAGGAACATATAATACTCCAGCTTTAACTTCTGTAGGATCTCATACCATGTCAGCATATTGTTACAATTCTGACTGGGTTCCATCAGCGAATAGTTGGACATCAGTTTCTTTTAACGTTAACAATGCCGCTGTTCCAACTCCTGACTTAAAAGTCACAGCCTGGGGATCAAATAATGCCGATGGTTCAGTTGAAACTTATGTTGGTTCTCCTGTTACTCTTTCTTGGGCTGCAGTTGCTAACGCTACAAGTTGTACAATCAATGGTTCTGCTGTCTCTGTATCAGGAGGATCACAAGCCGGTGCTGCAAGTGCGCTTTCTCAAACATATACACTCGCATGTACAAATGCAACTGGTCAGTCAGCCTCTGATGCTGTAACAGTTACTATTCCACCACCACCAACTTCATTTACAAGTTCATGTAATGCTGCTGGAAATCTTGTGACTCTTAACTGGGCTGTTCCAGCTCCTTATACTGGTGGCTACGTAAGACCAACTGCTCCTTTCTATGTGGATGTTGCAAGTGGTACAACAACAAGTGTAGCGATTACTCCCGGTCAGACATACAGCGGTCTTTATGTTCATACTAGAGCAAGTAATGGAGCCTGGAGTAATATTAAAACCTTACCAGATTTTACTTGTAATCCTCCTGCAAGTGGACCAATAACTGCAACGAACTGTTCTATAGCACTCGGGGCAAGTTCATGTAATACGAATTTAATTTGGAGTACAACATATCCAATAGGAACTTCTCAAGTAACAACTCCTACAAGTATTGTTGTAGCTAATGCCAATTCAAGTGCTGGAACTTCTTATGCTGTTTCAAATGGTACTAGAAATTTCTTCCTATATAATAATGGAACTTTGCTTTCTACAGCTACAGCAACTGCTTCTTGTACAGCCGGAACCCATTGGGGCGGAGCAACGTGTATTTCAGATAATAATGCACCATTAGCTCCTACTATTTCTGGAAATGCAACTTTCTACAAAGATGTACTTCAAAACTTCATAGTCACAGGAACTGATCCAGACCTCGACCAAGTTCGCTATGGTGTTGATTGGAATAACGATGGAGTTGCTGATGTTTGGACTGGTTTTGTTGCTTCTGGTACATCAATGGTTCCAGCAAATTCATGGCCAACACCCGGAGTATATTCACTTAAGGCTCTAACTCAAGATATTAAAGGAGCAAATTCTGCTTGGTCATCACTATTTACTGTAACGGTTACAAATCCACCAGTACCAGCATCTATATCGTCATTCTCAGTTAATACTAACAAAATTGAATTTGGCGAAGCCGTTAACGTAGCTTGGACTTCAACCGGAGCCACAACTTGTTCCATGGTTTCTGTTCCTAGTCCATCGGTCAGCATTGTTGGTGTAACTCCTATTGGTAATAATAATAAAACCTTTAAACCACTAAAGACCACCATTTATACTTTGACCTGTAATGGACCAGGAGGAAATGATTCAAAGAGTGTTACGGTGACGGTGGGCAAACTTAAGCCTGTAATAAAAGAAATATAAATATTAATTGTAAAATACCCCAAAACATAGTTTTGGGGTATTTTATTTAAATATATATTGGAATTTATACTTAGGTTGACATTCCCGTCAAATTTGATAGTATGAAAGTCAATCGCAATTTGCGTCTACTTCGTCTATGACGAGGTGAATTATTTATTATTAATTTATGTTGGTAGCTAGAATAGAGTAAGGTTCTCGTATGCTCTGTTATATATATCAACCAATAAAACATATGGCAGAAGAATTTAAAAGAGATAAGCCTCACGTTAACGTAGGTACTATTGGTCACGTCGATCACGGGAAAACTACATTAACCGCGGCTATTTTGCAGGTATTGGCAAGACAAGGTGGTGAATACGGTGCTAAAATTAAGGGTGTTGATCAAATCGACTCAGCTCCTGAAGAAAAGGCTCGTGGTATTACTATTGCATTGTCACATAATGAATATTGGACACCTACACGTCACTATGCTCACATAGATGCTCCAGGTCACGCCGACTATATTAAGAATATGATTACAGGTGCCGCTCAAATGGACGGTGCAGTTATCGTTGTTGCTGCTACAGACGGAGTTATGCCTCAGACACGTGAACATATCTTACTTGCTAAGCAAGTTAACGTTCCTAAAATTGTTGTATTCTTAAACAAATGCGACATGGTTGATGATCCAGATATGCTTGAATTAGTTGAAGAAGAAGTTCGTGAACTTCTTACAAAACAAGGATTTGATGGCGCAAATGCTCCAGTTATCCGTGGTTCAGCTTTGAAGGCTCTTGAATCAGCAGACAATAATGATGATTGGGCAAAGAAAATACTAGAATTAGTAACTGCCCTTGATACTTATATTCCAGTTCCAGAACGTGATATTACAAAGCCATTCCTTATGCCTATTGAAGATATATTCTCAATTGAAGGACGTGGAACAGTTGTTACTGGTAAAATTGAACGTGGAGTTATCAAAGTTGGTGAAGATGTTGAAATTGTTGGTATTAAAGATACAGCAAAGACAACTGTTACTGGTATTGAAATGTTCAACAAGAACTTAAAAGAAGGTATGGCTGGCGACAATGCTGGTATCCTTATCCGTGGAATCAAAAAAGAAGATGTAACACGTGGTCAAGTTTTAGTTAAACCAGGAACTGTTACTCCTCATGCAGAATTCGAGTGTGAAATTTACGTATTGAAAAAGGAAGAAGGAGGTCGTCACACACCATTCTTCACAGGTTACAAACCTCAGTTTTACATCCGTACAACTGACGTTACAGGTGAATCAACATTACCAGCAGGAGTAGAAATGGTTATGCCAGGTGATACAGTTAAACTTACAGTTAAGCTTGTAACTCCAGTTGCTCTTGAAGAAGCTATGCACTTTGCTATCCGTGAGGGTGGTAAAACAGTTGGTGCTGGTGTTGTAACAAAGATCATCAAATAAGTATTACTCCGTTCTTTTTAATTACAAACGTATGACAACAAAGATCACTCCACCAATAGGTGGAATAAAACCAAAAAAAGGGAAAGAAGATGCGGTTGTACAACTTCGCATTCGAGTAAGAGCTTACGAGAATAAGATTCTTGACGCATCCGTCAAGCAAATTATTGATACTGCTCTTCGTTATGATGCTAAGATTGTTGGACCAATTCCACTTCCTACCGAAATTAAAAAATACACTGTAAACAGAGCATCGTTTGTATTCAAAAATGCTCGTGAACAGTTTGAAATCAGAATTCATAAACGCGTTATCGATATCCTAAATCCTAATCCAAAAACTATTGAAGCGCTCACAAGTTTGTCACTACCGTCCGGTGTTGATATCGATGTGAAGATGATGTAATAGATATTAATTATATGAAATTTATCCTTGGTAAAAAACAGCATATGATGCAGTGCTTTGAAGAAGATGGACGTGTAGTGCCAACTACTGTTATTTCAGCTGGCCCACTTATCGTCACTCAAATGAAAAGCCCTGATAAAGATGGTTACACTGCAGTGCAGGTAGCTTTTGAAGAACAAAAAGAAAGTCGCGCAACAAAGGCGCATCTTGGACATGTCAAAGAAGGAGCTTATAAGCATCTTCGAGAATTTCGAGATATAGAAGAGATGGTAGTTGGTGACAAGATAACGGTATCAGCCTTTGCAAAAGGGGATATAATTACAGTTACTGGTATATCAAAAGGAAAAGGTTTCCAGGGCGTTGTTAAACGTCATGGTTTCCATGGAGGACCAAGAAGTCACGGACAGAAACATTCCGAACGTGAACCAGGTTCTATTGGTGGAGGTCTTCGTAACAAAGTTCCAAAGGGAATGCGCATGGGCGGCCGTACAGGTAGCGATCGTATTACTGTTAGAAATTTGGAAATTGTTGGTGTTGATGTCGAAAATAACCAATTACTTATTAAGGGCGCGATTCCAGGAAGACGCGGAACGCTCGTAGAAATAATCGGATAATATGGAAACACAAATATACAATCAAAAAGGTAAGTCTGTTGGTAAATTCGAACTACCAGAATCAATCTTCGGTGTGCCTTGGAATGGTGACTTAGTTCACCAAGTTGTAACTGCTATGCAAGCGAATGCTCGTACACCAGTTGCTCATACAAAGGACCGATCCGATGTTCGTGGAGGAGGTAGAAAGCCTTGGAAACAGAAAGGTACAGGACGTGCTCGTCATGGTTCTTCTCGCTCACCTATTTGGGTAGGTGGAGGAGTTACTCATGGACCACGTAATGAAAAAAGTTACGACCAGAAAATAAACAAGAAAATGAAGGCAAAGGCTCTTTATACAGTTTTGTCTGAGAAGTTAAGAAAAGGACAAATAATTTTCCTTGAAGAATTAAATCTTAAAGATATTAAGACTAAAGATGCAGTTTCTGTTATTAAAGATTTAAGTGCTTTGAAAGGATTTGAAAAAATGACTGGAGGTAAAAATCCAAACATATATATTTCAGTTCCCGCAAAAGGAGATGTTATTAAGAAGAGTTTCGCAAATATAAAAACAGTCGAAGTCGATGAAGTTCGCAACATGAATCCAGTGGATTTGCTTGCTTTCCGATATATTATTATCTCACAGCCAACTGAAAGTATTGCTTTCTTGGGTGGTAAGATAGAAAAGAAATAATATGGCTACAACAAAAACAAAAAAGAATACTAAAGAAGTAGTAGCAGTAGAAGATACAAAAAAAGTAAAAACTCATCCTTTAATTAAAGGTGCACGTATTACAGAAAAGGCAGCCTTAGGAGCTGAAAAGGGAAACTACACTTTCAACGTAGCAGACAATGCTAATAAGAATGAGATAAAGAAAGCTATTAAATTGATTTATGGATTAACTCCAGCAAGAGTTGCCATTATTCAAATTAAAGAAAAGGCAATCATTCGTCGTGGAAAAAAGGGTACAAAAAAAGGAGGGAAAAAAGCGGTCGTATATATGAAAAAAGGCGATAAGATAGCATTTGTATAATATGAAAACATATAAACCTACAACACCATCGAAACGTCACCAGACAACAGTTACATATCGTAACGTCTTAACTAAGAGCGAGCCCCTAAAAGCTTTAACTCATGGTTTTAAGAGATCTGTTGGACGTAATAATCAAGGACGTATAACTATGCGACATAAAGGTGGAGGACATAAAAGACTTTACCGAGAAATCGATTTCATGTATAACAAGCGTGATATTCCTGCTAAAATAACTTCTATTGAATATGATCCAAATCGTAATGCATTCATTGGTTTAGCTTGCTATGCAGATGGAGAAAAGCGATATGTGATTATTCCAAAGTCAGTTAAAGTTGGAGACAAGTTCACTGTTGGAGAAAAAGCTCCACTAACAGTTGCAAACCGTTTACCTCTTAAAATGATTCCAGTTGGTACTCTCGTTTATAACGTAGAAATCAAACCAGGGAATGGAGGAAAGCTTGCACGTAGTGCTGGAACATTCGGACAAGTCGTGGCTAATGATAATGGTTATACCAATATCAAAATGCCATCAACTGAAATCCGTAAGGTCTCAGAAAATGCTTGGGCCTCAATTGGTGAAGTTTCAAATTCTGAATACATACTTCAAAATATTGGTAAAGCTGGGCGTTCAAGATGGTTAGGTATTCGTCCTACAGTTCGAGGAACTGCCATGAACCCAGTGGATCATCCACACGGAGGAGGAGAAGGACGTCAGGGACGAGGACTAAGAAGAGCCAAGACTATGTGGGGAAAGCCATCAGGAAAGGGCCAGAAGACTCGTACACCAAAGAAATACTCAAACATGTGGATTGTATCCAGACGTAAAGTTGGTAAAACAAAGAATTCAAAATAATATTAAAATCTCTATCATAAAAAATACCCGCAAGGGTATTTTTTATTGCTTAAAGCTATATGGGGTAGTATAATTATTTACATATGGCTAATCAACAACTAGTTGAGTATATTAAAAAAGTTCAATTACAAGGTTTTCCAGAGGTTACCATTCGAGAAGTTTTAAATAAAAATGGATGGCAGCCGGTGGATATTAATGAAGCTTACTTAGAAATAAAAAGAATAGAAGATATTTTACAAAAAGATGCCCCCATGGCACCTGTTCCTGTCTTGGTTGGACAACCGGTGATTGCTGTTTCACAAGAAAAAAGTATTTTAGAAAAAGCTGTTATAGAATATAACTCTCCTTTTAGTATTGGACTCGCAATTATCTTATTTGGAGCACTGCTTATCTTGGTTAATAAAGTAATTGATGATAGTGCCATCTCTACAGTTAATGCAAATGCCAAATTAATTTTTGATGCAATGATTATTTTGCCATTTCTTGTTGTTGCTTTTATTCTACATGGATCATTTTCCGAAGATAATAAAAGATATTTAATAATTTCTCAACCATATTTTATTACATCAGCCTGGCTTTTAGTTAGATTACTTTGGGATACGAGTGCTTATATTTTAAATACAAATGCAACCTATGGTGTTTACGTCGTGCTTATACTTGTTATTGCCGTCTTAACAGGTATAGTTATTTTTATTCAAAAATATATTAAAAATTAAATTATATGTCATTAATACTTGAAGAAAATAATAATGTTTTTAAAACAAAGTTTACTGGTTCAGGAAGTTTTATAATAACTCTTTTGGGTCTTGCCCTTTTGGCCTTAGCTGAGCGTATATTATATGATACAGGCCGTTTGTTAATTGCCCCTCCTCTTGATTACTTTGGTAATATTAATGTCATCATAATGCATGCCGTTGTAATTATTGCTTTCCTTGTTTTAGCTTTAACTATCAATGTATCTCTTTCTGAAAATAAAAAGCAGTATGCTATTGCATTAGTTCCATATTATGTTGTTAGTATAATTTTATCATGTCAGTTATTGCTACAGATAAGTGTTTATTTTTATAATCATCATACAACTTTGCAGTTTTATGTTGTTATGTTGGCCTTGATAGCGATTTGCACTTACGGTATATATTATATTCAAAAAAAGTACGTTGTTATTGAATAATATTTTTTAATATCATGGAAAAACTTACTGAAAAAAAAAGGTTTTCTCTGGTGGCTCGCATTAAAAGTACGACTCATGCTTTGAGGGGGCTTGGTGTTTTTATAAGATCAACACATAACTTTTGGGTCCATCTTTTTTTTGCAGTTTTGGCTATTTATCTAGGTTTTGAATTAGGAATTTCCTCTATTGAATGGGCAATTATAGTTTTCGCTATTGGTTTAGTGATAATAGCTGAAGCTTTTAATACTGCTATTGAAATTGATATTGACCTGACAAGTCCGAATTATCACCCATATGCTCGCGATACAAAAGATGTGGCAGCTGGAGCTGTGGCACTTTCTGTTATTGTCTCTGGTCTTATTGGACTTATAATTTTTTTACCGAAGATAATTCCTTTAATATAAATATTTAATTTAGACATCACAAAAATAGAGCATGAAGAAAATTTCTTCATGCTCTATTTATATTAATGCATTTTATTTTAAAACCGGAGGGAATCCGTTCTTCTCTCCCCAGTTTGGTTGGTCGTCCATCCACCCAAGCAAGATGGCTTCCTCTTCTTTTTTAATAAATCCGTTATTTACTCCAACTTCAAGTAATTTGGGATAATAAAGTAATGATTCTAAGGCACATGGTTCGAGTAACTTCTCTCCATTTTTGCTGTAAGGTATTTCCCCTGCAAACATTTTTGGAGGATTTGGCAATCCATAGTTAAAAATTGAGATGCAAAGCTTGCATTTCCCCTTAGCCTTTCTTATGGCATCAACAGCTGCTACACTACTTCCGCCTGTTGAAATCAAGTCCTCAATTAGAATTAATACTTCATCGGTTAGGTCTTTTTCGGCATCAATGCCCTCAATCTGGTTTTTCATCCCGTGATCTTTCGGCTTATCTCTCACGTAAACGAATGGAACTTTAAGCGCATCTGCGAATCCATATCCATGGGGGATTCCAGCTGTTGAAGTGCCAGCAACCATTGTTTGTTTCCGTCCGTAATAAAGACTGCTTTTAACACCAGCCAATATTTCAATAAAACCTTCTATAATCATCCTGCGTAATTAGGGATGATATAAGAACATTCTATTGTCATTATATATGGGATTGTAAGTCCCCGATGCCCATAGAAATGGGTTAGCTGGCCTTATTTTAATAGCCCCAATTCTCAATCCAGCCAAAGCTATCGCTTCGCTGATTTCATTTACTCTTGAATCTGCCATAATAAATCAATTTGTTAAATTTAAATGAATTTTTTACTCATATTACCTTTTGGCTTAGTTTTGTCAATAAATTATGCAATAGATGTCCAATACTTTAGCCAGATATTGGAACCCCTGTTGGACCTCAATTGTTCACATTAGCAGTATCTTTATTATTTGGTTGACATTTATTTTATATTTGCTAGTATAGGCACACAGGCTCTGTTGAGCTTATTTATATTTATATGACACGATCACTTAAAAAAGGACCATATGTAGACGAAAGGCTTTTGAAAAAAATTGCCGGCAAGAAGCCACTTGAGACAGGTGTAATTAAAACCTGGTCAC
Source organism: Minisyncoccia bacterium (assembly GCA_038244685.1). GTDB lineage: Bacteria > Patescibacteriota > Minisyncoccia > Phycocordibacterales > UBA9973 > UBA8515. Next base: position 209,337 of record JBBRTD010000001.1, on the reverse strand, counting down.
GTGCATGCGTTATCTCTCCAGAAATGGTAGGTTTCGTATTTGGAGTTCATAATGGTAAAGTCCATGTAGAAGTATTAGTAAGTGAAGATATGGTAGGACACAGACTTGGTGAATTCTCTCTAACAAGAAAGTTCGTCAGACACGGAGGAAAGATGCAGAAAGAACTAGAAGCCAAAAAGAAAGAATCTGAAATTACCGCATCAAAGGCCGCAAAAGCAACTACCACCACTACCAAGAAAAAATAATTAACCTTATATGAAAGCATTTTTAAAAAATTACAGACAGTCTCCCCGCAAGGTTCGCCTTGTCGCAGACTTAATCAAAAACAAAAGGATTGTTGACGCTTTTACTGAGTTAAAAAGTCTAGCAAAAAGAGCAGCAGAACCAATCGAGAAGCTATTAGCTTCAGCAGTTTCTAATGCAAAGCAGGCTGGAATTTCAGATAAGGATTTATATGTCCAAAACGTTACAGTTAATGAAGGTATCGTCATGAAGCGTTCAATGCCTCGTGCTCGCGGTAGTGCTTCTCGTATTAACAAGCGTACAAGTCACATCATGCTTACTCTTATAGAAAAGCCAACTGAAAAGAAAGATAAGAAAGTATCAAAAATAGTTAAAGAAGAAAAAGAAGTTAAAGTAGTAAAAGAAAAGAAGTCGAAATCAACTAAGAAGCCAGAGGCTAAAGCCTAATTTTATATGTCAAAAGTTGTCCATCCATATGCACATAGATTAGTAACGCTTCGTGATTGGAAATCACGTTGGTTTGCTGACAAGAAATACAAAGATTTACTTAAGAGTGATGTTGTTATTCGTGAGTTTTTAATGAAGAAGTTACGCGGTTTCTATATTTCAAGAATTGAAATTGATAGAAGTGCTAAAGCTACGAAGGTTATGGTTTTCACTTCACGTCCTGGTATGATCATTGGCCGTTCTGGTGAAGGAGCTACTAAACTTAAAGCAGAATTAGTAAAAATGATGCTAAGAAAAGGAGTTACTATTCCTGAAGAATTTAAATTTGATATAGTTGAAGTTACAAATCCAGATGCAGATGCTGCAATTGTTGGATGTATGATAGCTGAAGGATTAGAGAAGCGTCTTCCTTTCCGTCGCGTAATGAAACAGACTATTGAGAAGGTGATGACAGCTCGCGGAGTTAAAGGAGCTCGTATTTATCTAGGAGGAAGATTAGGTGGAGCTGAAATTGCTCGTAGTGAGCAGATAAAGCGTGGTTCTATTCCTTTACAGACTTTCCGTGCTGACGTTGACTTTGCTCGTGAGAAAGCTCATATGAGTTATGGCGATATCGGTATTAAAGTTTGGATTTACCGTGGAGAAGTTTTTAACGAGGTTAAAAAATAAGAAAATTTTATGTTAACACCAAAAAAAGTAAAATATAGAAAATGGCAGACAAGTAGAACTGATATGACGAAAGTCACACCGGACACTCGTGGTATTACTGTTGCTTTTGGATCATTCGGACTCAAAGCTATTTCAGGTGGACGTGTTCGTGCTAATCAGATAGAATCAGCTCGTAAGGTAACATCAAGAACAATTGGTAAGACAGGACGTATGTGGACAAGAATTTTTCCTGACAGACCTTTTACAGCTAAACCTGCAGAAGTAGGAATGGGAAAAGGAAAAGGAGACCCACAAGGTTACTGTTTGGATGTTCGCCCAGGAAGAGTATTATTTGAAGTAGATGGAGTTACACCTGCAGTTGCTAAAGAAGCTCTTCGCAAGGCTGGAACAAAACTACCAGTATCAACTCGTATAGTAGCAAGATAATTAAAACAACAACATGGAAACACAAATCAAAAAAACAAATAAAGTTCTAAAAGGGGTTGTCGTTTCAGACAAGATGGATAAAACTGTCGTTGTTGAAGTTACTCGCTACGTTGAACACAAGAAATACGGAAAGCGTATCAAGAAAACAAAAAACTACAAAGCTCATGATGAGAACAATGAAAAGAAAGTAGGAGATCAAGTCGAAATCGAAGAGACAAAGCCAATGTCTAAAGATAAGCATTTTAAAGTAATTTAAATAATATATGATTCAAGACGGAACAGTAGTAAATATAACAGATAATGCCGGCGGTAAAGTGGGCAAGGTTTTCAAAGTCCTTGGTTCCTCACGTAAACGTTATGCATGTATAGGAGATAAAGTTATTATCTCTGTTAAAGTTGCGGAACCTCGTAAGTCTGTAAAGAAAAAGGATGTCTGCCAAGCTGTTGTTGTTCGTACTGTGAAGACATTCAGAAGAAAAGATGGATCTTATATTCGATTCGATGACAATGCTGTTGTAATCTTGGAAAAAGATAAACAGGATCCAAAAGGTGGACGTGTTTTCGGACCTATACCACGTGAGTTAGCAGAAAGAGGTTATCAGAAAATTATTTCATTATCACAAGAGGTTGTATAATCACTGATTACTAATTCGAATTTAAATATATGAAAATAAAGAAAGGAGACAATGTAATAGTTATTGCCGGTTCAAATAAAGGCAAGAAAGGCAAAGTTATAAAAGCAATTCCAGCCGAGAATAAGGTTGTTGTTGAAGGTGTCAATTTAAGAAAGAAGGCTCATAAGGCAAAGAGTAAAGGTGAACAAAGTCAGATATTAGAAATTGCTATGCCAATACATGTATCGAATGTGTCTAAACTAGATAAATAAATTATATGGAAACAGTAAAACAAAAAGAGAAAAAAGCATACGCAACACTTAAGACCAAATACGGATACAAGAACGTTATGGCTGCCCCTCGCCTTGTAAAGGTGATAGTAGCTTCAGGTACTGGTTCTGGTGTAAAGCGTAATAAAGATCACAATAAGCTTGTGATGGAGAGATTAGCGAAGATTACAGGTCAAAAGCCTGCAACTCGAAGTGCAAAGAAGTCCATTGCTAGTTTTAAGATTCGTATTGGAGACCCTGTAGGAGTTATGGTAACACTACGTGGAGCTCGAATGTATGGATTCCTAGATAAGCTTATAAACGTTGCTATTCCCCGCACAAAGGACTTCCGTGGTATTGAAAGAAAGATTGTTGATAATATCGGAAATCTTACAATGAGTATTAAAGAGCATACAATTTTCCCTGAGACTGGTGACGAAGAATTAAAAGATGTTTTTGGACTAGGGATTACTTTAGTCACATCTGCTAAGACAAAGGCAGAAGCAACAGAATTCTTTGAATTAATCGGTGTTCCATTTAAGAAATAAATATTAAAATAAAAACCCTTAGAGATAAGGGTTTTTATTTTTGTCATTGACAATTAACTACATATAATTTAATATACCGGAAAATGTATAACTAATACTTGAAAAAATGGAAACAATAACTATGTTGATTTTGGGATTTATTATTCTATGGATACCAGTTGGGTATCTGTTTGTATCGGTGCGAACATTTTATTGGAGAAAAGTTTTAATAGGAAAACGCGTGGCAATTGATTATCCGGATTTTAATTTGACTCCAAAGCGCATTTATCTGCCAATTTGTTTGATTTGGCCTGGGCAATCATTATTTTGGTTTGTTGATTCAGTCTTAACAGATTCAAAAAATGTTAATAAGAAAATAACGAACGCAATAATGCCCATAATACCAGTATCATTTAGTGGCGAAGACAATGATAATATTGATAAAAATCGATTAAATCAAGCGGCTCTTAACGGGGAAGAATACTATCTTTGTTGTCCTGGTGATGAGAAAAAATCAATAAGAGAATCTCTTGTCTTTGGTTATGGAATTAGTTTGTTTCTTGGTTGGATTAATCTACTATTGTGGATTCTTGGTCTTATTATTTGGATGATTATATTTATTATTCGTTTTTTGTATTCAAATTCATTCAATCTTGGTGAAGTGCTTTACCCAATTAAGTAAGCTCATTAGCGACAGAAAGCCTGTCGTTGATGGGCTTTTTTGTTTAATTTAGATGTAATTAATTATATGATTTAGTCAGGGATATTGTTATCTCGCGATTTAATTTGACAACCATTCATTCATTTGCTAGTATAAGCAGACATGAGTTTTAGATCCGTTTGTCTCCTTAAGTGGTTCGGTTTACCGAAACGTTTAAGAAAATAAACGAGATATCGAAATCCATGTGGGAGTTTAACTCTTAAGTTAATTATTTATGGCAAAAACATCAGTAACAGTAAGACATTTAAAAAAGTCAAAATTTAGTACACGAGAAACAAATCGTTGTTTTCGCTGTTCACGTGGACATGCATATATGAGAGACTTCGGTCTATGTCGTATTTGCTTCCGTGAGCTAGCCAATGAAGGTATGCTTCCTGGAGTTCGTAAATCAAGTTGGTAGTCTTTAGCTTTTTATAAAGCTCGTTAAATTAAATCAAATATATGGATCAAATAGCAAACATGGTAAATATGATAAAGAATGCTGGACGTGCAGAGCACGAGCTAGTTACTGTGTCATTTTCTAAAGTAAAATTAGCAATAGCAGAATGTCTACAAAAAGAAGGTTATTTATCTTCTGTTTCAAAGAAAATGCTAAAAGGCTTTCCTGTTCTTGAGTTAGGTATTGTCTATGTAGACGGTGCTCCAAAAGTTACAGGCGCAGAACGCGTTTCCAAATCATCATGCCGCGTATACAAAGGTACAAAAGAAATTCGATATTCAAAGGGTGGTTCAGTTATTACTGTTTATTCAACACCAAAAGGAATTTTAACAGACAAACAAGCACGTAAAGAAATGGTCGGAGGAGAAGTATTGTTTAGAATGTGGTAATCAAATAAATATATGTCACGTATAGGAAAACAAACAGTTATAGTTCCCGCAGGTACAGAAGTTAGCCTTTCTGGCGTAACTCTTTCCGTTAAAGGACCAAAAGGCTCTCTAGTTAGAGTTTTTCCTGGACCTGTTACAATCCACATCAATGGTTCTGAAATTACTTTCACTCCAAATAAAGTAGGTGACCGTTCAGTTAATGCACTTTGGGGTACATATGCTTCTCATGTGAAGAATATGGTTCTTGGAGTAAATGAAGGTTATTCAAAAAAGCTTATATTAGAAGGAGTTGGATTCAAATCAGAAGTTGTTGGAAAAAATCTTAATCTTGCACTTGGGTTCTCTCATCCTGTTAAGATAATAATACCTGAAGGTTTGACTGTTACTGCTGAGAAGAACAATGTTACTATTACAGGTATCGATAAAGAACTTGTTGGTTCATTTACAGCTTCAGTTCGATCAATGAAAAAGCCAGAGCCTTATAAAGGTAAAGGTTTCCGTTACAATGATGAAGTTATTCGCCGTAAGCAAGGAAAGAAGGCTGCATAGTTATAACTAGCAACTAATAAATAAAATTATGAACAAGAAATTAGAAAAAAGATTAAGATTAAAGAAAAAGATTCGTACAAAAGTTTTTGGTACTTCGGAATGCCCTCGTCTTTCTGTTTTCCGTTCCAATACTTTTATTTATGTTCAGATGATTGATGACTCAAAGAGTATTACTGTTGCTTCTGCTTCTGACATGGATATTAAAACAGGTACAAAAACAGAACGTTCTATTTTAACAGGTACAAATATTGCGAAAGCTTCAATTGCCAAAGGAATTAAATCTTGTGTTTTTGATCGTAATGGATTTAAATATACAGGACGCATTAAGGCCCTTGCTGATAGTGCACGTGCTGGCGGTTTAAAGTTTTAATATAAATATATGGATACAACTAAACCAAAACAAAATACACCTACCAATACTAACAGTACCCCTTTTAATAACAACAGAAGTTATGGGGCTAATAGTAATAATCGTGGACCTAAGCGTGAAGGGGGAGATCGTAAGCCAAGAACATTTTTTGAAAAACCAAAACCAGAATTTGACCAGAAAATGGTTTCAATCAGAAGAGTTACTCGTGTCGTTGCCGGTGGACGCCGTATGACATTTGCTGTAGCACTTGCTATTGGAGATAAAAAGGGTTCAATTGGACTTGGTACTGGAAAAGGAGGAGATACAGCTATGGCTATTGCGAAAGCACTTCGTCAAGCAAAGAAGAACATGTTTAAGATTAAGACTACAAAAGAAATGTCTATCACTCATGCTGTTTCATCTAAGTTCTCAAGTTCAAAACTAGAAATGATGCCAAACCGTGGAAAAGGATTAGTAGCAGGAAGTACTGTTCGCGATATGTTAATATTAGCTGGACTTAAGAATATTACTGCAAAACTTCATTCTGGAAGTAAGAATAAATTAAACAATGCAAGAGTTGCTTACAAGACTCTTTACCAATTAAAAGCCGTTGCCTCACTTCCAAAAGTATCTGCCTTCATAGCAGAATCAGAAGTTCTTGCTAAGGTTGAAAATAAAGAATCATCAGCAGAAGTTAAATAATAAAATTATATGGAATTACATACATTAAAAAGAGAACACCCAAATAAAAAAGCTAGACTCGTAGGCCGTGGAGGTACACGTGGTAAGACTTCCGGACGTGGAGGCAAGGGACAGACAGCCCGTGCTGGTAATAAGCGCCGCCCACAAATGCGTGATATCATCAAGAAAATTCCAAAACTTCGTGGTTACCGTTTTGCATCTTTTGATACAAAGCCAGCACCAATAAACGTAGGAGCTTTAAATGTATTTACTCCAGGTTCAATTGTAAGTCCAGCTACATTATTTGAGAAAAACCTTATTCGCCGAGTTGCCGGTAAGCTACCTGTTGTCAAAATTCTTGGAAATGGTGAAATAACTGTAAAAATTTCAGTTGAAAATTGTATTCTTTCTAAGACAGCCAAAGAGAAGATTGAAAAGGCTCTTGGAACTATTAAATAAAAATGGAAACTGTTTGGAACAAAATAAGAATGATATTTACTGATAAGACACTTCGATCCCGTGTCTTATTTGTGCTTGGAGCTCTAGTTTTATTCAGACTTCTTTCTGCAATTCCAATTCCAGGTATTGATGCAATAAAACTTCAGACTTTCATAAATAATAATCAATTTTTAGGAGTTCTTAATATGTTTTCAGGTGGAGGGCTTTCAACTCTTTCAATTATGATGTTAGGTGTTGGTCCTTATATTACTGCTTCTATTATTATGCAGCTTTTGACAATCATGTCTCCTCGTTTGAAAGCAATGTATCAAGAGGATGGAGAAATTGGGCGTAAAAAGTTTACACAATTCAGTAGAATGATTACTGTTCCTTTGGCTATTGTTCAAGGATTAGCACTTCTTTTCTTATTAAAAAAACAAGGAATATTGGGTGATATAACAATGTTTAATATGTTTGCTAATCTTTCTGTGATCGTTGCTGGTTCAATGCTTATTATGTGGATAGGTGAGTTGATGTCTGAATTTGGTATTGGTAACGGTATATCTCTTATTATTTTCGCTGGAATTGTTGCGAATATACCAAAAGAAATTTCTCAATTCCTTTTCACTTTCAATGTTGGAAATATGCCATTATACTTGTTATTCTTGGCTGTAGGAGTTTTGATTGTTGCTGGAGTTGTTGTTATGACTGAGGCTGAACGCCCAATTCCTGTTACCTATGCTAAACAAGTTAGAGGGGATCATATCGCTGGTGGAACTCAAACCTACTTACCACTTCGTGTTAATCAGGCTGGTGTTATTCCGATTATTTTTGCACTTTCTATTTTACTTTTCCCTCAACTTATCGGTAATGCTTTAGCTGGAATGAGTAATACTATTCTTCTTTCTATTTCAAGAGGTTTACTATGGTTTGTTGCCAATACTTGGTTATACTCATTATTCTATTTCATCTTTGTTTTCCTATTTACATATTTTTATACAGCTGTTACTTTCGATCCAGATCAGCTTGCTACAAATTTGCAAAAGAATGGTGCTTTTATTCCCGGTATTCGTCCAGGACCTGCAACTCGTGACTACATAGAGAAAATTTTGAATCGCATTACAACCATCGGAGCTGTCTTCCTTGGAATCATTGCTGTCTTACCTCTTATTATGAGAGCTATTACCGGAATTACTGCATTTGCAATCGGAGGTACCGCTCTGCTCATTGTCGTTTCTGTTGTTTTGGATTTAATTAAAAAGATTGAAGCACAACTGTCGATGAGAGAGTATTAAAAAAGACCTGTTATTGGGTCTTTTTTTATGTCTGAACGTTTTTAGTATATAATAGAATTATGATAAATAAACCACAAACATTTATATTTATTGGAAGATCAGGTTCTGGTAAGGGGACACAGATTGAACTTGTAAAACAATATCTATCAAAATTAAATACTCCCTTTAAATCTATTGTCATGGGAGATATTTTTCGTTCTTTTTTTAAAGAGCCAGGTTATGTAAAAGATATAGCTCGTGATGTGAGTATGAAGCAGGGTAAATTTCAGCCGGATTTTTTAACTAATGCTTTATTTGTTCGAAGTACAATCGATATTTTAGACGAAGAATCAGTTTTGCTTTTTGATGGATACCCTCGAACTAGCGATCAATTAAAGTTAATTAAAGAATTACTAAACTATGTTAAAAGAGAAGAAGCTGTAGTAATTAATATTGATGTTTCAAGAGAAAGTGTGACAAGTCGTATGGTTGCTCGCGGAAGGGGGGATGACAATGAAGGAGCCATAGAAAGTAGACTAAATGAATATGATAAATATATATTACCGATGATTGAGGAAATTAAATCAGATTCTTTCTATAAATATATTGAGATAAAGGGTGAAGGGAAAATCGAAGAAATTCACACAGATATTATCAATAATATTAAAAAATATCTATAATATGCCCAAAAAAGAAACAATAATTATATCATTAGGTGGGGCTATCGTCGTTCCGGACGTTCCCAGTCCTGAGTTTATTGTACTTTTTAAAAATATAATTTTATATTGGGCAGGGAAAAATAAAAAGTTTGTAATTGTAGTAGGTGGTGGTAAAACCTGCCGAAGATACAATGCAGCTTTAGATAAAATTATAAGTGCGACTCATGATGAATTAGACTGGATGGGAATATATACAACTCGTTTAAATGCACAACTTGTAAGATTATCTTTTGGTGGTTTTGCTCATGGAGATATAATTATTGATCCTAAAATGGTCAAAGAAGTAGATAGTAGTATTATTATTGGAGCTGGATATAAACCAGGATTTTCTACTGATATGTGTGCTGTCCTTATTGCTGAACAATTAAATGCTAAAAAGATAATTAATATTTCAAATATTGATTATGTTTATGATAGTGATCCAAAAGAAAATCCCAATGCTAAAAAATTCGAAAATGTTACTTGGAAAGATTACAGAACTTATATTTCTACAGAGTGGAGACCAGGCTTAAGCACTCCGTTTGATCCAGTAGCTTCGGAAAAAGCCGAGAGGGAAGGAATGGAAGTTGCCTTTATGTCAGGTCACAACCTAGAGAGTCTTGAAAATTATTTGAATGGTATTCCTTTTAAGGGAACAACGATAAAAGACTAATTCCTGATAAAAATTTAAGAATATAAACAATTTTCCCCAGATAGCGGCCTTGCCGCTATCTGGGGGTCGATTTGATTATATTGATTTTTTGGACTAGTATAAGTATATATGTCAGTAATAATAAAAACAAAAGAACAAATAGAGATTATTAGAGAAGGAGGCAAGATTTTAGCAAAGGTTTTAAGAAAAGTTGCTAAAAAGGTAGCTCCAGGTATTTCGACTTACGACCTAGACAAGTTTGCTTTTGATTTTATTAAAGAAGAAGGTGCTACTCCTGCCTTTTTAAACTATAGACCAGAAGGTGCCCCAAAAGCATTTCCAGCTTCTATCTGTATTTCCGTTAACAATGAGATTGTTCATGGAATTCCCCTTAAAACAAAGATATTAAAAGAAGGTGACATTGTTTCTCTTGATTTAGGGATTAAATACAAGGGTCTATTTACTGATCATGCCGTTACTGTCCCTGTAGGCAAGATAACAAAGAATGACCAAAAACTACTCGATGATACTAAAAAAGCGCTGGAAATAGGCATTTGGGCCGCTCGTGGAGGGGCTACTGTCGGGGATATAGGGCATGCTATTGAGTCATTCGTAAATAGAAAATATGGAATAGTAAGAGAACTAGCTGGACATGGGGTTGGAGTAAAAATACATGAAGATCCTTATGTTCCAAATTATGGAAAAGCTGGAAAAGGGCAGAAACTGATACCAGGAATGATTATTGCAATTGAGCCAATGTTAAATATTGGTAAACAGTATATTGTGAGCGCTAATGATAATTGGACAATAAAAACAGCCGATGGTTCTCGCTCTGCTCACTTTGAGCACTCAATTCTCATCACAGAAGGTGATGCTGAAATTTTAACAATATAGTTTATGGACGCCCGTATTTTCTGTTTTAGTATTGTAGTGTGATATAATAATTCTTATGGAAGGATTTAATCTAAATAATGCACCTAAATTTAAAACTCCAGAAGAGGAGTTAACTTTTTTGCGTGCTCATATTGCCGAGAGAGAAAAAGCTTTGAATGAACAAGGTAGGGAGGTAAACAAAGAAGACCTTGCTCATAATGTGATCTCTGAATATCGTAAATATGAACCAGAAAGTGTTTTGCATAAAAATGCCGTTATGAAGAAAAGTGACATTGAAAATTTTGTTTTAAGATTACAGCCAGAAACACATGACAGTAAAATGGAAGAATTATTGGGAGTCCTATTAGATAAAGGAATTTCAAATGCTCTTTCTGTTGTTGCTAAAATGAATAATCCTCATTTAGATGACGACTTCCATCGTTTCCTTGTTCAATATTTATATACAACACATAAAGTTCCTGGACTTAAAGAAGGTACGCCACTTTTCAAATCACTCAATATGAAGCTTTTTGAAATTGCCTTGCCTGATGCTACTGACAATGATGCTAATAAAAAAGGATTAAAAGAATTACTTTCTGCAATGGAGCAATTCTATGCAGGTATGCATTCAGTAGGGGAAGGTAGAGAAAATTTTAACCGGAATCATTTTACTTTGGAAATTGCACTTGCAGAAGGAACAGATAGTTTTATTTTTTATGTTGCAGTGCCCGTTCACAAAGCTGAGCTTTTTGAGAAGCAATTATTGGGAGTACATTTAAATGCTAAAGTTACAGAAGTCCCAGATGACTATAATGTTTTCTCCGAGAATGGTTTTATTAGTGCCTCTTACGCAACGCTTGCTCACCACGAGGTTTATCCTATTAAACTTTATGATGCAATTGATCACGACCCTTTAAATATAATTCTTAATGTTCTGACTAAGCTTAAAAAGACAGGAGAAGGAGCTTCAATCCAGCTTACAATTTGTCCGGAAGATGAAGAAATAATTAGAAAATTTCATATTATTTTAGCTGATGTAAAAGATGGCATGTCTGTTCGAACAGCTTCAAGTGTGACTCGCCAGGTTACAAAAGAATTCAAGAGTTTAGCTTCTGAATTATTTTTTGGTGCTTCTAAAAAGAAAGAAGACAAGAAAGTTAATGATAAAGCAGTTGAATATATTGGAGAAAAATTGAAGAGTACTATTATGGCAACAAACATTCGTATCATTGCTTCAGCTGAATCAAGAATAAGATCAGAGCAAATACTTTCAGAAATAGAATCATCATTTAATCAGTTTACAGAATCAGATAGAAATGGATTTAATTTTAATCATCCAAAGGGTGGAGATTTAATGAACCTTATTCATGATTTTTCTTATCGAACATTTTCTGATGAATATAAGATGCCTCTTAATTTAAAAGAACTCGCAACTATTTTTCACTTTCCTTATGGAGTCGTCTCTTCTCAGCTTAAACTTGCTAAAGCAGGGATTGCTCCTGCTCCGATGGAAATGGGGAATGAGGGTATATTGCTTGGTATAAATAGCTATCGCGGAAAAGATACAGAGATTCGCATGTCTCGAGAGGATAGAATGCGTCACATGTATGTCATAGGTCAGACTGGAACAGGTAAAACAACTATTTTGAAAAATATGATTGCCCAGGATATTAAAAATGGTGAAGGTTGTTGTTTTATCGATCCACACGGAAGTGATATTCAGGATATTTTAAGTTACGTCCCCAAAGAGCGCATTGATGATGTTATTTATTTTGATCCAGCTTATACAGCTCGCCCAATGGGACTTAATATGCTCGAATATGATCCAAATTATCCTGAACAAAAAACTTTCGTTGTAAATGAATTGATGGGTATCTTCAATAAACTTTTTGACATGAAAACTTCAGGAGGTCCGATGTTTGAACAGTATTTTAAAAACTCGGCCTTTCTTGTTATGGAACATCCTGAAAGTGGAGCAACTCTTTTAGAAATCGGGAGAGTTTTGTCTGACAAAGCATTTCGTGATATGAAGTTAAGTCATTGTAAAAATCCGATAATTACTCAATTCTGGAAAAGCGCAGAGCAGACAACTGGCGATCAATCTATTGCCAACTTTGTTCCTTACATTACCTCTAAATTTGATAACTTTATCTCAAACGATATTATGCGTCCAGTTGTTCTTCAGGAAAAATCTGTTTTTAATTTCCGAGACATAATGGATAATAAAAAAATTCTTCTTGTAAATCTTTCGAAAGGTAGACTTGGAGAAGTGAATGCCAATCTTATAGGCCTACTTATTGTTGGTAAAATTCAAATGGCTGCACTCTCTAGGGTAGATATGTATGGGAAAAAAATGAATGATTTTTATTTATATATAGACGAGTTTCAAAATGTAACGACAGACTCTATTTCATCAATTCTTTCTGAGGCACGTAAATATAGATTGTCTTTAACTATTGCTCATCAATACATATCGCAATTAGAAGAGGGGATAAAAAATGCTGTTTTTGGAAACGTTGGCTCGATGGCTATATATCGTATCAGTACAGAAGATGCAAACTTTGTAGAACAGAAATTTAAACCAGCCTTTACTGCTTCAGATATTACTAAACTAGACAATTTTAATTCATATGTAAGCATGCTTGTGAGTGGAACGCCAGTAAAACCTTTTAGTATGACCTCTCATTGGAGCTTAACCCCCAAAGGAAATGATCCTGAGATTGTAGAAAAAATTAAACAGTTATCTTACTTAAAATATGGTCGCGCTCGTGAAGAGGTAGAAGCCGAAATAATGGAAAAGTATAAAAGCTAAATATATTTAAACAAAGACTACCTTAGGTGGTCTTTGTTTTTGTATGAATTTAGGTATATAATACTAGAACTTTATTAGATTTATTAAATATTATATTTATGTCAACCATAGAACGTTCTCTTATTGTTTTTAAGCCAGATGCAGTGCAACGTGGTATTGTAGGGGAGATTCTGTCTCGTTTTGAGAAAACTGGATTAAAAATTGTTGGAACAAAAATGCTTCAGCCAAGTTATGATCATTATTACCACCATTATGAAAATATTGGCAAAATGATTTCACGTCGTGGTCAGAAGGCTTTTGATGTTACACTTTCTATGATGAATGAAGGCCCTGTTATAGCTTTCGTGCTTGAAGGAGTAGAAGCTGTGGCGCTTGTCCGTAAAATGGTTGGAGCTACAGAACCAAAGTCAGCCTTACCTGGAACTATTCGTGGGGATTATTCTCATATGAGTTTTGTTCACGCAGATCAAAATGATGTAGGAATTCCAAATATTATACACGCATCAGGAGATGTAGAAGAAGCAAAACAAGAAATTGATTATTGGTTTTCAGAAACTGAGCTTTTCTCTTATTCTACCGTTCACGAAAAATTTACCCAGACTAAAAGAAAATAATTTTTAAGACGGAAATCCGCCACGAGGCGGGTTTTCTCTTTTTGTAAATGAAATGAAAAACATAATTGATATATATAAAGAATATAAAATAATGCCGAATCTAGTCATGCATCAAGTGCGGGTTGCAGCTGTTGCAATGCAGATATGTGAAAATTTATCTTTAAACATAGATAAAGAAAGTATTATTAAGGCCTGTCTTCTTCACGATATGGCAAATATTATAAAGTTTAATTTAAATTATTTTCCAGAACACAATAAACCAGAAGGGATAGAATACTGGCAGGGTATTAAGAATGAATATATTCTTAAGTATGGTAATGATGAACACCAAGCAAGTCTTCTTATTGCTCGAGAACTTGGGGTTTCAGAACAAATTTACAATCTTATTTATTGTATTGATTCTAGTTCTGTAGAAATGATAGCCAAAGAGAATGACTTTAGTCAGAAGGTTTGTATGTATGCTGATAATCGTGTAACACCCTTTGGTATTGTTTCAATTGAGGAGAGAAGCTTGGAAGCCAAAGAAAGATATAAGGATCACCCTCATTCATTTGACGAAGAAAGGAGATCTTTCTTTATGGAAAATATGTTTTTGATTGAAAAACAAATATTTTCTGGTTTGAATATTAAACCTGAAAATATTAACGATGAATCAATTGTTGATTATATAGAAAAATTAAAAGTATTTTCAATCTAAATTAAAGATTATTGTTGAAATACTGTCAAAAGTGTGCTTTATTTAGAATAATACTTGCACTCATTCCTCTTACGAGTATACTTGATGTAGGGTTATTTGAATTGTATTACCTAGAACAATTTTTTAGGGGATATATAGTTATGACGCGGTGCTGTATACTTATTATGTTAACAAATCTGCTTCATTCTTAATCCCACTTAGCGTTATGCTATGGTAATATCTTTCGGATAGTCCTAATAAGAAATTCTTTCATTTATGTGAAAGGATTTTTTGTTTTATATGATAAATAGAATTAAAATACTCCTACAATAGGGTCCAGATAATTTTCTGCTGAAAATTTTTTCATTGCTCGGCCCGTCGGCCTTGCGCACGCCTCTTTTGTAGGAGTATTTTAATTCTATAGACCCCAGACGTTGGACGTCTGGGGTCTATCATGTATAATAAATTATATGGAGAATGATACAAAATTGAAAGTAACTTTTTGTTCCGGAGCTGGTACTGTTACAGGTGCCAATTTTTTAATAGAAGGTAATGGTAAGAAATTTTTAGTAGATTGCGGTCTTATACAAGGGGAAAAGCTAGCAGAAGATTTAAATTGGGATAAATTTCCTTATGATGCATCTCAAATCGATATTCTTTTTATTACTCATGGTCATATAGATCACATAGGAAGAATTCCTAAGCTTATTTCAGAAGGGTTTAACGGCCGAATTATATCCACAATTCCTACAAAAGAAATAACAGAAATAATGTTAGCTGATACAGCTCATTTACTTGCTCGCGACGAAGAGCATGGCCTTGCTGAAATATATTCAGTTGAAAACATAAAGAAAGCTCTGAATTTATGGGAGACACTTGAATATGGCCAAAAATTAAATGTTGACCATGGTTTTCAATTCTCTTATAAAGACGCTGGGCATATTTTAGGATCAGGAATGCTTGAAATTATATATAATGGTAAGAAAATTATTTTTACTGGCGACCTCGGGAATTCTCCTTCACCACTTTTGCGTGACACAGAAAAGATTACAGATGTAGATTACTTATTTATGGAATCGGTTTATGGAGATAGAAATCATGAAGACCGTGATGTTCGTAAGAAAAAACTTGAAGAAATTATAAAAGAGAATTACGACAGAAAGGGAACTCTTATAATACCGACTTTTTCTTTAGAGCGTACTCAGGAATTACTTTATGAAATAGACTCATTAATAGAAGGGAATATTATTCCTCGAATGCCAATATTTTTAGACTCTCCCTTGGCTATTAAATTAACCGCCGTCTATCGTAAATATGAGAAATACTTTAATCCAACAGCTCTAAGAATAATAAAGGCAGGGGATGATATTTTTGATTTTATAGGTCTTAAAATGACGCCAGAGACAGAAGAATCCAAAGCTATCTTAAATGTTCCCAACCCGAAGATAATTATGGCTGGAAGTGGAATGTCTAACGGCGGACGTATTCTTCATCATGAGAAAAATTATCTACCTTATGCGAATAACACCATTTTGCTTATCGGATATCAGTCAGTTGGTACCCTTGGACGTTCTATTCAGAACGGAACAAAAAAACTTCACATCCAAGGTGAAGATATACATGTAAAGGCTCATATTGAAATGATAAGTGGATATTCAGGACATAAAGACTCAGATCACTTGGTAGAATTTGTTAGTGATACCGCTAAAACAGTTAAGAAGGTCTTTTTATTAATGGGGGAGCCTAGAGCCTCAATGTTCCTAGCTCAGAAGTTAAGAGACAATCTGGACGTAGAAGCACTTACTCCACTTTCGGGCGAACAAATAATTCTAGATTGTTAAAAATAAAACTCCCTTAAGGGAGTTTTATTTTTATTAGATACTTTTAGCTATTCTTGCGAATGTCTCAGGATTCTTTTGGGCTATTTCGGAAAGAATTTTACGGTCTATAATGATATTCTTTAGCTTTAATCCGTTTATAAATTTACTGTAAGATAATTCAAATGGTCTAATGGCAGCATTGATACGTGTAGTCCAAAGACTTCTTGCATCAGCTTTCTTATCTTTACGGTGGGCAAATGAGTAAGCTCCGGCATGTTTCAAGGCTTCTTTAGCTTGAGACTTCTTTGTACTGCGGCCGAAACGGAAACCCTTAGTCTGGGCTAAGATATTCTTTCTGTGTTTATTTTTTATTACTCCTCTTTTAACTCTTGTCATATATTTAAATTAGTGATTATTAACCTATAATTAAGTTCAATTTACGCGTTTGGTAAATATGTTCTTATTATTTTGTTTGTAAATGCTTGATCTTTCATTTTACGACCGGCTAGCTGCTTTGTACGAGATTGTTTTGCATTGAAATGGTTAAAACCAGGAGCACGAGATAAGATCTTACCATTTTTTGTAATTTTTAAACGCTTTGTTAATGATTTATTTGTTTTTATACTCATAAAATTATTTACTTTTCTTTCTCAATTGTAATGGTTGGACCTTTAGGACCTTTTCTATAGTCCTCTGCTATTTTATAATTCTCGGTTATAAGGTGAAGTATTCGGTCGAGTCTTTCTTTTAAGAAAGCATCTGCCATATATTTAGAGCGTCCTGAAAGGAAAAGCTCTACTTTGATACGATGGCCTTCCTTAAGCCATAGAGAAGCTTTACGGGCCTTAAGGGCAAGATCATTTTCACCAGTACCTATCTTTATCTGAATTGCTTTGGTTTCTGTTGTTTTAGCTCCTGCTTTAGCCTTTTTCTGCTTCTTATTTTGTTCGTATTGATACTTACCAAAATTTGCTATTTTAACTATTGGGGGATTAGTATTTGGAGAAATTTCAATCAAATCGAAACCATCTTTATTAGCTAGTGCGAAAGCATCTTTAAAACTCAAAACGCCAAGGTTGACCCCTTCGTTTGAGATTACGCGAACCTCACTCGCCCTTATTTGATTGTTTATTCTTTCTCTCAATTTTGTGTCCGATAGAAATAAAATAGATTACCTACCTAAGCACAATACTAGCATATCTATGTTACTATGGCAATATGCCAGATAAAGTTATTAAAGTATACAAAAAATGCGGGGAAACACCCCTTCATTGTATAAATACTCTTAAAAAAGACAATGAGGAGCTAAGATTTTTGCCTATGACTTATGCAGGAAGGCTTGATCCTCTTGCCGAAGGAGTATTGCTTATTTTGACTGGAGATGAGTGTATGAAAAAGGATGAGTATTTAAATTTACCAAAAGAATATGAGGTTGATGTTTTATTTGGATTCGCGACTGATACCTACGATGTAATGGGGAAAGTAAAATCAGAATACCAAGACATTGGACACCAGGGACCTCTACCATTGCCTGAATCTCTGGTTTTGGAAACTAAAGAGATTCTTTCTCAATTTATCGGACGCATAAAACAAAAATACCCAGTGTATTCTTCTCGGACTGTTAAAGGCCAACCACTTTTTAAATGGGCTCGTGATGGAAAATTAAACGAAATAGAAATACCCACCCATGACGTTTTTGTTGAAAGTATTGAGATTCTTGGTCAGGGTTTTATAGAAGGGGGTCTGCTTTTTTCTGATATTCAAGAAAAGATATTAAAAGTTACTGGGGACTTTAGGCAAAAAGAAATTATATCAATATGGAGAGAAAATTTAAAAGACAGTACAAAAGAACTATATCCTTTTGTTAAATTAAAAATTTCTTGTGGTAGCGGTGTCTATGTGAGAGGTCTTGCTCATGAAATAGGGGAGAAGCTCAAAGTACCTGCTCTTGCTCTTAAAATTGTTCGCACAAAAGTCGGGGGATATTTTTTAGAAAGCTAGGAAATTACTCTTTTGGTTTCTTCAAAAAGCGCTTCAATTCTTTCTTTGGTTTTAGCTTCACCGATGAGTCTTATGATTGGTTCAGTATTCGAAGGTCTTAAATGAATCCAGGAACTGTCTTTAAAGTCTAGTCTTAACCCATCAAGTTCGTTTACTTCTCCATCTTCAAAATTATTTTTCATTTTGGAATACATATTATTTAAATCAACCGCAATTGGCATTTTATCTTTTCTAACTTCATATTTGGGTAATGTTTTAACGCACTCACTTATGGTTTGATTTCTTTCTGACAATAATTCTAAAATTAAGGCCAAGCTAACAAAACTATCTCTAGCCATATTGATAGTAGGGTATATTATTCCTCCGCCTCCTTCACCTCCAATTACTGCTTTATTATTTTCTATTCCTGCGACAACATTTGCTTCTCCAACTTTTGTTCTAATACAAGAACCGCTATATTTTTCTGCTATGTCTTTATTCATCTGAGAGGTCGACATATTTACAACTACATTCTGACCCTGATTCTCCTTTTTTGACATTATAGCCTCTACTCCTAAGGCCAAAGTATATTCTTCGGAAATCACAATACCTTCTTCATTTATAACTACAAGCCTATCTGCATCTGGGTCATGAGCAAAACCTATATTACACTTATTTTCTATTACCAAATTAGCTATATCTCCCAGGTTTTCTCTTAGAGGTTCTGGCTTATGGCCGAAATTTCCATCAGGAATATTATTTAGTGGAACAAGCTCTACTCCTAGCTTTTCAAATAAATACGGGTCAAGAACACAAGCTGAAGCATTTATCATATCAACGGCCACTTTCCACTTTTTTGCACGAATTTTTTCTACGTTTATGTTTTTGAGAATTTGATCGGCGTGTTCTTGAGGAAAAGATGAATAACTAAAATTATTCCTCGGCTCATTGTTTTCGTCAGCACGAATATTTTCCTGCTGGAAAATTTCTCTGCTCTGCTCGCCAGCCTGCGCAAGGCTTCCTAAAACAATAAGCTCTCGGTCTAATTTTTCTTTAATTTTTTCTACTTCCTCTTCGTTTGTGAAAAGCGCTTTGTTTGTTACAAATTTAAGACCATTATATTCTCTTGGATTATGACTGGCTGTTATTATTATGGCGCTATCATAACCATGTTTCTTTACTGCGAAGAGAACAGTCGGGGTAGGTAGGATATCGCCATCGACAAAAGAAATATTTTCCTTGTTAAAAATTTCAATAATTACTTTTTTTATTTGAGGTCCGCTTTCTCTTCCGTCTCGGCCAATTAATATTGTCGGGTTATTATTTATATTTTCTTTTACAAATTTAATAAATGCTCTAGTATAGCTTTCAATAATATCGGGAGTTAAACTTTCTCCCCATATACCTCTATATCCAGAGACTGTAAGTTTTGGTTTGTTTTCCATCTATATATAATAACAGTTAATTAAAAAGGATGGAATATTTATCTCTAAATAAGAAGGAGATTTTGTGTTATGATATACACATATGAATATTATCTATATTTTATCGATTATACCAATTATTATCTGGAGTTTTATGACCCCAATCGTTCCGAGATTTGCAGATTTAAATTCTATAACAACTAGCATAGGGCAGATTCTTGGTTTAGTTGGTATGACCCTATTTTCTATTAATCTTATTTTAGCTGGCAAATTTAAATTTTTGGATAAATATTTTAATGGTTTAGATAAGGTCTATGCTAATCATGGCAGGGTAGGAGCTATATCTTTCTCAATGCTTTTATTCCACCCACTTTTCCTTGTTGTTAAATATTTGGTTATTTCCACTAAACAAGCTGCTATGTTTTTTGTTCCTTTCACTGATACACCTATTACTTGGGGTATTCTTTCTTTGCTTTTAATGATTATTTTAATCAGTTTTACTTTCTATATTAAATTAAAATATAATATTTGGAAATTCTCACATAAATTCATGGTAATAGCTTTCTTTTTTGGGGTTATTCATACTCTTACTATCTCTAGTGATATTTCAAGGAATCATTTATTAAGCTCCTATATATTTTTACTTGCTTTTATCGGCTTAGTTGTAAGTATTCGCCAAGCATTCTTGAGTAAATTTGTTGTTAAGAAATTAATGTATAAAGTTAAAAATCTTCGTCAGTTAAATTTAGATATTTTAGAAGTTGAAATGGAACCTGTTGTAAAGAGTATGAAATTTACTCCTGGCCAGTTTGCTTTCTTTAGTTTTAAAAGTAACAATGTTTCATCTGAATCACATCCTTTTTCTTTATCATCATCTAACCTTGATAATAATTTAAAAATTACAGTTAAAAATCTTGGTGATTACACAAGTAGACTAAGTAATTTAAAACAAGGCGATGAAGTTTTAGTTGATGGTCCTTATGGTAATTTTTCGTATAAAAATGTTTCTCGTAAAAATCAAATTTGGATTGCAGGTGGAATTGGTATTACTCCATTTTATAGTATGGTTCAAAGCTTAGAAGATGAATACAGGGTTGATTTTTATTACTCTGTAAAGTCACAAGAAGAAGCAGTTTATCTTAATGAATTACAAACCACATCAGTAAATAATTCCAACTTCAAATTTAATTTATGGAATGCCAATGAAAGAGGTTATATAAATGCTGGGCTAGTTTCAGGATTAAGTAATGGCTTGGTGGATAAAGAGATATTCTTTTGCGGACCTCCAATGCTTATGGAAAGTTTGAAAAATCAGTTTTTATCATTAGGTGTCGATATTAAAAAAATTCATTATGAAGATTTTAGCTTCAATTAATTATATGAAAAAATTAGCAACTGTATCATTGTTTATATTTGGAGTAATTCTAACCGCTATTCTTACTGCCGGATTAGTTTTTTATCAGAATAATAAGAACAATCAATCTGCTTCGAATGCTTCGGCTTCTAATTTAGTTAAAGATACTATTTTGGCTGTTAATCCATCAGGGGGAACTTTAACCTTAAATATGACCGAAATAGCTAAACATAATAAGTCATCTGATTGTTTCCTTCTCATTAGTGGTAAGGTTTATAATATTACAAGTTTCTTCGGTTCACACCCAGGAGGTAATGGCGTTATGGCTGCCACTTGTGGAACTGATGCAACTGATGCTTATGCCACCAAAGATCCAAATGCAACAAGCACAGCCGGCGGACAGGATCATTCATCAAATGCGAAGAGTATGCTAGATGCATATTATCTAGGGACCCTCAATCAAACTATAGGGTCTACAAGTAATAATGTTAATTCTGTTGCTGATCAAACTTCAACATCAAAAACATCTGTCAAAAATACTTCTACTGTAAAGATTCCAGTTGTTGTTCCGACGGGGAACATTGTTTTAAATATGACCGAAATTGCCAAACATAATAAATCATCAGATTGCTTCCTTCTCATTAGTGGTAAGGTTTATAATATTACAAGTTTCTTCGGTTCACATCCAGGAGGTAATGGCGTTATGGCTGCCACTTGCGGAACTGATGCAACTGATGCCTATATGACGAAAGATCCGAATGCGACAAGCACTGCTGGTGGCAAAAATCATTCATCAAATGCGACTGGTATGCTAGCTGCTTATTTTATAGGAAATGTAAATCAAAGTATTGGTCAGCAAGCCGTTACTCAAACAAATTCAGTTATAGCTCCTACTACTAGAGGTGGAGATGATGACTAATTAATAAAGCAAGATAAAAAAGGTTGGACTCGAATGAGATGTCCAACCTTTTTTATTTATTGAGTTTAGTCTTTATTGGAATTGAATTTCAAATGAGTACATTCCCATACCACAAATACCCTTAAGTGGAACTCCCGCTTTGGGGGTGCCGATATCAATAATTTCCTCTCCGGTTTTTTGTAGAATTTTCTGAAAGCCGATTGATCTTATGACAAGAGAAAGAGAGCAGTCATATGATCCATTTGTTTTCATGATTAGTTTTGTTGGAATTCCTGCTTTTGCTATTGAAATTTTTGGAGAATATCCGCCCTTAACATTAATAGTAATGTATTGTATGCCATCTTTTATTTCAGTATTTTGTATTGAACTTACAGGTGAATTATTTGTTCTAGTGTTATTGTTTGCCTTAGGTCCTCCAAGAAAAATAATACCAAGACCAATAACAAGTCCAACAGTAATGACGATTAAAGCTGTTTTGTTCATATTTTTATAAATTAAATAAAGGATTAATAATACCGACCCCTGCAAGCCCCGAGAGAAGAGCGAATAAGCCCAGACCAAACACAACTACCCCAGCAGATTTGAAGAATAAAGGAGCGTATTTTGATTGTGCAAAAGAGACTGAACCAAAAGAAAGCAATGCAAGTACGGGTAGGGTTCCAAGCGCAAATGAAAACATTATAAGAAATCCTGAAGCAAATGTTCCACTTGAAAGAGCTGCAATTTGCATTGATTGCGTAAATCCACAAGGTAAAAAGAAAGTACCTATCCCAATTAATAATGGAGCCCAAATGGCATGCTCAGCCTTTCTGAAGAATGAAAATATATTGCTTGGTAGGGTTATTTTGCTTTTGGTAAATATTCCAAGTAGATTAAGACCAAGCAGTATCATGACAGACGAGGCAATTAATCCAAGGATCGCTGAAAATATAAAGTTTATACCGATAGCTTTTCCAATCAATCCAAGAATTCCACCTAAAATAGCAAAACCAAATAATCTTCCTATATGGAAAAGGATAAAAGGTTTTTTTGTTGACCCATTATTGTCTTGTGTTATTTTTGCGGATAATGAAAGTACCAATCCTCCAACAATAGCAAGACAACTAGATAGTGAGGCGATAATACCTATGATGAAGCTTGTAGTTGGTGTTGTTTCACCACCAATACCAAGATTTAAAATTCCAGATTTTTGTAGAAGGAAAAATAACACAAGAAATACCAATCCAATAGGAATTGCTTTCCAAAGGATGTCATTACTTTTTTTATCAGGAATTATTTTTTCAATAGAAAGAGTGTAACCGTTTGCTTCTAATTTATTATTTAGAATATCTATAATTTCCTCGGTATTGATTTCGTTTTTTACTTCTAATTCCACTGTTTCATTCTTTAAATTTACTCGTACTTTTTCAATAAAATCTTGTTCATTTAAAATATCTTCGATTAAGATTTTGCATGAGGCACAATGTGTTCCCGAAACATGTAATGTGTATTTATTCATAACTATATTTTTTTAGTTTTTAATCTAAGTGAATTTCCGACGACAGAAACACTTGATAATGCCATTGCCATACCAGCAAAGATAGGATTAAGAACAATTCCCCAAATAGGGTAGAGGACTCCAGCTGCCACGGGGATTCCAACAACGTTATAAATAAAAGCCCAGAAAAGATTTTGTTTGATTGTTCTCATTGTAGCTTTTGATAAATCAATAGCTTGCGCAATCTTACGAATGTCACCACCTAATAATGCGATTCCTGCTGACTCAATTGCAATGTCTGATCCTGTAGCCATAGCAATACCCACATTTGCTTGTGCTAATGCTGGAGCGTCATTTATACCATCTCCCGCCATTGCAACGATTTTTCCTTCTTCTTGTAATGACTTTATAATACCTCCTTTTTCATTTGGTAATACTTCTGATCTAACATCATCTATGTTTACCTGTTTAGCAATGAATTTTGCTGCTAAATGATTATCTCCCGTTAACATTACTACCCGAATTCCTTTTTTGTGTAGGTTATATATTGCTTCTAATGCCTCATCTTTAATTGTGTCAGAAAGAGCAATTAGGCCAATTCTTTTATTGTCTACTTCTACAACCACAACAGTTTTTCCTTGTTCTTGAAGTGAAACGAGCTTCACATCAGAATCATTTAGTTCTGGTTTGTGAATATAAATATTTTTATTTAAAACTGTAGCTTTCACCCCCACACCTTCAAGAGAAATAAAATCAGTTGCACTTAAAAGAGATATGTTTTTTGATATTGCACCTAGAGCTATTGATTGTGCCAGAGGATGCTCAGAGAGCTTTTCTACACTTCCGGCCAATTTTAATATTTCATTTTCATCAAATGATTTATCTAAAACTATAATATCCGTAACAGAAGGAAGACCTTTTGTAATTGTTCCGGTTTTATCAAGAACGATAGTATCTACCTTACTTAATAATTCTAAACTTTCAGCATTTTTAATTAGTATTCCGTGGATGGCCCCTTTACCTACACCGACAATGATTGCTGTTGGAGTAGCAAGTCCAAGAGCACAAGGACAAGCTATAACTAAAATACCCACGAAAGATAGTATTCCATAAGATATAGCGAGAGACGAACCAATTGTTGGTATTCCTACAAATAGCCACACCAGAAGAGTAAGAAGGGCAATTATTAGGACTATTGGAACAAAAACACTAGATATTTTATCTGCCATGGCTTGTATTGGAGCACGACTACCTTGGGCTTCTTCCACCATTTTAATTATCTGTGCAAGCATTGTTTCGCCTCCAATCTTTGTTGCCTCAAGGCGGATACTTCCTTGTTTATTTATTGTAGCTCCTATGACGAGGTCTCCCACTTTTTTATCTACAGGAATAGATTCTCCTGTTATCATTGATTCATCTATAGAAGTAGAACCTTCTGTTATTTTTCCATCAACAGGAATTTTTGCTCCTGGTTTAACAATTATTATATCTCCGATAATGACATCACTAATAGAAATTTCTATTTCTTTTCCATTTCGAATTACAAGGGCAGTTTTGGCTTGGAGCTCTAATAATTTTTCTATAGCCTCGCCAGTTTTTTGTTTCGATCGAGCTTCTAAGTATTTACCTAATGTAATAAAACCAATAACAACAATTACTACATCAAAATATGTATATTCTGGCAATCTCATTGCCGCCTGTATTTGAGGGAAGAGGGTAATAATAGTACTGTAAATATATGCAGTAAGTGTGCCTATACCTATAAGAGTATCCATATTAGCAACTCTATATTTAACAAACCGAGCTACACTTAAAATAAATGGCATGCCAATCCAAAATAAAACAACAGTAGAAAGAACCATGGAAATGATATTAAATAATTCCATAGGGATTGGTAAGTTTGGAATAAAAGAAAATGTTTTAGAAGTTATATCCCACATCATAATTACAAAAATAAATAATGCCATTGGTAAAACAAATTGGGTTTTGGATTTTTGCTCATTTAATTCTTTTTCTTTTTCATTCTTAGATAACGATAAACCAAGATGTTCACTATGGTCCATACCTACCATGTCCATTTTTGACATAGAATTATTATTCTTTGAGTTTTCGTATATTTCAGAAAGAGAGTATCCTAATTTTTCAACCGCATTATTCATTCTTTCTAAGCTAACCCTTTCTCCATCAAAATCAACATTTGCTTTTTCTGTCGCAAAATTAATATCAATATTATTAACACCGTCTAGTTTAGATATTTTTTTTGTGATGATAGCAGAGCAACTAGCGCAGTGCATCCCTTTAATTTTAAAGATTGTATTTGTCATATTTAAATGTTATACCAAGCAGTTCTCCACCCTTTAAGCATTTCACCACTGTCATTTAAGAATTTTTCTACTGCATTGGCATTATCTAGTATTTCACTTCGACTTGATTTGGTTTTTATTTCATTTGTCATTACTAATCCATTTTTATGATGGGCTATAATAGCGTTCAAAAATCTTAAATCAAAAGTTTCATTATAATTTCCAAGGTTAGCAACTTCTGGATCCGTAACTTTTTTTGTGTCTCCATACCAACTTTTTTTCCAGGCATAAAGTTCACCTATCGCCAATGGTTCATTTTTTTGTATTTCTTTCGACAAAGCTTGGACTTCTGGTCTTTGACTTTGTTCTGCTTGCTTTGCCAAAAGTATTGCCCCTCTGTGATGTGCAATCATGGCATTAATATATCTTAAATCTATCCATTTATCTGCCCGACCGAGGTCCATACTGCTCTTGTCATACATTGAAAGGGAATATTGGGGAGTGAATGAATAACCAGCACCGATTCCAATAATAAAAATAATTAACATTAAAGAAACTGCTAAATACGTTGAAATTTTGTTCATATACTATTTAAATTAAATTTATAAATTACTTTCTTTTAAGGCCGTATACTTTTAGTATTTCTTCTGTGGCCTTTTTTGTTTGGCCTTTTTGGATTTGGTGTACCAAGCAAGTTCCTAGGTGACTTTCCATGAGAGCATCTTCTACTCCAGAGAGTCCTTGTTTAACCGCGGAAGTTTGAGTAATGATATCAATACAATATTGATCATTTTCTACCATTACTTGTAAACCTCTTATTTGGCCTTCAATAATTTTAAGACGACGTATTAATTTTTGTTTATTATTCATAAGCAAAGTATATACCCCCTGGGGGTATGAGTCAAGCGGCCTGAATATTATTCATCATAAATTCATAATCATTTATTAAAATAAAACAAAGGTCGATTTTTATTAAAAATTTAAATCTATATAAATATATGAAAACAATAACTTGTAAACAAATGGGTGGTCCTTGCGACTTTGCGGTAATTGCGAGTACCCCAAAAGAGATGATTGATAAAGGAATGGATCATGTTAAAAAAAGTCACCCAGAAATGTTGGATGATATGGATAAAATGCCTCAATCTGAAAAAGATAAATGGAATGATACATTTATGGAAACATGGGAAAAGACTCCTAACGTATAGCGGCTAATTATTTTAAATTAGTCCAGCTTTGGTTTTTTATTTTTTCTGTTAATTTAATTCAGTATAAAATTCATCACGGTTTTTCGATACGAGATTTGGATTACCGCTTTCATCAAGTGGAACGTTTTCGGTGTTAAAGGTACTCTTTTTAATATGAGTAGTATCTTTCAGTTTTTCTGCTGCAATTATTCCTTCTTCTTCATTTTGAATAATAACAATACCCGAAGCTTGGAATTCTGGGAATTTTTCTTTGAGTAGAACAGCAAGTCTTTCTGCACTTCCTGCATCTCCGACAGGGGAGTCTCCAATAACAAGTATTTTGTCATAGGGAATTTGAATTCCCATTTCTTCTAGTTTATTTATAAGCCACAACATTTTATATTCTTTTGTGCCTGGTACGTCAGTATCTGTAGCGCAGTCAATAAAAAATTCTCCTAGTCCTGCGTATTTACAAAGTGCATTTGCGAATCTCTTTGGGTTGGCTGTCATACCAACAATGACAACTCCGGATCTTTTGTATAAAGTATTTAGTTTATACATAGATTTTATTTTTGATTCCTCAAAGAAATTTGGATTTTCTTTGGCTTGTTTTTCTACTGTTTCGGCTGCGATTTCGTCAAAATTATTTAAGTATACATCACACTCCTCGTGAAATTTATCATTGGGTTCATCTATATGTTCACCTTCCATACCAGGGGCAAGAAATTCTTTTTCATATAATTCTCCGTCTTTCCATTCAATTTTTCCTAAATTATATATAGCGTGCATTCTATATAATTCACGCCACATTGTTCCCAATCTAAAACCAGCTAAATGAACTCGACTTACTTCTTCTATTCCATCTAATGCTACAGCATCAGGCCACATCATTTTACGAATTTCAATATAGGTAGGTTCTAGATGAAGTAATGTTTTATCTATATCTTCAAAAACAACTAACGGTGGCTTACCATCTTTATCAAGTTTGACGTAATAAGATTCGAAAGATCCATCAGCCTTTTCTAAATTTGAGGTGAAGGAGACTCTTGTGTATTCTTCTTTATTCATTCCTTCCTGCATGTGCTTATATAGTAGCACAAAAGCAAGATGGAATAAAAAGGTGGCGGGACCTTGAGTGCACGTATCTATCACAAGTATTTTTCTCCTGAAAAATCTCGAGTCGACCTGTGTCTTTCGATTCCTGCCATCACTTGTACGCCCAAACAATAAACTTCAAAATATACGTTGAAAATGTTAGCTAGATTGATTTTTACAGAGACACAATGATAGAACTAGATATATTTTGTCTTATTGACATAAGTGCTATAGTATGATATACTATAGAAGTATTAAGTTCTTTGATATTTGGTTTAGAAGCGAAAATTAGATTGATTTTCCAAGTTTCTTTATTTATGGAAATTTAGAAAATCAATCTATTTATTTACTTCCCAAAAAAATCATAAAAATGAAAAAATTTGTAGTATTAATTTCTTTTCTTGGTCTATGCCTTTGTGTTTCTGCACAGGATAATAGCAAATTTAATCTCACTGGAGATTTAAGAACTGGAACAGGTTTTGCTCCACTCTTTGGTTTGAAAACATCAAATAATTGGTCTACCTATTATATGGTAGATATTCAACACAAGGAAACAGGTTTTGGTGTGGGTGCCTATCGTCTTGATGACTTTCAGAAAAGTGGTAATGGACGAATTGGATTTCTTGATTGTTATTGGTCTGGAAATATTTCAAAGAATATATCACTATATAGTGCCATAGAGTATGGATTCTTTGATAACGATAAAAATTCGTCGTATTGGTGTCCTTATACTATCTGGAATTTTAATACTTCATTTATGCAGATAGACATTGCACCTATGTATTGTTACTATGACAAACTAAAATCGGACCAATTCGTATTTAGATTAAGAACAGTAAAGGAAATTTACAAAGGAGGAACTTTAAGGTTATCAGGTTGGTATAATAATCTTTTGACTCATAAGTTCTATTCTGCTATTGGTTTTATACAACAACTTCCTAAGAATTTCTATTTACAAGGTGACATCCTTTTCCGTGAGGAAAAGGTTCAACCATTGTTGTGTCTTGGTTACAAATTTTAAAAAATTATTGCTCATCGAAAAAGTTCATTTCGATGAGCTTTTTTGTTTGTTAGATTGTCAAATTTTTTTGTTCAATATCTCTTACGTCTATACCAAAAACATCCTTATATAATAAGGATGTTTGAGTTGTGGAGATAGACCGAAATCTACTGAACTCCGTTAAATCCTTTATTTATCAGTGGTATCAATTCTTTTCTGATCCAGAAAATAGTAATTTATATGCTTAAAAATGCTCAATATATTATTGATTAAGGGGTCACAATAAGGGTATTGAATTAGTATCTAGAAAAAGGCGGCATACTTGGTATTATTGACTCAATTATAACTGTATGTTAGTATGTGCCACACATATGGATATCCACAGTTATGGTCTTTTTTTATCAAAAGGGTTATAATTATAGAGACAAAAAATGTTAGGGAAATTTATGGGAAATTATTATTATCATTTATCTTGAAGTTTGAACAGATTTTCTTATTCTGTGTTTTTTTCGCACAAGAAGCTCTGTCCAACTTTTAAGTTGGTGAAATAAAATCAACACCTAGTTTGAATAGGTGTTGATAAATAAATTTATACGAATTTATTTTAGAAACAAAAAGTTTAAGCTTTAGACTCATCTTTAATAGGTGAGCCTTTTGCTTTTTTAGGGCGCTCTTCATCAACCTCAAAACAGAAAGCTTTTTTACCAACAGAGCTGGCATAAAGTATTTTTCCATTACGAAGGGTAATGAATGGCCTGCAAATTATTGAAGTCATATATGATTTAATAATTACAGAACGATACTTCTATTCCGACTGAATAGCGAGACAATACCATAAACGACCTTGCTCTTAATTGTAGAGCTATAGTATTGTCTGTTTAACATCAAAAATATTTTGGTATTAAACAGACAATATACTTCAAACTAGTTATTTACTATCTCATTATTTAGTTTAGGGAACAAAAAAAGCTCCAATCACAGGAGCTTGTGGGTCTAGATAAAAATTTCTTTTTACCGAAACCCTGCTGTTGCAGAGTTTTTCAACCCCGCAAGCACCAGTGACTAGAGCCTTACAAAACCAACAAACCTAATGCTTAGCTAATAATCAAACTCCTGTGGTATCTTACCGATACAGTTACATTCTATCATATCTAGATATAAAAGTCAAGCATTTTTTGTTATCTTGGGCTAGCATTAAACCCTTATTTATCAATGTTATTTTTAGTAAATTATTTCTTTTTTTGATATTTTTTATCGTGGTGATTAAAATTTCGACTGTTAGTAAAAATAACGTTTTTAATAAGAGTTCTTTGTTGCCTGTAGCTAATGCTAACCCAAGATAACAATACTCCCAATATATCACAACTCTAAAAGTTAGACTGTTTGAGATAAGTAAATTGTAAAGTATAATATAAAAAGCGATATGAAAAAAAATAATTCTAAGATTAAAGTTATTGATCTATTTTGTGGTATTGGAGGCTTAACACACGGACTTATTAAAGAAGGTCTTGATGTTGTTGCCGGTATTGATAACGACTCAACTTGTAAGTATGGTTATGAATACAATAATAAAACTCAATTTATTGATAATGATATTTTGAAAGTTACAGCTAATGACATAAACAATTTGTTTGGAAAAGAAAAAGGAATAATTAGAGTTTTAGCGGGTTGCGCCCCATGTCAGCCGTATTCTAAATTAAATCTTAATGATATTACAGAAAAACAATTAGAACCATTAGAAAAATTTGCACAACTAATAGCAGAAACTCAACCCGATATTGTTTCTATGGAAAATGTAGCCAATCTTGCTGTTGAGAATAAGTATCCTTCCTTTACAAATTTTATACAAACACTAAAAGATAATGGGTATAAATATAAATATGAGGTTGTAGATGTATCTGAATTTGGTGTTCCTCAAAAAAGAAGAAGACTTGTTTTACTAGCCTCAAAACTTGGAGAAATACAATTAATAAAAAGAACTCACAAAGATAAAAAGGTTACAGTAAGAGATGTTATAAAACATTTAGAACCTTTAAAAGATGGACAAGTTAGCAAAAAAGACCCATTGCACAGGGCTAGAAAATTAGCACCAATTAACTTAGAAAGAATTAAAGCTACTCCACACAATGGTGGGGATGCTCATAGTTGGAATAAAAAGCTAGTCTTAGATTGTCACAAAAAGGAGTCTGGTAAAACATACATGGGTTCTGTTTATGGACGTATGCGTTGGGATGAACCATCTCCAACAATGACAACTCAATGTGTTGGTTTAGGTAATGGAAGATATGGACATCCCACACAAGACAGAGCTATTAGTTTGAGAGAAGCAGCTATTTTCCAAACATTTCCAGATAACTATCAATTTTTTCCTTCTTCAGAACCACTCATAATGAGTAAGGTTGCAAAATTTATTGGTAATGCTGTTCCTGTTAGACTTGGATCGGTTATCGGGAAAAGTATTATAAATCATATAGAACAATATGAAAAATAAAAAATTTAAGTTTGAAATTTCTTTGAGTGTCTTGAATCATCTAGGTAGAAATTTATATAGAAACTTTATTACCATTCTTGGTGAAGCTATTTCCAACTCTTGGGATGCGAATGCAAACAATGTTTGGATTAAGATTGATGTTGATAATAGTTTGTTAATTATAAAAGATGATGGAGATGGAATGAATTCAACTGATTTCAAAAGTAAATTTCTAAAAGTTGGTTATTCTAAGAGAAAGGAGTTCGGTATGTTATCTACAGGAAAGAAAAGACCATACATAGGAGCTAAAGGTATTGGTAAATTAGCATTACTTTCTTGTGCTGATAAAGTTAGTGTAATATCTAAAACTATTAAAACGGATTATGTTGGGGGTGTTATTGATAATTCAGAACTTACAAAAGCCATAAAGCGTGACTTAAAACCAGATAAATATTCACTTGGGAAAATTAAGATTGAATTATTTAATGATTATACCCCAAAGCATAATCATGGAACAATTATAAGATTTGATAATATAAAAGAAGACCTAAGAAATACAATACCTTATTTAAAAAAATTAATTGCTTTGTATTTTAGATTTTCATTAGTAGACCCTACTTTTAATATATTTATTAATGGTGAAAAGGTAACCCTTGAGGACCTAAAAGACCTTTCAAGTAAGTCGCAGTTTTTATGGATAATTAATAAAATAAAAGACCCATATATTGATACATTACTTAATTTGAAAAAAGACCATATTAATATTTTAACTGATTTAAATATTAGTGGTTTTATATCAACAGTAGAAAAACCTAAATATTTAAAAGTTTCTGGGTCTGAGGAAAAAGCAGGAATTGATTTATTTGTTAATGGGAGATTAAGAGAAAGAGATATTTTGAGGCATCTCCCAGATTTTTCTACAAGGCATATAGCTAGTTATCTTTATGGACAAATTCATTATGATGAACTTGATGATACAAAAAATAGTGATAGATTTGGAACCAGCAGAGAAAGTATAATCCCTGGAGATAAGAAGTTTAAAGAGTTAATTGAGGTTTTAAAAGATAAAATTTTAAATAATTTAAGTCAGGAATGGGATAAATTACGTCTTGAAATAGGTGAAGATGGAGATATTGATATAATAACAAAACAAAGAAAAGCACTTAGCCTATTTAATTTTTCTGCAAAAGATTATAAAGTTGATGGGGATTGTCCAACTGATTTATGGGTTAAAGAATTAAGACCTGATGCAGAGTTTAATATACCCTCATATGTTGATTGTTTTTTGTCTGAAAATTTAGTAAGAAGATATATCAGAGAGCAAAAAATTCCGCTAACTAATCCAGCACAGGTGGAAATAGATGAATGGAAAGCAAGAGAACAAGTACGTATGGGAGAGGCAAATATTAGTTTTAAA
This sequence comes from Minisyncoccia bacterium, assembly GCA_038244685.1. GTDB lineage: Bacteria > Patescibacteriota > Minisyncoccia > Phycocordibacterales > UBA9973 > UBA8515. Next base: position 176,531 of record JBBRTD010000001.1, on the reverse strand, counting down.
ATTAGAGAAAAAAGAGATAATTTAGATTATTTGGGGATGGATTTTCTTGCAAGAGTTGTTGATGGTTCTGTGAATCGACCCAATACCAATTCTTTGGTAAGAGATTCAGTTGAATATAAACCCATGAGGAACGCGGTTGGTCATACTGCTCAATTAACATTGATTGCTCAACAAAGATTAAGTCTTGTTTATGAAAATATTAAAGCGAGAATAAAAACTTTATTGTCTTAGTCATAACATACTTTTTACGCACTTTGGGGATAAAACAATATGTATACAAAATAAGGACATTTACCATAGTGATAAATGTCCTTATTTTGTATTTTTAATAACCTTATTACTAATTAAATCATTTTTAAAAAAAGATGGTTATTAAATAAACAAAATACTGAATAACTAAAATTGGCGGGACCGGCAGTAGCCTTATCAACCCTTACAGGGTCAGTATACCTTTTCCGTTCGCGAGCTCACACGGAAAATGTCTTCGCTTCTAGCACGCTTTGTCCGCAGGGACAAAGCTCATCTCCACAATATTAAAAAACCCTTATAGAATAAGGGTTTTTTAATATGTGGAGATGGCGGGAATCGAACCCGCGTGCAAAAAGAAATCTTATAGAAGTCTACATGTTTAGTATGTCCATTTCGTTTAGATGTTTATCCTAGAGAACATACAAGAAAGATAAATAGCGAGCTTTTAATTGTCGGAGATTACATCAAGCGGTTGTAATTTCGTAACCCGATAAATGATGCCCACTCTTTATATCGGATGTCAAAAGAGCGGACACCCACCAGGCCTAAATTTAGGCGAAAGCGGGAGCAAAACCAGCAAACCCAAAAGAGTAAGGTGATTTTACTGAAGCGACTTTGTTTGCACTTAGTCTTTTCCAAGAAGTTTTAAAAGATTCCTGAGTACTTTACATGCATATATAAGATGATTCCTCTTGTCGAAGCCGATCATCCCCAATTTTTAACGAACCTTATACTCTCTTCTTATTTCTCTATCGGTTTCTCGTTTCTTAATAGTTTCTCTTTTATCAAAAACTTTCTTGCCTCGAGCCACAGCTATAGATACTTTAATATAACGCCCTTTACTATACAGCGATAAGGGGATGAGAGTCAATCCTTTCATATCATCCTTATCTGCTAATTTCTTTATCTCTTTTTTGGTTAAGAGAAGTCGTCTCGTCATGTCCGGGTCATATCCTGGATCAATATTATGAGGCTGATATGGTGGAATATGCATATTCAATATATAAGCTTCACCACCTCGAATCACACAAAAGGCCGAGTTCAAGTTTCCTGAGCCATTTTTAATAGCCTTAACTTCAAAACCTGAAAGTTCTATTCCGGCTTCGAAAGTTTCCTCTATGCTGTAATTAAAGTGTGCCTTTCTATTGTCTATATATGTTGCCATATATTTATATGGTACCAATAATAGCTAATAATACAAAATCTATTTACCCCCTTGACCTTTTTCTTATATTTTGATTTAATACTATTGAAATTAACATAATTAATTCAATTTAATTGTTAAGGGTTAATGTGCGCTTTATAAGCACTCATTAGTCTCCTGAACTATTTTGCAGTTTTGTTTTTACTTTAGTTAAGTTTTTTTTGAGTTTTGTCTACATTAAAACGTCTGTTGCTTGCATCAGACGTTTTTTTATTTGCCATATTTGTGTATACTATTAAGTATTATGGATAAAAACAAAAAACCAATTCAACCAAAAATACCCAATATTGCCAACCAGATAATCATTGCTGTGTTCATTTTTATTAGTATTACGCTTGTCTATACGCTTGTTTCTAAGAAGCCAGAGGATATAAAGAAGATGACTATTTCAGAAGTGGCCAAAAGTGTAGTAGATGGCTCTGTTGAGAAAATTATCGTTTCGGGTGGTGATATTAATGTTACTTTTAAAGATCAGACTAAAGGTGTAGCCAAGAAAGAATTAGAAAGTTCACTTTCTACTACTTTGTATAATTATGGTGTAACTCCTGTTGAGCTATCTGCTACTCCGATTGAAATTAAAACAGAATCAGGTTTTACTTATTGGTTATTGAACATACTTCCATTTTTACTTCCCGTCTTTATAATTATATTTTTTATTTGGATGTTGACTCGTCAAGTAAAAGGGCAGGGTATGCAAGCTTTTACTTTCGGACAATCCAAAGCTAGAATTACTGACCCAGATGATAAGAATAATAAAGTTACCTTTAAAGATGTCGCTGGTGCCAAGGAAGCGAAAGAAGAATTAAAAGAAATTGTAGACTTCTTAAAAAATCCTAAAAAATTTCTAGATATTGGAGCAAGAATTCCAAAAGGAGTTTTACTTACTGGAGCTCCAGGAACAGGGAAGACATTGCTGGCTCGGGCTGTTGCCGGAGAAGCAGCCGTTCCGTTCTTTCATTTGTCGGGTTCAGAGTTCGTTGAAATGTTCGTCGGTGTCGGAGCATCTCGAGTTCGAGATTTATTTAAAATGGCCAAAAAGGCTGCTCCTTCTATTGTTTTTATCGATGAGATAGATGCAGTTGGACGAGTTCGTGGCACAGGGGTTGGTGGTGGAAATGATGAACGTGAACAGACCTTAAACCAAATTCTTGTTGAGATGGATGGTTTTGAACCGAATGAAAAGGTGATAGTTATGGCCGCAACAAACAGAGGAGATGTCTTAGACCCAGCTCTTCTTCGTCCAGGAAGATTTGACAGAAGAGTCATGCTTGATTTACCTGATCGTCTTGATCGCGAGGAAATACTTATAATCCACTCTCGTAAAAAGCCTTTTGGTGAAGATGTAAATTTGAAAGTTATTGCAGAACGTACTCCGGGATTTTCTGGTGCTGACTTGTTTTCTATAATGAACGAAGGAGCAATTTTAGCAGCGCGTGAAGATAGGAAAAAGATTGCACAGTTTGATTTAATCCGTTCAATTGAAAAGGTTATGATGGGTCCTGAAAGAAAGAGTCATTTACTCTCAAAGAAAGAGAAAGAAATTACAGCATATCACGAAGCAGGTCATGCTCTTGTTGCCTCAATGCTCCCTCACGCTGATCCTGTCCATAAAGTCTCAATTGTTTCTCGTGGTAATGCTGGTGGTTACACCTTGAAGCTTCCATTAGAAGAAAGACGTCTTCAGAGTAAAAAAGAATTCTTAGATGATATAGCAATGTCGCTCGGTGGCTACGTTGCCGAAGAAATGGTTTTTGGAGATATTACAACTGGACCATCGAACGATTTACAAGTTGCGACAAGCTTAGCTCGCGCTATGGTTACACGTTGGGGAATGAGTGAAGAAATAGGTCCAATAGCACTCGAGAGTGACGGTGGGCGAACAATGTTTGGTCAAGGTGTTAATGATAGAGAATATTCAGAAAAGATGAGCGCTGTTATCGATGGAGAAGTTTCTAAAATTATGAATAATGCATTTTCTGTGGCCAGAGCTGTTCTTCTCGAAAAGCGTAAGGTCTTAGATGCGATTGCGAATAAACTTATAGATGTAGAGACCTTAGAACAGAAAGAATATAATGACATTATAATTGCTAATGGAATAACTCCAAAGAAGAAGGAAGTAGAAGAGAAATAAGGGCGGACAATACAAATAACCTTACGACGGTAAGGTTATTTGTATTGTCCGCCCTCTAGGATTCGAACCTAGGACCCCAGAGGTATAAGCTCTGTGCTCTAACCAACTGAGCTAAGGGCGGATGTTGGATATGAATATATTACCTTATATTTTGAATATTTCAAAATATAAGGAATAATAGCAATTTATATTGTTATTGACAAAGACCCTATATTGTGCTATACTTGAAACAAATCAGACAAATACAATCTGTTCAATCTGAAAAGCAGAAAAGATGTAGGGATGCTGAAAAAACAAAAAATATACTATCATGAAAAAGGTATTATTTTCGCTCTTCGTAATTTTATTCGTTTCGTTGTTGTCATCATGTATACAACGGCAGCCATCTGCACCTAAGGTTACAACTACTGTAACCAATGAAAAGTTCACGTATTCTGACCAGGGTTTCTACGTTGAGCAACAGATTGTTGTCAGCGGGAATACTGTATGGGGTATCTCACAGAAGGTTTACGGAACTGGAATGCAATGGAGAGAAATCGTTGCATTAAATCCATTTCTTAGTTCACCTGACCGGTTGTACTATAATCAAGATCGGAAGATGTGGATCGTCCGGATTTATCCGGGAGAAGTTCTTAATATAGGAGGACAGAAGGTATATCCTTCAGTTTCTTACGAAAGAACTATTACCACAACCACAACCGAGCCGGCTCAGATAAATGCATCTATCGTGTCTGATATGCCTTGGTGGGGATGGATGATTTTATTGGCAATCGCCATTTTGATTTTTATTAATTTGTACAATTATCGCTCGTCTTCAAGCAGTAGTAGCAGTTCTGCTATTCATGTAGACGCTAGTAATGGTTGTGATATAGATATTGCAACCAGAGCGGCAATAATTGCTAAAAATCAAGATTTTGAGAATCGTGCTTTGGATATTATCAAAAGAGATTCCAGGAAAAATGGTCGTTTAACCAGTTTTGAAGTTGAGAAAAGTGATGACCTTTTCCGTGTAGCCGCCAATTACAGAAAACATCTCTCCCGAGGTGTTCCTAAAAATGAAGACAAGGAAAAATCCTAAGTCTTTAAATGAATGTAGAGAGCCATTAGAATTTATTCTAATGGCTTTTTATCTATCTAATTTGCCATCATAGTATACGTTGACACATAGGTATTATTCATTGTATAATATGACTATTGTTTAATATCTTTAATTATAAAGTATATAATTGAATTAATTGTAGAAAAATATTATCATTTATTAATTTAATGAATTTAAGTATAAATTTATGTCAAAAGAAACACAAAATCTAAGTGCCGATCAGATGATGAATCAATTTATTGATAATCTTGTAAAAGAAACAGGGATGGATAAAAAGCTAGAAGAAAGCACTTTGATAGGACTTAAGAAAGATCTTACTGAAAGACTTGAAAATAGAATTAAAGCTATGATTCTTTCACAAGTTATTGAAGATAAATTAGGTGAATTCGAAAAACTTATTGATTCTGGTGATGCAACTCTTACTCAAAAATTTTGTAATGAGAATATTGCTAACTTCCCTGAATTATTAGCAGCAGAATTTTTGAATTTTAGAAATAGATATATTGCTTAATTAGTAATTAATAATACAAATATGGAAAAAACACCTACCTCTAATATAAAAACCATAGAGCAAAAGAAAAAATTTAAAGTTGCTATTGTTGATACTACGGATTTAATGAGAAGCCAAGCCGAGGATGCTGGTAAAGAGAAGATGACAATAGAAGCTGAAAGTTCCGAGCTTGCCAAGCTTAGTAAGTGGGAAAAATTAGGAAAAGGAGAATATTGGTCTCGTCTCGGGCAGAAGGTTTGGAAGTATGGACTAAAGCGTGACTATAATTTAAATAAAGAGATATATAAAGCTTCACAAGAAATTTTGAAGACTGATAATGTTTTTGCAGGGGAAGGTAAAGAGAAAGCTTCTCACGATAAGGTTATGTCTGATATTCTTAATCAATTTACTTCAGGTTATGATGAAGCTATCCACAAAGAGGCAGGGGAGAAAAAAGTAGAAATAGGAAAAGATGAGCTCGAAGAAGAAGCAACAGGAGACAAAGAATCCGTAAAGCAATTAATAATGGATTGGGCGACTGGTAAAATTAGCAAAGAATCTTTTATTGAACAGGAGAAAAGAATTTTCCATAATTTAAAAGGAAACATTGATGATAAAAAAATAAAAGGTAATACGATGTACGCTTCAAATTTATTTGAAATTGCTGAACAAGTAAAACTAGCGATAGAGAATAAAGAATTTTTAGATAATGAAGATTTAGATGTTGATTTGATTTATGGTAAATCAAAAGCAAATGTTCGCACTGAAGCTAACTATTCCAAAACAGAAAGTATTATAAATAAAATGCTCCATACGAAAGTTGGGCAATTTGCCAATGAGACTTCTATCTCTATAGCTTTATCTTTCGTGGCTTCTATGGTTGCTCGTTCTGCGGTAAGTCTTCCTGGTAAAATAGTTCCCATAATAGGAACGGCTGCTATCTCTTCGTGGTTTGCGAAACAAAGAGAACAAACAGAACAGGAAAATAAACGCGTATTACACTCAAGACAATTAGCCAAAGGGGAAAGCTTTGATTCAAAAACTATGCCAAATAGAGTAGAGATGGACAAGTTTAAATATCAAACTGAATCAGCCAGTAATTTAATTAAAAATATAGATACAAATCTAAACCTACTTGAAACAAATGCCGCAAATATAACAGAGCAGGAGCTCAATTCTGTCTTTGCTGATCTGGCTTCCCTTGAAGCCTTAATTCGCCTTTCTGATCGTAGGAAAATAGATCTCGTTACATATTCAGATTCTACAAAAGTAGTTGAAGAAAGACTTACTCTTGATATAAAAAAGAGACAAATAAAAGATGCTTTAGAGAAAGCATACAATAGTGGTAATCATGCAATTCCTAATGGACAAAAATTTGAGGAATATTTTAATTCTCTTGCAACAACAGAAGAGAATCGGCTAATAAGTGCGGAGAATATTGGTATTGATGCACAAGATAGAAATTTTAATAAATTTAAAAGTGAGAAGGGGAATAAGGCGGCTTGGACAGCATTTAAAACAGGTATCGTTATTGGTGCTACATTCCAAGAAGCTCTTGCTGGTGTAGACGGATTATGGGGAGGAGAAAGGGTTAGTGTTGTTGAAGATATAATGCATGATATTAAAGGCGGGCATACTTTAGTCGCAGGCGCAGGAGTTGAACACTTAACTTCTATTTCATATTTAAAACATTTGATTGAAGGCGATATGCCGAAGATGAGTATGGGTAATGTTCACGAATCTTTAATTGGCGAAAATCATATTAAACTTCCAGAGGGAGTAAATATGATTAAGAATCCAGATGGAACTTATAATCTTACGAATGGAAGTAGAATGATAGCGGAACATTTAACTGTTACCCCCGAAGGTAGTCTTACCGAAGAAGCCAAAAATATTTTATCTCACAGTGGAGTTGGTATTGAGAATCATTTGGTAGATGGAACAACAGTAAAGACTGTAGGGGTAGGAGAATATATAAAAAATCATTTAACTGAAATGAAAAAGTTTCATCGCCTCGGATGGTTTGATAATAATACAAAAGATTTTGATTTAAATGAATTAAAAACACAATGGGGAGGATTGAATGGCAGTGGAATAGATGCAAAAGGAAATTATATTTTGAATGTTGGGCATATGACAGCCGATGGTTCTTTCCATGGTGACTTAAATGCAAATGCAGAAGAGTTAATGAAGTCTGGTAAATTAAAAATGCTATTTTCATTATCAAAAGAAACTCAGAATCAGGCATTCGAAATTACTGTTAATCCAAATGGTGAAATTGTCATTCCACAAGGTAGTGAGGCCGGTAAAATCCTTTTCGGTAATATAAATGGCCACGCTCTTTTCCATGGAAGGTTTGGTGAAGTAGCACAAGACATGGGCAATGATAGTTATAGAATACTTGGAACGCTTGAAGGCAAAGGACTTGATGATATCATCGATAAAGTAAAAATTCATACAGAAGAAACAATTCTAAATACACAAGGGATATATGATGGAGAGTTGCCTCCGTTTATAGCTGTAGTCCCAGGTAATCCTTTGGAGAAACTTATTGCAAATAAAAAAACCAAAGAAGAAGGTGGGGATAAGAATAAAGAAAAATTAATAGAAAAAACTTTAGATAAGAAAGTAGGAATTGTTGAAATAGAGTCAAGCGAAGAAGAAAAGGGGGATAAGGAAAATGACTCAGAGAAAACAAAAGAGAAAGATGCTGCCTTCGAAATTAGTAAAGAGGAATATGATGGTATGTACGATGACCTGAAAATGCTTAATAAAAGGATTCTAGAATCAAAGGGTATCATCACGCTAGAAAATTCTGATTTCAAATCGGAATACGGCAGAAAGAGATACATGGATTTAAAATCAATACAAGAAAGCAGAAGTAAGGGCTTCAATAAAACCGAAAATGAATTGCAAAAGATTGGGGATGAAATAGAAGGTTTATTATCTCGCGCCAAAATAGTTTCAAAAAAAGAAATGGCCGAAAAGTTAGAGAGAGAGAATAAGGCTAAAATTATGGAAAGTAATCTTAAGGCAGATTTAGAAATGCTAAATAAAAATATCAGAGATTCAAAGGGAATAATTACCCTAGAAGAGTCTGATTTCAAATCTGATTTTGGAAAAGAAAAGTATAGAAGTCTTAAATCTATTCCTCTTGGTAAGAGTAAAGGTTTTAATAAAACCGGAAATGAGTTACAAATAATAGGAGAAGAAATGGGAAAATATCTTTCAAATTTTCAAGAAATTGTTAATGGTAAAAAAGAAATAATTCACACAGAAAAAGAGAAGATTTTGAATGTTGAAACAAAAAATGAAAAAGTTAGTCCTACTGTTGAGAAGGAAGTAGTTCAAAAAGAAGCAGCAGTCGAAGATAAAAAAGAGTCTGAATCAATAAAATCAGAGATTAAAGAAAGTAATTCTAAAAAAGAAAAATTATATACTTCTGCTGATTTATTAAAATTTGGAACAGAATTTACAAGTGAAGAGAATAGTTATATTGTAGTAAAAGCACCAAAATCTAGAAATATTTGGAATATGCTTTCTCCTCAAAAAGTAGAGGTTATAGCTACAGATAAAAAAGGAAAGGAAACTATTATTACTTACACTAAAAAATATTTAGAAAATAAATTTGAAAAAGGTAATATAAAAATTACTAAAACATTAGAAAAGAATAATTAAATTTTAAAAAAACAGACGTTGAACGTCTGTTTTTTTTATTCAAAATGTAATTTAAGATTTTTAGCGATTAGAGTTCTTGATAAAAGAGGGGAGTTTTTCAGATCAGCATCTACCTCTATTATTTTTATAGCTTCCTTCCTGGCTGCTTCCACCATTTTAATATTTTTAATAGCTTCCATACCAATATCGGTAATACCCCATTGTTTGTCTCCAGAGAGAAGTCCTGCTCCACGAAGAGATAAATCTAATTCAGCAAGTTCAAAACCATTGGCGGCTTTTGTTATAGCCTTTAATCTGTCTATTGTTTTATCGGATTTGGCGTCGGCAAATAAGTAGCAATATGACTGATAATTAGAGCGGATAACTCGGCCTCGTAATTGGTGAAGCTGAGCTAGTCCAAACCTCTCTGCCCCTTCTATTATAATGATTGTGGCATTGGGCACATTTACTCCAACTTCGATAACTGAAGTTGAGACTAATATGTCAATTTTATGTTCAGAGAAATCGCGCATAACTTTTTCTTTTTTGTCTTTAGTCATTTTGCTATGCATTATTTCAATATTGTAATTTTGGAAAATATCTTTCTTTAGTCTCTTGGCTTCTGTGGTTACAGACTTCACATCTAGTTTTACTTTTTCTTCATCGTCATCTCCGTCATCAATTTTAGGGCAGATTACATAAAGTTGGTGGCCAGCTTCTAGCTCTTTTTTAATTTTATTATAAGATTCTTCTCTTTTATTTTCACCAACAATTTCTGTAATCACAACTTTTCTCCCAGCTGGCATTTGGTCGATGATACTTAAGTCTAAGTCTCCATAGATAGTAAGAGCAAGTGTTCTAGGTATTGGTGTTGCTGTCATTGAAAGATAGTGAGGAGCGTGACCTTCTTTTTTTACTAATTTCATTCTTTGGCTAGTTCCAAAACGATGTTGCTCGTCTATTATTACTAATCCTAAATCTTCGAATTCTACTGTTTTGGATATCAAAGCATGAGTTCCTATTACTATCGGTATTTCACCATTTTTAATCCATTTTAAAAGCTGATTTTTAGCAATAGGGGTCCAAGTTTTAATTTGTGAACCATTTTCCCATCGGGCACTTTTACTTGGGAATTTACGGCAGCCTGAGCCCGTCATAAGAGCAATGGATATTCCAGTATGTTCGAAGTAACTAATAAAATTTTCAAACAATTGAGTAGCTAGAACTTCAGTTGGTGCCATATAAGCCACCTGTAAATTACCGAAATTTTGTCCTATAGGTCTATTCTTAATAACAGCATAAGCAACCGTCGCTGCGACAAAAGTTTTTCCACTTCCGACATCTCCTTCAACAAGACGGGACATTGGCTTATCTTTTATAAAATCGTCTAATATTGTATCGATGGTGTCCGACTGGGCTTTTGTTGGAGTGAAGGGGAATCTAGAAATAAAGTCGACAATATCTTTCTGTGGAATTTTTAATTTATAAGAAAAGTTTTCTTGGTATTTCTTTTTTTCTTGTTGGCGAGCAAGCTGGATAAAGAAAACTTCTTCAAAGGCAAATCTTTTTCGAGCAATTTCTGCATGTTCTTTTTTTTGGGGCATATGGACCCAGATAAGAGCCGTGTGCAAGATTGGTAGTTTGTAGTAATTTAAAATCTCGATTGGAATATAGTCTTCGATATCTTTAATACAATCCTGTTTTAATATTTTTTGGATAGCGTGATAAAACCACTTTGAAGTAATACCACGGCTTTCTCTATAGATAGGATACCCGAATTGAGTCTGGACTCCCTTCTTATCAAAAAGAGAATCATGTATATCAATAGGAAGGACATCTTCTTTGGTTATTTCAGGGTTGGTTAATGTTAATCCATAACTTTTACTTTCAGTTATTTTTCCAGTTACACGCACTGTCGAACCTTCTTTTAGCATTTTTGCTAAGTAAGGCTGATGAAACCAAATAATATTTATTGAGCCAGTTAAATCAGTTAAGATAGCTTGTCCCATTGGAATATTACTCTTAAAACCTTTTTTTGTTTTAAGTTGAGTTATATTTCCGATTATTGTGACATTTTCACCATCGGTTAGAGTGTTTATGTTTCGAACCGAACTTATATCGCCATAGCGAGAGGGGAAGTGATAAAGTAAGTCTCTTAGTGTTTTAAGACCAAGATGACTTAGTGCTTTTTTTTGATTTATATCAACACGGAAGTGTTGTTCAATTCCATCGCTTATTTTCATTATATGAGAATTATATCATACGAAACAACCTTCGTAACATGGGTATTACGAAGGTTGTTTAAATATCGTTTAAGCTAAAATTTTATTCATATGGCCGATTAATTCCTCAAGAGAGAAATTCGATTTAACCATGATCTCTGTTGCCCCTAATTCTGAAGCTTTCTTAATATCTTTTTCTTCAGATAGGTTTGAAAAAACAATCACAGGTATATTCTTAGTTATTTCTGTTTCACGTATTTTCTTTAAAATCTCATAACCATCAAAATTTGGAAGTAATAGGTCAAGGAGGATAATATTTATTCCAGGTTCCATGATTTTAGTCATCGCTTCTTCTCCTGTTTGGGCTGCTATCACACTGAAACCGCTTTTAATAATTTTTGTAGCTTCTAGTCCTTGTAAGAAACTATCGTCTTCAATTATGAGTACTTTTTTCATATAGATTTATATACCTACATAATATCACACTACCTAATAGATAGGCAATACTACAAAGAATGTCGTCCCCAGTTCGGGGGAGCTTTCAAACCAAATTTTACCATTATGTCTTTCGACGATGTTTTTAGTAATAAAGAGCCCAAGTCCTGAACCGATTGTTTCTTTTTCGATAGCATTTGGAGCACGGAAGAACTTGTTGAATATTTTTATTTGGTCTTCCTTTTTAATGCCGATTCCTTGATCGTGGAACGATAATTCAATTATTTTATTCTCAGTATCGTGTTTCAATGATACTGTAATTGTACTGTTGCTTGGGCTGTATTTAATAGCATTTTCAATTAAGTTTTGTAGTACAACTAGTACCATTTGCTCGTCACAATTAATATTAGGTATTGCAAGCTCTGGTTTATTAAAAGTTAATTCTATTTTTTTATTTTTTAATTCGCCTAGAAAATCGGCAATGACTTTTTCTGTTTCACTTATAATATTAATTTCTTTTGAATTAAAAGCCATTGATATATCATCTGAATGATTGAAGGTTAAAAGATAATTAACCAGAGCGATTGATCGGTCATTGCTATTTATTGCTTTTTCTAGATAACTTTTTTGTTCTTCTGTTATTTCGCCGAGTTCTTTGTTTAAAAACATTTTAAGTGTCCACTTAAGAGCAGATAGGGAAGTTCGGAGTTGGTGTGCTGAGATAGAAATTAATTCCGATTTATTTTCATTAATTTCTTTTAATTTATCATTTTCGTTTTTTATCTTTTCCGTCTCATTCATATGAATATTATATCAGATTTAGTTTCTTTGTATATGTAATTATTTTTTAGGCATGGCATTTAGAGAGTTGATCTTACCTATATCCATCTTACCTAATTGTTCCTGGTCCATACCCATTAACTTCACTCCGACGTATACAACCAAGGCAATAACTATAAAGTTAATTCCATTGTCTATGAAGGCTCCATAGTGAATGGCAGTTTTGTTTATATAGAAAATTTTTGAACTTAAATCACCAACTCCTCCTAGTAGTCCATTTAATATAGGGTTTATGATATCTACAACTAAAGATGATACAAATTTAGAGATAGCGGTTCCGAGTATAAATCCGATTGCGAGCGTTACCACCCCTTGGTTCTTAAGAAAATCCCTAAAACCACTAAGCCCTCTGATCTTTTTTAATTCTTTCATTCGGATATTATAGCAACAATTAAGGAGCACAAGCAAACATGACCTGTAAATAAAAAGTGACTATGGTTTATAACCATAGTCACTTTTTATTTATTTGAAATTTAAGATATTATTTGTGCGCAATGAGAACAACGTTTTGCCTCCATTGGTACTTCACTTAGGCATTCTGTGCATTTCTTCGTTGTTGGATCTGCTGGTGGCTCTTTACGGGAGCGAGATATAAGTACATTCATTGGCTTAATAACAAAGAAGAAAATTGCACCTGCTACTAATATAAAAGAAATAAGAACATTAATAAAATGGCCGTACATAAATTGGCTTTTATTTATTGTAAAGAATAGCCCATTAAAGTTTGGCACTTTTACTATTGCTGCTACTAGTGGAGTCAGAATATCTGTCACCAATGCAGTTACAATAGTGCCAAAAGAAGCACCAATAACGACACCAACAGCCAAATCGACGACATTCCCTCTAAGTAAAAATTGTTTAAATTCTTTAAGCATAGATTTATATTTATTGATTAATAATATAAATTATAACACATCTAACTATGATGAATATAGATTTTATATATTATATAAATATTTATATATAAAAGCAGGATATTATTGAATAATAAGAAGATATTTCTAAAAACTCAATCTATTATAGATTTATTCCTTTACATTAAAATTAACCAGTGATAGTATATCAACATACATTGATATACTATATATTATGAATAAAAAAATAAACATAAAAGAATATCTTAATGCTCTTGCTGAACCTAACAGACTGGCAATTTTGGCATTTCTAAAAGATGGAGAAAAGTGTGCTTGTGAAATACATCCAAAACTTAAACTTCCCCAGAACTTGTCATCTCATCATTTGAAAGTATTAAAAGATTTAAATTTGTTAAAAACTCGACGTGAGGGGAATAAAATAATTTATTCGAGGAATGAAGAAGCAATTAAGAGTTATCAATCAGAATTAACAAAAATAATAATTTAAACATATGAGAACAGTAAAAATGGAAGTGATTGGATCAGGATGTAAAAAGTGTAAGGCATTATTTGAACTTACAGAGGAGGTAGCAAAAGAATTGAATATTAGTGATACTGTTTTATACAGTAATGATATAAATAAAATTATATCGATGGGAATAATGAGTAGTCCAGTATTAACCTTCAATGATAAACCTATTCTAGTGGGGATATTACCAGATAAAGAAAGGCTAAAAGAAATTATATCTAAAAATTTAGAATAGATTATGTTTTACCCTATACAACTATTAGCAGATTGGTTAACTTACATAGTTTTTAGAATAGTTCCAAAAACTTTGTTGGGAGATGCTTTAAATTTTTTCATATTTGATACTATTAAAATCTTTATTCTTCTTTCTGTAATTATATTTGCTGTATCTATAATACGATCATATCTACCACCAGAGAAAATAAGATCTATACTTTCTCGTAAAAATAAATATGTTGGTAATGTTCTAGCCTCTCTACTTGGTATTATTACTCCATTTTGTTCATGTTCTGCAATACCTTTGTTTTTAGGGTTTGTTCAAGCTGGTGTACCACTCGGAACCACATTTTCTTTTCTAATAGCTTCACCGATGATCAATGAAGTTGCCTTAGTATTACTTCTCGGTTTATTTGGTTGGAAGATTGCTCTTGTATATATTGTTAGTGGTCTGATTATTGCTATCCTTTCTGGAATCGTAATAGGTTATTTAAAAGTAGAAAACTTAGTTGAACCATTTGTTTATCAAAATTCTGTGAATGGTAATATTGATTTACCAAGTATGACCAGAAAAGAAAGAATTAATTATGCTCTTGATTATACAAAAGACATTTTAAAGAAAGTCTGGCCTTACATATTAGTAGGTATTGGTCTAGGAGCTTGGATACATGGCTATTTGCCAGCAGATTTTTTGGCTCAATATGCAGGAAGTGATAAATGGTACGCAGTTCCTCTTGCTGTATTAATAGGTATTCCTTTATATTCAAACGCTGCAGGTGTTATACCTCTTGTATCCGCATTAACAGAGAAAGGTGTGTCTATGGGTACTACACTCGCATTTATGATGTCTGTTACAGCACTATCACTGCCTGAATTTATGATTTTAAAAAAAGTAATGAAAATAAGACTCATACTTATTTTTGCTGGAATAGTTGGTATTGGAATTATTTTTACAGGGTATTTGTTTAACTTTATCCTATAGTATATTACTTGACTTCTATTTTTCAGTGGTATATCATTCAAATATGCGTTTGAATGAATTAGCAAAATTAATGCGTACCGCTGGGGATGAAAGCAGACTTAAAATTCTATGCACTATTTTTAATAAGAAAAAAGTATGTGTATCTGATATAGCAAAGGAACTTGATATGAGTGTTGCTATTGTGTCACACCATCTCCAAGCTCTATCGCACGAGGGTTTACTTTTATCAACAAGAGATGGCAAGCGCATTTGTTATGAATTGCCTGTAGATCCTTTTGTTAAGGATTTAAAGAAGTTCATATGTAAATACAAATAATTATTAATTAGATTGAATATAAGATATGGAAATTATTTATTTAAAGAATTCTGAAGAATTTCAGACTCTAAAAAAGGAGCATTCTTTGTTAGTTTTGGACTTCTATTCTGATGAATGTCCTCCTTGCGAAAAGCTGGCACCTATATATGAAAAGATGGCAAAAGTTTTTCCTTCTATTCTATTTGTGAAGGCCTTTCGTCAACAAAACAGAGAACTTGCTGTGTCTTTAGGAGTTAGTGGTTCGCCAACGGTTTTGTTTTTTAAAGATGGCGAAATACTAGAATTTCGTCTTTCTGGAGAGATTGAAGAGGATAAATTTAAATCTATTCTCAATAATATTAATGTAGAACCTGATACCATAGAAGTAAATGAAACAAAAGAATCAACTGGGGAGTATGATTTATGTATTATTGGTAATGGTCCAGCTGGGTTATCTGCGGCTGTCTATGCTTCACGATATAAGATAAAACAATTGCTTATTGGTGATCTTCCTGGTGGTTTGATGACTTCATCTCATAAAATATGTAATTTCCCATCTGAGGTTGAAATTTCTGGTATGGATTTAACAAAAAAAATGACAGACCAGATAGAATCTATAAATGTTCCACAGAAGAAATTTTCAAGAGTTAGTACTATTAAAAAAAGCGGAGAGTTTTTTAAACTAACATTATCAAATGGTGAAGTTATAAATTCAAAAACTATATTACTTGCTACAGGTACAAAACATCGACATTTAGATTTGCCGAAAGAGGAGCAATTTGTTGGAAAAGGAGTTTCTTATTGTGCCACTTGTGATGCTTTCTTTTATGAAGACAAAACTGTGGCAGTAATAGGCGGTAGCGATAGTGCAAATACTGCAGCTTTGTATTTAGCTGATATAGCCAAAAAGGTATATCAAATATATAGAGGAAACGAACTTAGGGGAGATTTAACTTGGATAGATCAAGTGAAGGCCAATAAGAAAATAGAAATTATCTATAATACAAATGTCATTGATATTATTGGTGAAAATCAAGTATCTGGAATTAAATTAGATAAAGAATTTAAAGGAAGGGATATTTTAGATATCGATGGAATTTTTGTTGAAGTTGGCTCAAAACCAGATAGAGAATTGATAGATCAACTACCTCTCAAAGTTGATAGTAGTGGATATATTGAAACTAAACAAAATCAAACAACAAGCTGTGATGGAGTGTGGGCCGCTGGTGATATAACCACAGGTTCAGATAATTTTAGACAAATAATTACTGCTTGCTCTGAAGGCTCCATAGCGGCTCAAAGTATATATAAGTATTTACAAATAAATAAAATTATTAATTAATTAAATAAAATTATATGAAAAATCATAATGTTATAGTTTATTCAACACCAACTTGTCCGTACTGTGTCTATGCAAAGGCTTACTTTAAAAGTAAGGGAATTCCTTTTGATGATATAGATGTTTCAAGAGATAGAGCGAAGGGTGAAGAGATGGTTCGTAAGAGTGGACAAATGGGAGTGCCTGTTATTGATATAGATGGCAATATCTTAGTCGGTTTTCAGCCAAATGAATTTGATAAATTGTTGAATTAATATGAATAAGACAATATTTATAACCTTAGGGATTGTTGCTTTAGTAGGTGCTTTAATTGCTTTTAGTCCTACAAGTGCCAGTGGTCTTTTAAATTCATCAGATTTTATATCTAAGTACAAATCTACCCCAGATGCTGTTTTAGTTGATGTTCGCACTCCAGCTGAATTTGATTCGAGCCATATAAAAGGAGCAATTAATGTAGATTACGAGAATAATAATTTTAAAAGTGAAGTTAAAAAATTGGACACTTCAAAAACATACTTTGTTTACTGTCGATCGGGGAATAGGTCATCTAAATCAATAGTTATTATGAAAGAGAGTGGAATTAAAAATATCTATGATTTACAAGGGGGCATAAGCAATATTCCAGAGTTGTTAAAATAGATGAAAGAAAAAATTATTTTAGATTGTATAACTAATATAAAGGTCGTATTAGTAGATATATAACAATTAAAACAATGAATAAAAAAATATTAGGATTAGTAGGAGTAGCAACATTAGCACTAGGTGCATTAGTTATACTTCCAAGTATGTCACTCGCATATCGTGGTGATGCATCAGTAAAAGGACCAAACTACACAGTAGAACGTCATGATGCAATGGAAAAAGCTTTTGATAGTAATGATTTCAATACTTGGCAAAAACTTATGACAGGACGGGGGAATGTAACAAAAGTTGTTAATAAGGATAACTTTGCAAAGTTTGCTCAAATTCATAAATTAACAGAAGATGGTAAAACAGTAGAGGCAAATGCACTAAGAACAGAACTTGGCTTAGGATTACATAATGGTCAAGGGAGGGGAATGGGTGGAGGTGCAGGTATGATGCGTAATCGTTAAATAAGTTTTAATTCCTTACCCCGATTTATTCGGGGTTTGGTTTTAAAAAATATATTATGTTTGAATACGAAAACAAAACAGATGAAGAGGTTGTCCTATATATCCAATCAAAAGATCAGGAAGTTTATTTTGTTATAGTAGAGAGATATCAAGCAAAACTAATGCGTTACGTTAATTCTATTCTTCATGATAAAGCTAAGATCGCTGATATACTACAAGAAACTTTTATAAAAGCGTTTATTAATTTACGAAGTTTTGATAATAAAAAAAAGTTTTCAAGTTGGATTTATCGTATTGCTCATAATGAGGCGATAAACGCAATTAAGAAAAATCAAAAAGAAGTATCTTTTGAAGAAGATTTTGATATACAAAGTAATGAGGATATAACCGATAATTTTGAGAAAAAAGAGATAGCTTCCAAAGTGGAAAAATGTATAAGTAAAATGTCACTAATATACTCTGAGCCGTTAATCTTATATGGGGTAGAAGAAAAATCATATGAAGAGATAAGTGATATTTTAAGAATCCCAATGGGAACAGTTGCAACAAGAATAAGTCGAGCTAAAATTTTAATGAAAAATATATGTCAAAAGAATTAAATAAAACAACAGAAGATATAATGAGTAAAATTCACAAGAGACAAATTAAAATGCGTCCTCGAGCGTATTTTATATTCGGATATATTTTAGCAATAGCTGGATTAGTTTTTTCTTTTATTACCTCTATATTCTTTGTTGGTATAACAAGATTTAACTTAAGGTCTCATGGACCAATGGGAGAGTACCGTTTAGAGCAATTGCTCTCAACTTTCTCTTGGTGGATGCCATTATTAGCTATCCTTGGATTAATAACTGGGATTTGGCTACTTCGTAAATATGACTTTTCATACAAGATAAATTTTAAGTTATTAATTATAGGATTGGTCGCATCTATATTACTAGCAGGTTTTGTTATAGATATGACAGGGTTGAATGATCTTTGGCTTAATAGGGGTCAAGGTCAGGGTTATAGGCAGGGGCAAATCAGGAAGTTAAATAATATTTCAATACCCAATAATAATTAGTATTGGTTCAATTTATTAAGTAATAATAATTTATATGAAAAAATATCAAAATGAAGGTGTGATAGACCGTGGGGCTCGTTTATTAATAAGTGGGTTATTAATCCTAGGCGCATATTTTTGGATAGGAGGTATATTATCTGTAATTCTTTGTGTTTTAGGTATAGTTGCTTTGGTAACCGCTGTCACTGGATTTTGTGGTTTATATAAAATAATAGGAGTAAATACTTTACCAAAAGATCAAAAAGAAACATCTAAATATATTAAAGTTATTTTTGTTTTATTATTTTTAGTTATAGCGATAGGTGGTAGTTACGCAAGTAATTTTTTTACTAAAAAAATATTTTTAGATGATTATAGTCGGATGAATAATTACTATAAACAAACTTTGTTTTACACTGGGCAAGATAAGAGAGATGAGGCGGTTTCAAACTATGATAAGTTAGTGACAGAATATGCAGTTTTTTATAAAAAATATAGCACGTATCATCCTTATGTTTTTAAATCAGATGTTAAATTTAATTCAGACTTAAGGGAGGTCTCAGGTGCTATCACTTCTTTAAAAGAGAATGTATATTCTGGAGATTTAAAACAAACACATACAAGTTTTGAATCTGTTCGACCAATATTTCAAGATATTTTAAAGAGGAATGGCTTTTCAATGTTAGCGGTATCACTTGTTGATTTTCATGATGCCATGGAAAAGATAATAACCGCAGCAGATGCAAAAGATGCTAACCAGTTACTTTCTGTTTATCCTGAAGTTGATTTGAAACTAAAGGAGGTAGAAGCTATCATGAATGATGAAGAAATACAGACAATAAGAAAAAAATTAGAAGAAGTTGCAGTACTGGCCAAAGAAGGAAAAACAGAATTACTTTCTTCAAAAGCGGCAGAACTTAAAAGTTCTTTTGTTAAGGTGTATCTTAAGAGAGGATAGTATATTGAACTAAGTATCAAAAAGCACCCAGTTGGGTGCTTTTTAGTATGATACGTTTTTTATTAAATACTCTACGTATCTCGTGTTATCACGACTCTGCGGAGGCGGTGAGATTCGAACTCACGGAACCGGTAAAGGTTCGACAGTTTAGTAAACTGTTGATTTAAACCACTCATCCACGCCTCCATATATCACTTTGCCCATATTAGCATAAATAATATATTTACAAAATATTCTTTAATTTGGGAAAGGCTGTAAAATATGTTATTTTATACAATGTAAAGAGTCGGAGCCGTGTCAGAGTGGTCTAACGTACCTCTTTGCTAAAGAGGCAGGGTGTAAAAGCCCTCGTGAGTTCGAATCTCACCGGTTCCGCATTATTAATAATTATAAATAAAAACAAAAAATGGCAATAACAAATGTAAAAATTTCAAAGATTATCGGACGTGAAATATTAGATTCAAGAGGTAATCCAACTGTCGAAGTAGACGTATTACTTTCTGATGGATCTTTTGGTAGAGCTGGGGTTCCATCTGGAGCTTCAACAGGAAGTCATGAAGCAGTAGAACTTCGTGATGGAGATAAGAAAAGATTTGGAGGAAAGGGAGTTCTAAGGGCTGTAGAGAATGTCAACGGAGAAATATTTAAAAAATTAAAAGGTAAGGTCTGGAGTCAAAAGACTTTAGACTTGGCTATGATTGAACTTGATGGAACTGAGAATAAAGGCAAGCTTGGAGCTAATGCAATACTTGGAGTCTCTTTAGCTTTTGCAAGAGCCATGGCTGTTTCAGAGAAGAAGCCTTTATGGAAATATTTTAAAGATATATCAAAGACAAAAGAAGTTTGTTTACCTGTTCCTATGATGAATATTTTAAACGGAGGAAGTCATGCTGATAATTCAACTGATATTCAAGAGTTTATGATTATGCCTACAGGCGCTAAATCTTTCAGACAGGCTCTTCAATGGGGGACCGAAGTTTTTCATGAATTAAAGAAAATTTTAAAAGAAAAGAAATTAAATACTTCTGTCGGTGATGAAGGGGGCTATGCACCATCACTACCAACGAACGAATCCGCAATTCTTATAATTCTCGAAGCTATTAAAAGAGCTGGCTATACACCAGGACGTGATATTGGGATCGCTATAGATGCTGCTGCAAGCGAAATATACAAAGATGGAAAATATGTTCTTGCGACAGAAGGTAAATCACTTACAAGTGAAGAAATGGTAGCTTTCTATGAGAACTGGGTTTCTAAGTTTCCAATTGTTTCTATTGAAGACGGATTAGCCGAAGATGATTGGAGTGGTTGGAGTTTGATGACAAAGAAATTGGGTAAGAAAATTCAGATTGTCGGAGATGATTTATTCGTCACAAATATAATTAGATTAGAAAAAGGAATAGAAGAGAAATCTGGAAATTCAATTTTAATTAAATTAAATCAAATAGGGACAGTCTCAGAGACAATTGATGCTATTCATATGGCTAAAGAAGCAGGATTTACAGCTGTAGTTTCTCATCGATCAGGGGAGACAGAAGATTCAACAATTGCTGATTTTGTCGTTGGTCTTGGAACTGGTCAGATAAAGACAGGTTCTCTTTGCCGAAGTGAGAGAGTTGCTAAATACAATGAATTATTAAGAATTGAGGAATCTCTTGGATCTAAGGCTGTCTTCTTAGGAAAGAAGGCGTTGAAGGCGTAAGTAAATATTAGTTTTTGAAATATTATTTATTTTGACTTTATAACTTGTTTTAATATACAATATAAACATGCTTACTATACAAACATTACTACAGACGATATGGGCTTCAATTATTGCTCTTGGCTTAGTTAAGGTTATTATTGCAGTAGTTGCAATTTCTATCATATCTAAGTTTCAGAATATATTAGGATTACTTGCCGCACTTTTGTTTATTGCATATTTAGCTCATTGGATAGCATTCTAAAATTAAATAACTAAAAGGCCCCCATATGATGGGGGCCTTTTAGTTATTTAATTTAATTTTGACAAAAGGTAGATAAAGAGTTAATATATTGGCAAATATAAGCTCACTAACGAGCTTACAAAATTTGAAAATTATGGGAAAAGAAAAAGGTAATTTTGGTATGGATGTTATGACTCAACCAAAAAGAAGCATTGAAAAGGTAAAGTATTCTGATACTGAACTAGGTGAGTTCAAAATTTTGATTCAGGATAAGCTGAATGTAGCGCGTGAATGCTACAATTTTTACAAAGGCAGCACCACAAATAATAACGGGACGGATGACACATCTCCGTCTTTTAAAATTTTGGAAGAGGGGAATGCCACAATGTCCAAAGAGGAAGCTGGTAAGCTTGCAGAAAGGCAATTTAAGTTCATCAAAGATCTTGAGGCCGCAATGGTCCGGATCGAGAATAAGACTTATGGAGTCTGTCGCGCAACTGGTGTCCTCATTTCAAAGGAACGTCTTCGTGCTGTTCCTCATGCGACCCTTTCTATAGGGCAGAAAACTAATTAATCATCAGTGGATTAAAACTCAAAACAAAAACCACGGCATCATGTCGCGGTTTTTATTTTGAATTAAAATTATTTATAGTATATACTACAAATATATGAAACCAGAGTTTAACAGGACATGGTTATTGGTTGCTTTAGTAGTAATCGTCAATATTGGCATTTTTTATTTTATGTCACGAAGTCTTGAAGTTTATGTCGTTGATAATATGTCAGCCTCGGGTTCAATAGAAGGTATATAGTGTAGCGTTTTAAATGATATTACACGGTGCGATTTTGCAAAATTATATGGAAAAAGTTAAATTAACAACAATACAAAAAATAAAGAAAACGATTTGGAAACACCTTTATCGGTATTTTCCTTGGGTCCAGAAACACTTTTTGAAGTGGCACCTTGTTTGGCATGAAAAAGGCCGACAGCCTTATCATATCGGATGGCTTGCCCCAGGGAAAACTCTAGAAGAACTTGAAAAACATTTACATACAGAATGGGGTTTTGGAAATCACTTCGTAGCCTGGAAAGATAATGGTCAAGTTCTTTCATGGAGAAAACTAGAAGATTTTGATAATCAATACCATCTTCGTGTTTTTAAAGATGGAGAAATACGAGGTCATCATGAATTTACTCCAGAGAGTAAACCGTTTGAACACTTTGTGGAAATAAATGAGGAATCTAAGATTGATGACTTTAAAAAGTTTTTAGGACATTACATTGTGGAGAGAAAGCATATATCACACTTAGTTGTAGACCGAAAGACAGCCCCAGATTCTGAAATTACGGTAGATGATCCTTTGGATAAAAATGGAAGACATAAAAAAGCAGTGGCTTAAGTCACTGCTTTTTTATTGTGTAATTAATTAATTTTAGATTCTGGATAAACTATATCCCAAAGGGCGGCTGCGACATTATGACTCTTTCCGACAAGGGGGAAGTGGTGAAGGTCAATGAAAGGGGCAGAGTTACATTCTATGACTCCACTTTTTGGTTGGTTTTTCCAAGAGATAGAGACATCGTCCATTATAAAATCAACTCCAATAAGTGGATCATCTAAAACTTCACCAATTTTTTCAAGCATAGCTCTATTATCAGGGTGGACAATATCCGTCATATCGGTAATTCCTCCGCCAACAGCCCGACTTGTCTTTTGCCCTAAGGTTACTATTTCTTTATCCTTCGGAATTGTATTTTCATTGCGGTTCCAATGCGTGAGTTCTTTAATAGCTTCTTCATCTAAAGATAATTGATGAAATATTTTTCCATTTCGAAGAGGATTTTTATTCTCAATTTCTATAAGCTCTTTAACTGTATGTGTGCTGTCCCCGATAACATAAGCTGGTTCTCTTCGCAATACTGCTATTAGTTTTTTACCGATAACGGTTCCACGAAAAACATAGCCAGAAAGTTCCTCTTCAATCATGACCCATGGGGAAAGCTGGTGGGCTTTATTATAAGCAATAATAAATTCTTTTTCGTCAGATATATGAGTAGTTGTATGTCGACTTCGTGATCCTAGATTTGGTTTGGTAATAACTGGCTTATTTAATGAATTAAATATTTTAATTGCGTCTTTTTTATTTCTAGCTATTCCTCCCGCCGCGACAGGGATTCCTTCTTTTTTAAAATGCACTTTCATTTCATTCTTATTGTCCATCCATTCTAAACCTTTTGGATTATAATTTTTTGTACGAGGTAATACGTCGAAAAATCTTGTCTCACCTTTATATTTAGAAGTAAAGATATCTTGGCCAATTCCAAATAAATGAAACTCTGTCATAATTATTCCTCTTTTGCTGGCTTCTTCCCATAAAACACGAGCCCGACCGCTATCTTTATCATTAGGTTCTTTTGTTACAGTTCCGATATGTAATATTGTTAATACTTTTGTTAAGATTGGTCCTATCCATTCGAGTTTATCTTCAGGAATTAGTCTACCCATCCAGTTTGTCCAAGGTTCAATCATTTCACTAAGCCAGATAGATATATATACCGCTTTATGATTTACTTGAGCCCCTCCGCAATCCACACAATAATTTTTTGTTTTTTTCATAATTTATACTTCTAATATACCAGAAAATAATAGATTACTCCAAAGCCAATTTCTCCAACGGTTGGACCGCTGACGGATGTTGGGCTCTCAGAATGTTTTTAATGTGCAACGGTGAAGCCCAAAACTTTTTTTGCCCCAGCTTTTTTTAAGATTTTCATTATTTCTAATATTGTTCCGCCTGTTGTTGTGACATCGTCTATTATGATTATGGTTTTTCCTTTTACAAGTTCCTTATTTTTTATTTCAAAGGCTCCTTTTATGTTTTGGAGTCTTTTATTTCTATTTGTTAGTTTCGCTTGTGGAATAGTATTAGCCTTTTTTAAAATAATTTTATTTTTAAATTGAAATACATTTAAAGGAGCATTATTGCAAAAACTTTTAGCAATAATTTCTGATTGATTATATCCACGATTGTTTTTTCGTTCTTTTGAAATTGGTACTGGAATAATATAAATAGGGGAACCTGTAGAAAACATTGCTATTTCATTTATTTCTTCAAGAAAAGATGTATATAATAATTCTCCTAATTTACTTCCTAAGTAAGGAGAGTGATAATATTTTAATTTCCAGATGGCTTCTTTGATTAATGGGTCTCTGTAGTCATAAGCACCATAAATTCCATTCTCTGTTTCTCTTTCTGCTGGACGTAATTTATTTATACAATTAAAACACAATATTGATCCATATGAACGACAACCAAGACATCTTGAAGGGAATAATATCTCTAAAAATAAATTAATTACTTTCTTAATATTAAGGATTATTGTTTCCACTTCTTAATTTTACAATATATATGTTATACTAGAAAGTAATAATATGGATAATTCACTGAAAAATATAATATCAACTGGATTAGCTAATTTATCTAATATATTTTCTTCTGATAAGGCAACTAAGAGTGTTATGGGCATCGACATAGGTTCTTCGGCTATTAAGGTTGTTCAGCTTAAGAAGCAAAATGGCAAAGCGATACTAGAAACTTATGGAGCGATATCACTTGGTCCTTATGGTAGTACAGATATAGGAGCAATTACTAATCTAAAAACAGACGATATAATTCGTGCTCTTTTGGATGTCATGAAAGAATCAAATGTCACAACCCGTTCTGGTATTATTGCAATTCCTTCTTCTTCTAGTTTAATTTTTACATTAGGACTTCCTGATAAAATTACTGAAGATAAGCTGGCTAGTGTTGTTCCGATTGAAGCACGTAAATATATTCCAGTTCCGATTGCTGAAGTTTCTTTGGATTGGTTTATTTTACCCAAAGAGACAGAATCATCTGAGAATAATATGATGAATCAAGCTGCTACTCCAAAAACTCCTGAATTAAAAACAGAAGTTCTAGTTGTTGCAATTCATAATGATATTCTAACTCGTTATCAAGAAATATTAAAAAAGACCGAATTACAATCTGATTCATTCGAGATGGAAATATTCAGTAATATCAGATCGTCTTTTTCTCATGACCTTGTTCCAGTTTTATTAATGGACTTTGGTGCTTCGAAAACTAAATTATCTGTTATTGAAGAAGGAGTTGTGCATGTCTTCCATGTTGTAAACAGGGGAGGTGCTGACATTACTAAAAATATTGCATCTTCTTTAGGTGTTACCTTTAAAGATGCAGAGAAATTAAAAAGAGATGTAGGTCTTGATATGAATAGTAATCCAGAAGTTGCAGATATAATAAGATTATCCATTGATTATATTTTATCTGATACGAATAGTGTTGTGTTAGCTTATCAAAAGAAGTATAATAAAAATATTAGTAAAGTTATTTTGACTGGTGGAGGATCTCTCGTTAAGGGACTCCTAGAAAGAGCAACATCAAACTTTCATACCGAGGTAGTTTACAGTAATCCTTTTTCTAAAACAGAAGCGCCCGCATTCCTTGAGCCAATATTAGAAATTAGTGGACCAGAGTTTAGTGTCGCCGTTGGATTAGCATTGAGACAATTATTTTAAATTATGGAGAATTCATTTCAAACATCATTCATTCCTAAAAAGCCTATCATGGCTAATAGTGTTACCAGCAGCAGTCCTCAAGGTACAACAAGTATTACTATGGTTGTATCTGTATTTATATTTATTGTTATGGTTCTTTCTGCGGGAGGACTTTATTGGTATAAAAATTACTATCTAGTAAAGAACAAGGAAGTTTTATCAGAGAGTCTATTTAAAATACGTGATAGTTTTGACAAAGATACTATTGCAGAATTAGAAATGTACGACAAACGTACTCTTGTTTCAAGGCAAGTTCTAGGTAGTCACGTAGTATTATCTCCTTTATTTGAACTTATAAACGAGCTTACTCTTTCTTCCATTCAATATACAAAATTTGATCATACAACTCTAAACAATACATTTTCTGTTAAAATGTCAGGAACAGCTCGCGATTATAAGGCGATTGCTCTTCAGGCTGACGTTTTTAATACCGACAAAGGAAAAATGTTCAAAGATGTTATTTTTTCAAATTTAACTAAAGACAAGAATAATTACGTTACTTTCGATATTGAGTTTAATGTAGATCCTACTCTTCTTTCTTATTCTAATAATATTACAAATGGTTTATCTAAAGTAGATACAACTACAGCGGAAGTTCCAGTTGTAAATCCAGTGGTTGAAAATCCTGCTGTTGTGAGCCCAAACCCAACAGTTGATGCAAATCCAGTATTGCCATTAAAAACAACACCTAATACACCATAATATGAAATTAATTCTTCCTATTTTATTAATATTGATATCTATAATTACCTTTATTTTTGGTGTTAATCCTTGGTATAAAGATGTTTCAGCGTTGAAGGCTGATATTGTTGTTTACAATAAGGCTCTTGATAATTCAACTGAATTACAAAAGACTGAAGATACCTTAATTAAAGCTTATAATGAAATAAAGCAGTCTGATAAAGATCGCTTAAATAATTTTCTTCCAAGTTCTGTAAATAACATACAATTTATTCTTGAGATTGAGCGTATTGCTAATCTACATAATATGCCGATAAAGAATATTAAGTTTGAGTCTGTAAAGAAAGATAGTACTCCTAAAAATACGAATACAATTGTTTCTGATGAAGGAGCCGACAGCCGTCCTTACGGAGTTTTCCCAATTGAATTTACCACAGAAGGGAACTATGATACATTTGTTCTTTTCTTAAAAGACCTTGAGTATAATCTCCGTCTTGCTGATGTAAAATCTGTATCATTTACTGTTCCAGACCCTAGCGTTAAGGCCATTGCGGGAGTCGATCCGAATGTTTATCAATATTTATTAAAAGTTGAGACTTATTGGCTTAAATAATTATGCATAAAAAATACAATAAATTTTTAATAGTATCTTTTGTTGGAGTTTTAGTCCTTGGAGTCTATTCTTATTTTTATAACGACCTAAAGTCAGAAGCCGCAAGTAGTGATAGTTCTATTACTTCATCTTTGGCTACAACTGATGGAACTGGAGTAGATACTGGTAGTAGCAAGGCAGCTGAAGATACTGCTTTTATTACTAAATTATTCTCCCTTACAACCATCAAAGTTGATACATCTTTATTTTCAGAACAATCTTTTAAATTACTCGTAGATAATAATATTAAGCTAGATCCAGTTCCTTATGGACGTACAAATCCATTTGCTCCTACTGATAAAGTAACTACAAATAATAAAAACGCTTTTACTCTAAAGACAAATCCAGCTTCAATGATATCTAATCAGTCTGCTGTTTTGAATGGTTCAATTGAAGGTGCTACTTCAAATAATATTTATTTTGAATATGGTACAGATCAAACACTTGGTAAGGTAACTCCCAAAGTTACTCCTTCTTTAGTTGGTAATTTTGCTTCAAGAATAGTTTTACTTACTTCAAAGACAGCTTATTTCTATCGTACTGTAGCAAATATAAATGGGGTTATAACTTTTGGGGAGATAATATCATTTAACACAAACTAATATGATGCTTTTAGAAGAATTAGTAAAGCATGGTCTTATTACAGAAGACCAGGTGCCTGAAATAGTAAAGGTGGCAGAGGATAGATATAACGGGGATATAGACCAAGCCCTTATTAGTTATCATATAAGCGAAGATTCAATCCTTGAATTAAAAGGATCTATTTTTAATATTCCAATCAAGAAAGTTGACCCAAGTATGGTCACATCTTCCGTTTTAAAAATTATTCCAGTTGAAACAACTAGAACTTATCATTTCGTCCCTATTGGTGTGATAAATAATGTTCTTGAAATTGGAATAATTGATCCTGAAAATGTACAAGCAATTGATGTTCTAACTTTTATTGCCGCTAAATTAGATAAACCATTTAAGCTATTTTTAATTAGTACTTCTGTTTATAATAAATTACTCGAGAAATATGATGCCCTAGGGGATGAAGTTGATGTAGCCTTATCTGAAATCGACCAGGAAATAGCGGACGCAGTAAATGATAAATCAAAAGACAAAACTAAAAATCAAAAACCAGGTGATGCAAAAGAAGAAGAGAAGATTACTGAAGATGCTCCAATTATTAAAATCGTGGCAGTTATTTTAAGACATGCAGTTGAGGGTAACGCTTCCGATATACACATCGAGCACGTAGGGGATAAAATTAAAGTTCGTTTCCGTGTTGATGGAATTTTGCATACTTCACTAACTCTTCCTTTGGCTGTTTATAATGGTGTCATTGCTCGTATAAAAATATTATCGAAATTAAGACTTGATGAAAAACGTAAACCACAAGACGGAGGTTTTTCGACGAAAATGGAAGGACGCAAAATTGACTATCGTGTCTCGACCATGCCTTCTTATTATGGAGAAAAGATTGTTATGCGTATCCTTGATTCAGAACGTGGAGTTAAACCATTAGGTGATTTAAATATGTCCCCTGAGAATTTAGCTCTTGTTCGAGAAGCTCTTGATCGACCTTATGGTCTTATTTTAATGACAGGACCAACTGGTTCTGGTAAAACAACGACCCTATATTCAATGTTAAACGAACTTGATCACGAAGAAGAGAACATTGTTTCACTTGAAGATCCAGTTGAGTATCACATGGATGGTATTAACCAATCACAGGTTTCACCTGAAATTGGTTACACTTTTGCGTCAGGACTTCGTTCTATCTTAAGACAAGACCCAGATGTAATCATGGTGGGAGAGATCCGTGATAAAGAAACAGCTGAACTTGCAATTCAAGCAGCTCTTACTGGACACTTAGTCTTATCAACTCTCCACACAAATAGTGCCGTTGGAGCAATTCCACGTCTTATCGATATGGGAATTGACCCTTATCTTATTGCTCCTACTTTAATCTTATGTATGGCACAGCGTTTGGCTCGTAAAATATACCCAAATTCTAAACAAAAAAAGATGATAGATGAGCCGACAAGACTAATGATGGATAAGCACTTTGCTGATCTACCAGAAGAGTTTAAATCTAAAATTGATTTCAAGGATTATATATATGAATCCGTTTCTTCTCCTGAATGTCCTTCTGGAATGTTAGGACGCGTCCCTGTTTATGAAATGTTTAAAATTGATAAAGAAATGCAAGAAATTATTTTGAAAAAACCACAAGAACAAGAGATATATAAGCTAGCCCGCTCTCGTGGAATGCTTTCTATTCGTGAAGATGCTATCGTTAAAAGTATGGAAGGTCTTGTTCCTTTTAAGGAAGTATATAATTTCTAAATCAGTATAGGAGAACTATTATAATTGTATTATAATAAAAATAGTATGGACCAAAATAAAAAAATTCTTATTATTGATGATGATAGTTTTCTTCTCGACATGTATGCTTTGAAATTTGGTAAATCAGAATTTAATGTTTCTGCCGCCCTTGGCCCAGAAGCAGCCCTAGAAAAGCTTCGGGCTGGACTTACTCCCGATGTTATACTTCTAGATATAATTATGCCTGTTATGGATGGATTTGAATTAATGGAAAAAATGAAAGAAGAAAATCTATCTATTAAATCAATCAGAATTATTCTTTCAAATATGGGGCAGCCATCTGATGTTGCAAGGGGAGAAGCCCTTGGCGCTGCTGGATATATTGTAAAAGCCTCAAGTACCCCAACTGAAGTTATTGATAAAGTGAAAAGTATTATTAATGAACAAAATAATTTAAAAAATGGACTATAATAAATTTTTAGATGAAGTATTAACAAGTTTGATTCATGAAGATGGATCAGATTTGCATATGGGAGTAGGTAGAAAGCCCGCAATCCGTGTAAACGGACAGCTTGTCTTTCTTTCTACAAAAGAAGTTTCGAAACAAGAAGATATGGTAAGCATTTTAAAAATTATTCTTGGTGCAGAGAAAACTTCTAAATTTTTAATTGATAAAGAAGTGGACTTTTCCTTTGCCTTTAAAGGGATAACTAACTTAAGAGGAAATGCATTTTTCCAGAGAGGCGGTATTTGTATTGCTCTTCGTCTTGTACCGAAGGCTAAAAGTTTTGAAGATCTTAACCTTCCTCCTATCTTAAAAACATTTGCAATGAACAAGCAAGGATTTTTCTTAGTTGTTGGTCCTGTTGGGCAAGGTAAGTCGACAACTCTTTCGACTATGATTAACTTTATAAATAAAGAAAGTACAACTCATATCGTTACAATCGAAGATCCGATTGAATATGTTTATCCACAAGAAAGATCAATTATAGACCAGCGTGAGATTGGTCTTGATACCAAAGATTTTCCAGATGCACTTAAATCTGCTTTTCGTGAAGATGTGAACGTTATCCTTATCGGTGAAATGCGTAATAACGAAACTATTTCTGCGGCTGTTACCGCTGCTGAAACAGGTCACTTAGTCTTCTCAACTCTTCACACAAACAATGCCCCCCAAACTATTGATCGTATTATCGACTCATTCCCCGCTAATCAGCAAGATCAAATAAGATTACAATTAGCTTCAAGTTTGGTGGGTATATTATCTCAACGTCTTATTCCTCGTGTAACCGGAGGTAGAATTCCTGCTTTTGAATTGCTTATTAATAATAATGCAGTATCAAACCTTATAAGAGAAAAGAGAACTCATGAAATAAATACTGTCATTGAAACATCCTCAGAACAGGGTATGATTGATATGAACAGATATCTTATTGAGTTAGTTGCAAAAGGTGAGATTTCTCTTGAAAGTGCTTATCAATATTCATTTAACCCTAAAGCTCTTGAGCGTATGCTTTAAAATTTATGTTATTCAAATACGAAGCCATAACAAATACAGGAGAGAAAAAGCTAGGATCAATCGACGCCTCTTCTAAAGATTCAGCTATTTCTTCTCTTCAACGTAGAGGATTAATTATTTCTTCTATAAAAGAAGAAAAAGGTAAGAGTGATATCTTGCATCTATCTTTTTTTGATAAAACCGTAAGAATGAAAGATGTTGTTGTCATGTCACGACAAATTTCGACTTTGTTTGAAGCCCAAGTTTCAGCCCTTAAAGCCTTTCATTTACTTGCTTCAAATACTGAAAATCCCGCTTTGGTCAAAGTCCTAACAATTGTTTCAACTGATATTGAATCAGGTATTTCAATATCCGAAGCTCTCTCAAGACACCCAGAAGCCTTTTCTGTTTTTTATGTAAACATGGTAAAGGCAGGAGAAGAGTCAGGTAAACTTACTCAAACTTTTTCATATTTAGCCGATTATCTTGATCGTCAGTATCAGTTAACTTCAAAAACAAAAAATGCTTTAATCTACCCAGCTTTCGTTATTGGAGTTTTCCTTATTGTTATGATACTCATGTTCGTTTTCATTGTTCCTAGATTAGCTGTCATTATTAAAGATTCAGGCCAAGCTATTCCTGTTTCGACACAGATAGTCTTTGCTATGAGTGACCTTCTAATAAATTACGGACTATTTGTGGTTATTGGTTTTGCATTATTTGGCCTATATATATTTAGATTAACAAAATCAGACTCTGGTAAGAAATATTTAGACAGACTAAAAATATCTATGCCAGTTTTTAAGAATATATATATTAAACTTTATCTTTCTCGTATCTCTGACAACATGGACACAATGCTTTCTTCTGGGATTACGATAATTCGTGCCATTGAGCTTACTTCTATCGTTGTGGGTAATAGAGTTTTTGAAGATTTATTAAAAGATGCAACCGAAAAAGTTAAAAGTGGAAGTTCTTTGTCAGAAGCTTTTGCTTCTTATCCTGAAATTCCGCCAATCATGTCAGGAATGATTCGAGTTGGAGAGGAGACAGGGTCATTGGGTAGTATTTTAAAAACCTTAGGAAAGTTTTATGGCCGTGAAGTAAATGAAGCTGTTGATACTCTCGTTAGTCTTATTGAACCTATGATGATTGTAGCCTTAGGACTTGGAGTTGGACTCCTTTTGACTTCAGTTTTGATGCCGATTTACAATATTGCCGGAGGAATTTAAAAAATAATTAAATAGATAATTAAAAGGGCACTCCATACTGGAGTGTCCTTTTAAGACTTATCCACACTTATTAATATCTTGTGCTTTTAATAATCTTATATGATATAATAATACTATTAAAAAGTAAGGTCGCGTCTTTTACAAAAAAGACAAATTATTAATCAAATTAAATTATGAAAAAAAATAAAGGTTTTACACTTATCGAACTTTTTGTTGTTATCGCTATTATTGGTATATTGGCTTCCGTTGTTTTAGCATCATTAAATACTGCTCGTGATAAGGGCGCAAATGCTTCAGTTAAGTCAAACCTTAACAACATGAGAGCTCAAGCGGAATTGGTTTACGATAATGCTTCTCCAAATAGTTATGCAACAGTATGTTCTGATGCAAATGTAACAAAGGCATTAGAAGCAGCAAGAGTTTCAAGTGGTGCTCTTACTACAACAGTAGCATTTGCTACAGCTGAAACAGCTACAAGTGTTGCATGTCAATCACAGTCAACATCTTGGGTAATCCAAGCTCCCCTAAAGGGAACTGGTGCCGGATACTGGTGTGTTGATAGTTCAGGTAAGTCACAAGCAGAAGCTGCTGTATTACCTGCTTCCTCAGCTACTTGTGTATAATTTTCTATTTTAGAAAAAGTTTTTGGAAAAACATCTCGTAAGAGGTGTTTTTCTTTTTTGGTATGATATAATTATTTAAGTTTACAATTTTATTTATTAAATTTAAAAATTATATTATTTTATGAAAAAAAACGATGGCTTTACTCTTATTGAACTTCTTGTTGTAATAGCCATCATTGGTATATTAGCTTCGGTTGTTTTAGCTTCAATGAGTGAAGCTAAAAAAAGAGCTGCTGACGCTGTCGTGAAGGGGGATATGTCTAGTATTAGAACTCAGTCAAATATCTGGTATGAAGAAAATGTTAGTATTTATAATAATACAGGAATTGCGACTTCTACTTGTAGTGATGCTGGAACATTATTTGCCGATCCCAAAATAACTGATTTTATAAATCAAATTATTCTTCACTCTGCTTCAACACCAGTCTGTTTTACAACAGATGTTGGGGATAAATGGGCGATGAGTGTTCCTACTCTTAAAGGGGGTGGTTCTTGGTGTATAGATAGTTCAAATTGGGTAGGGTCAGGTACTGCCGGAGGCTCTGGGGTATGCTCATAGTTAATATTTTGTTATAATAAAATTAGTTAAAGGTCCATTATTATTTGTTATATTTATTTATCTTTTTTTATGAATATAAATAAAGGTTTTACTCTAATTGAATTATTAGTCGTTATCGCTATCATTGGTATATTGGCTTCTGTTGTTTTGGCATCATTAAATACTGCTCGTGCAAAAGGAGCAAATGCATCAATCAAGTCAAATCTTAATAACATTAGAGCTCAAGCAGAGCTCACGTATGATACTGCTAATGGCAGTTATAATACCGTTTGTAATGCAACGCAAGATCCAAATGTTGCAAAAGGAGTTGCTGCTGCTCATTCGGCAAGTGGGGCTACTGGTGCTGTTGTTAACACACTTGCTACACTTCAGGCAATTACCACTTCGAACTGTCATTCAAGTGCCTCTGGGTATGCTATCTCTGTTCCTCTTAACAAAGCAGAAGGAACTCTTCTTTACTGGTGTGTAGATTATATGGGAACTTCCGTTGGAAGAGTTAACCCACTCGCTGCATCTGCCATCGCTTGTCCTGCTTCATAATTTATTTTTGATTCAAAAAAACATCCTTGTCAAGGATGTTTTTTTGTTAACTATGGTATAGTAAGGGGATTAATAAATTTATATCTAATAATTTTTATAATGAAAAAACAAAATGAGAGCTTTGTGCTAAATAATATTGATAAGGGCTTTACTCTGATCGAACTTCTGGTGGTGATAGCGATTATTGGTATCTTAGCTTCAGTTGTTTTGTCTTCATTAAATTCCGCAAGAAATAAAAATGCTGATGCGGCAATAAAAAGTTCATTAAATCAGGCTCGAATTCAAGCCGATATATATTATCTTCCCACTGGTTCATATGCCAATGTTTGTAGTGCCGCTAAAGATAGTGCAGATCCTAAGGGTATTTATGGTATTATTCTTAATGCTGCAAAAACAAGTGAGCTTGGTGCTGTTGGAGTAAATGTAGCAGGAACAGCAACAACAGCAACTTGTCGTGAGAATGGTAGTGCTTGGGTTGCCGAAGTTCCATTAAAAAATA
This sequence comes from Minisyncoccia bacterium, assembly GCA_038244685.1. GTDB lineage: Bacteria > Patescibacteriota > Minisyncoccia > Phycocordibacterales > UBA9973 > UBA8515. The sequence continues at coordinate 141,751 of JBBRTD010000001.1, read as the reverse complement.
CAGCTGGATTCTGGTGTGTAGATAGTACTAGAAAAGGGGAAGTGAACGCTGCTACAGTTGGGGTTGGTTATACTTGTTAATGTTGAATCTAAAACTCCTCAAATTTGAGGAGTTTTTATTATAAATATATATTACTTATCAGAAAGATAATTTTGGATGTTTATATTTATTGTTCATAATGTTATACTGTTAGTATGAATATACTTACTTTTGTCTTTATCTTTTTATTAGGAACTATTATTGGAAGTTTCTTGAATGTTGTCATTTATAGATTCAATACTGGTAGAACAATGGTAAAGGGTAGATCTATTTGTATGACTTGTAATCGAAACTTACGATGGTATGAACTTGTACCAATTTTGTCATTTGTAATTCAGTCAGGGAAGTGTCGTCGTTGTAAGGAGGTTATATCGTATCAATATCCCATAGTTGAATTTATTACGGGACTTGTTTTTGCTTTGATTGCACTTCATTTTCTACCGGCCCTTAGCTTTGCCCCTCTAACATATTTATTTCTCGTAAGTTTTTTTGTCTTTATTTTTTCAATTCTAATTGTTATATCTGTTTATGATATTCGTCATAAGGTTATTCCAGATAAATTAGTTTATGTCTATGCTGTTGTTTCATTTCTTTCTATTTTTGTAAATCATTCAAGTATTGGAAATTTATTTGTATTTCCATCTTTTTCTTATATTATAGCGGGGCCTCTATTGGCTCTTCCTTTTGCTTTTTTGTGGTTAGTATCGAAAGGTAAGTGGATGGGATTAGGTGATGCTAAACTTATGCTAGGTATTGGTTGGATGTTAGGATTGGCCTTAGGTGCCGCTTCTATTATTTTAGCTTTTTGGATTGGATCTGTTGTTAGTCTTGGTATTATGCTCTTTTCTCCTTCCAAGATTAATATGAAGACAGAAATACCGTTTGCTCCATTTTTAATTATAAGTACTCTTATTGTATTTCTTTTTAGTTTAGATATTTTTACTTTAGCTTCGATATTTCAAATTTAATTTATTAGACTGATGGATAAGACTATGGAAAAAATTAAAAATAATCTCAAAAAAAATTCTAATAAGGGTTTAACTTTGGTTGAATTAATGGTTGTTATCTCTATTTTCCTTGTTATTTCAGGGGTTACTATTTTTGATTATGGTAATTTTCGTTCAAATGTTTCTCTCCAGAATCTTACTGATGATATAGCCTTATCCATCCGTAAGGCTCAAGGTTTCGCAATTGGAGCTCGAGGTATTGGAATTGGAGCAGGAACAACCTTTAATAAAAGTTACGGTATGCATTTTACTATCGATTCAGCTCCAAGTTATTTTTTGAATGGATCTAAAAAATCATTTTTAATGTTTTCAACTACAACTTCTACCAATAAATACTACGATTCAAGTTCAAGTGGAGCTTGTGGAGATGCGACAAATGAATGTGAGGAATTATTTAATATTACAAGCAATGATATAATTAAAAAAATATTTATAGATGATGTTGATAAAACTTCAGCGAAATCATCTCTTGATATTGTTTTTACTCGTCCAGACCCAAGAGCCTATTTTTGTTATCGAGCTGTTTTAACTGACGCCTGCACACCAGCTTCTCATGTAGATATTATAATATCAAATGGACAGACAGATGCTTCTAAAGAAAAGACAAGAACAATATCAGTTCAAAATACAGGACAAATAAGTATTACTCAATAATATGTTACTAAATAAAATACAAAAAAATATAAAATTATTAGCACTCAGTCATCAAAAGGGTTTTACTCTTATTGAATTAATGATTGCAACGACTCTTTTTACGATTGTGATGATGATGGGAATCGGATCACTTGTTGTCTCTTCGAATTTTGCTAAAGCATCTCAGAAACTTCGAATTGCAGTTGATAATGTAAACTTTGCGATGGAGAGTATGACTCGTGAATTACGTACAGGAACTCATTACTATTGTAATACAACTTATACAATGAATAATGATAACTTAGTTGGTGATTGTACTGCTGGAACGGTTATTGCCTTTAATCCACAGACTGCTCCGCCTTATAGAATAGCTTATTATAGAACATTAAGAGGGGATGGTACTTACACTCTTGAGAGATGTGAATTTACGACTGCAAATATTTGTTCGGATGTTGTTTCAAAAGAAGTTGATGTTCAAATGTTAAAGTTTTATGTTACAGGTTCACTTTTGGCAGATAAAATACAACCCAGTGTTAAAATTTTAATTAAAGGAGTCGTGACAGTTAAGGGAGTTGCTACTCCTTTCGCTCTTCAGTCTATGTCTTCTCAACGTTCAACAGAACAATAATATGAATTTATTTCAAAAACAAAAAAATAGAGGTTTTACAATCATTGAAGCACTTGTAGCTATATTTATTTTAAGTATCTCCGTTGCTTCAATGTTGGGGATTACGGCTTCTACTGCTTCCTCCGCTAGATATGCCAATAATGAGGTTACTGCAAATTATCTTTTGCAGGAGGCAATAGATTCTGTACGAAATAGTCGAGACACTATGGTTTTCCAAAATGGAAGTTCTTGGAATACCTTTTTAAATAGATATGGTTATGCTTCTAATAGTAAATGTTTTGGAGTGAGTGGTTGTGTTTTGGCAATCGCTGATTTTGACCCAGCTGGCACAAATAATAATGATGTCATCTCTTGTAATCCTAGTTGTCCCGCTTTAAATTATGACAGCACTGCAGGAACAACACTTTTTTATAAATACACAGGAGGTGGAGTTCTTAGTAAATTTACAAGAAAAGTAAATATGACATTAATTACTCCAGATGAAATAAAAGTAACAGCTACACTAGATTGGTTAAATGGTTCAGTGGCAAAAACTCAAACCTTAGAAGTTTATCTTTTGAATTGGCAAAAATAATGAAAAATAATAATTTAAAAATGAATAAAGGATATGCAATATTGTTTACGGTTGTTGTCGTTGGTATTATTTCAATGATTACAATTGGATTATCTAATGCTGCATATAAACAAATGATTTTGTCTTCGGTCGCTAGAGATTCTACAACTGCATTTTATCAGTCTGACATTGCTTCAGAGTGTGCTTTGTATGCAGATAATGAATATAATATGGTTAATTTTCCTTCAAATCCTTGGACTTGTGCCCCTGGATATGTTTTGACTTATAGCTCTTCGGTTCCATCAGTTGGGGTGACTAAGTATAATTTAGATCCCCAAGACAATACTTCTGTTGGTAAATGCTTTCGAACTGTTGTAACTAAAACTGAATCAGCTTTTGCTATTACTACTAAAATAGATGCCAAGGGTTATAATATATGCGATAAGGGTAATAGCAGAACGGTAGAACGTGCAATTGAAGTTAATTATTAAACCATGGAAAATCTTAATATAAAAAACCGAATAGTTAAACTTCGGAATGAGATTTCTCGTCTGCGTTTGGAGTATCATGTGAAAAATAATCCCAAAGTGACAGATGATGTATATGAATCTTTATCTCGTGAACTTCATGATCTTGAAATTAAATACCCAGAATTTGCTGATCCGAATAGTCCTGTAAATAGGGTGGCCGGATTGCCGCTTCCAGAATTTAAAAAAGTTAAGCATGAGATTAGAATGCTTTCTTTGAATGATGCTTTTAAAGAAGAAGAAATTAAAGAATGGGAAAATAGAATTAAGAAATTAATAGATGTTAATGATAAGATAGAATATTTCTGTGAAGTTAAATTAGATGGTCTTTCGGCTTCATTATTTTATAAAGATGGTATTTTTGTAAGAGGAGCTACCCGTGGAGATGGTTTTATTGGGGAAGATGTAACTCTAAATTTGAAAATGATTAATACTATTCCTTTGAGATTAAATGGAGATATGGAAGGTGAGATAGAAGTAAGAGGGGAGGTTGTAATGACTAAAAAAGCATGGGAGAAATTAAACGATAGACAAGCCAAACTTGGTAAAACAATTTTTGCTAATACCAGGAATGCGGCAGCTGGGAGTTTGCGTCAGCTTGACCCAAAAATTGCCAAAGAAAGGAATCTTGATTTTTTTGCTTGGGATATTGCCCAACTTTCGTTAAAAAACAATAAAACAAAAATTATTAACCATTCAGATAAGCATAAATTTTTGAAAGAGATTGGTTTTAGCATTGCTCCATACGATAAGAAAGCAAAAAATCTAAAAGAAGTTTTTTCTTTTATAAAAGAGATAGGAAAGGTGAGAGCCGGTTTACCTTATGGTACAGACGGTATGGTTATATCTATTGATAATTTGGAAATACAAGAAAGTCTTGGTTATGTAGGTAAAGCTCCAAGATATATGGTGGCTTATAAGTATGAAGCAGAGCGAGCTACTACCATAGTAAAAGATATAACTGTAAATGTTGGTCGTACTGGAGCGATAACTCCGCTTGCTCATTTTAATCCAACTCTTGTTGCGGGTTCTACTATTTCAAAAGCAACTCTTCATAATATGGATCAGATTGAGCGTTTGGATATAAGGGTAGGTGATACTGTTGTTATCCAAAAGGCAGGAGATGTTATTCCAGAAGTTGTTGAGGTTTTAGTAAATATGAGAACTGGAAAAGAAAAGAAATTTAAGATGCCAGAATCTTGTCCTGTGTGTGGATCAGATATTGAACGTCGTGAAGCGGGTAGCAGACAAAGCTCTTCTTCGAAAGGTCCTAAGATTTTTCCAGTGGTCCAACCTCTGGGGCTAAATACTAAATCTGTGGCATATTATTGTACAAATAAAAATTGCCCAGCAAGAAGTAGAAGGGGAATGCAACATTTTGTAAATATATTTGAGATATACGAAATCGGTCCTAAAATTTTAGATAGATTAAAAGACGAAGGGCTTATCTCTGATGCTGCTGATTTATTTACACTAGAGAAGTCTGATCTTTCTGGTCTTGAACGTTTTGGGGAAAAGTCAGCTGATAATATAATCTCATCAATTTCAAAGCATAAGAAAATTATTCTTTGGCGTTTTATCTATGCTCTTGGAATAATTCACGTGGGGGAGCAAACAGCTCAGGATATTGCAAATCATTTTGGGTCTCTTCCAAAAATTATTGCTTCTACTAAAGATGAAATAAATAATATTGAGAATATAGGGCCAGTAGTTTCGGAGAGTATTTATGAATTTTTTCACCATAAAGAAAATATTTCTTTTATAGAAAAGCTATTCCAAAATGGAGTGACAATCGATAGCACTTCTCTTAAGGGAGGATTAAAACTGAAAGATAAGATCTTTGTTTTAACCGGAACTCTTTTGTCTATATCTAGAGATGAAGCTAAGAAAAAGATTATTAAAGAAGGGGGTAGAGTCTCAGGTTCTGTTTCAAAAAAGACTAATTATGTTGTTGTAGGAGAGGAGCCAGGGAGTAAATATAACGACGCTCTTTCTCTCGGTGTCCCAATCCTAAAAGAAAATGATTTCATAAAAATGATTTCTTAATGATTATCATTTTTGTCACCATTTATTAGGGTAACCCAATAAATAGTGATTTATTTTAAAAAACCTCAAAATATGTTATTCTTTTCATATGGAAATAGAAGATATTAAAAAAATAGCTATTATGGCTCGTATTGATATGGACGAGGAGGAAATGGCAGAAATTGCTAAGAGTTTCGGTCCTATTCTATCTTATGTCGGACAAGTGCAAGAAGTATCAAATGGAGGAGGGGATGAATTATCACTTGATATGGTAGAGAATCACAGGTTGCACAATGTTATGAGAGAAGACATTGCTACTAATAAAGCTGGTGAATATACAGAGAGAATTATGAAAGAAGCTCCAGATACTGAAAACGGATTTATAAAAGTTAAACAAATTTTATGATAGATTTAAGAAATCTCACAATTAAAAAAGCACACGAACATTTGAAAAATGGCGACTTTACCGTAACGGAGTTAGTGAATGCTTATTTGGAAGTAGTAAAAGAAAAAAATGATGATATAAATGCCTATCTAGAAATATATAATGATGTTTTTGATCAAGTTAAAATTGCTGAAGATATGTTTAAGGCGGGAACGGCAACAGTATTAACCGGTATTCCTATTGCCATTAAAGATAATATGCTATTTGAAGGACACATTGCTTCTGCTTCATCTCATATTTTAGAGAATTATAAGGCAACTTATGACTCTTTTGTTGTTAAACAATTAAAAGAACAAGGAATGGTTATTTTAGGAAGAACAAATATGGATGAGTTTGCTATGGGTTCTTCAACTGAAACAAGTGCTTTTGGAAATACTAAAAACCCTTTAGATTTATCACGTGTACCAGGCGGTTCTTCGGGGGGTTCAGTTGCAGCTCTTGCTATGGATGGAGCACTTGTCTCTCTTGGAAGTGATACTGGGGGTTCGATACGTCAGCCTGCTGCTTTCTGTGGTTTAGTTGGACTTAAGCCAACATATGGAGCGGTTTCTCGATTTGGAATAATTTCAATGGGGAGCTCTCTTGATCAGGTTGGAACATTTGGTAAAAACGTAGAAGATGCGGAATTAGTTTACAATGCAATTAATGGTTACGATGAACACGATAGTACTTCCGTGAAGAAAGAAGAAAGAAATATTCCACTACCACTTAAGAAAAAGATTGGGGTTCCTAGATCTTTCTTGTCTGGAGATGGAATTGAAAAGGAGATTCTTGAAAACTTTGAAGAGAATTGTAAGAAATTGGAACTTGCAGGCTATGAAATAGTAGATATTTCTTTACCTCTAATTAAATATTCTTTAGCTGTTTACTATATAATTTCTCCAGCTGAAGTTTCAAGTAATTTAGCTCGTTATGATGGTATTAGATATGGTCTTCACGTTGAATCAGATAAACTCTATGACATTTATGCCAAGAGTCGTGGAAAAGGTTTTGGTAAAGAAGTTCGCCGCCGTATTTTACTTGGGACTTATATTCTTTCTTATGGATATTATGATGCTTATTATAATAAGGCTATTAAGGTTAGAAATGCTATAAAGCAAGAATTAACTAAAGCCTTCATGGGTGTTGATGCTATTATTACTCCAACTTCTCCTTTTATGCCATTTAAATTTGGTGAAAAACTCGAAGATCCAGTGGGGATGTATTTATCTGACTTATTCTCAGTTCCCGCTAATATAGCCGACATACCTGCAATTTCTATTCCATCTGGTAAAAATAATGCAGGGTTGCCATTCGGTCTCCACATTATGGCTCCAATTTTTCGAGAAGATATTCTCTTTACAATTGGGAAAGATTTCGAAAAACAGGTATAATAAAAAAGTATGCAACCAACTAACGTAATTGAACCCCTTGTCCAAAAACCACTTTTTGATCCGACTTATTTGAATATGGAGTATGTGTTCGATAAGATAACTTCTTATGGTCAACCATTTCTTGACGCTATTACAAATCCGAATACCTGGAGTACTATTGGAGTTATCTCAGCTCTAATCTCAATTCTTGCTCTTGTTATAATTATTTTCTCAATAGTTCGAATGTATGAAATTCAAGTTTTTGATAAGGAAGAAATTGAACATGAAATAAATCATGCCCTTGCGAAAGATAAAGAAAGAGATCGTGATTTAAATCCTCAATGGAAATATATTTTAACTTTAATTGAAAGTCCGAATGAATCCGATTGGCGCGTCTCAATAATAGAAGCTGACACAATGATGGAAGAAGCTTTAAAGGAGAGAGGGTTAGTGGGAAATAACATGTCTGAACTGTTAGAAGAAGCAAAATCAAATGGTTACCCTAGTGTCCAAAGTGCTTGGGATGCACATTTAATTCGTAATAAAATTGCACACGAAGGACAAAATTTTTCGATAAGTCAGGTAGAAGGACGACGTGTTATAAAATTATATCAAAATGTTTTTGAAGATTTAGAGGTAATATAAAAAGAGTAGCCGGGGCTACTCTTTTTTTGTGCTTAATATAGCAGATTTTATGAACCAAAGCAGTATTCCATTTTTTGAGCTTTGATTATTCCAGTTCCACTAAAATACTCTTTGAATTTTCGCTCCACTTTTACCTCATATCCTTCTTTTTTAAGCTTATGAATTAAATCATTTGCTCTTTTTCCAGGAACTCGGTGGAACTCCATATTAATGAAATCAATCATCTTAAAAAGATATGAAGGCATACTTTCGATTAGCATGTATTCTCCACCCTCGATATCAATTTTTAAGGTATCAATATGATCAACACCACATAAGATGAAAGCATCTTCAAAAGATATCATTTCCACTTGCTCTGTTTTGCAAGAAGTCATAATTGCTGTGGAAGACATGCCTTTGTTATTGTGACCACTATAAAGAAGAGCATTTCTTTTTGTATCACCTATAGCTTTTTTAAAAGTATCTATATTCCTAAAATAATTTAGGGAAATATTTTCTTTTAGGCATCTATAGTTGCTACTTTCTGGTTCAAAAGCAAAGACGTGCTCTGCTGACCCTGCTCCATAGAGTGTATAAGCGCCAATGTTTGCTCCAATATCAAAAACAATACCGGCAGGTTTCGCGCCATACACAACCTTATTAAAGACTTCATTGATAACAGAATAATCTGAAGTATTCTTACGCAAAAGAAGTTTTACTCCTCCAATCCCAAAAATATATTTTTGGGATTGTCCAAATGATTCAAGCCAAAAACGAAACCACGAAATGCTGTCTAGGGTTGCTCGGAATAAAGACAAAGATTTTTTCATTTTTTAAGTTTTAGTTTATTTATACTAAATCGGTTTATTTGCACTTAAATTACTACATATATGGTAACAAGTCAAATGGGGAAGGGTCGAATGGACCTTCCGATTATCTGCAGGTGCTTTTCGATTTCGTAAAAAAGAAGGACTTGGTCATAAGTATTTTTTGGGCCGAAGGGAATATTTCTCCCTACGGTCGCGGGTATTTTTCGGCCTCATAAATTCGGCAACGAAAAATCTTTCAAGGTCCCTACGCAAATCAAGCAGTTGGCTTACTTCTCCTGCGCAAATAAAAAAATCACCCTTTCGGATGATTTTTTTATTTGCGCAGTCGAAGGGACTTGAACCCTCAACCTCCCACGTGACAGGCGGGTGCTCTAACCAGTTGAGCTACAACTGCAAATACTTTAACAAGATAACATAATATAGATAAAATATCTACTTATTACCTTATTGTGTCGGTGGGAAGACTTGAACTTCCTACCTCGGGCTTATGAGTCCCGCGCTCTAACCAGATGAGCTACACCGACATGATTTCCGTATAGCTTGGGACATAGAGTTTTTAGGCGTTTCTGTCACGAGCCAACTTGTTGCGGGACTTGGAATCGAACCAAGGTCTTAAGGTTATGAGCCTTACGAGATACCATTTCTCTATCCCGCTATATTGTAAAAACTGAACATTTCTCTCTTTTGACCTTAAGGTTATGAGAGCGATTTCTTCTTGCGAGATACCATTTCTCTATCCCGCTATAATATTATTAATTGAGTATTTAACTTCTATACTTCACTATAATTCATTTATTATACTTAAAAGTACGAATTTTGCAATGATTGAAAATAAGCTTAATTTATAGTATTCTTAAAAGAATCAAATTAAATTTTGATTATTGCCGTCATAGCTTAGTGGCAAAGCACTCCCTTGGTAAGGGAGAGACCGTGAGTCCGATTCTCACTGACGGCTCCCGTTTTCTTAGGTTGTAATCAATCTGTTGAAAACGCAGTCCAGCGAAGTCGTAGCTCATCCAGTTTTCTTTAAGAAATTTCTATTTCTGTTTGAGGTGTAATTTTTTGCAAAAGAGACATCATGTCTTCTTTTTTTATTGCTAGACATCCCTTGGTGTATTCCATATTTTCTTTTGTAAGATGTATAAAAATGGCGCTACCTTTACCTTTTATGATTGGTGAATCATTATAACCAATTACTATTATGATATCGTACAATTCATCTTCTCTCCATAGATTCTCATAACTACCATTAAAAGGTAATTTTATAAAAGTATTATATTCATCTTTTTCTATATCATCGCACCATGCATCATTAATATAAAGGGGAATGCACTCTAACTCTCCGTCTAATTTTTGGATTCTATCTTTTCTGTAATATATTTTTCTAATTTTGAAAGTTCCGGATGGTGTTTTCCAATCGCCCTCTTTTTTATCTTTTGTTATTCCATCTTTACCAAAGATACAAAAAAAAGAGACATCATCAAAAGATAATAATCTCTTCTCTATATTTGCTTTCAGTAGCTTATACATTGTTTCATTTTACTCAATCAAGAGCAGAATGCCAATAGTAAGCAATTACTGGAGCGCGTTTTTTAAGACCGTCCTTATCAAGGCCGGAATAATGAAGAGGATGTTCTCCTGGCATTCCAAGGGAACTTCTGTTCGAAATGGCTTGCCCATCTCCAATATAGAAACCTAAATGTTGATGGTCCATTCCATTTTGATGAACAGAACCCCAAACAACAATACAGCCCTTTTTTATACTGGAATTTTTTGTCCATCCAAATTGCTCCATTGCATACAAGGTTCCAGGCACTGTAAAATGTGCTCTGTCTATCAAACCATGCAAAAGTAGTATAGATGAAATAAAGTAGGCGCAACTTAAATCACCATCTTTTAAAACATCGACACCTTCTTTATCAAGGTAACTTCTGAAAAGTTGAGATCCAATTGAATTTTGGATGCTCAGCAGTAAATTTGTTTTCTTCATATTTCGTGGTTTTAGTAATGTACTTTTTACAAAAATTACCATAATCAACCATTTATGTCAATTTAAAATAATTATGTTATTATAGGATAGTTTAGAATTTAGTGTTCTATTTGCAGGTGTAGCTTTTGTGCCGATGTAGCTCAGTTGGTAGAGCAGTCCCTTCGTAAGGGAAAGGTCGTCAGTTCGATTCTGACCCTCGGCTCCCGTTTTCTTAGATTGTAATCAATCTGTTGAAAACGCAGTCCAGCGAAGTCGTGGCTCATATTATTAATTTATTACAAATAAAATGATCAATAGCAAAAAAGTTTTTGAGGGGAAGTGTGCCGTGACCGAATTCCTTACTCCAGGCGCTCTAGGTATGACTCCCGTAGTAGAACTTCCTCCAGCTCTTAATAAATTTGCTAAAGACGGAGTGAGAATATTTGTAAAGCTTATGCAGTTTGTTCCTCTTGGAAATATAAAGTCTATGCCTTCTTGGCAGATGCTTAATGGTATGGATAAAAAAGTTCTTTCCGCTACAAAACATTTAGTAGAATATTCTTCAGGGAATACAGTTCTATCTCTTGCTATTCTTTCTCGACATTTTGGTATACCAAACTTGCATGCCATTATTACCCCTGATGTGCCTGAACATAAAAAACGTTTACTTAAATTAGTTGGTGCAGATTTGCTTATTTCTCATGGACCACGCAGCCCTGATGTTCATAGTAATAAAGGTGGAGTTTATGAAGCGAAGCAATTAGGTAAAAAGAAAGGATGGCATAATCTTAATCAGTATATAAATCCAGGCAATGCCGGAGCCTCAGAAGAATATGTTGCCAAAGAACTCTGGTCTCAACTTGGGGATAAGCTTACCATTTTTGCTTCAACGATTGGAACAGCTGGTACTATCTATGGATCGGGTTGTTATCTAAAAAGTAAGAATAAAGATATATACGTTGCTGGCTCTTCAATCAAAAAGGGTTCTTCAATTCCAGGACCTCGAGTTGATGAAGCTATACTTAAACTTGGTATTCCTTGGTATGACATTGTTGATACCGTAATTCCAATCGATGCAGTTTCTGCTTATGAAAGAAGTTTAGCTCTTATTAGACTTGGGCTTTTTGTTGGTCCTTCGACTGGTATGCAACTTGCAATGATAGAGAAAATGTTAAAAGATATGAAGAAAAATAAAACATTAAATAAATACAGGAATAAAAATAAAGAAGTTGTTATTGCTTTTGTGGCTTGTGATATGATGCACCCCTATATAGATGATTACTTCTCTATTTTACCGAAGAAATATTTTAAAGCTGAACACAATTTAGAAAAATAAAAAATTAATAGACCTCTGAAACTTCCGTAGACCGAATCGGGATATTTCTGGTATGATACTAGAATGGCCAAAGAGATTGAAGAATTAAAAAAAGAAATAGAAATTTTAGAAGGACAAATGAGCCAAGGGGATTTTTGGCAAGATAAAGCGAAAGCACAGGCCACGATTAAAAAGATAGGGGAGCTTAAAGATGAAATATCAGGCGGTGAGAAATACGACAAAGGGGAGGCTATTTTATCAATTCTTTCAGGGGCTGGAGGTGATGATGCTGAAGATTTCTCTTCTATGCTTTTACATATGTATTTAAAATATATAGAAAGGAAAGGCTGGCAAGTTACTTTACTTCATGAGAATAAGAATGATTTAGGCGGATATAGAAATATTTCTCTGGAAGTCTCAGGCAAGGGAGCTTATGGCACTCTTAAGAATGAATCAGGAGTTCATCGTCTTGTCCGCATTTCTCCTTTTAATGCTAAGGCTCTCAGGCACACCTCATTTTCATTAGTTGAAGTCATCCCCAAATTATTAAAAAATGATACAGCCATAGAAATTCCAGCAGACGATATCAAAATTGAATTTTCAAAGTCAGGCGGCCCCGGGGGGCAAAATGTGAATAAAAGGGAAACGGCAGTTCGGATAATTCACTTGCCGACTAACTTTTCTGTTCACGTGACGACGGAACGTTCCCAGGAACAAAACCGTGAAAAAGCTATGGAAATGCTAAAAGGCAAGCTTTATAAGAAAAGAGAAGTTGATAAGGCAAAAGAAAAAGCTGGACTCTCTTCGACTAAGTCAACAGAGATAGAATGGGGAAGCCAGATTCGTTCATATGTGCTTCATCCTTACAAGATGGTTAAGGATCATCGAACGGGAATAGAGATTCATGATGTTGACGGAGTGCTTGAAAGTGGCATGATAGATGAATTTATTGTTGCCGAAGTGAATTTGTGATAAAATTAACCAATTAATGATTTACTTCGACAATGTTACAAAAAAATACAAAGATAATTCTTCATTAGAAGATGTGACGCTTTCTATCGCCCCAGGAGAATTTGTTTCTATCGTTGGACATTCAGGTGCCGGTAAGACTACTCTTACAAAACTTATTTTAGCAGAAGAATACCCTACCTCTGGAACTGTTTTTTATGAATCTACTGATATTCATAAGTTGTCCAAGAGAGACCTTATGAATTTTCGTCGTAAGGTGGGTATTGTTTTTCAGGATTTTCGTCTTTTGCCAGGCCGCACCGCCTATGAAAATATAGCTTTTGCTATGGAAGCAACAGGTAAGAGCGATGAAGAGATTAAAGAGTATGTCCCTAATGTATTAGAGCTTGTTGATCTTACAAATAGAGCTTTTCATTTCCCATATCAGCTTTCCGGTGGAGAAAAGCAAAGATTAGCTATTGCTCGTGCCATTATTACTCAGCCAGATTTGATAATTGCCGATGAACCAACGGGGAATCTTGATCCAGCGAATGCCATGGAAGTTATAAATATACTTAAGAAGATTAATGACTTAGGAACGACTGTAATCTTAACGACTCACAATAAAGGATTAGTTGATGGAATTAAAAAGCGTGTAATAACTCTCGAAAATGGTCGCATTATTCGAGATGATAAAGAGGGTAAGTATATGATATAATAAATATATGTTAATTCACGCAAAAAGAATAATAAAGTCAGGATGGAAAAGTTTCGTACGTAGCGGGTTTACTTCTTTGTCGAGTATTCTCATCATGACTATAACTCTTTTTGTTGTAACATCTCTTATCTTTGTTCAAGCCGCACTTAATTCATCTCTAAATGATATTAGGGAAAAAGTTGATGTAACTGTTTACTTTATTCCTGGAGCCGATGAATCTTCTATAAAGAAAGTCGAGGAGTCCTTGAGTAAATTACCTGAAATTAAAGACATTTCTTATACTTCTTCAAGCGAAGCCCTTTCAAATTTTAAAGATAAGCATTCAAATGATTATCTAACTCTGCAAGCCTTAGATGAGCTTAATGATAATCCTCTTGGAGCATCTTTAAATATAAAAGCCAACGATCCATCTCAATATGAAAGTATTTCTAAATATTTTGAGAATGACAATGCTTTATCCAAAGGGGCTTTAACTATTATCGATAAAATTGACTACAGTCAGAATAAATTAGTTATAGATAGACTTACTTCTATTATAAATGGAGCTAAGAGTCTTGGCTTTATTGTGTCATTCGTTCTTATCATTATTTCTATAATAATAACCTTTAATACAATTCGTCTTATTATTTATATGTCTCGTGAAGAGATTAGTGTTATGAGATTAGTTGGAGCTGGATCTAAATATGTCCAAGGTCCATTCATCGTCTCTGGTATTTTAGTTGGAGTTGCTTCTGCCGTTCTGACGGTTCTTCTCTTTATCCCTATTTCTATTTGGTTAGGGAATCACATGACAGATTTCATTGGAATAAATTTATATAATTACTACAAATCAAATTTCTTACAATTATTCATTATTATGCTTGGCTCTGGCATTTTACTTGGAGGTATTTCAAGTTTCTTTGCTATTAGCCGATACTTAAGAAAATAAAATATGGAAAAAATACCAGGGGAAAAGCTGGAGAGTTTATCTAACTGTAAGTATATTTTCGTTGTCGGTGGAGTTATCTCTGGTGTTGGTAAGGGGGTCACGGCCTCATCTATTGCCCGTATACTCTCTGATCGTGGACGCAAGGTAACTGCAATTAAAATTGATCCATATATAAATATTGATGCTGGAACTATGAACCCAACCGAACATGGCGAGGTTTTTGTTCTTGATGATGGAGACGAGACCGATCAAGACATGGGGAACTATGAAAGATTTTTAGGCGTAGACCTTTCTCGTGCAAACTATATGACGACAGGGCGTGTCTACCAAAGTGTGATTGAACGCGAAAGAAATCTAGAATATGCTGGGGCTTGTGTCCAAGTCGTTCCGCATATCCCACTTGAAGTTATAAACCGTATTGAAACAGCTCGAAATAAAGCTAATGCAGATATTGTTATTATTGAAATCGGCGGCACCGTGGGTGAATATGAAAATATTCTTTTCTTGGAAGCGGCTCGTATAATGAAACTTCGTAAACACAATAGTGTATTTTTCGTTATGGTTTCTTATTTGCCAGTACCAAGTAACGTTGGAGAAATGAAAACAAAGCCTACTCAGCATGCTGTTCGAACTTTAAATTCATCTGGTATACAACCGGACATAATTGTCGCCCGCAGTAAAATGCCACTTGATAGTAAAAGAAAAGAGAAGTTATCTTTATTCTGTAATGTGCCAATCGATCATATAATTTCTGCTCCAGACGAAAAGAGTATTTATGATATACCAGTAAACTTTGAGAAGGAGGGACTAGGGGATATGATTTGCGAAACGATTGGTATTGTTTGTGGCCCGGCGGTTAATGAAGGCTCAACCAAGTGGAAGAAATTTGCGACTTCCTCTCATACAAAAAATAAAGAAGTCCATATCGCTATCGTTGGTAAATATTTTAATACTGGTGACTTCACACTTTCGGATTCATACTTGTCAGTTATTGAAGCTATAAAATATTCTGCTTATGCTTCAGGTAGTAAGCCTGTCCTTACTTGGATTTCATCAATGGAATTTGAAAAAAATCCAAAAGCAATTAAAAATCTTTCGAAATTTGATGGAGTCATTGTCCCCGGAGGCTTTGGGTCAAGAGGCATAGAGGGAATTCTAAAAACAATAGAATACACTAGAAAGAATAATATTCCTTACTTCGGATTGTGTTATGGAATGCAGCTTCTTGTCATAGAATATGCTCGCAATGTTTTGAAATTAAAAGATGCTAATACTCGTGAAGTAAATCCGAATGCCAAAGATTTAGTCATAGATATTATGGAAGATCAGAAAGCTAAAGTGGAGAAGAAAGACTTAGGTGGAAGTATGCGTTTAGGTGCATACTCGGCTACTCTCAAGAAGGGAAGTGTAGCTGAAAGAGCCTACAAGACTACTTCAATTTCAGAGCGTCACAGACATCGATATGAGGTTAATAATGACTACAGGGGAGCCCTGGAGGCATCTGGGCTAGTATTCTCTGGTCTTTCACCTGATGGTAGTCTATGTGAAATAGCTGAATTGCCAGGAAGTGTACATCCATTCTTTTTGGGAACACAATTCCACCCAGAGTTCAAAGCAAGACCTTTAAATCCACACCCACTTTTTACTGCATTCATAAAAGCTTGTCAGAAAAATAAGAAGAAATAATTCTAATATAAAAGCCCCCGACTATAGTCGGGGGCTTTTATATTAATTTAATTCGTCTTCACCGTTTCGTATTTTACTTTTCTTGATGATGTCTAGAACTACATCTTCGTCATCTGTGATTGTGTATAAATTTACATCATTTGGGTTAACTGTTTTATACTTTTCAATTAAAACTTCTTTAATGATACCTTGAATAGGATTCCAGAATTCTGAGCCATATAATATTACTGGAATTTTACCTATTTTTCCTGTTTGTAAGTGTGTTAGTATTTCAAATAATTCATCGAAGGTTCCGAAGCCACCAGCACAGAAGACACAAGCTTCAGTTGTATAAGACATTGAGACTTGTCTAGCAAAGAAAAAATGAAAAGGTATTTCTTTGGTCACATAAGGATTAGTAGCTTGCTCTTTTGGTAGTCTGATTGTTAGTCCTATTGAGGGAATCCCTGCATCATATGCTCCACGATTAGCAGCTTCCATAATTCCAGCTCCACCTCCTGACATAATAATGTAACCTAGCTCTTTGGCAATTCTATAAGAAAGTTTATGAGCTTTAATATATTCAGGGTGATCTTCTTTAAGTCTTGCTGAACCATAAAAAGTAACTGAAGGCCCCATATCTGTAACTGTATCTATTCCTTGGCGGAATTCTTCTTGTATCATACATAACTTTGTCTCTTCTCCATCTCCACCTGTCAAAGTCATACAACCATTTTTAATATCATCTGTCGTTATATGTCTAGGCTCATATTTTATTTCTGTATTCATAGCTACCATTCTACATTAAAATTTTAATGATTCCAACTGTATTTTTTGGTGTTTTATGGTAATATGTTTGAGTTAATGAAATATTATTGCCAGATCGTCTAATGGTAGGACACCTCCCTCTGGAGGAGGTTATCTTGGTTCGAGTCCAGGTCTGGCAGCAATTTAAAAAACCTCACTTTGTGTGCAGGTTTTTTAAATTGCTGCCAGAAGCAAATGAATTTCTTCATTTGCGCCCTGGACGAGAAACGCTTTTCCTTGTGAGTATACTCACGAACGGAAAAGCTGTACTGAACCTGTAAGGTTCGAGAAGTGTACTCACGGTCCAGGTCTGGCAGCTATATATTAAAATTAAATATAATGTTAAAATATACAATATAAAAATATTTAATCACTTATAAATTAAATTATATGAAAATAGAATTACAAGAATTTAACAATGAAGAGTTGTGGACGGGATATGCAGATATCCAACAAGAACTTAAAAAACGTAATCTTGTTAGGACAAACAATATAGTTGGAGAGAGAGGGGAATTCTTAGTAATAGAAACATATAATTCAATAAGTGGTCTACCTAATTTACAGGCTGCGCCAGAAGGAACTAAAAATATAGATGCAGTAAGTAGAAAAGGAGAGAGATATAGTATTAAGACAATTTCTGAACCTGGAAACACAACAGGTGTTTTTCATAATATAGATGAGAAGGGAAGCACTTCAATACCAGATAAGAAATTTGAATATGTAATTATTGTTCAGATATTTAAGAACTATAGATTAAAGAGAATAATTGAATTAACTTGGGAACAATTTCTTAAGTTTAGGAAATGGCATGGTGTTATGAGGGCATGGAATATTGGAATAACAAAATCTTTGCTAACTGAGGCAAATATTATTATTGATAATACCAAGGATAAATAATTTCATGATAATGAAAAATTGAATTTAGGAGAAAGTCGATATTCTTTGCTTAATTGTGTTTTTATAAAAATGAACATAATAGAAAAAATTAAATCATTAAATTTTCCATATGGAGAATATGTCGTTGTTGGAAGCGGCATATTAGATGTTCTTAATATTCGAGATGCTATTGATATCGATATAGCCATTACTGCAAAATTACATACAATATTAAAGAGTACAGGAGATTGGGAAGAGGAATTAAGATATGGAAATATTCATTTAAAAAAAGATATTTTTGAGATTATCCCTAAATTAAATTGGGATAAATATAATACAACAGTTGAAGAAGCGATTTTATCAGCTAAAATAATAGAAGATATTCCTTTTATGAATCTTGAAGAGCTTTGCAAATTTAAAAAAGCACTAGGAAGGGAAAAAGATTTTAAAGATATTGAATTAATAAAAAATTATTTAGATAAAAATAATACATTAAGAATTTTTCATAAGAAGCCAAGCCCAACAAAAGAAGCTTATAATTTAAAAGATGCACTAGAAAGACTTGGCATTAGGGTATATCTAGAATTAGATGATGGACATAAGCATATAGATTTAGCAATCCCTAGAGCAAAATTAAATGTTGAAGTTGATGGAATTCAACATCTAACGAATCCCCATCAAATCGTAGCTGATTTAAATAGAGGTTATTATTCTCACAAAAATGGTTTTAATACTATGCATATTTCTAACGAAATGATACATTCACACTTAAAAGAAATTTCAGATGCATTAGCTGAGGCCTCTAAAATAAGAGAAAGGAAAATATATGTTCATTTGAATTAGTCATTCAAAGTATTTATCATAAATAATAATTCTATGTTTTGTAAAAATTGTGGAACTGAAAATGAAGAAAAGGCAAAATTTTGTAGAAGTTGCGGAAAAGAAATTAAAATTATTGCTGATGTTAATATAGTTAAAGAAGGAAAATTATCTCAAATTCCAGAATCTAGTTTAGAAGAACAATTTATAAAAAATAAACATTCAATTTTGGGGTTAGTAATAGTAGCTATTATTTTAATAATTGGATTTACTTTTTATTGGGTTCAAATAAGACCATCTAATATAAAAAAAGGGTGTTCTTGGTTTACAGAAGTAATTCCTGCTGATTTAGGTATTATAAAAGAGCAAGCCGATATAAATAAAAAAGTATACGATGAAAAATGCGGAACTGGAGGTGAGTATCAAGGGAATGGTAGGTTACAGTCAGTTAAATGTTTTTTATTAGAAAAGGATACAAAAGAGAGACTTCCACAATCCGAAAAAACAAATGTTACAGAAGCCACAGAGAAAGAATATGAAATGTGCTTAAGGCAGAATGGTTTATAGTATTTTAATTTGAATTAGTCATTTAAATTTTTATCATAAGAAATAATTATATGTTTTGTAAAAATTGTAATACTGAACTTGATAGTAATACTAAGTTTTGTTCTAAGTGTGGTCAAAAAGTAGAAGAAGAATCAAAAAAGGAAGAGGCAAAAATAATCTCAGAAGAACCCAAAAAAGGAATTAAATCTACTTTAATGAGTGTAGTCTCTGTGGTTGTTTTTTTATTAGCTATAGGGGTTGGTAAATATTTAATTCAAGGAGATTCCTCTATAAGTAGTAGTTCTCAGTCAAAAGAAGAATTAATTATTCAAGCCGTTAAAGAAACAAAATCAAGTATGGTATTACCTACTAAATTAGATGATTCAACAATGTTGACAGATATCACAGCAGAAACAAATGCAATTCGTTATCATGCTGTTCTTACAAATGTTGATACAACAGGTGTGACAGATGAAACAATTAAAGTTTATTTAAAAAAAAGTGTTTGTGGCAATGACGCAACAAAAAATTTACTTAATCGTGATATTAATATGGAATATTCATATACAGTCGAAAATATAGCACAAAGCTATTTTGTATCATTTAATAAAGCAGATTGCTTATAATAAATATGTTTTGTCAAAATTGTGGAAATAAAATTCAAGGAGAAGCTAACTTTTGTTCATCGTGTGGAAATGGAATAAAGATAATTAATAAAGAACAAGAACAAGAAAAAACACCATCAGTGGCAGAAAAAAAGGAATCAAAAAAAATGACCAATACTTTTAAAACAATAATTGGTTATGTAGTTTCTTTTGTAAGTATAATAGGTGGTATGCTCATCGGTAAATATCTTGGCTTACTTGTTCTTTTAATGTTCTTCGGTGCTTACTATATTGGACAATGGTTTGGTAAATGGTACTTAAAAAGAAAAAATATAAATATAACACTGATACAATGGATTGTTTGGTCAAACATTTTAACATGGCTGCTTCCACCTCTTGGAATTCTAACAAGTTTTGCTACATTGGAGTTTTCTAATAATTTTCCAAAAGAAAGTAAAAAATATAAAACAGTTGCAATTATAGGAATAGTTGCTTCTCTACTAAATGCTCTTAGTGGTATTTTAATTAATAATTAATAAATTATAAAAAATGTTAAATGAAAATTTATTTCTACTATCTTTTGATGAATTAAAAAATGTGTTACTTCATGAAGCAACTATGTTTCACCTGGCTGTTATTTACATTTTAATGTATGTGATTTACAAAGCATTTGGTCGTTATATATATTTTAAACCACAAGAACATTCATCAAAAATTAATCGAACTTTTCTTACTATTTCTATCCTTATAGTATTAATCATGTGTCTAAAAGAAATCGAAAAATATTTACCATTTTTACAACAATATAAATGGTTTTATGTTTTATGTACGTTAGTAGTGATAATTGCATTATTAAGCTTAGTTGTAGACAGAATAATATGGTCTTATGACAAACGTGGCTATAAACGAAGAAGAGACTGGCACTATAATTATCTACCAATAAATAATGATTGGTACAAAAAGGCTATTTCAAAAAGAGAAGATAATGGAAATGGAATGAGTAGTCAGTGGGAAGAAGAAGGAGTAGAAAGCACTAATGAAAATATAAACTCTGATGTTTTATTACATGCAATTTCTTTAGCTGTATTTACATATATAAACCTGAAGTGGGCATATGAAAGCAGTATAAATTATAATAATTTATCCTATATATATACTGTTCTTATTTGTCTTGTAATTGGTGGATTATTTATAGATAGAGCAATCTTTTCTTGGATAGATTATCTTGAAACTAACGGCAAAAAATTAATTTCTACTTGCAAGAAGGCTGTCAAAAATTTATTTTCTAAAAAAAATAAATAAGACAACGGTGTGTAATATATCCATTTAAATTAAATATTTATGAAAAAAATAAATGATGCCGTTAAAATCAAAGAATTAACTCTAATAAAGAATATTATAAAATCTGGATTAGAATTTGCTAATGAAATTGAAATCCCACAGAACAAAAATCCTTTACCAGATATGTATTTAAAAAGTATTATCCTTAGGACAAGTAGCCTTACTGAATCAATCTTGGGATTAGCATATGTAGGACAAGTCTCCGATGCTCAAATATTAATGAGAGTGTTAGTGGAAATCAAAATAAATTTAGACTACTTATTACTCTTAATAAGTAAAGAAAAAGATAATGCTTTTTTTAGAATTTTAGCAGCCCAAATAGCTCATAAAAATAAATTAGTTGTAACCGTTGATTGGGATAAGGAATATTCAAAAAAGTTTCCCAATTGGGATAAGGGTATGGAAGAAATAAAAAGTCATTTTACTAAAGAAGAATATAAAAAAATAAAGACTAATGGTTTGTTTGGTTGTAAAATCGATGAGAGAGCAAGATTAACAAAAAATTCTAGGTGGTACAACAATGTATACAGACAATATTCACAAAATATACATTGCCTAGACATGAGTGAAACTTTAACTGAAAATAATAAAGATTATAAATATACAACAAGTAGAATAAGGGCTTTAATGGCGATGCTTCCATTATGTGCCAGCTCAATATTCATAACTTCTAGTGAAATAAGAAAATTACGTTCAAGTAAAAAGTATTAATTTTCTATTAAATAAGTTCCGACGTTGACCCAAACTGCCAGCAAGCGTTCTAACTATTGTTTTGGTATAATTATATTTATGAAAAAAAGTAGCGATATCGATAATTATATAAAAAATTTTCCTAAAGATATTCAGCATATTTTAAATAAAGTAAGAAACACAATTAAAAAAGCTGCACCTAATGCAGATGAGGTGATTAGCTATGGTATTCCCACCTTTAGGTTGAATGGTAATTTGGTTCACTTCGGTGGGTTCAAAAAACATGTCGGATTTTTCCCTGCACCCTCAAGTATTATTAAATTCAAAAAAGAGTTATCTAAATACAAGATGTCAAAAGGGAGTGTTCAATTTTCGTTTGAAGAACCTATTCCTTTTGATTTAATATACAGAATTACTAAATTTAGAGTTATTGAAAATTTGAAAAAGACTAAAAAATAGGAGTATAATATAATTATGAAACTTGAAACCAAAAGATTAATACTTCGAGAGCCTAAGACGAGCGATTGGAAAGATATTTTTGATGGTATTAGTGATTTTGAAATTTCAAGATGGTTATCTAGAGTTCCATATCCTTATAAAAGAAAAGATGCCGAGGATTTTATCAAAGGAATGATAAAAAAATGGGAAACAAAAAATTCAGATGAATATGTTTTTTTTATTGAGTTAAAATCTGAAAAGAAAGTAATCGGAGTTATTGGTATCCATAAAATAAATCGATTTTCTGGGACAGGGGATAGTGGTTCTTGGGTAAATAGAAAATATTGGAGGAATGGTTATATGACTGAGGCTAAAATAGCTTTTAATGATTTTGTATTTAATAAACTTAAATTAAGAAAAATAAGATCTTCTGTGTATAGAGAAAATAAAGCTTCGAATGCTACTCAAATAAAAGTTGGATATAAATTAGAAGGAATGCAAAGAAAGAATACTAAATGTAGAGCGTCTGGTAAAATTCATGATTCTTATATGTATGGATTACTAAAAGAAGATTGGAAAAAAGCACGACCTAAGTTAATTAAAATAATTTAGCTTTTATTAAAACTAAGTAAGGTTTAAATAGAAAAGTTATGTAGATTTTTCTCTAAAAGAGAAAAATGTTATGCTTGTATTTATGAATTCATCTCAAGAAAAACTACAAATAGCAATGAAGCACGCAATGGCACACCGCCCAAAAATTGGAGGTTTCGCATATCTTGCTGAATGTTTGAGGCTTGCGGGTGTAGAACACAATCTATGGTCATTGCCAGGGTTACAGAGTATTTATGTAATGAAAGATGGTGTAGTCGTACAGCAAGGTACTCCATTAATAAGTGGCATGAGCAATGTTCCTGATTTTAATGAAGAAGCAGTTATTATAGCTATTCGTAATGACCAAGCAGGACAGAGCACTTTTGCAGAGTTTCTCTCTACTTCTTGGGATGCTGGTGTCATTGGTTATGATGTAGATTTTTCTGCACGCATTGTTTCTTATTATGGATCTCGTGGTGAATGCTACAAGGAGTCATATCCTTCAGTCGATGTAGGAGAAATAGAATTTTAATTTTTAAAGTTAAACAAAGAATAGCAAAGCTTTACTGAATATGTAAACTTCTAGAATTGTACTCACAATCCAGGTCTGGCAGCAACTATTAAACTATATTTTATATAACTAGTTTTTAATAATTGTCTATCACTTTGTAACTTTGATATAATAAAATTTATGGAAGAAAAAACTATAAATGCTCTAAAATGGATAGTTTCAATTTTAAATAAAAATAATATACCCTATAGAATAGGTGGCGGATTTGCAGCTCATGTATATGGCTCAACTAGATCAGTTAACGATATAGATATTTCTCTTTCAGGGAAGTATTTTCCGGTTATTGTTTCAGAAGTTTCTGATTATATAACTGCTGGTCCAAAACATTATTCAAATGCTAAATGGGACTGTAATACTCTCTCAATTAACTATAATAGTCAGGAGATAGATATAACTGATATCGATACCCTTATGATGAGTAATAAAGAACAAACTAAATGGTTTCAAACAAAAGATAATTATTGTAAATTTCCCAATATAATGAAAGTAGTTGATGGTATAGAAATATCATTAATCAACCCTTATGATTTAGTTGCGTATAAAAATGAATTAGCTGATAGAAATCATCTTTACCAATTAGATGATGTTAATGCTGTAGAAAAATATATAGATATTAATAAATTTTAAAATAAGTTACAACATAACCAAACTCACTGTAACGACTTTTATAGCCTATTTTGGCCCTTCCCGGATTGCATTTTAGCAGATTGATTACAACCTAAGAAAACGGGCGCCACGACTTCGCTGGACTGCGTTTTCAACAGATTGATTACAATCTAAGAAAACGGGAGTATAATAGAAAAATGATATATTTTGTAAGACACGGGGAGAGCGAAGCTAATATACGACATACTTTTGCAGGGCAAAGAGATGATTCTATCCTAACTAAAAAAGGCGAAGAACAGGCTTTATCCACAGCAATCGAAATTAAAAAAGAAAATTTAAAAATTAATAGAATAATTTCTTCTCCACTTAAGAGAGCATTGAAAACAGCACAAATTATAGCCGTAGAATTAGGCTTTGATATATCTCAAATTATTATTGATGACCGCATTACAGAATATGATATGGGAGATCTTTCTGGCACTCCTATCCATGAAGCTACGTCAACTGATTTAGTAAATGCTCCTGGTGCCGAAAACCCCAAACTATTTAGTGAGAGAGTAATTTCTTGTATTAAAGAATTAAATGATTCATCTGATAATATTTTATTAGTCAGCCATGCTGGAGTTGGTAGAATTCTTGAGACGCTTAAAGAAGGAGGGGAACCTAAATATTTTTATGATATTCCTGGATATGAGAATGGGTCTGTAACAAAAATTGATTGGATTAAATAATTAGTTATTTACTTTTAAAACGATATTTAAAAAATGGAATCAGAATCTTTAAAACTCGCAAAATTTTTTCTTGGAAAAGAAGTGGAAGTTATTATGGATAGACCTTTGGGTACAAAGCATCCCAAACACAATTTTATATACGAGGTAAATTATGGCTATATAAAAGGTGTGTTATCTCCTGATGGGGAAGAGCTAGATGCTTATTATTTGGGTATTAATCAACCATTAGAAAAAGCTAAAGGTAAAGTAATTGCAATAATCCATAGGTCTGATAATGATGATGATAAACTGGTGGTTGTGCCAGAAGGAATTAATTTATCTGATGAAGAAATAATGACTAAGGTTTTCTTCCAAGAGCGATGGTTCCAATCTTCAGTTTTAAGGAAATAAATTCTAATTTTACCCCAATCTATCACCCCTTGATGAATAGCAAAATGTATGGTATATTGCGAATAACATAAGTACCTTAGAGAATATTGAAGCAAGAATAGTGGGTATAATAATCAATTTTATATTTAGTATTCTTGTTTCAATTAAGGGCGAGACGTTAGCCGGAACGATTTCGGTAAAGTAAAAAACGATAGTCATGTCAAAAAACTATGATCAAGAAGCCCATAATCAGGGCCAGAAAGATTCCAGCAAAAGTAGTGAACGTAGCTCCACTGCAGACATAATTGCGGATCAAATTTTTGGTGGTTCCTACAATCCACCCAAGGGTCATGAAGAGTCCTACAAAGAAGGCTGGGATAACAATAAAAACCAGAAGAAGTAGGAGCGAACATCGGGTTTGAGTGTACCATTAAGGCAGCTCCGACCCATTATTTAAATCATTTGGATTTATCTTTATTAAAAAGAAAAAATCCAAGTGATTTTTTCTTTTTAATATCTATTTATCACCTTAGAATTTTGATATAATTAAAATTATGGAAAAATATAATAAATTAGTTAGAGACAACATTCCAGAGATTCTTGATAAAAAGGGGATTGTATATGAAAAAAGGATTGCTTCACCAGAAGAATATAAAATAGAATTAATTAAAAAACTCGAGGAAGAGATGAAGGAATTTATGGAGGCAAATGACCCAGAAGAACTAGCCGATATTATAGAAGTGATTGAAGCTTTGAAGGTATTGCCTGAATATGAAAATGTTGAAGAACTTAGAATTCAGAAACTGAAAGATAAGGGAGGTTTCGAGAATAAGATAATACTTAAAGGGGAGAAGAATTAGTAATAATTTCTTTATATAAATTTACCATATTTGGGGAATTAAGAACTTTAGTAAGATATAAAAAATATTAGCCGTGACTTAATCAGATTACTTTTTCAACAGATTGATTACAATTTAAGAAAACGGTATTATAATAATATTATGAAAAACAATATATCACACGGCAGCGGAGGTTGTATTTATGGGCTAGCCCTCATAGGTTCGCTTGTTTACTTCTTAAAAGGAGCAGTAACTTTTGGTGCCATCATGCTTGCGATTGGAAAATCAATCGTTTGGCCAGGGGTTCTTGTTTATCACTTATTAAAATTTTTAAACATTTAAATTAAAGACCCTTGTTACTCTTGTAACAAGGGTCTTTAATTTTGTTATACTTAACCCATGAAAACAATAAGAATAATACTTTTAATTTTAATCATCATTGGCTTCGGGGCTTTATTTACCCAAAAAAATT
Organism: Minisyncoccia bacterium; assembly: GCA_038244685.1. Lineage (GTDB taxonomy): Bacteria > Patescibacteriota > Minisyncoccia > Phycocordibacterales > UBA9973 > UBA8515. Next base: position 115,244 of record JBBRTD010000001.1, on the reverse strand, counting down.
GGGTTCCTAAATTAGTTAATCAAATTCTTTTATTAGAAAATACTCCTATAGCAATAATAGATAACTCTGCTGTCGTCTTGCCAAAAACCCAACCCAACATTACTTTAGTTGATGGCCGGCAATGTTATACCTATAATCAGGAAGCAACAAATGAGGCTCCATATAAGGTAGATGAATTTATAGATATAACAATAAGTGGAAAGAGTGTTACTGGGACAAAAAGAGGGACACAGTCTGGACCTGATATGATTAATGGCTATATTGGTTCGATAATTGGTACTTTAAGTCAGAATAAAATTACAGCTATATATTCCTATATGGTTGAAGGTTCGAAAAACAAAGAGAAGGAAATATATCAAGCAAATAAGACGGGCATTGAAAAGTTACGCTATCCACTAATTGAAGAGGGAGGTATACTTATTCCTGATATAAGCAAAGAATTTAAAACGTTATTGTATTCTCGTGTTGGATGCGAAACTTCAAACTAGTTAAACAAATGAGCAAGGCCAAAAGCCTTGCTCATTTGTTTTGTTCTAGACGCTAATTTATTTTTAGTAATTTTGAACCATTACTATTTTTCTCTATGATAATTGGGTCACCAAAATAAGATACTCGGCTACTATTTATTAAGTCCGTATTTAATTTATCACTAACGGATATTTTAATTGAAGAACTATTTTTGGCTTTGATTGTGGTATCTTTTGTTATTAATGCAGTTGCATCAATTCGAGATGAATTTGTCAGATTAAATGAAGCCTTATTAGTACTGCCTGAGAGGGTAGCCCAAGATGCATTTGATAGATCAACATCTAGAGTATTTGCAATGATATTAAGCCTGAGACTTGATGCATTAGAAGCTTTAACAGAGAATTGATCAGCTTTGATTAAACCAGTCGAGACTCTTGAAGCATTAGCCGAAGATATATTTGTAACTTCAGGCATGACAATGCTAATTTCTGGATTCTTATTTATACAGAAAATACAAATTTTAAAATCATCCTTTTTACCAATTTTTAAGATCCCATCTTCTACTATCATAGATAGATTATCAATATCTTTCGTCATACCTTTGGCTGTAATTTTATAAACTTCACCTTCTTCAATGGTGACATTATTATTATTTGAAATATGAATACCAGTAAAGTCAGATAGAGGGAATTCCACTGTTGACTCTACATACATTGGATTATTAGTCATGGAATTTCGATATTCTGGAATAAGCTTTGTTCCAATAACTCCAACAGCGATAATAGCTAAGCACCAAACTCCAAAGAGGGAAAGGATAAAAACTGAGTGAATCTTTTTCTTTCTATTTATTATTTTAATCCCTAAAAATAAGAGAAAAATAAATGGAATGAGAAAAGCAAAGAAGCCAGCAATTAAACCGAAGTAGATTAAGAATGGACTACCAGTCGCCATAATGGGGAAGTCTATATATGGAGCTTGAATGTTAAAGATAACAATAGTAAATATAAATAATAGAGCGAATATACTAAAACTAAAGAGGAAGATAAATAGAGCACCAATTAATTTAATGATAATACTCCAAATTATTCTTATAATTTTAACAATCACCAGTAAAAAGGAATTAATTATTTTTTGGATGCCTCCTTTATTTTTTTTTACTTCATTTACTTTCTCTTTCAGTAAATCGCTGACCGACTCAAGAGTGACAGGTTCACCACGCATTTGAAGCTTTTCTGTGGAAGTTTTGGCTTCAGGAATAACTAAGAATAAAATTATATAAATAAGTATACCGGATCCTCCGATGAGGGTGACAATGACAAAGATAAGTCTCATGATACTTGTATCTATTCCAAAGTATGCGGCTAGTCCACTGGCAACCCCGCCAATGACGACATCATCGGGATCTCTGAATAATTTCTTCTGTTTGTTTTCTTTATTAGTTGTTTCAGTTTCTATTTTAGGTGCATCTGTTTCATCGAAATCTTCAACGTTACCCATGGAAGAGATTAGGGCTTCAACATTCTCTAATGTAACGATATTGTTTTGATTATGGTTATCTAGGAATTGTTCTGTTATTCTGTTCTCAATATCATTTATTATTTCACCGCTATCTTTATAGCTAGAAAAATGAGCTTTGACAGCATTAAGATATTTTGACAAGCGATCATAGGCATCCTCTTCTATGTAAAAAAGAATTTTTGATATAGTAATTGGTATAGTTTTTTTCATATTATTTAATTAGTGAATTAATAGACTTTGTTAATTTCGACCACGTTATTTTTAATTGTTCTAAATTTTTCTCTCCTTTATCTGTGATTGTGTAGTATTTTCGAGGAGGTCCAGATTCGGATTCTTTCCATTTGTACTGTAGAAGTTGAGAACCTTTCAGTCTAGAAAGTAGGGGATAGAGTGTTCCTTCGACAACAATTAGGTCAGCCTTTTTGAGTTCTTTTAAAATGTCGGAAGCATATATTTCTCCCTTAGAAATAATAAGCATGATGCAGAATTCTAAACTGCCTTTTCTCATTTGTGCTTTAGTATTTTCAATAATATTTTCTTCTTGCATAGGTCCATTATATCACCCACTACCTTGCAATGCAAGGTAGTGACATGAATAAGCGCTACTGTATTTTAAAAGGGGACTTATTTAATTAATAAAGGTAAGATAGTGAGTAAGAATATATCAGCAGTAAAGTGAGCTATCATTGCTGACTCAAATCCCTTTTTCCAGAAAAGCCATCCAAAGATAATTCCCCCTATTCCATTCAAAACAATTGCACGAGAAACTATAAGTGGATTTAACTCTGTTAATGATGCAGTAAGAGGTAAGTGTCCTAGACCAAATATAATTGCAGCAAGAAAAATGGATAATATGATACCTATTTTGGTTGGTTGATCTTTTTTAAATATTTTCATGCTAATCCAAATAAAAAATGTCATCAGAAACAATCTTAATAATATCTCTTCTGTTGTACCTCCATATACGGCAGCTAAAAGTTTTTGCCAAATTGGCGCATAGTTTTGATGTGTACTGATAACAGCACCGCCAATCGTAAAGAGAGTATCTACTCCATAAATAATTAAAGAAGTAACAGCTCCTATAAGAATAGATTTTCCTAAAATATCTTTTATAATATTTTTGTAGTCTCTTTTTTCTATTATTGCCTCAATAAGAGGAAGTTGAAAATTTACTTTTTTTGTAAAAAATAATCCAAAAAATATAGCGACAGAAAAAAGAATTAAACTTTGAACAAATTGGAATATGAATATGAGCCAAATTGGTTGCCCTAATTGTTTTAATAGTTCTCCTTGAAGAGTAAGAACATAAGGGAATACACAAACTATACTTATTAAACTTAAACTTAGTAAGATAAAAAATGACTTCCAATTAATATAATTTTTCATATGTAGTTATTTTATCATGGAATAAAGTACTCGCCAATTAGGGGTTGATTCTTATGCCTATTTGTTGTTTAAAAACTTTGATATAATATAAGGATGAAATTAATTGTAATATTCGGGCCCCAAGCTGTTGGTAAAATGACTGTTGGTCAGGAGCTTGAGAAAATAACTAAATTAAAACTTTTTCATAATCACATGACCATTGAATTAGTATCTAAATTTTTTAGTTACAGTACTCCTTCTGGTAAAAGACTTGTAAATCTGTTTCGTGAAGAAATTTTCCAAGAGGTAGTTTCTAGTGATTTAGAAGGGCTAATTTTTACTTATGTCTGGTATTTTGATGATCAAAAAGACTGGGATTATCTTGATAATTTAACTAAAATCTTCAAAGACAAAGGAGCCGAAATTTGTTATGTAGAACTTGAAGCTGATACAGATGAAAGAATACGAAGGAATAAAACTGAACATCGACTGGAACATAAGCCAACAAAAAGAAATATTGAATGGTCAGAGAATGAACTCAAGGATAGTATGTTGACTCATCGATTGAATTCCAAGGAAGGAGAGATAAAAGAAGCTAATTATATAAGGATAAATAACACAGTAATAAATCCCGTTGAAGTTGCTAAAATTATTAAAAATAAATTTAATTTATGAAAAACAAAAAACAAATATTGTATATTCACGGAGGAGAGACTTTTAAAAATCAAAAAGATTATTTAGCTTTTTTAAAAAATAGACCTATTTCTATTGAGAATAAGCCTCGTTGGGCTAAAGAGTATTTAGACAAGGAGCTTGGTAAAAATTTTGAGATAATTAGACCCCAGATGCCATTAAAAGAAAATGCAAAATACGAAGATTGGAAAATATATTTTGAGAAGTATATTCCATTTTTAAGAAATAATATTATTTTAATTGGTGGATCACTTGGTGGAATATTCCTTGCTAAATATTTATCAGAAAATAAGTTTCCGAAAAAGATTCTTTCTGTTTATTTAATTTGTCCGCCATTTGATGATACTTGCTTTGAAGAAGATTTAGTGGGAGGTTTTAAATTAAAGTCAGATCTTACCTTGATAGAGAAAAATTGCAAAGATGTAACCCTTATGTTTTCAATGGATGACGATAGTGTGCCTATATCCCATGCTGAGAAATATAGGAATAAATTAAAAGAAGCAAAGATCGTAATTTATAAGAGTAAAAATGGACACTTTAAAATACCCAAATTCCCCGAAATTGTCAAAATGATTAAAGAAGATGTTAAAAAATAATCTGATATTTTAATAGATATTTGATATATTATTTTTTAGTCCACACCCGACACTAATGTCGGGTGTGTTTTTTAATGATTGTTTGTTAATCTAATATTAATTTAAATAAGTTATAGTATTTATATGACTAGCGATATTTCAATAAAAATTAATAATCTTAAAAAATCATTTAAGAATCTTGAGGTTTTGAAGGGTGTTAGTTTTGAAGTTAAAAGAGGCACAATTCTTGCTTTGCTAGGTCCAAACGGGGCAGGAAAAACTACAATTATTAAAGTTTTAAGTACTTTATTACCGCCAGATAAAGGCGAAATTAAAATTAATGGTTTTGATGTCGTAGAAGACGCCGGTGAAATTAGAAAGATTATTGGTCTAACGGGCCAGTATGCTGCAATTGATGAATATTTAACAGGTAGGGAAAATTTAGAAATGATGGGGAGACTTTATCATTTAAGTAAAGCTGAAAGCAAAAAAAGAGCCAGAGAGTTACTTGAGCAGTTTGGATTAGTTGAGTCCTCTGAAAGACAGGCCAAAAATTATTCTGGTGGTATGCGCAGAAAGCTTGATTTGGCAGTTAGTTTAGTTGCGACTCCTCCTATCATTTTTCTTGATGAGCCGACAACTGGCCTTGATCCAAGAAGCCGTATATCTATGTGGAGAATAATTGAAGATTTAAAAAATGATGGAATAACTATTTTACTCACAACTCAATATTTAGAAGAAGCTGACAAGTTAGCGGATCGTGTTGTTGTTATTGATCAAGGTAGGGTTATAGCAGAAGGAACTCCCGATGAATTAAAAAATAGGGCTGGAAATAATCGGCTTGAATTATTTTTTGCTAAATCAATTGATTTTAATAAAGCTCAGCAATTAATTTTTGGCACGAATTTATCAGTAGATGAAATGCAAAATAGCATAATGATACAGATTGAAAAAGGAGTAAAAGAAGTTAAGGATATTTTAGATAAAATGGAGAAGGCCTCAATAGAAATAGAAAGTATGTCTCTGCATAAACCTACTCTTGATGATGTTTTTCTCAGTCTCACTGGTCATGAAACTGAAACAGTAAGAAAAGAATAAAATATGATTAATTATATATCTAAAAATAAATCGTCATTATATTGGATTTTTAGTGATTGCTATGTTTTGATTGTTAGAAGTTTAAAGCATATTTTTAAAAATCTAGATCAATTAATGTCTTTAGCTTTACAGCCAATCATGTTTTTATTGTTATTTCGTTATGTATTTGGAGGAGCTATAAATACCGGAGGGACTAGTTATGTTAATTACCTAGTTGCTGGAATTTTAATTCAAATGGCTGCTTTTGGTGCTACTACTACTTCGATTAATGTAGCGACTGATTTAAAAAGGGGAATTGTCGATAGATTCAAATCTTTACCGATGGCAAGTTCAACTGTTTTAATAGGTCATGTTGTGGCTGATTTATTTCGAAACATAATATCATCAATCGTAATGATATCAGTTGGATTATTAATTGGTTTCCGTCCAACAGCTACAATTAAAGAATGGTTTATAATATTAGGTATATTACTTTTATTTACCTTGGCTGTATCTTGGACGTCTGCTATTTTGGGATTATTGGCTAAATCAGTTGAAGCTGTTCAGTGGATGACTTTTATGTTTGTTTTTCCTCTTACTTTTGCGAGTAGTGCTTTTGTGCCAACTAATGATATGCCGAAAATTCTAAAATTATTTGCAGAAAATCAACCAGTAACACATGTAATTGAAGCCATAAGGGGTTATATGGTAGGGACTCCTATTGGTAATCATGCAATTCTTGCTGTTATTTGGTGCTTAGTTGCAATAGTAATTGCTCTTCCTCTTTCTGGTTATTTGTTTCGCAGAATTGGTACATAATTATTTATTAATAATAATTAAATTTAGGCATTTTTAATAAACGGTGGTAAACTTAAACCATGGAAACAATAAAAAACAACAAATTCTTCTTTATTAGCGCTGCCCTTATTATATTTTCAATAATTATATCTGCGGCATTATTTTTCTCTGCTCAAGATTTCTCGAAGCAGGGATCTTACGTTGAAGTAAAAGGTCTTTCTGAGAAAATTGTTAAAGCTGATACAGCTATCTGGGCATTAAGTTTTGAAGTAAAATCAAATAATGTTGATAGTTTGTATTCTGATATAGAAAAGAATATTACAACTATTAAAGCATTTTTAACAGAAAAAGGTTTTGAGGCTTCAGAAATAAATATTGCACCAGTAAATATTTATCAAGATACATATAAAGATGCGGCATTTAGATATAATTCAACTAATCAAATATCTGTCTATACAAAAAAGGTTGATTTAGCAAAATCAACTTCAAATGAAACACTGCTTTTGGTTAAAAGAGGTGTTGTCTTAAATCAAAACAATATATCATTTGAATTTTCAGATATTAATAGTATAAAGCCTGAAATGCTAGCCGATGGAATTAAAAATGCTCGTGATACCGCTTCTCAATTTGCTAAAAATTCAGGTTCAGTAGTTGGAAGCGTTACAAGAGGTAATCAAGGAGTTTTTGATATTACAGAGAAAGATCCTGGCTCTCCTGAATTCAAGAAAATTCGTTTAGTCTCAACTCTTAGATTTTTATTGAAATAGATTTAACCTTAAATAAAAAAACAGCAAAGTTATCTTTGCTGTTTTTTTATTTATATTAGTTTTAATTTCTTTCAATTACTTTAAATTGGAGTACAATCAGAGTATGAAATATAAAAAGGGTTTTACCCTAATTGAACTTCTCATTGTTATTGCAATCATCGGCATTCTTTCTTCTGTAGTTCTTGCTTCTTTAAGTGCAGCCCGAAAGAAATCTAGAGATGCTGTTAGACAAAAAGATATGCAGACAATTTATACAATGTTAGTGCAGTACAATATGCAGTATGGTGGAATTCCTGTTACTTATAATCCTTCCCGTAATGGTCAGGCATGGGTGGACGCAAATTCTGGAGGCTGGGACTATAGTTCTCAGCCTACAGTTTCTCCTTCTTTTATGAATTTCTTAGTATTAAGTGGTATTGCCGCTAAGGTCCCAGTAGATCCATTAAATAATATGACAGGGGATAGTTCTCCCGCCGGAACATATGGTTATAAATATTATTGTTATCCTGGTTCAGGACTTGCCTTAGGTTATACTCGTGAATCAAATGGTGCCGTTGTCTATTATCCTAAATATCAAGATTCAGATTTAACTTGTTTGTAATTTTAAAAAATTTATTTTTTTTATAAAAAAGTTATTTATATGAATTACAGAAAAGACTTTAAATATAGCGTTTGACAGTTTTATTGTTTATGGGGCTTATAATACAAACATTAATTTAAGATGAATAACTGGTTTTTAAAATATACTTATAATAAAACAACTTTTTTGCAAAAAAGTTGTTTTATTTTCTAAAAATGGTGGAATTTGAGCAAAGTATTTACATCCAATTTGTATTTGTTAGGCTTGAAATTGTATGAAGAAATACAAATTAGTTTTAATGGTTAGTAGATTCCTTAATCTAAAAGTTATTATTTTAATGTTATCGTTAGTCGTAGCTCCAATAGTGTTTAGTACACCTATTGCTTTAGCTAAAACACAAAATTATTCACATTTTAATTCAAATTATTCATCTAACTTAAATTATTCAAATAAATTATTAGCGCAAAATACTAATTCTTATCATGGATCGAAACATGGATGGAGTAGGTATAATGGTTATGTAAGCACCCCTACACCAGCACCTGTTGTACCTGTAGTCCCAACGCCTGTTGTGCCTGCACAAGTGCCAGCTGTGCCTGTAGTTCCTGCTCCTGCTGCGCCTATTCAAACACAAACACCCTCTCTTAAGTGGGGCGTTTTTCTACCTTCAGATTCATTGTCTTCCTTTGAGGGAACTGTTGGTCAACAGGCAGATATGCAAGCAATTTTTGTAGGTTGGAATGAAAGTTTCCCAACATCCATGGCAAATAGTTTGAAGTCATCAGGAAAAACACTTGTAATTTTCTGGGAGAATACAGGGACAAGTCTTGACCAAATCAATGCTGGTAATTCTGACGCATATATAAATAATTTTGCTTCAGCTGCCAAAGCAAGTGGGGCTTCTGTCATACTAGCTCCACTTCATGAGATGAATGGTAATTGGGATACGTGGGATGGGACAGTAGGGAATAATACACCATCAAAAGTAATTGCTACTTGGAAGCATATTCATGATGCTTTTAATGGCGCAACAAATGTTAAATTTGCTTGGGATGTAAATAATGTTTCAGTTCCAAATACTACAGCCAATTCAATTAGTTCATATTATCCAGGAGATAATTATGTTGATTATGTAGCTGTCGATGGATTTAATTTTGATACTCAAACTTGGGATCAAGTATTTCCTTCTTCCTTAATGAATTTACTCTCATCTTATAATAAGCCAGTTTATATTCTCTCAACAGCTTCTGTTCCTGGAGTACAAAAAGCCCAGTGGATAAAAGATATGGGAGCTCATATAAAAAACTATCCAAGCATTGTAGGTTGGGTCTGGTTTAATCAAAATGGAGGTGATGGGAATTGGCTTGTTGATTCTGATTCTGCTTCTTTGGCTGCCTTTAAATCAATTCTTCCATAGTTGTAATTAATATGTAAACAAAAATACAACGCAATGCGTTGTATTTTTGTTTATTATAAATAATCTGTAATTTTAATCGAATTCTGGTACAATATAAGAATATATAATCATATTCAGATGTCTAATTAATATCAAAAACTAATAATATATGGAAAATAAATTCCCAAAACTTGAAGATTTAATAAATATGAAGCAACATCAGATAGCAATGGAACAATTTAAAACGCTTGAGAACTATTGGGTTGGACATGATGTAGCGCTAGAAGAAAGGATGACTATTCCTCCTTTGTGTTTAGCAACAGGAGTAAAGGTTATAGTAAATAAAAAAGATTTTCCGAATGTTGATATTAATCGAGATTCTCTTTCTTTTCTAAATTGGTCAGTTCGAAGTTGTTTGGCTCAATCAGGAGTAGAAGTTAAATTTAACAGTCTTTCTCTAACAGACACAATGCTTAATGAGATAAATGAAGGTAGGGATGTTTCAGTTCCAATTGATATTATAAATAATGTTGATAGACCGATAATGTTAGAAGGTGACATAATCCGTTTTTTCTTTGCTAATGATGCTAACCGATTAAGAAATGATAACTTACGCGAAATAATAAATAAGGGCATAAAGGTAGAAGGGGTAGAAGGTGTTGATTGGTTTTTAGATGAGAAATATAATGATAAAGAATGCCTTTGTTTGAAACTCCCCCTAATAGAGAAATTTTATATTCCTCAATCTAATGATATATTAAGGGTTAATAGCAAAGATGATCTACCAAATATTTTAAAAGAAATACCAAAAGATTTTGATACTGATTTTAAAATAGGGGAAACAGCAAAAGTCGAATTAAGCGAAAATATTATGGCGGTCATAAATACGGGAGGATATCCAGGTGGGGAAAGTCATGGTCACTCATGCTTAATTGATCCAGGCTTTAAGGGGCCAATAAGAACTGAAATTATGTATGGACTTAAATATATCGAATTATTAATATATAAAAAATAATTATATGAATAAAATCTGGTTTAAAAGAAAGTTATATGGATGGGGGTGGACCCCTTCGTCATGGCAAGGTTGGGTTACTGTCTTGTTTTGGTCAATATTTTTTGTTTCACTGGTTTCAAAAATAGATGACCATGAATGGCTGAAAAATTTAATTTTCATCATTTTTTCGACAGGATTACTTATTTATATTTGTTATAAAAAAGGAGAAAAGCCCCGTTGGCAGTGGGGAAAAAGAATAGAAGACTAAGTATTCAATTGATTAAATAAATAATATGCTGTATATTTTTAGTATGAGACTCATATTAAAAATAGTTGTATTCCTCGGCTTTTTTAGCCTATTTTTTTATTTTATTCACGAAAGTGACTTTTATAGTACTAAAATACTTTTAGCTGATGTGGGTGGTATTCCTTGGTTATATGCTTCAATTGGAACTTTATTCAGTATTCTTGCCGGTTTCATTATTCAAAAAGAGTGGGATAATTGGAATAATCTTTTAGATGCGGTAAGTAGCGAAGTTCATATTCTTAAAGAATTGTGGTCATGGTCTAGATATTTACCTGAAGATATTGGTAACGTTTTCAGCGTTTCAATAAAATCATACTTAGAGGAAATGTCTGATAATGGTTTATATAAAAGTGAACAAAATATTACAAGTAATCGAATTGAAATATCTATTTCAACGATGAATAAGCTCATATTTGATATGTTCAAAGAACAACCTATTCTTGCTAAAAATGCCCTTAATTTCTTTACAAAATTAATAGAACAGCGGAATCAAAGAATACGATATAGCTCCCACCATGTGCCGAAATTCATTAAGGGAGTTATGTTCTTTGCCACCGCCCTTATGATTTGTCTTTCTTTATTTATAGGAGTAAAGAATATTTGGCTAGATTATTTCTTTACTATAAGTGTAGCCATGCTTTCTTATGTTATTTATCTTGTTATTGATGATTTGGATCACCCTTTAATTCCAGGTGGATGGCATTTAACTGCACACCCATATAAAAAATTATTAGAAGAAATTTCTATTAAGATATAAATTAAAATAAAAACCGACGAGTCGGTTTTTATTTTATAGGAGTTATTTCTTTTTCTTTGATACTTTCTTTGCTTTTTTCTTTGTAGGCATAAATTTGATTGAGATTAATTAGTATTAAAATCGACCACCTTAATCCATCTGTACTTTAATTATATCACTAGTAAAATTTTGCGAAAGTATTTATCCACTTATTGGGGGATAAATTAGGTGAGGGCCAATATCATAAAACCACCCATATGGGTGGTTTTATGATATTGGCCTTGTCTATTTTATAACACTTAGTTTGTTGTGAATAGAGATTCACTAGACGAAACTACGTTGTTTAATGCATCAGCAGACTTCAAAATGAAGTGATAGAGAGTGCTTGATGTTAAACCTGGAATAACAATTGAGTGACTTGTTGCTAGTGTTTTATCAACGATTGAAGCAGTAGTACTTAGATTTGTATCAACAGGAGTGTTGATAGAATAGAAGATACTAGATGTTGCTGGTTCGTTTGTAGTCCATGCTACAGTAACATTAGAAGCATTTACTGTTGTTATCACATTACTAATAATTGGGGCTGTTGTATCGGCAATAACTGCTAATACTGTAATTTTCATAGAAGAAGAAGTTTTTATACCATTACTATTTTCTACTGTGAAGGTTGCGTTGTAAGTTCCAGCAGTATTATATACATGGCTTAATGTTGCACTCTGTACATATACTGGCTGTTCTGTAACTGCAAGTAAACTTTTTGCTACAATTGTTGTATCACCCCAATCAGCTGTATAACTGAGAGCTCCATTGTTGTGGTTTGTAGCATTGATTGTGACTACTTCTGTTTGACCAACATTGATAGTTGTGGCCCCAGATAGACTGGTTATAACAGGAGCATTGTTATCTATAACAGCTGGAGTTGTGAATGAAATCTCCGCTGACTTTGTTGTTCCTGCGTCATTTGTTGATGCAACAACTACATAGTATTTTGTGTTTGCTTCTAAATTCTTTAATTCAATATTGTGCTTTAGAACTTGACCACGGCGTGATACATTTTTGTTTATTGTTGTATCAACAGGGGAAGTAGTACTATACCAAACAACACTATTTGAACGGACATCAGTTGTCCAATTTATTCTAGCCTTATTTGTTTTAGTTGATACTGTTGTTAAGTTGCTTATAACTGGAGCAGTAACATTTACGGTTTCTGTTATGTGAACAGTAACTGTCGAGGTTGTCTTTATTCCAGCATTATTAGTAACGGTAAAGGTTATTTTATACTCACCTTTATTTGCATAAGAGTGTGTAAAGGTACTTGTTTGCACAAATACCGGTTCGCTTAACATTGACATTGATCTTGCGATTAAGTTTGCATCACCCCAGTCGACTCCGTAACTTAGAGTTCCATTCTGAGGATCTGAAGCTTTTATTATCCAAGTTCCTACTTCTCCAGTCTTTAGAACTGTTGGAGCTGTAATACCATCGATAGATGGCTTAAGGTTAATATTAGCTGTTGATGCGTTTATCTTTTTACCTTCAAGCCAATGCGTTACTCTATTGAATAAAGAATTGCTTTTGGAGTTTTTACTAAAGTCTATATTACTTTTTTGTTCTACCTTAGCTTTGTTTCTATTGTTATCATTGCCATTCTTATCATTACCTTCTGCAAATATTGCAACTGGAGTACTGATAATAAAAGCGGCTATTAATGAACCTGTAATTATTGATTTGTATTTTTTCATATATAATAAATTTCTATTAAATTAATAATGTATGTTTAGTAGTTTGTATATACCAAACATGCGACCTCACATTGAAGTAGACGTCTTAGGGTGCACTTTTCTTACATGGACATTAATGTTTATTTGTTGTATTTTGAGTATATGGCTAATGTAAGAAAACTAGAGTTCGTACGTCTTAGTATATGAAAGCAGAAATTAAACAAACATTTGAGGAAATATATGAAAGTGAATCAGATGCTATATTTAGGTTCTGTTTAGTACGTGTATCTAATCGCGAACAAGCCCTGGACATCACACAGGAAACTTTTTTAAGATTATGGCAGAGCATGCTTCAAAACAAAGAAATTCTTAATAATAGGGCTTTTCTCTTTACAATAGCCCATCGTCTTGTTATAGATTGGTATCGTAAAAAGAAAAGTTTTTCTTTGGATAGTATGTTAAATCATGGGGAAGAAGATGGATATGATCCATCCGACGAAATGACTACATCCCGTCTAGAATTAGTAGCAGAAGGAAGATATCTACTCGATAAAATAAATGAATTAAGTCCATCGAATCGTCACCCTGTTTATCTTCGTTACGTTGAAGACTTATCTCCAGTAGAAATCGGTAAGATATTAGGAATCTCGACTAACGCAGCTTCGGTTCGGATAAATAGAGGGCTTTTGGAATTAAGAAAAAAAGCAGGTTATAATGATGATAATAAATAATTAATATGGAAAACAAAAAATTACATGACGGAATAGCAGAGATAAAGAAGATCAAAATGACCTCTCTTGAAAAAGGACGTATCCTAGAAAACGTTTTGAATTTTTCGCTTCCAGATAAAAAGCCTGTCTATAGTCCTTGGATGACTTATTCATTTGTATCTATTTTAAAACAAAAACAATTAGTGTATTTTATAATCGTTCCATTGATTCTTGTTCTTACTAGTGGAGGTGTCGTTTTTGCCTCACAAGAGAGTCTGCCGAATAGTCCGTTATATCCGATTAAGGTAAATATCGTTGAGCCAATAGAAGCAGTCTTATCATTTTCTCCTGAATCAAAGGCAAAATTTGAGAGTAACTTAGCGACCAAGCGCATGCTTGAAGCTGAAACATTGGCCAATCAAGGGAATCTTAACAAAACAAATGAAAAGAAGATTAATGATCTTTTAGAAAAGCATACATTGGCTTTGAATAAGGCCATTAATGAAACCAGAAAAACAAAATCAAATGAAAATGTTGATGAAATAATTACAAACTTTCAAGCTGGAATGAATGCCCATGCAAGAGTTTTAGATTATATTGTAGTTAAAGAAGATAAGGCTGTTATTTCAAATGAAAACAATCAGATATCAAATACGGCCAGAGTTAGTGCCGGAAATATTAGAATTAATTCAAAAAATAAGGAATTTAATAAAGGAAATAAGGGTAATAGTGAATCAGATAAATATACCAAAAGAAAAGATGCAATTCAGTCTCTTATCACAAAAACTGCCGATGAGATAGGACATACTTCTAGTGTTGATTCTCCTGTGAAGCAAAAGATTATAGATGATACTAATAAAACTCTCGATGAAGCAAAAAATTATTTAAATGAAGCTGATGTCAAGGTAAAAGAAGGAAATTCAAAAGATGCATATTCTTCATTGCTTGATTCCGAAAGCTCCATAAAGGAGGCTAATATTTTTCTTAAAACAGGTTTAAAATTTAAAGATTCAAATAATGGATGGAAGGGAAATCATAAAGAAGACTAAATAGTTTTTATTGTATACTTCCTTTTCTGCGGGTTTTTTAATTTAAAAACCTTCAGAAAAAGAAGGTTAATTAATATAAAACTTAATATTACATTCTTAGTCTAATTTTCTCCACATATGAGTGTCTCTTTTTCTAGTCGAGCATTCTGCACACTTAAAGTCCATAGGAAGACTTTCCCATTTTGTTCCAGGAGCTATGCCTCTTTCTGGAAACCCTTTAGCTTCATCATAGATCCAACCACAGTCTAAACATACATATTTTGACATAATTTTTTATATTAGCATTAATACTATATATTATATAACATTTAATTTAATATTATATGTTTTTATTTTTATCAATTTTAAGTAAAACAACCTAAGAATTAATCTGGAAAAACATTTTTCTTTCTTTTTTAAATAAATACAAAGATATATCAAATATAGTGTAGGTAATAAAGAAGGCAGCAAGGACGTCTATTGAATAGTGATAATGCCCAAGTAAAACTATTGTTCCCATAAATATTGAATAAAGTAGGAAGAAGTATCGTAACTTTTTATTTTGCCAAAAAATTAAAGCCATAAGAAAAGGAATACCTGTATGCCCTGAGAAAAATAAATCTCCTCCAAAGGTAAATTTGTTAATTAAGTTTGTACTTTCGACAATTGCTTGCATTGGGAATGGTCCTAGATGGGTAAGGCTAATAAAAATAGACCTTATGACAGTGAAGAGAGCAATATTCTTTAAAATAAAAGGAATTTTTTTTGGATTATATATACAGATTATTGAAACAATTGTAAAAAGAATGATTGGTCCATAGATAAAGAATCCATCTACATCAAATCGGCGTATATTGCTTAGTATTATATCTGTTACAGGAAGACTGGCACTCTCTGTTGCGTAGTTGCCAGCTATAAAGTTTACATAAAGACTTATTAGAAGGAATAAAAAAGATACAATAAAGGATTTAATAAAATCATTACTTTTAAATACCTCTTTCCATCTCTGTGTCCATATTTTCATATTATATTTATATATTACTACTGTGGTCTTATATAATCAATTATGATATATTTTCTAGAAACTTTTCTATTTCGTGCGATATTTTGTCAATTGTAATCGTAGAATCTTTTATTTCATGACAGACATTATCAAGAGCAACTATTTTAGAATTGGCAATTTTATCCGCCATCATAATGCCATACTTAACAGGGAAGATAGAATCTTTTTTGCCGTGAATAATTAAAACTGGGAATTTTATTTTCTCTAATATATTTTCTCCGTTAAATAAATATGCTTGCCTCATGCAATATAAATAAACACGTAGTCCTGTATTTGAGACATCGGCAACAGTTCTTCTGATATTAAAATCTCCAGAATTTGGATATTTAGTTAAATAGTCTAAATGTTTTCTTTCTTTGGAGGAAGAGATTGGAAAGTTTATTTTGGACAATAGATCAAGGAATGGTTTTGCAATATGGGATTCTGGCATTAAATTTGCATTAAAATTGGGACTTAAAAATATTCCAGCTAGAATATATTCTCTATATTTATCTATAAAATCAAGAGAGATAAATGATCCAAATGAGTGGGAGATTAAAACAAATTTTTTAATTCCTAAATGATTAACTAATTCGAAAAGATCGTTTGAGAAATTTTCTATTTTATAATCATCATAATTTAGAAAACGTTTTGATTTTCCATGACCACGTATATCAAAAGAAACAATATTATATTTATCGTTTAATCTCTTTTCGTATTCCCACCATGCCGATGAACTGCCACAAACTCCATGAACAAGGATTAAGGTTAATTTATCTTGCTTAAATTCATTCGTCCGATAATATATTTTATTCTCAAATAGAGATTCTTTCATTTATTTTAAGGCTGAATAATAAGCTTCTTCAAGTCTATCTACACTTTTTTCTATATCATAATTTTTACTTTTTTCAAGGCTAACTTTTCCCATTTTCTCTCGAAGATCTTTATCTTTAATTAAACTAATAACCTTTTCAGCTAAATCTTTTGCATTCTTTGTCTCGAATAAAAAACCATTATTATCAACAAAGAAACGGGAAGCACTCATAATAGAATCTGAAATAATTATCGGTTTACCGCAAGCCATCGCTTCAAGAACTACCATGCCCTCAAGCTCTGCTAAAGAGGGAAGAATGAATATGTCGCTTGCATTATATGCCAAGATTTTATCTTCTTCGCTAACTAGACCCAAGAAAGTAACAAATTTGTCTGCCTTAAGATCATGGGTAAGCTTCTCTAATTTTGATTTTAAATATCCACCACCGACAATCATAATATGAATATTTTGATGTTTAAGAAGGATGTGTGGTATTGCTTTTATAATGGTATCAATTGATTTTTCAGGGAATAAACGTCCGACAAAAAGTAATTTAATTGTATCTTTCGGAATATTATATTTATTATAAAAATCTCCAATTAAAATTGGTTTAAATTCTTTGGTATTTATGCCATTACTGATGACATGAGACATTTGGTTTCTCTTACTTAATTTATCTAGCAATGTCTTTGCCATTTCAGATGGATAAATTAAAGAGCTTGCCTTGCTATATGTCCACATAAGGTAAGAGTTCCACATACGGTTAAGAGTTGGCTGAATTATCTTTGGCATATCCATGAATAAATTTTCAGGCTGAGAATGAGAGTGCGCAACAATTTTAATGTTAAGCGATTTGGCTGCTTTTATGGCCATGATCGATCCTGACATTGGTAAAATAATATGAACAATATCAATATTCTCTTCTTTGAATATACGCTTAAGTTCAGAAATTGTAGGGAAGGCTAAATTCCATCCACAAGATTTTGGAACAGGGAGACTTCTGAATCTGTATGCCTTTATTCCATCGTGATAACTGTGATCCTTATTTTCAAGAGAACGAGCTCCTATAAAGATAACATTGTGGCCTCGCTCTTTAAGCAGTTTGGCAAAGCGTAGAGTTGAAACAACCACACCAGATTTATTGTTACCGATTGGGTCACAAATCATAGCAATGCTTATTCTTTTATCTTTTTTTTCTTCCATTGTATTACTCTATTTAATTAGATTTCTATTTTCTTTAGATACTGATTAGCATATCTTATGCCAAATATAAATGCAATAAATATAAATATGATAAAAATAATCTTTATTGAAGGAGGTATCATTAGATAAATATTACCTAAAAAATATCCAATTGTAATAATAAGAGCTGTCCAGATAAAACCACCTATTAGATTAAGAATAACATAATTCTTAAAGGGAACTTTGAAGATGCCTGCGACAATAAGAACGATAAAAGCAAAACCAAGTCCCATAGTAAGTTTAGAAATAATTAAAATTCGTTGGTGGTATTTTTTGAAACGTTTTTCCACCTTTTCAATTATTTCCGGTCTTATCCCTATGAAATGTCCATATTTAAAAATAGCCTTGCGTGTCGCATATCTACCTACGCAATACCAGCCTATATCAGCCGTGAAGTCACCAAATACTAAAACAAGATACATTGGCAAAAGGTCGAATTGACCTAGTTTATACAAGAAGCCACTCGCCATCATAACAACAGGTCCTTCGAATAGAGTCCCAAGAAAAAGCAAAAAATACTTTGAAGATTCAAGCCAAAGAATTATATTGTGAAAAATTAATTCCATATTATCGTAATTTATTTATTTTAATTAATTTCGATATCAACGTACGCTATCTGAGGAAATTTTTCTTTTATTCTTTTTTCTATTTCGTCAATGCGACTTCCAACAAGACGGGGGATTCTGTCTGTTGTCTTAAACATAAGTTTTGTAAATTCTTGAAAATCATCTTTAATATTATCAAACTCTTCTTTTAAATCTCCCGCTTCATATATCTCTTCATAAAGAGGAGAACCGTTCCATTCGACAGTTGTGTATATTCTATATTTATTTATATCAACAGCTACAGATTTAAATTCTGATATATTTTCTATACATGGGTCTTCTAATAATAGCTCTGTTATTTCTTCTGTTGTATCATCGTCTAGTGATTTACCAATTATATAATGATGATTTTTTATAATTAGAATTATTGCTAAAAATCCAAGAATTAAACCAACAATTATTCCTCCAATTCCATCGTAAATATTATTACCCGTAAAATGCATTAAAACTTGGGCTGTCAGTGCAACTAAAACACCAACAACAGCAGCGCTATCTTCATAGACGACAGCTAAGGTTACTGGGTCTGCTTCAGTAAAAATTTTCTTTGAAAGTTTATTTTTACCTTTTAATTCTCTTATGGCAATAATAAGTGTGATGCCTTCGACAAAGAAAGCAATACATAAAACTAAGATAGTGAAATAATTATAATCGTGAATAGCATTTATGTCATGCTTCAGAAGCGAATCAATTGAATGGTAGACAGTTACGCCGGCACCAATAAATAAAATACCACAGGCCGAAATAAGTGACCAGAAAAATCTTTCAATTCCATATCCATACCCTCGAGAATCATCAGCTGGTCTTCTCGATCGTTTAAGGCCAATTAGAAGGAGAGATTGGTTTAAGGTGTCAGCGAAACTGTGGACACTCTCAGCAAACATACTAGCTGAACCTGAAGAAATAGCTACGATTGTCTTTATTATGGTTACAAAAGTGTTGCCAAAAAGGGCTGCAATTACTGATCTGTTACCTTCCGTCTTGTGTGACATAGTAATAGATTATAACATATATATTATGATATAATATAGTCATTAATATTTATTCATTCATTTTATGCCATTTACATTTAAAGTTGGTGCAAAAATAAAAGAAGCTTGGGTTTTATACAAAGAGCATTTTGGTGCCATGATTCTGATTATTTTAGTATCAGGAGTTTTGCAAGCTATCAGTCAAAATATTTCAAAACAAGATGGTTATTTTCCTGTAACATTATTATTACTAGTAGCTAGTATTTTGGTTTCATATGTTTGGATTAAATCAATAATGAATTTATTAGACGGAAAAGGATTTAGACCTTTCTCTGGTGAATCATTACCTAGCTTCTCGCAGTTCTGGGATTTCTTGAAAACAAATATTTTAATTTCATTATGTGTTGTTCCTCTGTTTGCAATTATTGGACTAATAATTTTATTCACAGTAATAAGTTCATACTTTGTGTCAGCCATTAGTTCCATTGTTATTATCATAGCAGCAGTTGCTACTGTACTATTGATTGTTCCAGCTCTTTATCTGATGGGTCGTCTATTTCCAGCTGTTTATTTATCTGTAGAAAAGAGCCAAGGGTCAAGAAAAAATATCAGTGAAGCTTGGGGAATGACGAGAGGGAATGCTTGGATAATTTTAGGTAAAAGTATTTTGATTGGTCTGTTCATCATTCTTGGATTTATGGCTTTCTTTGTCGGAGCTATTATTACATATCCAATTGGTATGATTGTTCTTGTTATGATGTATCGTGAACTTGTGAAGTTTAAAAATACACCGATAAGTCCTATTATGGTAGATATTCCCGAAATACCGAAAGCCGAAATTAAAGTTGAAATAAAAGCAGAAGAAAAAACGAAAGAAGAGCAAGAAGTAAAAGAGGAGAGTATTAAGTAATATTTAATTATAAATATTTAAACACAATAAAAACCGGCAATGCCGGTTTTTATTGTGTTTAAATATGATTATATTTTAACCTAATGATACTTCTGGGTTTTTGCTTTCTCTGTCACTTTGTAAAATGATTTCAGCAATTCCTTTAAACATTGCTCCGAGTGCTAAAAATCCAGCTGGTAGGTGTGTTGCAAGCTCCATAGCATTAGTTAGGGCTCCTTGATCTTTTATTGTTGCAAAAGCAGCACCGGCAGCAATAGCGCCTAGAGCTACTAGTGACCAATTCTTAACTTTACTCCAATTAAGTCTGATTCTATTATCTTTCTCGGAATTCTTAGAAGGATCATTTGCTATCGCTTCAGCACTAGCTCCAACTTCATCTATTAAAACTTTTGATGATTCTATCTTTGCTATCATATCAGGACTTAATTCATTAACATTATTTACTTCTGTATTCTCTGGACCAACCTTTGCTGCTGGTGCTTTACTAAATGGGTTATTAAAATTCATAGTATTTTTATATTAATTAATAATTATTTTGCCTCTAAATCTTCCTTGATTTCTTTAAGAGTTTTATTATATTCTTCTAAGAAAGCAGTGATCTCTTCTTTTGTTGCAGTTTTATTTTTAATTTTATCTGCAATAACTAACATTGTTTTTTCATCCATATGTAAAATAAATTTCTAATTTATAAAGCGACTTTATTATTATACTCTATTTTCTTTACTTTAAAAAGCATGAATCCTTACCTATATTCTTATATTATACATTATTTAGTAATATAAGTCAATATAGTGAAGGTTGATATACTTTTGAGATAAATTTCCTTCCTTTCGCGTATTAAGGGTATAATAAAAGAATATGATAGACCATCATTCTTGTGAAAATAAAACGGATATAGAGTTAGTCGGATTGTCCTTGTTAGACCCCGACCAATTTTTATGTTTGTCTAAAAGATACGAAGAAAAACTTTTGAGATACATAATAAGAATTTCGAAATTTAGTCGAGAAGATGCTGAAGATGTTTTGCAAGAAGTTTTTATAAAGACTTATTACAATTTAAATGGTTTTGATCCCGAACTTCAGTTTTCTTCTTGGATATATCGAATAGCTCACAATGAAGCGGTAAGTGCAATTCGAAAGAAAGTATCAAGACCAACCGTCCCCCTTGAGGTTGAAAACTTGGAAAAATTTGGAGACGCTTTTGATATGACAAAAGATCTTGATAGTTCATTTGATAGAGTTTTGATTGATGAAGCCCTTTCAAAGCTTGATGAAAAGTATCGCGAGGTATTAGTTCTGCGATTTTTGGATGAAAAGGAATATGTTGAGATTGCCGATATTTTAAAGAAGCCTGTAAGTACGGTCGGTAATCTTATTTTAAGAGGAAAAAAACTTTTTAAAGAAGAATATGAAAAATTAATAATTAATAAACATAATCTGATTTAACTAAAATAGTATTACTAACTAAAAATATATGGAAAATAAAAATATAAGCCAAATAGCATTTGAAAGAATAAAAGGGGAAGGAATTAAGCCAATTTCTAGAAAGGTTTTTAGCGTTAAACGTGTATTATTTTGGGTAGTTGTTATTTCTTCTCTGATTGTTGGAGCTTTTACCTTTTCTCTTATCTTATCTGCTTTGTTTAATAATGATTGGGATTTATATAATCGATTCGGTTTTAATTTTATTCTGAAAACTCTACCATATTTTTGGTTTGTTTCATTAATTATCTTTACCATATTAGGGGAATATTATTACAGAAAAACTCTTTTAGGTCACAGACGCCAATTTATTGTGATTATGGGAGTTTATATGGTTTCTTCTATTGCATTTGGTACAGTCTTTTATTTAGTCGGAGTCGGTAGTTCGATTGAGCAGTCTTTATTTGAGAGAGCTCCAAACTACAGTAACTATATTCTTAATCGGCATGGTGTTTGGTCTCATCCAGAAGAGGGACTTTTATCTGGAGTGATTATTTCAATTGGAGAAAATCAAATAAAAGTTTTAGATCCAAATAATTTTATTTGGACTGTTAATCTGAACAATACAGTTATTCATGGTTCATTTGATATGGGAGTTGGAGAGAGGATAAATATGATTGGGGACAAGGTAGATATTGATATTTTTAATGCCGAAGAAATACGTCCATGGATGTAAGGCTCACTTCTCTAGACAAAAAGACAAAAAATGTTATTTACTGTTATTTAATGAGATAAAATTGTAAACCCTTGCGTACTATAAGTGTAAGTGATGACGATTGCTTATAGCATATTACAAAATTAAATCTAAAATTATTTTGTCGTGTAAAACAAGATAAATATTAAACTAAATATGAAAAATAGAAATACGTTGATAATGAGTGGTCTTTTAGCTTTAACATTAGGATTAGGTTTATCAGGCACCGCTTTTGCAGCACAAGATTTTTCAAAGAAAAGTCCAGGATATAGCCAAGTTTTTGATACACAGATGACTAAGGTTATGATGGATAATGATTATGAAGGATGGAAACAACTTGTTTTAAGTAAAACAGGAAAGGTTGATCCTCTAATAACTAAAGATAATTTTACTAAATTTGCAGAAGCTTGGAAGCTTGCAAAAGAGGGTAAGATTAAAGAGGCTAACGTTATTAGAAAGGAATTAGGATTAAAGACTTCAGAGGTAGTAAAGAAAGCCGTAAAAAAGAGTCATATAAGCACTGCCAGTAATAAAATACAAAATAAGCAAAAAACAACAATTAAACAATAGATAAATTTAAAATAAGGCCGTTTTGCGGCCTTATTTTAAATTTCATTAAATTTTAATACTATGGTGCTATAATAAAGACATTACTAATTAATGAGAATTACTTTGTAGATTGTGCGATGTGTATAATTTGCAATTAAATTTTAAGAAATACATGAAAAACATAATAGAAGCCTTAAACTGGAGATATGCTACAAAAAAATTTGATTCAAATAAAAAAATTAGCAAAGATGAATTAGAGACAATTCTAGAAGCTTTGCGCTTGTCTCCGTCTTCTTATGGGTTACAGCCTTGGAAGTTTATACTTGTTAATAATAATGACGTTCGAACAAAGATTCGCGCTGGTGCTTATGACCAGTCGCAAATAACTGACGCCTCGGAAATAATAGTTTTTGCTAATAAAAAGAATATTGACACTAATCTTGTGGATGAATATTTGCAATTTGTTTCAAAAGAAAAAAATATTGATATAGAAAAGTTGCAAGGTTTTGGAGATATGATAAAGGGTAGTTTTTCGGGTAGATCAAATGAAGACTTAAAGAGCTGGGCATCTTGCCAATTATATTTAGCCGTCGGTAATTTACTAACTAGTTGTGCTGTTTTGGGTGTTGATGCTTGTCCAATGGAAGGATTTGATAGATCTAAAATTGATGAAATACTAGGTTTATCAGCTTTAGGTTTAGAATCTAAGGTCATTGTTGCCATGGGCTATAGGTCAGAAGACGATAGTTCTGCTTTGTCTAAAAAAATTCGATTTCCCAAGGAAGAAGTATTCATAGAAATTAATTAATTTTTTAATTTTAAATACGATATTTTATGGATCTTAATATAAAGACAACAAAAAATATCTTTGAAATCGCTGACTTCGTGTCTTTCTCTATTAATAGAGAATTGCAAAAGGGTCGCAATGTTCTATTCTTTATATCCGGTGGTTCAGCCATTCCTCTTGAAGTAGAAATATCTAAAAGGATAAAAGAAAAATTATCTGGGAATTTAGTTGTAACCCTAGTAGACGAAAGATATGGTTTGGTTGATCATTTGGATTCAAATTGGTTTAAATTAAAAGAAGGTGATTTTACGATTAAAGAAGCCAAACTTATTCCTTTTATTACGGGAGCAGATTTTTCAACTACCGTAAAAGAAGTAAGAAAGATGCTCAAACAAGAACTTAATAAAGCGGATTATAAAATTGGAATATTTGGTATTGGCATTGATGGTCATACGGCAGGCATCTTGCCTCATAGTGAAGCAATTAAGATAAATGAGCTTGCTTGTGCTTATGAAACAGAATTATATGACCGGATTACAATTACGCCTAAAACTATTTTGCAATTAGACGAAGCAATTATCTATGCAATGGGTGAACTTAAATGGCCAATAATAAATGATATGAAAAAAGATTTACCGGTTGAAGATGAACCCGCTCAAATTTTGAAAAAGGTCCCATTATTAACAATTTTTACTGATTTTAAATAAATGAACAATAAACCGACGATTCTTATTATTATTGGTGTTTCTGGAGACTTATCAAAAAGAAAACTTTTGCCTGCTATTGGGCAGATTGCTATGACTGGAATGACCCCAGAAAAATTTAGAATTATTGGAGTTACAAGGCAGTCCGGGATAAAGCTTGATAGTCTATTGCAACATACAAAAAATAAAGATTATTTAATTAAAAATACAGAATTGTTTGAGATGGATTTGGATGATGTTGATGATTACAAAAGATTAGTTAATCACTTAGAAGAAATTGAAAAAGAATTTGGAACTTCAGCTCAGTATCTTTTTTATCTTTCGGTTCCACCAAATATCTCAAAATCAATTATAAAATTAATTGGACAAGTGGGCTTAGCAGGGAATGAAAAGACAAAGCTTCTACTTGAAAAACCATTTGGTATTGATTTAAATAGTGCTAAAGAACTAGTAGCCCATATAGATCAATATTTTAAACCAGAACAGGTTTATCGAATAGATCATTATCTTGCAAAAGAGACTGCTCAGAATATTATCGTTTTTCGAGATGGAAATTCACTTTTTAAAAAGACGTGGAATAAAGATTTTATAGATAAAATAGAAGTAACTGTTAGTGAAGAAATAGGTATAGAAGGAAGGGCTAATTTTTATGAACAGACGGGGGCCTTGCGAGATCTTATCCAAAGTCATCTTCTGCAATTGCTTGCTTTAACTCTAATGGATATACCCAAAGATGGACATATCGATGAAGTTCCTCATTTGCGATATGAAGCATTAAAGCAAATTAGTATTCCGATTACTTCTTCACTTTCGACTTATGTTAAACGTGGTCAGTATAAGGGTTATCGAGATGAAGTTAATAATCAAGATAGTATGACAGAGACTTTTGCTTCTATTGATTTGGAATCAAGCGATGAAAGATGGAAAGGAGTAAAGATTAAATTAACAACAGGTAAAGCTCTTAAGGATAAAAAAACTTTTATTAAAATTTATTACAAGAAAGATCACGATCATGAATCAAATGAATTACTTTTGATGCTTCAGCCTGATGAAGGGATATCTTTTTCTGTTTGGGCTAAGCGTCCAGGCTATGAACATCAAGTAAGTCGTCATGCTTTAAACTTTTCTTTTAAGGACCACTATACCGCACTACCAGAGGCATATGAGCAAGTGCTTTTTAATGCCATAAACGGAGACCATAGCTTGTTTTCTTCAAGCGAAGAGGTTCTTGAGACTTGGCGAATCTTAGATTCTCTACAGAAAGCTTGGGCTACTTCAACTTATGATTTAATCATTTATAAGAAGGGTAGTACCATTGAAGAGATTATTAATTAGTTATTTGTATTAGCAAAGAACCAAATTAGTAATTTGTGTCTTTGCATAATTTAATTTTATGAAAAATAATAAATTTGTTCCACTATTTATAGTTATAATTGTTATCCTTATCGGAATTATTTTTTGGCAATATAAAAATAATTCTAAAACTAAAGAAGTTGATATACCTAAAACGACAACTTCAACCGTTCCAACAAATTATCTACAAAATAAAACAGAAAATACAGTCGATGGCAAAAATGTAGATAATCCTATTGTTAATCCCGTCACAAAAGTTACTGTTCCCGCTAAAGATGCCGAAGCTTTAAAAAGTAAATTTACCTATGAAATTCCTGTTAGTAAAATTATTGATAAAAAGTGGCAGTGGGTTAGTGCCATTAATTACGATGACTCAGTTTTCACCCCCAAGAAGGCCATTGCTTTTAGTTTAACTTTTAAGAAAGATGGGACTTTCAGTGGAACAACAGATTGTAATGGTATTTTTGGAAAATATACGACTAAGGGGAGTGTTATGACTTTAACTTCAATTGGTCAAACTATGATGTTTTGTGAAGGATCAGAGGAAGTTAAATTTACAACATATTTAAATCAAGTAAAAGGCTTTATGTTTAACGGTGATGAAGAATTAGTCCTTAATTTTGATTTCGATTCTGGTTCAATGATTTTTAAATAAGATGTTATAATGAGATTATATTATTAGTAATTAACTATAAAAATATGAAAAAAGGATTTAAACAAAATATTGAAGAATTAACATTATCAAACGGAAATTTTCGTAAGGTTTTATATACAGGTGAGCATTGCCAGCTTGTACTTATGAGTTTACTTGCCGGAGAAGATATTGGTATGGAGGTACATAAAGATAATGACCAATTTTTCCGCTTTGAAGGGGGAGAGGGCAAGGTTATTATTAATGAGACAGAGTATAACGTAAAGGATGGAGATGCTGTTGTTGTTCCTTGTGGGGCAAATCATAACGTTATAGCCGGAGATAGTGGTCTTAAACTTTACACAATTTATTCTCCAGCTCATCACAAAGATGGAATTATCCGTACAACCAAAGCAGAAGCAGAAAGTAATGAAGAAGAATTTGATGGCATTACAACAGAGTAAAATATGATTGGATTTATTTATCGAAAAATTGTTAAGCCGATATTGTTCAAATTTCCAGCTGATGATGTTCATCATTTTTTCCTGAAATCAGGGGATTATTTGGGGCGTCATGATTTTACTAAAAATATTTTACGATCGATATTCAATTACGAAGATTTAACCTTAAACCAAAAAGTATTAGATATAGATTTTAAGAATCCAGTAGGTCTTGCAGCTGGCTTTGACTACGATGCAGATTTAATAGAAGTTTTGCCTACAATCGGATTTGGTTTTCATAGCCTTGGAACTGTTACAAATTTACCATATGAAGGGAATCCTCGACCAATGTTGGGCAGGCTACCTAAATCAAAATCCTTACTTGTAAATAAGGGTTTTAAGAGTAATGGCATTGAATATGTTTTAAATAAAATTTCAGGGAAAAAAGGTGGAATACCTCTTGGAATAAGTATAGGGTCAACTAATATGCCATATAAAAATACTGAGAGTATGATTGAAGATATATGTATATCGTTTGGAAAAGTTTTAAAGCAAGATAATTTTGATTATTTTGAATTAAATATTTCATGTCCAAATCTTATTAATGTTGAAAATTTGAAAGATAAGTTAGATCTGCCATTAGGGCTTGGGATGTTGCTTAATAAATTGTCTTACTTAAATATAAATAAACCTTTATTTATTAAAATGTATTCAGAAAAGACAACAGAAGAAACACTTGCTTTGTGTGCTGTAGCTTATGATTACAAATGGGTAAAAGGTTTTATATTTGCAAACTTAGTTAAAGACAGGACAAATCCTGCTTTTGATAAGGAAGAGATAAAAATTGCTGGCAGGGGTAATTTCAGTGGAAAGCCAACTGAAAAACTTTCAAATAATTTAATCAGTGAAGTTTATAAAAAATATAAGGATAGATTTATTATAATTGGCTGCGGAGGGATTTTTACAGGGGAGGATGCTTATGAGAAAATCAGACGTGGAGCAACTCTTGTTCAGATGGTTACAGGAATGATATATGAAGGGCCAAATGTTATTGGTAAGATAAATAAAGAGTTATCACTGTTGCTCAAGAAAGATGGATATAAAAATATAAGTGAAGCTATCGGTACAAAGAAAATTTAATTAGATAAAAATAAAAGAGGCAACCTTTGTGGGGTTGTCTCTTTTTTTTGTTAGTTGGCTTTTGACGTAATGATTGACGTCATTTCTTTGACCGATTCAACCTTTCTTGCTTTTGGGATTTTTACCCATTCAATGTGGAAGTTTTGGAAAAAGAATTTTACCTCTTCTGCGACTCTCTCTTCGATGATTTTAATTGTTTTCGTAATTGTTTCCTCGCAACAATCATAAAACAAAGTACTTGAGGGAGTCCTTTTTTTCAAGAGTTTGTTCAGCTTTTCCTGAAATGGATCAAACTCCTTTTTGGAATTATAGAACTCCAAGCAGATTTCTCGGTCCTGTTTCCATACCGCATCTTTTACCTTTTTTTCAATCTCAGAAATCAAAACTCTTTCTGAAATGTTACATGAATAAACAACTAAAACAACGTTCTTTTTCATCTTTACAAAATTAGAGGTTTACAAATTTGTTAATATTTTATTCTTTTATTAAAAATAGTCAAGATATGGATAAAAAGAAAGAGCAACCGATAGATTGCTCAATTCAAATTATTCTAACATGTTTCGATAAAGTTTTAATTTAAGTAAAATGAAATTTCTTCGAAATCAAGAATGATCATACAGGCATGGTTATTTACACCTGTTTTTTCCATACACAGAACATAGAAATCATTTCTTAATATCTTTTCCATAGTCTTAACACTTCCATTAATGATACTATCAGAACATTCATGAAATAGTACTAAATTTGGTGATTTTTTCTTTATCAAATTTTTAAATTCGACAGAGTCAGTAACTTGGCAGATTTCCAAACAGATTTCCTCTCTGTTTTGAAAGATCTTTTCAGCCCTTACTTTCTTTTCAAAAGCGAGTCTCTCCCTAATGTTAGGGAACTGGTTAGTCAAAATAAATACGTTTTTCATGGAATAAAAATTTTAGGTTAAAAAATTTAAATTTAAATAAAATGAAAGAGCAGAATTTTCTGCTCTTCAATCTTTTATATCCATCTAGTAGAATAAATAATATTTTCTACCTCTGATATTTCATTAATTCGATCCATCAACTTCATAACTTTTTTGATGGGGACATTTCTTTGAAAGACGACATTCATTTCATTGTGTTTTTCTTCTTTCAGGATTCTATTTAAAGTTCCTGATTTACTCTGGAACAATCCGTGGAAGAATCTTACTCTATAGTCTTTGAAATCTTTTTTAAGTAAAGTTTCTTTTTCTATGTATGAAACAGCTCCGTCTAATGCGTTTAAGTTAGTAACTAACAATAAAAATTTATCTCTCTTCATGGTTTAAAAGTATTTTTTAAGGTTTTTTAATTCAATTATATTATACTCTATTTATGGGAAAAGTCAATGGTTGGGGTTAATCTATTGTATTGATATAATAATTTATATGACAAAGATAACTAAAAAACCTCACACTTTATATACTGGAAAGGGAGACAATGGGACCACGACCCTTTTTCATTGTGATCAAGGGAGAATTTCAAAGAGTGCAAATATCATAGAGGCTCTTGGTGTTTTAGATGAACTAAATGCATTTATTGGTATTTTAAAAGTTTACTCTGGTATTGAACAGATGAAGATAGTTTTGAGCCCTAAAAAGAAAGTATTATTTAGCGATATTTTAAATGACATACAGCAAACACTTTTTATTATTCAAGCTGAAATCGCAGGTTCTGATATGACAGTAAAGAAAAAGGATTTAACAAACATAGAAGCAATTATAAGTTATATAAGTGAAGTATTGCCACCCATAACATCATTTACTATTTCTGGGGGAAGCATTTTAAGTGCTGAACTTGATTTTGGTAGAACTTTAGCCCGTAGGTGCGAGAGGAGGATAATTACAGTTGTAGAAGAAGGGAATCGTAAGGTTGGAATTATTACAATTTCTTATCTAAATCGTTTGTCGTCTGTTCTTTTTGCTATGTCACGATATGCGAATTATCTATTATCGATACCAGAAGAACATCCTAAATATAATAAATAATAAGAGCGGTTGGAATCCTGTTGGATGAACCGTAATTTAGTACTATAGTATATAAATGGAAGATGATGTTAATCTAATAAAAAGGTACTTAAAAGGGGAAGAAGACTGCTTAAGGGTACTTATAGATAGATACACTTCATCTATATATAACTTCACGGTGAGATTCATTGGCCCAATTTATACTCCTGATATTGTTCAAGAAATTTTCATAAAAGTTTGGAAAAATTTAAAGAATTTTGATGAAGATAGATCACAATTTAAAACTTGGCTTTTTATAATTGCACGAAATTCAATAACTGATTATTATCGTAAGAAAAAAACAGTACCATTTTCATATTTAGGTGAGGATGAATTTAAAGAAGAAGAAATAGAAGATAATTCTATTCTTCCTGATGCTGTTTATCAAAAGCTACAAGACAAAGAAATGCTAGATAAGGTATTAAATGAGCTTCCAGAAAATTACAGAACAGTACTTACTTTGTATTACCAAGAAGATATGACATTTAAAGAAATAGGAGAAGTTCTTAATAAGCCCCTAAATACTGTAAAAAGTTATCATCTTCGGGCTATTATTTTATTAAAAAAACTTTGCACCAAAAGTTAATTATATCTCGTATACGCTAGTGTATGGATAAAGATTTATCAAAATTATTCAAGCAGGCTTATAATCATCCGGAAGGTCGACTTTCGGATGGTGTTTGGCGTGCCATACAAGTAGAACAAGCAAAAAGCCTAAGGATACAATCTCTATCGTATAGTTTTTTAGGGATTTTATCTCTAGGCGGTTTTGTGTTCATGTCTTTCTATTTAAAGAATCAGTTCGCCTCATCGGGCTTTTTCCAGTATGTATCATTAGCATTTTCTGATGGGAATTTATTCGCAACATACTGGAAAGAGTATTTGTTATCTTTAGCGGACTCACTGCCAGTGGCTAGCTTAGGTGCCTCATTCTTCCTTTTATCTTCAATGCTAATTTCTTT
The DNA here is from genome assembly GCA_038244685.1 of Minisyncoccia bacterium. Classification (GTDB taxonomy): domain Bacteria; phylum Patescibacteriota; class Minisyncoccia; order Phycocordibacterales; family UBA9973; genus UBA8515. The sequence goes on along the minus strand of JBBRTD010000001.1, from coordinate 84,168 downwards.
CAAAAAAGCTATTCATCAATATAGAAGTAAATTATTAGCTATTTAATTATAAATATATGGATAAAAAAGAAATTAAAGAAAAAATTAAAAACTTTTTAGAATCACAAAATTATAAAAAGTTTATTTATATTATAGGAGGGTTGTTCGTTATAATTTTTATTTTTCAACTAGGAATGTTTGCCGGTTTTAGAAAGGCATCATTTGGTCATGATTGGGGAGATAATTACGAAAGAAACTTTGGTCCAAAGCGTCCTGGTCCTCAATTTATAAAAGATGATTTTGGAAATTTACCCAATGCTCATGGAGCGATTGGTAAGATAATCAAGATTGAATACCCAAATGTTTTTGTTTTAGATAAAGATCAAACAGAGAAAGTAATCATTATTGATGAAAATACAAATATATTAGAAAGGAAAGATAGAGTAACAAAAGATAGCTTGGCCATTGATAAATATATAGTTGTTATTGGCAATCCTAATGGCTCAGGCCAGATCGAGGCTAAATTAATAAGAATTATTCCTTCACCTGAGGAAATGATTAAGCTAAATATGTCGGACAAAAATAATAATAATATATAATTATGAATAATTTAACCCTTATACAAAAAATTAAATCTTTAGTCTTGAATCATAAAATACGGAGTGTCATTATATTATTGATAATAATAACTGCCTCGTACTTTATTTTTAAGGGAGGATCTACAACTGAGACGAGGTATTTAACTAGTAATGTCGAGAAAGGTAATATTATTGTTACTGTTTCTGGAAGTGGGCAAATAGAATCCAGTGATTCAATAGAGATAAGTGCAAAGACGACAGGAGATATAACTTCTGTTCCAGTACGTGTCGGTCAAGAAGTAAGTAAGGGTACTTTGATTGCAAGTATTGATTCACGAGACGCACGAATTGCCCTAGAAACAGCACAATTAACCTTAGACAAATTAGTTAAACCAGATTCTCTTACTTTGCTTCAAAAAGAAAATTCATTAAAAAAGTTATATACAGACAGTTGGAATAATATATCTTCCTTCATTGTTGATATGGATGAGGTTGTCGTTGGATTAGGGAATCTACACAGTAGTGGTTATCTAGGGTATCAAAATAAAATGCTGCTTAGTCAGTCCGGGAAAGATAAAATTACTTCATCTGAAAAAGCATATTGGGATGTTAAAAAAAGTTTAGAGACAACATCTGCCTTGTATAAGTCACTATCAAGTTTAAGTTCAAATGAAGATATAAAAAATTTGATTAATGTCTCAATTAATACTGCAAGTAAAATATCAAATGCCGTAAAATTAGCTCAGTCTAGTCTTGATTATACTTCTGATTATTTAGATGAAGGAACTTCAAGTAAGGTAACTGATGTTCAGAAAAATTTAACTTCTTGGACTTCAAGCGTTAATGGTTATGTGAATAGTATTTCATCTAGTTTAAATAATATTGAAGAGACTACAATTTCCTTGAGCGATACAGTTGCAGGCCCTGACTCACTGGATCTTCGTCAAGCAGAATTAAATGTTCAAACAAAAAAGAATGCATTGTCAGACTATTCTATAAGGGCCCCAATCGATGGTATTATTGCAGCTTTGACCGCCAAGGTTGGACAATCTGCTAGTGGAAGTATTGGAACTTTAATTGCCAAACAAAAAATTGTCAAAATATCTTTGAACGAAGTTGATATTGCTAAAATTAAATTAGGACAAAAAGCGACCTTAACTTTTGATGCTATAGATAGTTTAACAATTACAGGTTCTGTCTATGGAATCGATTCTGTTGGAACGGTGAGTCAAGGTGTTGTTACTTATAATGTTTCAATTAGTCTTGATGTAGATGATTCTAGAGTTAAACCAGGAATGAGTGTTTCGGCTGTTGTCATTACTAATTCAGTTCAAGATGTCGTCGTTGTTCCAAGCAGTGCTATTAAAAACAAAAATGGAGTTTCTTATGTAGAAGTATTTAGTGCACCACTTCCAGTTGCTGTTGTTGGAACACAAGGTTCCATTTCTTCTACTTTACCTACTCAAGTAGAGGTTCAAGTTGGTCTAGCAGATGATACTTCGACTGAGGTTACATCCGGATTAAAAGTTGGGGATATTATCGTTACAAAAACAGTTACAAGTAAAACAACAACTTCAGCTGCTGCTACCAAAAAAACATCTACACCTAGTATTTTAAATGCAGTTAGTGGTGGGGGACCAAGAAATTAATATGATTGAAGTACATAACATAGTTAAAACATATGACTCTGGAGGTGAACCATTTCAGGCCGTTAAAGGAGTTAGTTTTAAAATAGAGGATGGAGAATTCGTCGCTATTATGGGGCCTTCTGGATCGGGTAAATCAACTCTAATGCACATATTAGGAGCATTAGATAATCCAACTTCTGGTACTTATTTTCTTGATGGTAAAGACGTTTCAATACTGACAGATGATGAGCTTGCTGATATTCGTAAGGATAAAATTGGATTCGTTTTTCAGTCTTTTAATTTACTTCCAAGAACAACAGTTTTACGTAATGTAATGTTGCCATTAGTTTATGATGGAATTCCTCACGAAGAGAGAATAAAAAGAGCAAAAGAAGCCTTGACCTCAGCAGGGTTAGATGAAGCACATTTTCTTCATTTATCGAATCAACTTTCAGGAGGTCAAATACAGCGTGTTGCTATTGCCCGTGCTCTTGTAAACAATCCAACATTAATTTTAGCGGATGAGCCGACGGGGAACCTTGATACAAAAACAGGAGAGATTGTTCTTGGAACTTTTCAGAGGTTAAATCGGGAACTCGGCCGAACAATTGTATTAATTACTCACGAGCCTGATGTGGCAGAGCATGCTGATAGAATTATTACTATTCGTGATGGCCTTATTGTTAGTGACAATAATTTACATACAAAAAAAGTAATTAAAAATATATGAAAATAAAAGATACTTTACAAGAAACATTTATGGCACTGTCGAGCAATAAGGTTCGATCTGGACTTACCATGCTTGGAATTATTATAGGTATTGCTTCTGTTATCGCTATGACAGCAATTGGAACTGGAGCTAAAAATTCTATTACATCTTCCATTCAATCAATCGGAGCTAATTTAATTGTTGTCTCACCAGGGGCTCCACGTGGAGCAGGTCAACAAGTTCGACAGGAACGTGGATCAGCCAAAACCCTCACCTTGTCAGATGTTGAATCTCTAAAAACTATTAGCGGGGTTAAAGCAGTAACGGCAGAAGTTTCTAGTCGTTATCAGGTAACAGCTAAGGGCACCAATACAAATACAACAGTTGATGGCGTAACTTCTAACTATCCAGATGTTCGTAATTTGGAAATAGACCAAGGAAATTTCATAACAGACGCACAAAATTTATCTGGTGAAAAAGTTGCTGTTATCGGACCAACAGTACAAACTGATCTTTTTGGAGAAGGTGGAGATGCCATTGGACAAATAATTCGTATTAAAAGTATTCAATTTAAAATAATAGGTTTAACTAAGGCCAAAGGAGGTTCTGGATTTCAAAATGCTGATGACATGATTTATATTCCTCTAGAAACTGCCCAGCGCTATTTCTCAGGGAATGAGTATGTAAATTCAATTAGTGTCTCAGCCGAAAGTTCTGATGTTACAACTCAGGTGCAAGCAGATATTACGGCAAAGCTTTTAGAGAATCATCATATTTCTGATTCAACCTTAGCTGATTTTTCTACAATGAACCAAGCAGATATTATAGCTACGGCTTCTTCGGTTACAGGAACTTTTACTTCTTTACTTGCTGCTGTTGCTGGAATATCTCTTGTTGTTGGAGGTATAGGTATTATGAATATGATGCTAACGACCGTAACGGAGAGAACTCGTGAAATAGGATTAAGAAAAGCAATTGGAGCAAAGCGTCGAGATATTAATCGTCAATTTTTAATTGAAGCAGTAATGTTAACATTTATTGGTGGTGTGATTGGTGTCATGCTGGGCTGGGGAATATCCTTTGGTGTTACAACCTTAGGAATATTACAGGCGCAGGTATCTTTATCTTCAGTTCTTTTAGCTTTTGGTGTTTCGGCTTGTATTGGAATAGTCTTCGGATATTATCCAGCACAGCGTGCTTCAAAACTTAATCCAATTGAAGCACTAAGATTTGAATAAATTATTAATAATAAAATAAATTATATGCAAAATAAAAAAATGGTTTTAGGTATTATTGTATGTTTAGTTGTTGCTGGTATTAGTTTTTTTGGTGGAATGAAATATGGGCAAAATAATAAGGGGACTTCATTCGCTGATCGCCAGGGTCAATTTAATCAAAATAGTTTTGGTCAAAATGCAACTGGAAGTAAGAGCCAAGGAATGCGAGGGGTAGTTAATGGTGGAGGAGTAGTTTCTGGTGAAATTATTTCAAAAGATGCTACTAGTATGACTATTAAACTTCGAGACGGTGGGTCAAAGATTGTTCTCTTTTCTCCAGCATCAAAAGTTGAGAAAACTGTTGATGGCACAGTAGCAGATGTCGTAGTAGGTAAGTCCGTAATGATTACAGGTACCACAAATACAGATGGAAGTGTTAGTGCGACCTCAATACAAATGAGACCAACTCTTGCTATCCCTCAAGTAAAAACTAATTAAAGTTAGCAATAAAAAAACAGATGTTGGACGTCTTCCGTAGACGTACAACATCTGTTTTTTTTATTTATTACTTTGTGCACTCACTTGTATTAGTAATTCCTATTAATCCAAATAATCTAACACACACATCCCCAATATTTTTCTTTTCTTTAAAGACATGATCTTCTCCTTTATATGTAGTTAAGTTTACATTTTTATTTGCATCTTTTAATTTTCCATAAAGTAAATCTGCTTGCCAAGGGGGAATAGTTCCATCTGCTTCTCCTTGTATTATTTCAATATTCTGGTTTCCAAGATTACCTATTTTATTTATAATTGAAGCTTGGTCGTAAAGACTTCTATTTGTATCGTTAGGTAATCCATTAAAATATGTATTAAATATTGAATACTTCATTTTAACTAATAAACTTTCCCAGTCTGTTACTCCATTAATAGAGAAGACACCCTTAAAAGCATCTGGATGCTCTACAACAGCCTTTAGGGACATATATCCTCCATAGCTATTACCCGCTAAGTAGACATTACTTATATTATATTGGTTCTTTGCATAATTAACTGCCGTTATAACGTCATCAATATCACCCTTACCAGCATTTTCTTTTATTGATTCTGAGTAAGTACGTCCAGCCCCCAAACTCCCTCTATAATCTAATTTAAGAATTATTACATTATTTTTTTGTAATAATTTTAACATGGCATCATATAAACCATAGCTGTGATAAGGATGGTAACCTAAGCTCGTTTGTCTAAGTGGACCACCATGTAGCCAGATTAAGACGGGGTAAGTTTTTTTAGGATCATAAGAAAGTGGAGTCATAACGACGGCATTTGAATTACCAACTTTTACATATTCTTCGTGTACAATATTTTTAGTTGTCTTTATGTTTGGAATTTTAAAGTATCCAATTTTTTTTGTTTTTGTATTGTAGACTTCTGGACCATAACCTTTTTCTTGTAGGCGAATGAAAACAAGCGAATTTCCTATTTTAGTTATTTTATCTAAATAAGAAACATTCGATGTAATAGTTTTATTTGCATTGGTTTTTAGGTTAATACTATTAAGGGTCCAGTTGTATGGATTTGTCTTACTATTACCTACATAATAAATATTCTGTGAATCAAGATATAAGAAAGTTCCTATTGTATAGGCCGAAGTTTCAATTTTAACCCCTTCAAAACTTGTACCTTGAAGTGAAGCTAAATTTACTTTATATAAGGATAAGGCATCATTTTTGTCATTAATATATACGAGAGTCTTCTCGTCGGGAGAGAATTCAAAAATCTTTTTTTGGTCATTTACCAAATCCCAGTAAGGCAAATTTTCTGTTATTGTGTAATTTTTATTTTCTTTAATATTTTTAATTACGTAGGTACGAGTTCTTTCTGGTTCTTTGGCTGGGATAAAATAAGCAAGCCATTTACCAGAATTTGAAAGGACGGCATGATTGGCCCCTTTTTCAGAGAGCTCTGTTTTAATAGATTTTTTAAAAATAGGACTACTTGATTTGCCAATCGTCGTCTTTTTAGATGAAGTACATTTGAAACTTGTAATGCTACACAAGTAACTACTCTTCTTACCAATACCATAGTACTCAATTAAAACCTGGGATGTTGTATATCCTTTAATGCTACCGTATTGTATATCGAGAGCTTCAACGTGAGGAATAAAAATGGAAAATAATAATAAAAATAAGAAATATTTGAGTTTAATCATATCTATATAGTATAATACAATCATGGATAATACCAAGAGACAAAGAGAGTTAGTTTTCGTTCAGATATTGTATTTGTATGTTGTACCAGTTTTACTTTTGTATTTTAAAGTTCTACCTGGTAACTTTCGTTTCATAATGCTTTTTGGTATAGCAATTCTATTGTATGGAATAGTGAAGCATGATCATTGGACCTTTGCCGATATGGGCATAAGGCGTGATTTCATGAAAGATATAATTCCATATACACTTTTCACTTTAGGTGGAGTCTTTTTTCTCGTTTGGCTTGCCCAGATCGTTCCGCATAGTCCTTTTTTAGAATGGTGGGAAAATGCAAAATTTCTTTTACTTTTCATTCCTATTAGTATTTTACAAGAAATTATTTTTCGGGGTGTTTTGATGAATATGCTACAGCGTACATTTGCTAGTCCTATCTTCATCATAATTCTTAACGCAGCTGTCTTTGCTATGATGCACGTTATTTACTTGAATTCTATTTTTGTGCTGCCAATGACCTTTATTGCAGGTATTGGTTTTGCTTGGATGTACTATCAGTACCAGAATTTACCTCTTATATCAGTAGTGCATACAATTCTTAACTTTACAGCGATGATACTAGGGTTTTTTGTTATTAGGTAAAATTAATTAAAAATAATATAATCTATTTATGGAAGAATTTAATAGTTTTAATAGGCCTACTTGGGATGAATATTTTCTTAAATTAGCAGATATGATTGGATCTCGCGGTACTTGTGATAGAGGAAGGGCTGGATGTATTGTTACAAAAGATAAAAGAATTCTTTCTACTGGTTATGTTGGTTCTCCTGCCGGGCTACCTCACTGTGATGAAGTTGGACATGAAATGCATACAGTAAAAGATGAGAATGGTGTAGAATCTCGTCATTGCATTCGAACTGCACATGCTGAGCAAAATGCTATAAATAATGCTGCTCGCATCGGAATTGCAATTGAAGGAGCTACAATGTATTGTAAAATGATTCCTTGCTATAAATGTGCTCAAAGTATTATAAATGCAGGTATTGTCAGGGTAGTAGCATTGAAAGATTATCACGGTGCAGCGCGTTCAAAAGAAATATTTAAATTAGCGAATATAGATTATAAAATATTAGGGGATATGGAAGTTTATAAAGACATGTAAATATATGGTAGATCTTAAAGAATTACAAAAAGAAGTAATGAGGAATAAAATAGAAAAGGGATTTAATACTACAGACGTAGCTATTGAGTTTTGTCGCGCTCATGAGGAACTTTCTGAGGCATTTTCTAAATTTAATAAGAATCAAGATGGAACAGCTGAAGAATTTGCCGATGTTGCGATTTTTTTACTTGGTATTTGTGAAATACTTGGCTACGACTTAGAAAAAGAATTAGTTGAAAAAATAGAGAAAAATAAATATCGTAAGTACATAAAATCAAAAACCCCAGATGGTAAGGATATTTTTATAAGAGAGAAAACAGAAGTAGATCCATAAAACAAATAAAAAACAGAGGGTGTACATCTACGTAAGATGTCCACCCTCTGTTTTTTATTTGCTACTACTTTCTTTATTATTTCTTCTCGTAGATTACAAAATTACAATCAAATATATTATTCTCATTTTTTTCATGCTTGTCCTCTTGCTTCACTTTCCATTTATTTAAATCAATAGTAGGGAAGAGAGTATCAGCATCAGGGAATTCAGCATTTACATGTGTGATATATAATCTATCTGCTTTGTCTATAAATAATTTATATATTTGCCCTCCACCGATTATGAAGGCCTCCTCAGTATCATCCATTGTTGTTTTTAAAAGTTGATCTAGTTCATCTGTGGAGTAAACAACTTCACAATCTTCTCTTTTGAAATCTTTATCTAGGGTTATTACAATATTTCTTCTGTTTGGAAGCGGGCGGCCAAGTAATCCTTCTTTTGTTTTACCTAAAGATTCGAAAGTTTTTTGACCCATAATGACAGGGTGACCAGTAGTAGTCTCTTTGAAATGCTTCATATCAATCGGCAAATTCCAAAGAAGTTCATTCTTCCTTCCAATTTCATTGTTATTAGCGATTGCTGAGATTATAGATAGTATCATATATTTTATACAGCAATAGGTGCTTTTATTGAATCATGAGGATTGTAACCGACTAGTTCAAAATCATCAATTGTAAAATCTGCAATATTTTTTTTATCAGGATTTATTTTCATAGTTGGCATTGGTCTTATATCATTTTTTCGGGAAAGTTGAATATCAGCTTGTTCAAGATGGTTTAAATATAAATGAACATCTCCACCAGTCCAAACAAATTCTCCTGGTTCTAATCCTGTTACTTGAGCCACAATCATTACTAGTAATGCGTAAGAAGCGATATTAAAAGGAACACCTAAAAATGTATCACAGCTTCTTTGATAAAGTTGGCATGATAATTTTCCATTAGCAACATAAAATTGAAAGAGTAAATGACAAGGGGGAAGTCCAGCCTTGGCCATTTCATCTATATCAGCAACATTCCATGCTGAAACAATTATGCGTCGTGAATTAGGATTTGTTTTTATTGTTTCTATAGCGTTAGAAAGTTGATCAAGACAAGTATTATCTTGATTCTTCCAGCATCGCCATTGTGAGCCATAGATCGGTCCGAGTTCTCCATATTTTTTGGCAAACTCTGGATCAGTTTTTATTTTTTCGATGAATTCTTTTATTCCAGAACTCCACTCTTCACTTCCAACTTTTGGCATTGGTTTACCTTCCTGTGTTAAGTAAGCTTTAAATGGCCACTCATCCCAGATATGAACATTGTTATCTGCTAAATATTTTAAATTAGTATCACCTCGCATAAACCAGAGTAGTTCATGGATAATAGCTTTGATAGGAACTTTCTTAGTTGTTAATAAAGGGAAACCCTTAGATAAATCAAAACGCATCTGATGTCCAAAAATAGAAATTGTTCCTGTACCTGTACGGTCACCTTTTTCTACTCCTTCTCTTTTGATACGTTCAATAAGATCAAGATAAATAAGATCTACGTGATTATTTTGCATAAGCTTAGTATACTACCATTTTTTTATACGGTAAACCTTATGTTAAAAATGCAGTCCATTAGGGCTCTTTTCATATTTTCCGCCAATTATGTTAAAATCAATACATTACAAATCTAATTTATCATCAATATTATGCACGATAAACAAATAGAGAAGCTAATAAAAGAGGAGGAAAAGAGGCAGAAGAGTGTTACTAATCTTATAGCATCAGAGAACATTGTATCTTCAGATGTATTAAAAGCTCTTGGTTCTAAGCTAACAAATAAATACGCAGAAGGTTATCCAGGTAAGAGATATTATGGTGGAAATGAGATTGTTGATAAAGTTGAGCTACTTTGTATGGAGAGGGCTTTAAAGTTATTTAAATTAAAAAAAGAAGAATGGCATGTAAATGTTCAACCTCTTTCAGGCTCTCCTGCAAACTTTGCGCTCTACTCCGCACTTGTTCCAATTGGTGGAAAAATTATGGGCATGAAGCTTTCATCGGGAGGACATTTAACTCATGGTCATCCAGCTTCAATGACAGGTAAGCTATGGAAGCCATTGCAGTTTGAACTTAATAAAGAGACGGAAGTTATAGATTATGAAGCACTCAAAAACTTAGCGATAGCAGAGAAGCCAGATATAATTGTTTGTGGTTTTACTGCATACCCTAGGATTGTTGATTTTAAAAAATTTAGAGAAATTGCAGATAGCTGTGGAGCACTTCTACATGCTGACATTTCTCATTTCGCGGGACTTGTTGCTGGGGGAGTATATCCATCACCATTTCCATATGCTGATTCTGTTATGATGACAGTTCACAAATCTCTACGTGGTCCAAGACATGCACTTTTGTTTGTGAAAAAGGACGCAAGAGAATTTGATAAGAAAATTGATAAAATGATAATACCAGGACTATTTGGTGGTCCACATGAGAATAGTATTGCCGCAACAGCGGTGGCCCTTCTTGAAGATTCTAAACCTGAATTTAAGACTTATGCTAAGCAAGTTGTAAAGAATGCAAAAGTTTTAGCAAAGGAATTACAAAAATTAGGATGGCACATTATTTCTGGCGGGACAGATTCACATTTAATTTTAATGGATACATGGATGGATGGAACAGGTCTTCCCGGCAAAGAGGCAAGTATTAAACTTGAAAAGGCAGGAATTATTGTAAATATGAATACTATTCCAGGAGATCCTCGTGGAGTTATGGATCCATCTGGAATTCGTTTGGGAACTTACGCCGAGACAACTCGCGGCAAGAAAGAAGCAGATATGATTAAACTAGCGATAAGAATGGATAAAGTTTTAAGAGGTAAATAATTATGTCTGATAAAGAAAAAAGACCAAAATCTTGTGTTGGTGTAATGATTTTTAAAGATGGAAAAATATTACTTGGCAAAAGAAAAGGTTCTCACGGGAGAGGTGAGTATTCTTTTACCGGGGGTCATTTAGAGTTCAAGGAATCATTCGAATTTTGTGCTAAGAGAGAGACCTTAGAAGAAGCAGGAATAATAATTAAAAATATTAAATTTTTATGTGCAGCAAATATAGACAGGCACGAAAATAGGCAAGATACTTTAATTGGTTTATCAGCAGAATGGGAGAGTGGGGAGGCTCGAATTATGGAGGAGGATAAATGTGATGGATGGGGATGGTATGAATTAGATAATCTTCCTTCACCTCTTTTTTATCCGTCGGAGGTTTTAATAGATTCATACAAAACAGGAAAAAACTATTATGATAAAGAATAAAAAAAGAAATAAAAAAGGTAAGCTTATCGTAATAGATGGGACGGACGGCAGTGGAAAGGCGACACAAGTAGATTTACTTATTAACCGTCTCAAAAATGAAGGATACGAGGTTCGAATGGTGGATTTCCCTGAATACTATAAAAATTTCTTTGGGGCTTTTATTGGACATTGTTTATCTGAACAATATTTTAACTTTATAAATGTTCATCCGAAGATTGCCTCAGTTTTATATGCAGCAGATAGGTTTGAATCGAAAGAAAAGATTGAACTTTGGCTAAAAAAGGGATACATGGTTATTGCCAATAGGTATGTAAGTGCAAACCAGATACATCAAGGAGGTAAAATAAGTAGCTTAAAAAAGCGTCAAGATTTTCTAAGATGGTTAGATGATATGGAACATAGAGTTTTCGGAATACCAAGACCCAATATTGTATTTTACTTAAGTGTTCCAATGCCTTTCGTTAAGAAGTTATTAAAAGAAAGAAATAAAAATGCAGACCGTGCCTATCTTGGAAAAAAGAAAGATGTTCATGAAAAGGATGCAAAATTTATGATGAATTCTTACAACAGTGCTATGTGGTTAGCTAAAAATCAAGCTAATTGGTGCAAGGTTGATTGTGTAAAAAAAGATAAACTTCGCACAAGAGAAGATATTCACGAAGAAGTATATAATAATGTTTTAAAAATATTAAAATAATATGAGAATTCCAATTGTAAATGAACAAGATGAAATAATAGGTTATAAGGAAAGGAATGATATAAATACTGAAAAAGATCTTATTCGTGCAACTGGTCTATGGCTTACAGATAAAGATGGCAATATTCTTCTTGCTCAGAGAGCTTTCGTTAAAAAACATGATCCAGGATTGTGGGGTCCAGCGGTTGCTGGTACTGTTGAGGAAGGTGAAACATACCAATCAAACATTATAAAAGAAGCAGAGGAAGAGATAGGGTTAACTGGGTTAATATTTAATATTGGACCCAAGGTTCGTGCTTATAATTGTATAGTTCAATGGTTTACTGCTGTTGTTAGTCGTGACTATTTATTTATAAAACAAGATGAGGAAGTTGAAAAAATAAAATGGTTTTTAAGAGATGAATTAGAAAAATTATTAGAAGAGAAACCAGAAATTTTTCTCAAAAATTTTAGTAAACACACTGAAATATTTAATTAATTATGAAAATCAAAATTAAAAAATTAAAAGAGAATGCCAAACTGCCTACTTACTCTCACCCGGGGGATGTCGGTATGGATATGTATGCTATGGAAACATACACTGTTAATCCTGGAGAACACCACTTCTTTTTGCATGGTTTTTCTTTGGAGTTTCCGATTGGTTATGCTGCTATTGTTAAAGATAAAAGTAGTATTTCAAAAGCTGGGTTGCACTCTATGGGGGGAGTTTTTGATGCAGGATTTAGAGGCGAATATAATACTCACTTAGTAAATTTATCGGATAAGCCTTATACTATAGAAGAGGGAGATAAGGTATCACAGATAGTTATTTTTCCCGTAGCTATTGCAGAATTGGATGTTTCTGATACATTAAGTGAATCAGCTCGGGGGCAAGGGGCATTTGGAAGTACTGGTAAGAAATAGAATGAAAAATATTATAGAAAATAAAATTAAAGAAGTTCTCAGAATTATCGGCATTGCAGATGATATTTCTTTTGCCGTTGAACATCCTGATGATTTTAAGAATGGAGACTATTCAACGAATGTGGCAATGTCATCAATGAGAGAACTAGCAAAGGCCGTAGATAGTCATGTCGGAACAATTATCTGGTCACGTCCGAATTTGGATAATATTAAAAATCCAAGAGATTTAGCTGAAAAAATTAAAACTGAATTAGAAAAAGATTTAACTAAAGAAATTTCAAAAATAGAAGTTGCTGGTCCTGGATTTATAAACTTTTATTTGTCACGAGAATTTTTTGCGGGTAGTATCAATGATATTTTAAATAAAGGAGATGATTGGGGAAAGAATAAAATTCTCGATGGTAAAAAAGTTATGGTGGAATATACCGATCCAAACCCTTTTAAGCCTTTTCATATTGGGCACTTAATGGCCAACTCAATAGGTGAATCTATTTCCCGAATAGTGGAATTCGGAGGGGCAAAAACTGTCCGAGCTAACTATCAGGGTGACGTAGGACCGCATGTAGCAAAGGCTATATATGGGATTATGAAGGCAGGACTTCCAGACCAGAGTAAAACCATTACAGAACAAGCTCAATATATAGGTGATTGTTATTCAAAAGGAAGTAATTTTTATGATACAGAGGAAGAAGCAAAAAAAGAAATTGAAAATATAAATAAAAAAGTTTACGAAAGAAGCGATGAAGAAATAAATAAAATTTATGATTGGGGTAGAAAAATAACCCTTGAAGCTTTCGAAGAAATATATAAATTACTTGGAACTAAATTTGATTACTATTTCTTTGAAAGTGAAATGGCTCCAATTGGAGAGAAAATTGTTAGAGATAATGTTGGCCCTGTTTTTGAAGAATCAAACGGAGCAATTGTTTTCCATGGTGAGAATTATGATAAGAAATTACATACTAGAGTTTTTATAAACTCTCAAGGCTTGCCGACTTATGAAACAAAAGAAGTTGGTTTAACTATCACTAAATTTGAAAAAGAGAATCCAGATATTTCTATTATTACAACAGCCATAGAACAGGCAGAGTATATGAAGGTTGTTCAGAAAGCGATATCACTGATGCATCCAGATTTAGAATCAAGAATGAAGCATATCACACACGGTATGATGAAACTCTCCACAGGGAAAATGTCTTCAAGAAAAGGAAACGTTGTTACTGGTGAATCACTTCTTAGAGATTCTATGGATGTAGTTTTAGAGAAGATGAAAGAAAGAGAAATGGGGATAGAAGAAAAGAAAAAAATTTCTGAAATTATTGGAGTCGCTGCTTTAAAGTATTCAATATTAAGATCATCACTAGGTAGTGATATAATTTACGATTTTGAGAAGTCTATTTCATTCGAAGGGGATTCAGGACCATACTTACAATACACAGCTGTTCGAGCTAATTCTATTCTTGTAAAATCAGAAAGTTTTAATTTGGATAATAAGAATGAAATTCCCGAAGTTGTAACTGATTTAGAAAAATCATTATATAAATTTTCTGAAGTTGTTGAGTACTCATATGAGTCACTTGAACCTCACCATATAGCAACGTATCTAACTGAGCTTGCGAGTTCATTTAATACTTTTTACGGGAACACACTCATTCTAAAAGAAGAAAATACTTACATGGCCTATCATTTAAATTTGATAAAAGCATTTTGTCAGACTATGAAAAACGGTCTTTGGCTATTGGGGATAGAAATCCCAGAGAGAATGTAATCTTGCAATTTTTGTTTATATTGGTATTATTTGAATATATGCAGTGAAGAGGCCATCACCTTGGAGCATTTGGGAAGAAATCCTTAATTGGTAAGTAGAACCCTATAAATGAGAAGTAAACGAGGTGGTACCACGAGAGAAGCTCGTCCTTGTATAACAATTTTATGATTGTTGTATATGGACGAGTTTTTTTGTTTCATTTACGTAAAAATATTTTCGGATTCGCCAACGGATAAATTTCTACTGAAATTTTCCTCATTGCTCGGCTCGGCAGCCTCCGCAGTGGCTCACTCGAAAAATTTTTACTTAAATTTATTAATTTAATTATTGTAAAAATATTATGGACGATAAAAACCCAAAATCAAATAGTGCTCTGCGAGAAGAAGAGGTTTTAAAATTCTGGAAAGAGAATGATACTTTCAAAAAAAGTTTAGACAAAGTTTCACCAAAAGGTGAGTACGTTTTCTATGAAGGTCCGCCGACTGCCAATGGTAAGCCTGGAATTCACCACTTGGAAGCTAGAGCATTTAAAGATGCAATCCCACGTTATAAAACAATGCAGGGGTTTCATGTTCGTCGCAAGGCAGGCTGGGATACACAAGGCCTAGCTGTAGAACTTCAAGTTGAGAAAAAATTGGGTCTATCTTCGAAGAAGGCGATTGAAGAGTACGGAATAGCTTCGTTTAATAAAGAGTGCAAGGAAAGTGTTTGGGAGTATACAGACCTTTGGGAGAAGTTTACTGAACGTACTGGCTACTGGGTAGATAGTGAAAATCCGTATGTAACTTATCATAATAATTACATTGAATCAGTTTGGAATGTTATTAAAAAGGTTAATGATCAAGGTTTACTTTATAAAGATTACAAAGTTGTGCCATGGTGCCCAAGGTGTGGTACTGGGCTTTCTTCTCACGAGCTTGCACAGGGTTACCTTGATGTAAAAGATTTATCTGTAACTGCAAAATTTAAAATAAAAGGACAAGAGAATACTTATATATTAGCTTGGACAACTACTCCTTGGACTCTTCCTGGTAATGTAGCCTTAGCAATAGGAGAGAAGATTGATTACTTAAAAATACAAAAAGAAAATGAATTTTATATTCTTGCGAAATCTCGTATCTCTGTGCTGGAGGGTGAATATAAAATTATTGAAGAATTTAAAGGCAAGGAATTAATAGGTTTAGAATACGAACCTTTATATCCTTATCTTTCAAATACTATTTCTGACTCTGAAAAACTTAAAATGGGAAAGGCTTTTAAGGTATACGGGGCAGGCTTTGTGACGACAGAAGATGGAACAGGGGTTGTACATACTGCTGTAATGTATGGTATTGAAGACTTTAATTTAGGTAATGAATTAGGTTTGCCAAAACATCACATGGTTGGTCTTGATGGAAAGTTTTTGGCAGAGACTGATTTTTTAACTGGAAGGTTTGTCAGAGATGAAGATGTTACTATTGATATTATAAAAGATTTAGCGCACAGAGGATTACTCTTTAAGAAAGAAAAGTTTGAGCACTCATACCCACATTGTTGGCGTTGTAAAACAGCACTTATATATTACGCTCGTGATTCTTGGTATATCAAGATGTCAGCTTTAAAAGATAAGCTTGTAGAAGAGAACGAAGGAATAAATTGGGAGCCTTCCAATATTAAAGAAGGGCGTTTTGGTGATTGGCTTCGAGAAATAAAAGATTGGGCTATATCTCGTGAGCGTTATTGGGGTTCACCACTTCCGGTTTGGAGTTGTGAAGATTGTAAAAAAATAGAAGTTATTGGTAGTATTGCTGACTTAAAATCAAAAGTTAAAAAATCTGGTAATAAATATTTTGTGATGAGGCATGGTGAAGCAGATAATAATGTTCTTGATTTAGTCAGTTCTTCATATAATAATCAAGATAAATTAACAGAAAAGGGCAGAGATCAAGCTGCAAAGGGAGCAGAAGAATTAAAGGATAAAAAAATCGATTTAATTTTATGCTCACCATTTTTGAGAACAAGAGAAACAGCTGAAATAGTAGCGAATGTAATTGGTATCGATAAAGATTCTATAATTATAGATGATCGTCTGCACGAAATGTCACTGCCTATGTATGAAGGTAAGACTTGGCAGGAGTATCATAAGGATTACCCAAATACAGTCGAGAGTTTCTATCATCCTGAAAATGAAAATGAATCATATAATGATGTTAAGAAAAGAACAATGGGATTTTTGTATAGCATAGAGAAAACATATGCAGGAAAAAATATTCTGATTGTGACTCATGGTGGTCCGTGTTGGCTTGCGATAGCAGGAACTTTAGGTTACACAGCAAAAGAGTCACTTGATATGATTAAGAATTTTAATTATCTTAATAATGCCGAGGCCAGAGAAATTGATTTTACCCCAATACCTCATGATGAAAATTTTGAGCTCGACCTACATCGTCCTTTTATTGATGAAGTAGATCTTGTTTGTAGTTGTGGTGGTAACCTTGTTCGATCTAAGGAGGTTATGGATGTTTGGCTTGATTCAGGAACAATGCCATTTTCTCAAGATCATTATCCTTTTGAAAACAAAGAACTTGTAGAGGGAAAAGGATATCCCGCTGACTTTATTTGTGAGGCCATTGATCAGACTCGTGGATGGTTCTATACACTTCATGCTGTTGGGATTCTGATGGGTAGAGGAAAGGCGTATAAGAATGTTATTTGTCTTGGGCACTTACTTGATGCGAGTGGCAAAAAGATGAGTAAGTCACTTGGAAATATTGTTGATCCATGGTTCATGATGGATAAGTACGGAGTAGATACTTTACGCTTGTGGATGTATTCGGTAAATCAGCCCGGAGAGTCAAAGAATTTTGACGAGAAAACTGTTAGTGAACTTCATAGTAAAGTATTTAATTTACTTTATAATGTTTTGGCCTTCTATGAACTTTATAGAGATAAAAGTTTAGAAAATGATGAATATAAGGATTCAACTAATATTCTTGATCAATGGATTATCGCTCGCTTAGAAGAACTTACCGACATGATTACCAAAAATATGGATGGATACAAATTGCTTGAACCAGTTCGAGCTATTCGTGACTTCATGGACGATCTTTCAACCTGGTATGTTCGTCGTTCTCGTGAAAGAATTAAAGATGGAGATATTGAAGCAAAAAAGACTTTATACTATGTTCTTAAAACTCTCTCAAAATTAATGGCTCCATTTACTCCTTTTGCTTCTGAGGACATATGGCAGAAATTAAAAAACGAGAAAGATATGGAGAGTGTTCATTTAGAAAGTTGGCCTGCCTCCTCACAAGATTACGGTGAGGCGTCTGTAAAAATTATTTCAGAAATGAAAGAAGTAAGAGAAGTTGTAACAATGGGTCTACAGTCAAGACAGAAAGCAGGAATACCTGTTCGTCAGCCATTAAATAAATTAACAATTTTGGGTTATAAATTAGCAAATCAATATCTTGATATTTTAAAAGATGAATTAAATATTAAATGTTTTGAATTTATTGAAAGCAATGAAATTAAGGTTGAGCTTGATACTTATATTACTGAAGAATTACAAACAGAAGGGCAGTACAGAGAGCTTGTCCGAGCTATTCAAGATATGAGAAAGAAAGCAGGGCTCAATCCAAATGATATAATTGGTCTTGAAATTGCAACAGGTGTTTCGGCAGAAGTAATGATAAATAAATTTAAAAATGAGCTTTTGAAAGCAGTAGGCGCAAGGGATGTTCAAATTAAAGAAAATAATGGAATTGAAGTTAAGATTGATGAATTAATATTTACAGTAAATATAGTTAAATAATCAGCTTGGTTTATGAATAAAGAAAACAAGAAATTAGTTATATTTGATTTCGATGGAGTATTAGTTAATACTTTAGAATTTTCTTTTGATGAGCACAAAAAACTAAACAATAGTTTAACTTGGAAAAAATTTCAAGATTTTTCAAACGGGAATTTTAGAAGTGGAATCGGCAAGGCTGTAGCAGAAGATAATTATATTATTCCTGATAACTGGGATGATTTATATACTAAGAATATTGAGGATATTACAATTAGTGATATTTTGAATAAAACAATTACAGAACTCTCGATTAAATATATTCTTACAATTGTTTCTTCTTCCTCAACAAAAGTAATAAATAAATTTCTAGAAAAAGAGAAAATAACTGAAATTTTTTCTGATATTTTGGGGGCTGATATTAATTCAAATAAAACAGTTAAAATAAATAGTCTTCTCCGTAAATATAATATTTTACCTTCTGATATTGTTTTTATTACAGATTCCTTGGGGGATATTTTAGAGGCGAATGAATCTGGTATTAATTCAATTGGTGTTACTTGGGGTATTCACAGTAAAGAAAATCTAGAGAAGGGTAGCCCTATTACAATAATTGATGACCCAAGGCTCTTACTTAATACAATTGAAAATGTGTTAAAATAGAAGAATGAAGATAAAGAAGATAGGCCATTGTTGCTTCGTTGTCGAGCCAAAGAAAGGGGTTCGTATTATGACTGACCCTGGTGCTTTTTCTATACTTCAAATTGTGGAAAAAAATATTAATGCAGTACTGATTACTCATGAGCATCAAGATCACCTCCATGTTGATTCTCTGAAAGATATTTTAAAAAATAATTCAGAAGCGATTGTAATAACAAATACAGCAGTTGGGCAAATTCTTGAGGCTAACGGTATCTCATACATAAAAATTGAAGAGGGGGATAGATATAATATTGAAGGGGTGAATATTATCGGTTTTGGTAATACTCATGCTGAAATATATGAGACCTTTGGGTCAGTGCAGAATACGGGTTATATGATAGATAATTTATGTTACGCGGGGGACTCTTTTAATTACCCAGATGCAGATGTTGATATCCTTGCACTACCAGTAGCTGGTCCTTGGATGAAAATAAAAGATGCCATAGATTTTGCTAAAAATATTAGACCAAGAGTTTGCTTCCCTATACACGATGCTATTATGCAGGACTTCGCAACTTTTATATGGAAAATTCCAGAAAAACTTTTAAAAGATGAAAATATTAATTTTGTTAAATTAGAAATAGGTAAAGAAGAAGAAATATAATGCATCACATTTACCATACACATGGGTTTATTTTAAGCTCTAGGAATAAAGGAGAAGCGAATAAAATGCTCACAGTTTATACTCGTGAGATGGGTCTTGTCCGTGCCATGGTTCAAGGAGTAAGGTTGGGTAAATCAAAACTTCGTTTTGCTTTACAGGATTTTTCATATGCTAACGTTGATTTTGTGAGAGGTAAGGATATATGGAGAATAACTTCAGCAAAAAATATTACCTCTTTTCCTTTTGCTAGATCTTCAAAGGAATCATTACTTCTTATTGCTCGTGTTAGTCTACTCTTAGAAAGACTTTGTGACGGAGAAGAATCAAACGAAAAAATATTTGATGATTTTGTGCAAGCTCTTTATTTGCTAGATGACACTAATATAGAAGATTCATCAAGAGAAGCGCTCGAACTACATTTGGTTTTAAGAATAATGAATTCTTTGGGCTATATAGGAGAGTCTAGTATGCTATTAGAATATTTAGGTGGGGAAATAAATTTTACCAAAACAGAGTTACTTTTAAAAGAGAAACAATCAATAATATCTCACATAAATAAAGCCTTAAATGAAAGCCAACTTTAATAATTATTGTGGTATAATATTTCCATGTTAGAAAATGATCACAAAATTGAAGATATTAAGCGTCGTTTATATGACCACGAAGATAATGTTACCCATAGAACGAAAGAAGGGATTCTACATATTATTAATCATAAGGTTGATTCAGACTGGAAACATGAAGAGGAGACTGACCCTACGGAAGATATGAAAAAACCTCCAACATCAATATTTAAAAAATTTTTTATAGTTTCAATTATATTTTTCTTTATAGCCATAGGAGTAGCTTTGTATATGTTTTCTACAAATAGTTCTTCTGTTTCTAGTGACAATATAGATATTACAGTTATCGGTAATGCATTTACGAAAGGCGGAGAGGAATTACCCTTACAGATTGAAATTGCCAATCGCAATAAAGCTGGACTTGAGCTTGCCAATTTATTAATTTCTTATCCAAATGGTGCGAGTGATAATGTCGCTGATTATATTCGTCTTCCTCGTATTACTATTGGTACAATTAAACCAGGAGAAACAATTACAAAAAACATTAAGGTTGTCCTTTTTGGTGATGAGAGATCAAATCGTAATATAAAAATTAGCCTAGAGTACCACCCTGAAAGTTCAAATGCTATTTTCACAAAAGAAAAAGAATATGTTGTGAATATAAGTTCAGCTCCACTTTCTTTGTCTATTGATGCTCCCGATACAGTGACTTCTGACCAACCTGTATCTTTCACTGTTAAAGCAACCTTGAATACTACACTTCCAGAAGGTGATACGATGATGCAGTTAACATACCCAAATAATTTTATTTACGAAAGTGCAGTTCCTGAGCCGTCATTTGGAAATTCAATGTGGAGGTTAGATACTTTGAGTATTACCAAGCCTGTGTCTGTCGTCGTTAAGGGTAGAATCGTTGGACAAGATCAAGACCAACAAGTATTTCATGTATATACTGGGACAACTAAGCCAGACGATAAATCTACCATAAATGTAGTTTATAATTCACTAATTCATACGGTTACAATTATTAAACCATTTATCGAGGCTAATGTTTTGGTAGATGATACTGCTTCATCTGGAGAAAATATGAATGTACGAATTGCTTGGGCAAATAATCTTTCTACTAAAATTACAGATGGAGAAATAATTGTGAATATTGGCGGTAATGCTTTTGATCGCTCTTCAATTCTTTCGTCTCAAGGATTCTTTGATTCATTAAATAATAGAATTATTTGGGATAAGAATTCTATTCCAGATTTAGAAAATATTGAACCAGGAGAAAAAGGGGAAGTTAACTTCAGTCTTAAATCTATATCATTATTAGGATCACAGAGCTCAATAAAAGATCCACAAATTACTTTTGATGTAAGTATTAAAGGACGTCAGCCATCTTTGGGTTCAACCTTTACTGATGTAAATAATTTTTCTAAAAAAGTTGTTAAGATTTTATCAGATTTTCAAATTGCATCTTCTGCTTCCTATAAGGCTGGATCATTTCCTCCAAAAGCAGAATCTGAAACAAAATATAATGTTACTTGGACATTATCAAATTCAACAAATGCGATATCAGGAGCTGTTGCAAGAGCCGCATTGCCGATATATGTTAAGTGGGTAGCTTCAGCTTCTCCAAAAGAGAATGTAACTTATAATGATGCGACTCGTGAAGTAATTTGGAATATAGGTTCTGTTCGTGCTAATACAGGCGGAAGCTATAATCGCGAAGCTACTTTCACAATCGCTCTTAATCCTTCAATATCACAAATCGGTAGTATTCCTCAGTTGATGAAAGATTTATTCTTATCAGGAACTGATGTCTTCACAGGTAGTGATGTTAAGAGTAAACGAGGTCCTATTAATACCTTGCTTACCGATGATCCAAATTTCCGTTCTGGCTTCGAACGTGTTATACAATAGATATATTAAAAATTAATCACAATAATCAAATGCAAGAAAAAGATGACAAATTAATGGAGAAGATTATATCGCTTTGCAAAAGAAGGGGATTTGTCTATCCAGGGTCAGATATTTACGGGGGACTAGCTGGAACTTTTGATTATGGTCCACTTGGAGTAGCACTAAAGAATAATATAAAAAACTTATGGTGGAAGAAATTTGTTGATTCCCGTATCGATATGTATGGAGTAGATGCTGCTATTCTTATGAATAGTGCTGTCTGGAAAGCGTCTGGGCATGTTGATACTTTTACTGATCCTCTTGTTGAATGTACAAAATGCAAAAAACGTTTTAGAGAAGATACTTTAAAAGAAAAAGGTATTTGTGATGACTGTGGAGGAGTGACGGGTGAAGCTCGCCAATTTAATATGATGTTTAAAACTCAAATTGGAGCAGTGGAAGATTCTTCGGCTACTGTTTACCTTCGTCCAGAGACAGCGCAAGGAATGTTTGTAAATTTCAAAAATGTTGTTGACTCTTTTCATCCAAAATTGCCATTTGGTTTGGCTCAGATTGGAAAGGCTTTTCGTAATGAAATTACACCTCGCGACTTTATTTTTCGTGTTCGTGAAATTGAACAAATGGAAATTGAATATTTTATAAAAGAGGAAGATTGGCAAAAATATTTTGAATACTGGAAAAGTGAAATGCTCGTATGGATGGAATCTATGGGGATAGACATGAATAAAGTTCATGAACTAGAAGTTGATGGAGAAGATTTGGCTCATTATTCAAAACGTACAATCGATTTCGAATTTGATTTTCCTTTTGGATTAAAAGAACTTTATGGATTAGCTTACCGAACAGATTTTGATTTAAAGAAACATAATCTTACTTATCAAGATGAAGAAACAAATAATAGAATTGTTCCTCATGTGATTGAACCTTCTTTTGGAGTTGAAAGAACATTCCTTGCTTTAATGCTAAGTTCTTACAAGGAAGATTCTAGTGGAGAAGAAGTTAGACCTTATTTATCTTTTAATCCATCAGTAGCACCAATTATTTGTGCTGTTTCTCCATTATTAAAAAATAAAGCTGAGCTTCGTGATTATGCTCATTTAGTTTATCGTTCACTTAAGGATGAATTTGGACGTGTCATGTGGGATGATAATGGTAATATCGGTAAACGTTACCGAAGGCAAGACGAGATTGGAACACCCTGGTGTATTGTTATTGATTTTGATACTTTGACCGATGATTCTGTAACAATCCGCGATCGTGATACTGGTCAGCAAGTGCGGGTTAAAAAAGATGATATTATTGCTTATATAAAAGAAAGAATAAATTAATATAATAAAAAATACCCTAAATTTAGGGTATTTTTTATTATATTTTAATACTTAAAAATATGGTAAAATGGGTAAATTATGTTAAAAGCCAATAAAAAAACCTATAAAAATGGACTAAGAGTTATAACAATACCGATGAAGGATAATCCGACAGTAACGGTCCTTGTTCTTGTAGGAACAGGAAGTAATTACGAGACTAAAGAAATTAATGGTATTTCGCACTTCCTTGAGCATATGTGCTTTAAGGGTACAACAAAGCGCCCATCAGCTCAGGCTATATCTTATGAATTAGATGCTTTGGGTTGTCAGTCAAATGCATTTACTAGTCATGAGTATACAGGTTACTACGCCAAGGGAGATTCAAAGAATTTTAAACAAATTTTTGATATTGTCTCAGATGTTTATCTTAATTCTACCTTTCCAGAAGTTGAAATGCAGAAAGAAAAAGGAGTAATAATCGAAGAGTTAAATATGTATGAAGATATGCCAGCTAGTCATGTTCAAGATCTTTTTGATAAGGTTTTGTATGGTGATCAACCTTCTGGTTGGAGTATTATCGGTACAAAAGAAAATATAAATAATATGAATAGGGGCAATTTTGTAGACTACAAGAAAAGTCATTATGTAGCTTCAAATACAGTTGTAATTGTCGCAGGAAATGTGACAAGCGATGAAGTCTCAAAAGAGGTAACAAAATATTTTGGTAATATTAAAGAAACAATAAAAGTTAAGAAAGTAAAAACAAAAGAAGGACAAGTTAATCCAAATGTTCTAGTTAAATATAAAGAAACAGACCAGACACATTTCGTTCTCGGTGTTCGATCTTTTGATGTTTTTGATAAAAGAAATACAGCTCTCTCAATGTTAGGAGGAGTATTAGGTGCTGGCATGAGCTCAAGATTGTTTATTAAACTTCGAGAGGAAATGGGTGTGGCTTATTATGTAAGAGCCTATAATGACCCGTCGCTTGACCATGGAGCATTCCAAATATCTGCGGGTGTTAATAATGTGAGAACAAAAGAAGTTATTAAAGAAATTTTAAAAGAATGCAATGCTCTTATATCTAAAAAGGTAAGTAAAGAAGAATTAAATAAAGTAAAATCATTAATAATAGGGAATATGAAGATGTCTCTTGAAGCCACAGATGATATTGCAAACTTTTATGGCGGCCAAGAGTTAATGAAAAATGAGATAAAAACATTAGAGGAAAAAATAAAGGATATAAATAAAGTAACACCCGAAGAAATTTCCAAAATGGCTAAATTAATTTTTAAAACTAAGAATTTAAATCTTGCTATCATTGGTCCATATAAAGATAATGCCGAGTTTGTTGATATTTTGAAGTTCTAGGTAATGCCCCAATAATTGTGTTATTATAAAATATATGAATGATCACCCCCAAAATGTGAACGTCAATGTTTCTACTAGTACCCTTGTTCGAATTTTACTTATAGGTTTTTTGGTTTTTGCTTTTGTTAAGCTTATAAATATAGTACTTATCGTTTTAACTTCAATCGTGATAGCTTCTTTTGTTGAATCGGCCATTCGAAAACTCAAAAAATACATTAAAAACCGAATTTTTTCTGTTTTCTTGATTTACACAATATCCTTTTCTGCTTTAATTGGCTTATCTTCTGTCTTTATTCCTGTTTTCATAAATGAAATGTCGGCTCTTGTGGCTTCACTTAGTCAATATATCCCAGATAGTAGTATTTTAAATACTTTCCAGCCTGATGCAATTTCTGGAGCAAAGGGAGTTGTAAACACGATATCGGCCAATGGATCAATTGGAGATTTAATTAAAAGTACGGAGAGCTTAGCTCGAAGTCTGTCTGGTGGATTGTTTGATATTTTTGGACAAGCCTTCGGAGGTTTATTTAACTTAATTTTAATTATAATAATTTCATTTTATCTTTCTATTAAGGAGAAGGGAATTGAAAATTTTCTTCGAGTTATTATTCCTGACAAAAGTGAAGAATATATTATTGATTTGTGGCAGCGAACAGAACGCAAGATTGGCCTTTGGATACAGGGGCAGATGTTAATAGGTCTTATTATGGGTATTCTTACTTATCTAGGCCTTACAATTCTTGGTGTAAAATATTCATTAGTTTTAGCTATTATTACTGCTTTGTTTGAGCTTATTCCTTTTGGAATTTATATTGCCGTTATCCCAGCGATAATATTTTCTTTCTTAGATGGTGGGGTTACACTAGTAATGTTAACTCTCGGCTTATATTTTATTTTGCATCAATTTGAAAACTATTTAATTTATCCGTTGGTTATTAAGAAAGTAATAGGAATATCTCCACTAGTCATAATTCTATCTATTATTATTGGTTGGCAATTAGCAAATTTCTGGGGAGTTATATTGGCTATACCATTTGCAGTTTGCTTATTTGAATTTTTAGATGATATAGAGAATAAGAAAATTCTGGCTCGTAATTCATAAAATATATGAATAAAACATTCTATTTAACAACAACTTTGCCTTACGTAAATGCACCACTACACATGGGGCATGCTCTTGAATTTGTCAGAGCTGATACTATTGCTCGCTATAAAAAGCTACAGGGTTTCGATGTTTATTTTAATACGGGAACTGATGAACATGGCATAAAGATATTTGAGAAAGCAAAAGAGCAAAATATAGACACGCAAAAGTTTGTTGATCTTGGTTTTGAAACTTTTCAAGAACAGTTAAAAATGTTTGGTGTTCTTCCTGATATCCACTTTATTCGAACAACTGATAAATCTCACGAAGAAGCTGTTTGTGAATTTTGGAAAAGAGTTTCAGACAATGGTTATATTTATAAAAAACAATATGAAGCAAAATATTGTATTGGTTGTGAGAGCGAGAAGACGGACTCCGAGCTTGTAGATGGCGCTTGTCCTCTACATCCCGGTATGGAACTTAAAACTATTAGCGAAGAGAATTATTTCTTTAAATATAGTGCCTTTACGGAAAAGCTTTTGGAATTTTATGATAAGAATCCGAATTTTGTTGTGCCAGATTTTCGCTTTAATGAAATTAAAACTTTCGTTACTGGTGGATTGCAAGATTTTTCTATTTCACGTTTGAAAGAGAAGATGCCTTGGGGTATTCCTGTTCCAGGGGATGACTCCCAAGTTATTTATGTTTGGTTCGATGCGCTTGTAAACTATATTTCGACTTTGGGATGGCCCAATGATAATGAGAATTTCGAAAAGTATTGGAAAAATGGCACGCCGACTCAATACTGCGGAAAGGATAACACTCGTTTCCAGGGGGCAATGTGGCAAGCTATGCTTATGGCAGCAGACTTACCTAATTCGCATCAAATAATTGTGAATGGCTTTATTACAGGCGATGGTGGTGTTCGTATGTCCAAAACTCTCGGTAATGTTATTGATCCAAGAGATGTAGTAAAAGAATACGGGACAGATGCTTTGAGATATTTTCTTTTAAGAGAAATATCTAATTTTGAAGATAGCCCTTTTACTATTGAAAGATTTAAGGATGCATATAATTCAGGATTAGCAAACGGAATAGGGAATCTAACAAGCCGAATAATGACTATGGCAGAAAAACATCTTGATTCAAAAGTTATTATTGCAGAATATTTAGAGGATAAAAAAGAATATTGGGATGAATTTGAGTTAAAAAATATTATGGATTTAACCTGGAGTTTTATCGGAGACCTTGATGAGTATATTCAAATTAACCAACCCTTTAAGGTTATAAAGGTAGATGAACAAGCAGGCAAGGAACACATAAAAATTCTTGTACAAAAATTATCAATTATTGCACAACGTCTAATCCCCATTATGCCCGAAACTGCAGAAAAAATTTTAAGCTTAATTAAAGAAAATAAAAAGCCGGAGACTCCATTATTCTTAAGAAAAGATTAATGCCTAAATATATCGATATACATTCACATGTAAATTTTAAAGCTTTTGACGAAGATCGAGAAGCTGTTATCGGTCGGGCTCTAGATAATGAGACTTGGGTTATAAATGTTGGCACTCAATATGATACTTCTAAAAAGGCAGTAGAAATGACAAATGAAAATGAAGGAGTCTATGCCACAATTGGTTTACATCCAATTCACACAAGTGCTTCATACCACGACGTTGAAGAGCTTGGCAAAGAAGGTGAAGAATTTTCTTCACGTGGTGAAATTTTTGATAAGGAAAAATATAGAGAGCTTGCCGTAAAGGGAAAGGTTGTAGCTATTGGTGAGTGTGGTCTTGATTATTATCGCTGTACACCTGAATCAATAGACAGACAAAGAGTGGCATTTATTTCTCAGATTGAACTAGCGAACGAATTAAATATTCCTTTAATGCTTCATATTAGAAATAATGACGACGATACGAGTCGTAATGCTTATTCTGATGCCTTGGAAATTCTTAAAGAACATTCAAAAGTAAAAGGTGACGTTCACTTCTTTGCTGGTAGCTTACAAGATGCTTTGAACTTTACTGAATTTGGCTTTATGATTTCTTTTACAGGTGTAATAACTTATCATCCTAGAAAGGATGGTAAGGGTTGTAACTATCAAGAGATAATTAAAAATATTCCTATTAATATGATAATGGCTGATACAGATAGCCCTTATGTAGCTCCAATGCCTCATAGAGGAGAGAGGAATGAACCATTCTACGTGAAAGACATAGTTAAAAAGATAGCAGAAATTAAAGGATTGGAAGAATCCCTTATTGCTTCTCAAATAATCTCAAATGCCAGTAAATTGTTTGGTATTTAAATAAAAGAAATTACTTCAGGGGTCCAACCTCTATCGCGGTGGTTGACCCCTGTTTTTTTGACAAAACAGCACATATTTGTTAGTATAACAGCACATTTCGTTTGTCCCGACCCTGAAGTCGGTACACACAGGTCCATAACGAGATGATATTAAAAGTAATAATTTAAGTGTTTTTATCGGTCGTGCTCTATTTGTATGGAGTACATGCGAATGAATAGTTCGTGATTTGGTAATTTCGCAAAATCTATGGCAAAAGCAAAAGCAATTGTAGAGGTAGGGGAAGATGTAGAAGCTACAGAAGCCAAAATCTCTATATATGAGGTTGGTTATATTATGGTTCCAAGTATTCCAGAGGAAAATCTTGGAGGAGAAGTAACTTCTTTTAAGGATACATTAGGAGAAATGGGGGTAACCTTTATTTCTGATGAATATCCGAAGATGTTAGAACTAGCATATGAAATGTCTCGTTCTATCGCCAATAAGAAACAAAAGTTTTCTTATGGTTATTTTGGTTGGGTTAAGTTTGAATGTATAACAGAGAAAGCAAAAGTTCTAAAGGAATATTTAGATGGTAATGAAAAGTTAGTTCGTTATCTTATGATTAAAACTGTTCGTGGAAATACTATGTCTGTAAAGCGTGCCTATGGCAAGCAAGATGGTTCAAAGCGTCGTAGTGTCACTAAGAGTGAAGAGTCAGCTCCAATAAATGAAGAAGTTATAGACAAAGAAATCGAAGCTCTTGTGGTATAATATTTGTATTAATAATTTAAATTATTTACTATATTTATGTATTTAAACAAAGCAATTCTAATAGGGAATCTAACTCGTGATCCAGAATTAAAAGCTATCGCTTCTGGGAATAAGGTTTGTACTTTTAGTATAGCTACTAATCGTACCTATAAAGATTCAAATGGTGTTAAACAAGAAAAAACTGATTATCATAATATTGTAGTATGGGGCAAGACAGCCGAGAATGTAGCTACTTATATGAAAAAGGGAAGTCAAATACTAGTCGAAGGAAGAATGGAAACTCGAAGTTGGGATGATGCTGCTACAAATACAAAAAAGTATCGTACAGAAATCATCGCTGACACTGTTCAATTTGGAGCAAAAAATACAACTGGACCTTCATCATATACTCCAAGCACGTCTACTCCTTCAGCTTCTAAAAAAGAGGAAGAGATAGATACAATAGAGTATCCTGAAGAGCAAATAAACGCAGAAGATATACCGTTCTAAAAATTACTAATTACTAAAAAAGAGAATTTATGAAACAAGATTATTTTTCATCAAATAACATTAAACATATAGACTATAAGGATACAGAACTACTACGTAGATTCTTGACACCTTCTGCTCGTATGCAAGCTCGTCGCCGTACCGATGTAACAGCAAAGAATCAACGTAAGTTGGCTGTTGCTATCAAGCGTGCTCGTTTTATGGGATTGTTACCATATATAGCTAAATAAGAACAAAAATACAAAAACCACAATATTTATATTGTGGTTTTTGTATTAACAGATTGACTAATATATGGTATAATATAAGCATATTAATTAATACTTATAATAAAAAGTGTCGCCTTTAAAAGGACATTAATGCGGCATGTTTTTACAAAATCATATGAAAAAATTACTTTTAGGTCTATTTATGTTTAGTTTTTTTGTTATAGGTAGTCAGGTACAAGCAGCGACTCTTGAGTTGACGTCTTCGAATACCGGAAATACATTTCAAATTACAAAAGGGCAGACACTTAAGATAACTATTGCAAGTCCTGGTGACGGGGGTTATACATTCGATACACCTCGATATGATAGTTCTATTTTACAGTTAACAAATCATCAACATCTTAATCCAAATGTATATTATGGATCAATAGTTGTTGGAAATTTTGGTAGTGACTATTGGGAATTTTTAGCTTTAAATTCTGGTAGCACAAAGTTAGAAATAACCGCAACCAGGCAATGGATAGGTGGTGATACTGCAACTTTATTTTCTTCAACTATAATCGTAAACTCATCTTCGAGTACAGATTACGGTTGTTATAATAATGAAGTTTATAGTTCAACAACTGGTTTATATTGTTACAGAAGTGGTAATAATAATCCTATAATTTCTGGAGTTTCTGGTCCTCAATCATTAAGTTTAAATCAGACCGGAACTTGGACTGTTAACGCAACAAATCCAAATGGAGGAAATTTAACATACTCAGTTGATTGGGGTGATATAGTTTACGCAACAACTGCTTCATATCAAATACCGCAATACCAACAATCGCAATCGGCTACCTTTACTCACAGTTATTCAATTGCTGGTAAGTATAATCCAACATTTACTGTTACTAGCGATAATAGTATTAGATGTTTTACAACTCCATGCCCAACAAATGGAGGTAGTGCAAGAACAAGCATAAGTGTTGTTGTCGGAAATTCTTATAGTGTTGATTATGGTTGCAATCAAGGTCAAATATATAGTAGTACGACAGGGCAAAGATGTCCCGTAATTACTACAATCGATACTGGTTGTGCGCAAGGAAATATCTATAGTTATACTACAGGGCAGAGATGTACTTTGATTACACAAGTTGTTGATTCTGGTTGTTTGGCTGGAAATATTTTTAGCTATACAACAGGAAGATCTTGTAATAATACAAATCAAATAATAATAAGTCCAAACCGAAGAACATTAAGATGGGGATTAACAGGGGATGATGTAAGGAAGCTTCAGCAATTTCTAGGAATAACCGACGATGGAGTTTTCGGTAGAGGAACAACTCTTTATGTCAAAAATTGGCAGATAGCAAACGGTCTCTATCCAGATGGTGTCTTTGGTTCACTTTGTTACCAGAGAGCAAACTTCACACAATAAAATAATTCATTAAAAAGCCAGGCATATAGCATGTCTGGCTTTTTGGTAATAGCATGTTATAATATTATCATATTAATAATCATAAAGTTATAAACTATTTATGAAAAAAATGTTACTAGGTTTATTTATTTTTGGTTCTCTGCTTGTAGGAATAGAAGCTCAGGCTTCCTGGGTAAGTGATTCTGTGATGAGAGAAATTATTCAACTCAGAAGTAAACTTGGTGCATATGCTGCAGGATATTCTGAATCAGTTTATGGTACTACCGTAGTTAGTAATGTAAACAATGATACTACTCCTACTTCTGATTTAACTCCACGTATATCATATTGGTATGGAAAAGTTAATCAGCATGTAGACATAGCTTCTTCAAGCTGGCAAACAGATAGCGATGGGACCTCGGGTGGTCAATTGGATAAACTTACCTACTGTAAGAAATTTTATCCAAATACGACAAGTATAGTTGAATATAAAGCAGAAACTATTAATACATGGAAAGATGCTGGTAATTTAAATAATTATATTGGAGATAGAAAGATGTCATATAAATGCGTAGAGGGAAGTATTTCTACTCCTTCAATTAATCTTTACTCAAATCCTCAATCAAATAATGGTGAATATGTTGTTATTAAATTAGGTAATAGTATAACTTTCTCTGGCGTGCCTGTGAATCTTATTGGCCAAGTCGGTGTTGATTATTCAAGATCTTTTAACTTTGATCCTCTATTTAATGATTCTTGTCTTAATGATGGAAGCTTTGATTCTTGGTCTCAAAAATGTACACCAAATCACACCGGAGCAGGTAGTTTTTACATTCAAGTTATTAAAGATGGTAAAACATATAATTCAAATTTGATAAAAGTATTGGTTGTAAATGATACAGTTATTGTTCCATCGGTAGCCCCTTCAATTACAGTTTTGTCTCCTAATGGAAGGGATATGTATGAAGTTGGCCAGCAAATTAATGTAACTTGGAATAGTGCTGGAATTTCAAATAATAACAAAAATATTGATATTATATTACATGAATATAATTCAAATGGGGTAATAGTTTGGAGTAAAGAACTTTCTTCTTTTACTTACAATGATGGACAAGAGAAAGTAGTATTACCAACAAATCTTGGTGGTTTGCCGTATGGAAAAAATTTTGTGATATCTGTTGGTACCGATAGTACGAATAATCCTTCACCTATTTTTGATTATTCAGATAGCACTTTTACAATAGGACAAGCTACTGATGTTATAAATGGAGGTTGTTCAAATGGAGAAGTATATAGTTCTACTTCAGGACAGAAATGTCCAGGAACAGAGTCTTCTTCAGTTACAGTTTTATCTCCCAAAGGAGGAGAGGTGTTTACACAAGGAGCTGCAAATAAAATTTCATGGAGTGGCGGTAAGAACAAAATACAAATAGGTTTATTTAGTAAATATAACCAAGCAGGATCATATGCTGCCAATAATAGTGGTGTTGTTGGTTGGATTTTTACTAATCTTGTTAATGGTGTAAATGGTACAAGCGGTAATTGGGATGGAAATTCATTGACAGACCTTAATGGTTCAGGTATTGGTGGTGTAACTCCAGGTACATATAAAATTGTAGCTATCTCTGAAAGTGATTCAGGAAATTATTGTTTAGGGGATAAAAATTCTTGTAATTCATATTTGAGTGGTGATATTACAATAAAATCTAGTTCTAATAACGGTTGTTCAAATGGAGAAGTTTATAGTTCAACTAATGGTCAACTTTGTCAAAATAATAGAGATGCCTATGTAAATTTAGTTTATCCTAAAAATGGTTCAACATTTAATGCTGGTCAGAATGTAGAAATTAAAATTGATTCTAATTTAACAAGATTTGGTGCTTTTGAAGCTTTGATTTATAAAAAAGATGTTAATAATTATACATTTATAAAGAAGTTTGATACTGCGAATAGTGGAGTACAAACTCTTCAAATACCATACAACACACCAGAAGGAGAATATAAAATAGACTATGGTCATACTTTTGGTTCAAATGATTTTACAAAATATGGCACAGCAACATTTTATGTAACTAACTCTACAATATCCAATAATGATTCTTTTGCACAATGTTTAAACGATAAAGGTGCTATATTGTATACCGCTTCTTGGTGTTCATATTGCCAGAAACAAAAGGACTTGCTTGGAAATTCTTTTGAAAAAATTAATAAAGTGGAATGTTCAAGTTCACTTGTAAACGGGCAGTCTGAAATTTGTAATAGAGAAAACATAACTGGTTACCCAGCTTGGAAGTTTAGAGATGGTTCTATATTAAATGGAACGCAATCGTTAGCAGCCTTATCTGAGAAGGTAGGATGTAGTTTACCAAATACAAATCTAATTACTGTGGATAATGGTTGTAATGGAACAAGGTATAGCACAGCAACTGGAAAATATTGTTTAAATTATAATGATTCTGATTTAAATAATGTAAATAATCAAAATAATAATCCTACTCCTATCCGTCGAACTCTTAAACCCGGATTAATAGGTGATGACGTTAAAACTCTTCAACAATTTTTAGGGATATATGCTGATGGAGTCTTTGGAAGAGGAACAGCTCAAAAAGTTAAAAATTGGCAAGCACAAAATGGACTTAATGCAGATGGGTCATTTGGATTCTTAAGTCGTCAAAAAGCAAATTTAGCACAATAATTAATAACATAAAAGCCCCCGACTGTAGTCGGGGGCTTTTATGTTATTTTAGTTTTATTTAAGCATTAATGATTTAAGAAGTGTATCTAATTCGGCACCTTTAATTTCTTTATATTCACCTTCATTTAGTCTTCCTAATTCTATATTCATTATACGAATACGTTTTAGGTTTACTACCTTATGGTGCAATGCTTCGCACATACGTCTTATTTGGCGTTTTTTGCCCTCTGTGAGCACTATATTGAAGGTATCCTTAGATTTACTCGTACTTCTCCAGACCTTACATTTTTTACTTATAAATTTATCAAAATGAACACCGTTACTCATAAGTTCTATAAATGTATCTGAAAAATTTGGTTCAACTTTTACGACATATTCTTTTTCGTGAACATATTTCGGAGAAAGAAGTCTATCTGTTACACGGCCATCATTGGTCATTAAAATAAGTCCATGAGAATCTTTATCAAGTCTGCCAATAGGGAAGACAATTTCTTTAAACTTTGTAACCTGAAGAATATCTTTTGTATTTATATCAGGATTTGTCGAAACTCCGACAGTTTTATTATATGCATAATATACATAATCTTTTTTGGGCGCTTTGTCGCTTACAATAACTTCTCCGTCTCTATATACTTGATCACCAAGCACAGCCTTTCTACCATTTATAAAAACATAACCTTTTTTGATAAGTTCATCAGCTCCTTTTCTCGTAGCATAATTATTTAGGGCAAGATATTTATTTATTCTGATTGGATATTCCATATGTGTTATTCTGTTTTAATTTAGGGATATAATATAACCCTGTTAATAATATTATACCTAATATAACGAAAAGATATTTAAATGGTAAATACAGAAAGACAATTGTAGCAAGCAATGGAGCGATAATAAAAGCAACCGGTGCCATATCTCGATAAATTCCTAGTAAATATGCATCTTCTTCGCCAACATGAGTAAAGAAATATATCTCTGAAGTCGTTTCTATGATACTTGCTCCAGTTCTTGTTAGGAATAAAACGATAGCCCAGATGTATATATTTTTTGTCGCCATAAAAGGGATACATAAAGTAGAAATACTTATAATTATAAATCCGATATATAGCAATGTTCTTCTTTTAATGTGATATTTATCAATCAGTATTCCAACTGGAAGACTAAATAAGACAAATGGAGCGAGCATAATAGTAAAGATTATACCGATCTGTTCCCAACCAAGTCCAATGTGTTTGAAAAGATATATTGGAGTATAAACCACCATCCATGTGTAGAAGAACTGTAGAAGAAAGTTAATAGTTGTAATCGCCATTATATGATGATTTGTTTTAAGAAATCGAAAGGCTTCTAAGAATGGAGTTTTTTTATAAACACTGTCTTCAAAACTTCTAACTGAAAAAATTAATCCAACTGTCATTAAAACAACAGACAGAAAGGCTAAAATATAAATAGATTTATAACCACCTTCTTGTGTCATAAAGAATGATGTAACAAGAGGGGAAACCATCCAAGCAATATTTATTATTGTTAGATATATTCCTCTGTTTCTACCAACAGTCTCTTTATTCTGAAAATGTTCAATAAAAATATCTAAACACAAAAGGATTAAACTATTTGTTGATATGAAGGCTACGAAAGAAGTTCCTATGATGTATGAATTACTGGACGTTATCATTCCAACAAGAGATATCATGTTTATTAATAGCAACCAAAGTATAAGCTTACGATTACCAAAATATTTTAGAATGGTCGAACTTTTTGATAGCAGTAAGAGAGCTAGAACAGAAGCAATCGTATAGAGTATTCCTACGTATTTTTCAGAAATTATTCCAGTTAAGAATGTTGAATTAACATAAGCAGAAAGTGCTATGTGTAAGGTAAATAAGAATGATAGAACATACATTCGGTTTATTTTAGTCTTCATTTAATTAAACTTAATTATACAAAAATATAATTTATATACTTAATAATACTGGTATAACAAGTGGTCTTTTCGCTGTTTTTTGGAATAGGAACTTAGAAATATTATCTCCTAAGTTCGTTTTTATATTGTCGAAATTAATAGGATTCATTCCAGCTGTTCCGTCCTCAATTGTTTTTTTGATGATGATTCTAACTTGGTGAAGTAACTCTTGGTTTTCTTTCAAATAAATAAAACCACGAGAGATAATATCTGGAGATTTACGTAGCTTGCCGGACGTTCCGTCAATGGTTGCAATTAAGACGAACATTCCGTCTTGGGCAAGCATGACTCTGTCTCTAATAACAACATCTTGTTCATCTCCAATAGAGAAGCCATCTACCATCATTGCACCGGAAGGGGCTTTCTCTTTACGAAGAACTATTTTTGATCCATTATCTATTATTTCAATAATTGAACCATTGTCAGGTACAACAATATTTTCCATAGACATGCCGATAGACATGGCTATTTCTTTATGTTTTACAAGCATTGAATGCCATCCATGAATTGGAATAAAGAATTTAGGATGAGTCTTTCTGTGTAACCATTTGATATCTTCTTGGTTTCCGTGACCTGTTGCATGAATATATTCTTCACTAGTTCGGTAACTTATTATTTTTACTCCCTGACGTGTTAAGTTGTCCTTAAGATGTTGAACAGCTATTTCATTTCCAGGAACAATAGAGGCAGATAAGATAATAGTATCTCCCGGTTTGATTGCGAATTTCTTGTGAGTTTTATTTGCGGCACGATTAAGAGCTGCAAATTCTTCTCCTTGAGCCCCTGTCATTAGAATTATAATTTTATTAGGAGGGTATTGGTCTATTTCTTCAAGAGAAATGATGGTTCCTTTTTTGGGTTTGAATAATCCGGATTGTTCGCAGACTTCCATATTTGTTTTTAGAGATCTTCCATCCAGAATTATTTTCTTACCTAATGATTCAGCTATTTCTACAATCTTAACTAAGCGAGTTATGTGAGAAGCAAAAGCAGCAATAATTATTCTTCCAGTGCCTTGTTTTATAAGTTTATCTAACCCTTCATGAACTTTTATTTCAGGCAAAGCAAATCCTTCATTCTCAATATTAGTTGAGTCTGTTAAAAGTAGAAGAACTTTTTCTTTGTCAAAAAAGGCGTATTCTTTTTCTTCTTCATCGCTAACTACACCATCTACTTGGTCTAATTTGTAGTCACCAGGTGTAACAATAGAACCATAAGGAGTTTCTATGACTATTCCCATTGAATCAGGTACTGTGTGAGTAACACCAAAGAATCGTACTCGAATATCTCCCGCATAAATAACGGAGTCCTTTTCAACTACATTTGTTTTAAGAGCTGGAAGATGAGGAAATTCTTCTTGTCTTTTCTTTATCATAAGAACAGTAAGGTTTCTTGAGTATAGAGGAGGATTACCTATACGGTTCATAACAAGAGGAATACCTCCGATATGGTCTAAGTGTCCATGCGTTACGAACATAGCTCTTATTTTGTCTTTACGTTCTTCTAGATAGGTCGTATTAGGTATTATGTAATCGATTCCAGGAGTATCTTCTGTCTTAAATTGCATACCAGCATCAATAACAATAATATCGTTACCGATTTCAATAGCAGTCATGTTTTTTCCTATCTCTTCTACTCCTCCTAATGGAATAATTCTAATGACACCTTGTTCGGGTGGGGGAATAAGATTTGTTTTATTTTTTCTTACAATTGTCGTATTTTCTTTTGGAGGTACGGGGGCTTTAATGTGAGGTCTTCTTCCTCCTTTTGAACTTCCATACTGATAGCTACCACGACTCATTTTGTTAAGATTTGGATCCACTTGTCTTATTTGGTTTGGCTCAGTTGTTTTAGTAACAGTCCCTGTTTTAGTTGGTACTGTTTGTTTGTGTATTACTCTAATATTGTTTGTTTTTCGGAATTGGAAATTGTTATTTCTGTTTGCCGGACTTGGACTCTGCTGTGTTTTGGGTTTTTCATTCATATTTTTAATTTTTCGCTTTGTGCGGATTATTGTTATTTAGTAAAGATTTTCCAGACATGATCTTTGTTTGCATACCATGTGTATACAGACGAAAATCTGTCAGAAGGGTTTATTAATGTATTAAGATTTATATTATTTAATTCAAGAGATGTAGCATATAAATACTTTGGTGAATATATTAACAAAGCGGGAAGGTCTTTATTAAATTCTTCGGCAAAACTCTTATATTTTATATTTCTTTCTTCGGAATCGACTATTTTTTGGGCATCTTCTAAGATTTTATCTACTTTTACATTACTGTACATAGATATATTCAAACCAGGATCTTTTCTTTGTGAAGAATGCCAAAAAGAAAATAGATCAGATTCATGATTTATTATTTGACCAAAAAACAATGCCTCATATTCACGGTTTCGTATGACTTGATTCAATGGTCCCATTTCATATACCTTTTGAATATCAACTTTTGCTCCTATTTTTTCTAATTCAGTTTTAATTATTTCAGTTGCAAGTCTAAGTTCTTGGGTGTCTCCTGTTGTTAGTGAAAATTCAAGTCGAACAATCGGGCCATTATTAACTTTAACTTTTTCAGTAACTGTCTTTTTTCCTACTTTCTTTGTTTTGGTTACAGTAGTTGTACCACCTTTTGTTCTAACTCCATCATCTCCCAACACCCAACCGTTTTTGTCCAACAATTCATTGGCCTTAATTACAAGTTCATCATTTGTACTTGTGTTGTTTGTATCATTTTTTAAAATAGTTTCTGGAATTGGACTGTTTACTGGTGTTCCGTACCCATAAAGTACTTGGTCGACGATTCCTTGTCTGTTCAAAGCATAATTAAAAGCGTTTACTACGTTTGAATCAGCAAATATTTTATTATTTGCACTATTATAAAATAATCCAAATATTCTTGGTGTAGATGCTGTATGAATTACAGAATCTTTTTTAATTATTTCTGCATTTTTAGGACTTATACCACTTGCTTGATTTATATTTCCATCAAGAAGTGCTTGAACTAAATCTTTTTCGTTTGAAAACGATTTTATTGTAATATTTTTAATATTTGGAACTCCAAGAGTAAAATCTGAAAAATTTCTTAGAACATATTCTTCAGGAATTCCATCTTTGTTTTTTGAAACTGATTTGACTTTATATGGGCCTGATCCAATTGCCTTGGTATTAAAAGGGGAAATACTAAAAAGGGAATCATTTATATTTTTCCATATATGCAAAGGCAAGATACCGATAGTCATATTATCCAGAAAAGATATATATGGTTGCTTTAGCTTAAATACAACAGTCTTGTCATCAATTTTCTCTACATTAATACCATCCCAGCCGATTCTTTTTGGGCTTTTTATTGCAACATCTTTTATCTTATTAATAGTAAAAACAATATCATCTGATGTTACTTTTTTTCCATCATGGAATTTTGCATCATCTTTTATAATAAAAGTATAATTTAGACCATCAGGAGAAATAGTGTAAGACTCAGCTAGGTCTGGTATATAAGCACCATCTGACTGTCTTCGAACTAATCCACTATAGATAAGTGATACTAAATCTTTATCTGCATCTGAAACAGCCAGAACTGGGTTTACTAATGTTGGCATTCCTATTATTCCTTCAGTTATTGAACCACCCTTAACTGGAACATCAACTAAAAATTTATTGTTTAAATTATTTAGAATAATTATCATTCCACAAAAGGCGACTATTACAATAGTTGTGAAAATGTAGAATTCTTTTTTAGAAAATGATGTTAATGCTGTTACAAGTTCTTGTTTTTTGGGGATACGAAATTCTTTTATAAATGAGAGAAATTTATGCATAGATACACTCAAAGAGTGAAATTAATCTTTATTGGTTAATATAGTAGTTAAAAACTACTTAACGAATATTGCGATAAGAGATGAGAGAGTCAAAAGAATAGCAACAACTATAGTCATTACAAAAAGGAACTTTTCGAAACCACGACGTGTATGGTAAAGACCACCAGCGTCTCCTCCTCCTAGTACTCCGCCTACACCTGCATCAGATTGCTGTAGCAAAATTGCTGCAATTAGGATAATAGATAGTATAATTTGTATATAAGGCAATATATTAGCAATAATCGTCATATTTTTTATACTACTATATTTATGTAAATATTGCAAATAAAAGGTATTCTAGAGATTTGGTTCAACGTGAATCAAAATATTTGAAACTTCAGGCATTTCTGCTTTTAGGATGTCTTTTAATTTATGAGAGATACTGTGTCCCTCTTTAACAGTAATAGTTGATTCAACAATCACATGTAAATCCACGTGGTATTTCATTCCAGTTTTTCTTATTAAGCATTTTTCTGTTTCTATCACACCAATTACTTTTTTTGATATTTCTCTAACTTTAAGCACAACATCATCGTGCGTATTTTCATCCATGACTTCGCCTAGCGCTGGTCTAAAAATAAGATAACAATTATAAAGAATGAACATAGCCGCAAATAAGGCTGCCCAGTCATCGGCTGATTCAAAACCTTTACCAAGAATTAAAGCAATTAATATTCCAATAAATGCTGCCACTGAAGTTATGGCATCACTTCGATGGTGCCAGGCGTCTGCTTTAAGAGAACTACTTTTTGTTTCTTTACTTTTTTTTAAAACTAACCTATATGAAATTTCCTTCCAGGTAATTATAAGAGCTAATATTATGAGAGTATAAGCACGCGGCAATTCATGAGGCGTTTGAATATTTATAATCGCTTGTCTTGCAATAATAGAAGCAGAGATAACCAAAAAACCAACGACAGCAAAAGTAACCAACGGTTCAATTCTTCCGTGCCCGTATGGATGATTCTTGTCTGCTGGTTTGCTTGAATATTTAATACCAAATAAAACTAAGGCTGATGAAAAGATATCGGTGGTAGATTCTATTGCGTCTGCTATAAGAGCATATGAGTTACCGAAGTATCCAGCGGTCCATTTAATTGTGGCAAGTAGAGTATTACTTATAATACTAAAATACGTTGTTTTAAGCGCTGTTTCTTCGTGAGACATGGAATTAGTTTAGCATGAAGTGCACCATAAGAAAAATCCCAAAGCTTTCGCTTGGGATTTTTCTTATGGTGCCCAGGAGAGGACTTGAACCTCCAAGGATTACTCCACTAGTTCCTAAGACTAGCGCGTATACCAATTCCGCCACCTGGGCATGAAGTTATACTAGCAAAGATTTATATAAATTGCTACTTTTTTTGAGGCCTGGAGCGGAATTGAACCGCTGTATAGAGATTTTGCAGATCTCTGCCTTACCACTTGGCTACCAGGCCTTTTTTATTCTGTTTATCAATACTAACCTTGGATTAGTAATTCGTCAATTCTTTGTCTATTTTTTTCCCCTTCATCTATCTCAACTTCCAAATAGGGAATAGGATTTATTTTCAATCCTTTTTTAACATGCTTACGTAAGTCACCTAGATTTCTTCTTATAAATCCATAAGCCGCTTTTTCTTTTTCACGAGGTAAAACACTAATCATAATTTTGGCACGCTTATTATCAGGAGAAAGAACAACTCTAGTGACAGTAATCATAGAAGTAGGGCCAGCTTCTCTTTCAATAAAAGTAGCTGCAAGCTCTTTTATATGGTTTGTTATTTTTTCAGATCTATATTCAGACATTTTATTTTATTGTTATAATGAAAGCTTCTAATACATCTCCGGGTGAAATACCAGTCTTAGTTTCTACTTGAACTCCACATTCACTCTCTTCTAATACTTCTTTTGCTTTTATTTTATTATGCTGAAGTTCAATTATTTTTCCTTTACCGATTTCAAATTCACGGCGCATTATTCTGACCAATCCACCATTTACGATTCGTCCTTGTATAACCTTACCACCAACGACTTGTCTGTCTTTTGTGGCTCCAAAAGTTTTTAAGATTTTAAGTGATCCTGTTACTTCTACTGTTTCAATTTTTGGTTTTCTTTCCTCAATTAATATTTTAAGCCAGTCTGTTAATTTGTAGATGATATCGAATACTTCAACATTGACCTTAAGTGTTTCATTTAAGTCTTTTGCTCCATTGTCTAGTTTTGTATTAAATCCAACAACTATAGTTTCCTTATTGGCATTTGCCATTTTAAGATCAGATTCATTAATAGCTCCTACTCCAAAGCTGATAATTTTATAAGATATTTCTTCATTATTTAATTTACTGATTTCTTTTTCGAGTGCCTCCATTGAGCCAACAACATCGGTTTTAATTATTATCGGAATTATTTTACCAATTTGAGGAATATTTTTCTTTTGGATTTTACTATCGAAAGCTTCATCTTTTGCAATATTCATGAAAATTTCAGCTTCTTTTTTGGTAGTGAAAGATTCAAAAGTGCTTCCAACTAATGGCATAGATTCAAATCCAACAAGAAGAATAGGGGATGAGAAGGTTGCTTCTTTTATTGGTTTTCCTAAAAAGTTTTCCATTATGCGAGTTGTAACTAAAGCACTTCCTGCCACAACGAACATTCCAGATTTAAGTGTTCCATTTTTAATGATACAAGAAGCAGAAATTCCACGTCTTGGTTCACGATTGGCTTCAATTATTATTCCAGATGCATTTAGTTCTTTGTTTCCAGTAAATGATTGCATATCAGAAACAAGAATAATCATATCTAGAAGCTCTGCAACTCCAGTTCCTACTTTTGCTGAAATGGCAACGAATGGTATATCTCCTCCCATACCTTCAAGATAAATACCTTTTTCCACAAGGTCCATTTTTGTTTTTTCAATATTTGCATTTGGTCTGTCTATTTTGTTTATTGCGACGATGTAAGGAATTTTGCTTTCGATGATTGTATTGTAAGCTTCTATTGTTTGAGCCTTAACTGAATCTTCTGCTGATACAACAAGAATAGCAATGTCGGCCGCTTCAGCTCCTCGAGCACGCATCTTAGAAAAAGCTTCATGTCCAGGAGTATCTAGGAAGGTTATAAGTCTGTTTTCTCCTGATTCACCTTTATTGCTTACTTCATAAGCACTAATGCTTTGCGTAATGCCACCGGCTTCTCCTTCAACGACATTTGATTTACGGATATAATCAAGAAGAGTAGATTTACCATGGTCAACATGTCCCATAACAACAACTACAGGCGGTCGTACCTTTTTATTTATTTCATTATTTTGTTGTAATGGGTCTTTATTCATTTTATTTTGATTTTTCTAAAACATCTTTTTCTTCAGTTGATAACTCAAACTCTGATTTGCCGTCTATTATTGGTTTTGCAAATATACTCATACGGTCACGAGCATATAAACTAGACATTACTACTCCATTGCCCTCATCGTTCATAAAAGATATAGCAAAACTTTGATTGCTGCCTGCGTCTAAGAAAGGATTGAAGCGAACTGTCTCGACACTACGAATTGATTTATTGAGACGCGTGTCTACTATTACCAAGTGTTTATTAATTTTTCCTTGGATGTCTTTAATATCAGTCATTTGCTCTCCTAGTTCTATCATTACTCCTTCTAGATTACGAGCTTTTGTTCCAGCGAAAAATTTTTTAAATCTATACTCCGTTAACCCAATCCATAACAAAAGGATTACGATAACACCAGATTGTATATAAACTAAGATAGAAATACTCATAACTTAAAAGAGTATATACTAGTAAGGCTTTTTTTACAACTATGTTATAGTTATAATATTAAATATTATGAAAATAAGAACTTATCCTAAAATATATCTTGATTATGCGAGTGCGACACCTATTGATAAAAAGGTGCTCGAATTGATGTCTAAATATGAAAAGAACTTTTATGCAAACCCGACCTCTATTCATGGTAGTGGGGTAAAAGTTAGGGACATTATCGAAAAATCTAGAGAAATGATCGCGAAAGGAATAAATGCTCATAGTGATGAGATAATATTTACGGGAAGTAGTACAGAGAGTAACGCACTCGCAATTTTGGGAATAGTTAGAAATTACGAAATTTCATTTAGTAAAAAAGTATTAGAATATAAAATACCACATATTATTACAACAGCGATAGAACATCCCGCTGTCCTTATGAATTGTCGATCTTTAGAAGAAGAAGGTAGGGCTTGTGTAACTTATATAAAAGTAGATGAGAATGGAATTGTAAACCCAAAAGATATCAAAGATGCCATAAAGAGTAATACTATCATTGTTTCAATTATTTATGCCAATAACGAGATAGGGACAATTCAGCCAATACAAGAAATATCAAAAGCAATAAGGCATTATAAGGGTCAGAGTTTAACTATTTTCCCTCTTTTCCATTCCGATGCAACTCAGGCTATGAATTATCTAGATACTTCAAATGTTGAAAAGTTAGGTGTTGATATGCTTTCTTTTAACGGTTCAAAAATATATGGACCAAAAAGTATTGGTGTTTTGTATAAAAAAAGATCAGTTCCTCTTTCTCCTTTATATAATGGAGGAGGTCAAGAATCTGGATTAAGATCAGGAACAGAAAGTGTTTCATTGATTGCTGGCTTGGCACTTGCTTTAGAAATTACAAATAAGATAAAAATCAAGGAAACGATAAGATTAAACTCCCTTAGAGATTATTTTATTGAAAAATTATTAGCAATAAAAATATTACCATTTGAAATTATTTTAAATGGTGACAAGAAGAAGAGGCTTCCGAATAATATAAATATTTCAATTTCTGGTATTTCAAGCGAACTCTTAGTCTTAGAACTTGGGGCAAAGGGAATAGAGGTATCCTCCAGAAGTGCTTGTAAAAGTGGAGAAGATAGTGATTCTTATGTTATAAAAGCATTAAAAGAATCTGCGGGCAGTGAGTTAAATGAAGAAGAGGGATCTCTTCGAATAACATTAGGAAGATATACTAATAAAAAAGAATTAGATAAATTTATTATTATTTTAAGTAAAATTTTAGATAAATATAAAAAGTGGAAATAGAGGTTGAAATATGATACAATATGCCTCATGGATATTAAAGAATTAGACAAAAAACAGCTTATATTACTTACCTTACTCATTACTTTTGTAGTTTCTATTGCTACAGGTATTGTGACTGTGTCTTTGATGAATCAAATGCCTAAGACTGTTCCACAAACTATCAATAATGTTATTCAAAGGACAATTGAAAAAGTAACAACAGTTGAAACTCCAGCTAAGGATAATATAGCTCCCACTAATGTAAAAGAACAAGGTTCTATACTAGGAGGTGGAGATGTTGTTGTGTCTATATATGCAAGTGATGCAAAAGTTTTACCAACTGATACAAATAGCTCTTCTGTA
Organism: Minisyncoccia bacterium; assembly: GCA_038244685.1. GTDB lineage: Bacteria > Patescibacteriota > Minisyncoccia > Phycocordibacterales > UBA9973 > UBA8515. Next base: position 39,314 of record JBBRTD010000001.1, on the reverse strand, counting down.
ATTACAAATCAAACAAGTGTCGCCAATAGTGTCAGTCCTTCTTCGGAAACAAAAGAGCTTGGACAGGGTATTATTATTTCTGATGTTGGTTTAATTCTAGTAGAGACAACTGTATTAAATGACAGTTTAGTCTATAAGGTTATTTTAAATAAAACTGATTTTGACGCAACAATTCTTAAAAAGTTTAATAATGGTTTCACTATTTTGAAAATTACAGAAAAGAAACCAGTAGTTAGTGTCCCTCCAACTTCAACAAATACAAACAAGACAAGTAATTAAATATCCTAAATTGTTAATTTGTAATTATTAATTAATAATATATTTTTATGCCCCCATTTAATCATTTTACAACTAAAGCCAAGGAGGTCATTCGAAAAAGTCATGAGCTTGCTATTGAGCGAGGTCAGAATCATGTGAATACTCTTCATCTACTTACGGCTCTTCTTATTCAGGAAGATTCTGTTGTTATTTCTATCTTAGACAAAATGGAAGTAGACACTACTCTTCTTGTTGATAATTTAAGCGAGATGATAGAATCACCAGAAAATAGAAATACTCTATCTCCGTCATATCAGATATATTTGACTCCAGATCTTGCTTTGGCAATTGAGAATTCAAGTAAAATTGCGGCTGACATAAAGGATGATTTTGTTTCAACAGAACATTTATTTGTTTCGCTTTTAGAAACACCAGGAGAAACAAGAGAGCTTTTGAGTAAATTTAAAATTACCAAAGATCAAGTTATTGAAGTCCTAAATCAATTAAGAAAAGAGAAGGGGACGGAAATGAATACACCCAAGCAATCAAAACTTATAAATAAATTTACAAGGAATCTTACTTCGCTTGCCAGACAAGATAAGCTTGACCCTGTAATTGGCAGAGAAAAAGAAATCATGCGTATGATGCAGATTCTTTCCAGGCGTACAAAGAATAATCCTATTTTAATAGGTGAAGCTGGTACTGGTAAAACTGCGGTTGCTGAAGCCTTAGCCCAGAGAATTGCGAAAAATGATGTACCAGAAAGTTTGAAAGACAAAGAAGTCGTATCTCTTGATTTAGGATTACTCTTAGCTGGAACAAAATATCGAGGAGAATTTGAAGAAAGACTTCGTGGTATGTTGAAAGAGATAGAAAAATCAGATGATAAAATTATTTTATTTATAGACGAGATTCATACTATAGTAGGGGCAGGATCGTCTGAAGGATCACTCGATGCTTCGAATATGTTAAAGCCAGCTTTAGCTCGTGGGGAACTTCGTGCAATTGGTGCAACAACCTTAAAAGAATATCAAAAACATATAGAAAAAGACCCAGCACTTGCTCGTCGATTTCAGCCTATATTTATAGATGAACCAAGTATTGATGATACGATTGCGATTCTTCGTGGTCTAAAAGAAAAGTATGAACTTTTCCATGGTGTTCGTATTACAGATGATGCTATTATCGCTGCCGTAAATTTAAGTACTAGATATATTACAAACAGATATTTACCTGATAAGGCTGTTGATCTTATTGATGAAGCTTCATCATCTCTTCGTATATCCTTAGAGAATAAGCCGCCAGTTTTAGAAGATGCGCACAGAAAGATTATGCGTTTTGAAATAGAAAGAGAAGCTCTACTTAAGGAAATAAATAGAGATTCAAGTAAATCATCAACAAATAAAAATGCTCAAGCTCGAGTTAAAGATATTGATAAAGAAATTAGTAATCTAAAAGAGAAGACACATGAAATAGAGCTTAAATGGAAGAATGAGAAAGAAACTGTAGCAGAGATTCGTAATATAAAAAAGGAATTAGAGACTCTCCGCCTTGAAGGAGAGAATGCTGAAATGCGAGTTGATCTTTCTCGTGCAGCAGAAATACGTTATGGAGAAATTCCTGACCTAAAAAAGAAATTAGATACAAAACTTTTGAGACTTAAAAAATTACAGAAATCTCGTAGAATTTTGAAAGAAGAAATTACTGCTGAAGATATAGCTGAAGTTGTATCCATGTGGACTAGTATTCCTTTATCTAAAATGCTTGAGGAAGAAAGAGAAAAGTTATCAAAAATGGAAGAGATACTTCGAAAGCGGGTTATTGGGCAAGATGTCGCCATAAGCAAAATCGCAAATGTCGTAAGAAGGAATAGAGCTGGAATTTCAGATCCTGATAAACCAATTGGTTCTTTTATTTTCTTAGGACCCACTGGAGTTGGAAAAACAGAGCTTACAAAGGCGCTTGCTCAATTTATGTTTAATGATGACAAGTCTCTTATAAGAGTTGATATGAGTGAGTATATGGAGCGACATAGTGTCTCTAAGCTTATCGGTTCACCACCTGGCTATGTTGGATATGAGGAGTCGGGGAATCTTACTGAATCTGTTCGTCATAGACCTTACTCTGTAATCTTGTTTGATGAGATAGAAAAAGCTCACCCTGAAGTTTTCAATGTTCTTCTTCAGGTTTTAGATGAAGGACGTTTAACTGACGCAAAGGGACGAGTTGTAAACTTTAAAAATACAATAATTATTCTAACTTCAAATATTGGTTCACAGTTTATAGAAAAGATGGAGACATTAGGCTTTACAAATAATTCTAAGAAAGATGAGTATACTCATACCAAAGAAAAAGTACTAGAATCACTAAAAGATTATTTCCGTCCTGAATTTTTAAATAGACTCGACGATACAATTGTTTTTGATATCTTATCTATCGATGCGATTAGGCATATTGTTGATCTTAAGATAAATATTGTTCGCGAAAGACTAACAGCGAAAGAAATTGGTTTTGAGATTTCAGCAGATGCACTTAATTACTTGGCCAAGGAAGGTTATAACCCTCATTATGGAGCAAGACCACTTGGAAGACTTATTCAAGATAAGATATTAAATCCAATTGCTAATTTTATTATAGGTAAAGGGGTAAAGAAGGGAGATATTGTAAGTGTAATAGTTAAGGGTAAGGAACTTGTAATTGAAATGAAAAAGAAAAAAGTAGTTTCAAATATTAAGTTAATAGGTAAAATAAATACGAAGTAAAAAAATCCCCAAGCATAAGCTTGGGGATTTTTTTATTGTGCGTCGGGTAGGATTTGAACCTACGTAGCCCGAAGGCGACAGATTTACAGTCTGTTGTAATTGACCGCTCTACCACCGACGCATATTATCCTTAAAGCCAAGGGTTTTAATCCAAAGCTACTTCACAAGTATACATGATTATTTAAATTTTTCAAGATTGGAATTTTGTGATAAAATGTACCCATGTCACAGCTTTATAGTAATTCAATTTTTTGGATAGATATAGAAAAGGTTAAGCCAAATCCTTTTCAGCCTCGTCGTGAATTCGACGAAGCCCGGTTACGAGATTTAGCAGATTCAATTCGTCAGTATGGTATTTTACAGCCACTTACTGTTTCTAGAATAGAGATAGTAAAGGAAGATGAAGGGATAGAAGTAGAATACGAGCTCATTGCCGGAGAGCGTAGATTAAGAGCTTCAAAATTAGCAGGACTTACTCAGGTTCCAGCGATTATTCGTGTTGGCGATGATAATATGGCCAAGCTTGAGCTTTCTATTATTGAAAATTTACAACGTGAAGATTTAAATGCAGTCGAACGTGCTCGAGCTTTTTTCCGACTTGTTGAAGAGTTTAAATTTACTCATACTCAGATAGGAGTAAAGATGGGCAAGAGTCGTGAATATGTTTCGAACACCTTACGTTTATTGGCTTTGCCTCAAGAAATTTTAGATGCATTATCAGCTGGTAAAATAAGTGAGGGTCATACTCGTCCTATTCTAATGCTTTCAGATAGACCAGAAGAACAATCTGTTTTGTTTAAGGAAATAATGTGGAAGAAATTAACAGTTAGAGATGCTGAAAAAATTGCTCGTAAAATTGCATTCGATAAAGTAAGAAAAAAGGAATATATTCAAGATCCAGAGATAAGTGAAATAGAAGGTAAATTACAAGAAACACTCGGTACTCGTGTTCATATTGAGAAAAAAGAAAACGGTGGTTATATTACAATAGATTTCTTTACGAATGATGATTTAAGAACAATTTTAGATATTATAAAATCTAAAAATGAAGGTGGTAATCCAAATTCAATGCTTGAGAAATTTATTTCTCAAAAAGAATCAGAGTCTAGGGTTGGCGAAGTTCAAACTTTAGTTATGGCAGATTTGCCTTCTAATATAGAAGTAACAGATTTAGCTGCCGCTAATTTACCTCTAGTCGATGATGATATTCATCTTATGGATGATCGTACCAATGAAGAGATAAAGAAATCAGAAGAAGACGTAGACCTCTATAATATAAGTAATTTTTCAGTCTAAGAATATACAAAAAACAGATGTTGTACGTCTTACGTAGACGTACAACATCTGTTTTTTTTGTTTAATTTTTTCCGAAAGATAAAAATTTAGAAAGCAGACTATTGTCTTTTAAGTAAGCATTTATTTCTCTTCTCGCTAAACTTGTTTTTGCATGATCTAACCATTTGGAAGAAGGATTAGTATTTTTATTCACTTGTATTTCAACTATGTCGTTTGTTTTTAATTTGGTGTGAAGGGCACAGTTTTTGCCATTTATTTTAGCGCTCTGGGCATGATTACCAACATCGGTATGTATACAATAAGCAAAATCAATGACACATGAATCTTCTGGTAAATCGATAATATCACCCTTTGGAGTAAAGACAAAAACTCTATCTTTGAAAAAATTCATTTTAACTTTTTCTAGAAATTTTTCTGGTTTCTCTTTGTCTTTTTCTTTGTTTAATTCATGAAGTTGGTTGACCCATTCAAATTGTTTTATTTCTAAGGGATTACTTTTCTCTTTGTATATAAAGTGAGCCGCAATACCGTTCTCGGCTTTTTCATGCATTTCATGAGTTCTTATTTGTATTTCTACAATTCCACCAGTACCAGTAAAAATTGTTGTATGAAGACTTTGGTATCCGTTTGATTTAGGTATAGCAATATAGTCCTTAATACGATTAGGGAGAGGAGTCCATTTTCCATGTATGAGCCCAAGCACGTGATAGCAATCAGCAACAGAGTCGACAATTACTCGAAGAGCAATAATATCATATATTTTTCCTATATCCATACTGTATTTTTGGAGTTTCTTCCATAGAGAATATAGATGTTTTTGTCTGTAATTTATTTGAGTATTTTTAATTCCAGCTGCTTCCAGTTCTTTTTTTAAACCATCTCTCACTTCAATTAAATATTTTTCTTTTGCGTCCTTTCTGTCTATTAAAAGCTTACGAACATCTTCATATTCCTTAGGAAAAGCAAATTTAAAAGCGGCATCTTCTAATCGTCCCTTTAATCTACCCATAGATAAACGGTTGGCTAGGGGAGCGTAGACTTCAAGAGTTTCAAGTGCAATCCGTTTTTGTTTATCAGGTCTTACATGCTCTAATGTTTCTATGTTGTGAAGTCTATCCGCAAGTTTAATTACAAGGACTCTTAAATCTTCTGCGACTGAAACGAAAAATTTTCTTAAATTTTCTACATTACGTTCTATGCCTTTATATTTGACCGTTCCCAATTTTGTAACGCCCTTAACGAGAGATACAATTTCACCACCGAACTCTTTTTCTAGATCTTCTTCTTTTGTATCTGTATCCTCTAATACATCATGCAAAAAACCAGCACAGATAACAGTCGGGCTCATTCCTAGATCTGCCAAATTTAATGCTGTAGCAAAGACATGAATAAAATAAGGTTCACCGCTTTTGCGGAGTTGGTTTTTGTGAGCTATAAATGCAAAATTATAAGCTTTTTGGATAAGCTCCTTGTCCTCATTTCTTAGATTGTGTATTAGTGAAAATATTTCTTCAGCCTTTGGTGTCATGCAAATATTATATAAAAACTAGCTTTTTTTAGCTAGTTTTTATCATTATCATATTTTGCCTTTTAAATCTTTAGTTTAATGTCATCACCATTCTTATGAGGGTTGTGATTTTTGCACATTTTATTACTACATCGCTCAGGGATAGTTTTTGTTCCTTCCATCATTAGGGATTCACATAGTGGACAGATATTTCCTGTTGGTTTTGCCTTGATGGCATTTTTACAATCAGGATAATCACTACAAGAATAGAATACACCAAAGCGTCCACGCCTTTCCATCATTTTACCTTTTTTGCAGACAGGACAAGTAATGTCTGTCATCTTCTTTTTCATTTCTTCTTCGTCTTGTTTAATAAATTTACATTTAGGGTATCTAGAGCAAGAGATAAAACTTCCAAATCTTCCTTCTCGAACAACAAGTTTTCCTCCACCATTTTTACCTTTTTTCTCTCCACAAGTCGGACACATTTCTCCTGTTTCTTTTGGTCCTTCTAAAACATTTCCTTCAATAGTTCGAGCTCCTACGCAATCAGGATAAAGACTACATGAATAGAATTTACCTCCACGGGAAAGTTTTACAATCATATTACCTTTACAGACAGGGCAAAGAATATCGCTTGGGGCTTCTCCCATATTTGTAGCTTTCGCTAATTTATCTTTTTCTTTGACATCTTTTTGAAATGGAATATAAAAATCTTTTAATGTTTTTATATAGTCTCTTTTTCCATTTGAAATATCATCAAGCTTATCTTCCATCTCAGCTGTGAAAGTATCACTTATATATTCAGCAAAATTATTTTCTAAAAAAGATGAAACGACATCTCCGGTATCAGTAGGAAACAATGTTTTTCCTTCTTTTCGAACGTAACCGCGATCTTCAATGGTTTTCATAATAGACGCATAAGTGGAAGGTCTTCCTATATCGCGAGATTCAAGCTCTTTAACAAGACCCGCTTCTGTATATCTATTTGGTGGTTCGGTGAATTTCTCTGTACTATTTAATTCTATAAGATCAAGCTTTTCCCCAATAGTAACTTCTGGAAGTTCTACATCTTCACCTCGAGCTCCTGTCTCACATAATAGCCATCCAGGGAATAAGACTCTGGATCCATTAGCTGTAAAATCAGGAATAACACCTTCTTTTATGTTTGCAACAATTTTGGTTTTTAATAATTTAGCATCAGACATTTGTGAAGACACGACTCTTTCCCAAATTAATTGATAAAGTTTATTTTGCTCTTCATTGATGCCTGCCTTTATTTGTTCAACATGGGTTGGACGAATTGCTTCGTGAGCCTCTTGAGCATTTTTTGATTTTGTTTTGTATATATGTTTTTCAGCATATTCTTTTCCGTATTTTTTCTCGACTAATGCAAGAATTTGGTTTTGGGCTACTATACTTATGTTTGTACTATCAGTACGCATATAAGTAATAAAGCCGCTCTCGTAGAGCTTCTGTGCTACTTGCATTGTTCGTGAAGGAGAGAATCCAAGACGTGTACTAGCTACCTGTTGAAGTGTTGAAGTTGTAAATGGAGCTCTTGGTTGTCTTTTCTGCTCACTTGTTTTTAAATCTTTTACAAACCAATTTTCTTTATTTCCTAATTCAAGGATTTTGTCGACAAGTTTTTTATCTCGTGGTTCTTCAACACAAGATAAGGTTATTTTAGTTTTTTTATTTGTTTGGAAAAGTCCTTCTAGTACCCAAAATTGTTCTGGAATAAAAGCTCTAATTTCTCTTTCTCTTTCCATGATAATTCGGAGAGCTGGGGATTGAACACGTCCAGCCGAAAGACCATAGCGAACTTTTTTCCAGATTATTCCAGATAAATCGTAACCAACAAGCCTGTCTAAGACTCTTCTTGCTTCTTGAGCTTTGACTAAATCTTGATCGATATCACGAGGATTTTGTAATGCAACTTCTACTGCTTCTTTGGTTATTTCATTAAAGGTAACTCTTTTGATTGGAGCCTTAATTTTTTTATCTTCATCCAGTAATTCTTTTAAGTGCCATGAGATTGCTTCTCCTTCTCGGTCCGGGTCAGTTGCGAGCATTATCTCTGTAGCTTTTTCTCCCAAGACAGTTAGTTCATTTACGACTTTTTCTTTTCCTTTTGAAATTTCATATCGTGGAACAAATCCAGCTGGTATATCAATAGCATCTTTATTCGATTTTGGTAGGTCTCTTATATGTCCAACTGAAGCACGAACAGTATAAGCTCCATCAAGATATTTCTCGATAGTTTTGGCTTTTGAGGGGGATTCAACGATAAGTAATTTCATATATGTTCCTAAGTATTACATGAAAACATATTTTTTAGCAAATAATTAAAAATAAATAAATTATTTATACTTTCCTTATTTCTCCTAATTCTTCTTTTATTAATTCTTTAATCTCCATAATCGAAAGGAGTGCATTGGCCGTCCCAATGTTCATTCCAAGCTCACGAATAAGATCATTTCTTTCCATTGGTTCACGAAGAAGTTCTATTATTTTCATTTCATCTTTACCACAGTCTGCATATTTTTCTTTATCTGTTTGTGTTAACTTTTTAATTTCGAAACCAAGAGCCTCAAGTATATCCTCGCTTTTAGTTATCGGAGTAGCCCCTTGTTTGATTAGAGAATTTGTTCCATTAGAGTTTGAAGAGAAGGCTGACCCTGGAACTGCAAGTACGTCTCGATTATAGTCGAGAGCCATTCGAGCAGTTATGAGTGTTCCTGATTTTTCTTCGGCTTCTATTATTAGTACTGCCTTAGAAATTCCGGCCATCAATCTATTCCTTTGAGGAAAAGAATAAAGGGTAGCTTTCCATGAAGGATCAAGCTCAGAAATTAAACATCCTCCCTTGTCTATTATTTCTTGAGCAAGTCGAATATTTGTATGAGGATGAAGAACATTATTATCAAGACCAGACCCAGGGAATGAAATTGTAATGAGTCCATTATCAAGAGCGGCTCGATGCGCAATGCTATCAATACCAAGGGCTAATCCAGAGACGATGACAATAGGATAACCTTTCAATCCCTTGATTAATTTTTCACAAATATCTTTTCCGTAAGAAGTATATTTACGTGAACCAACAACTGCTAAATAAATTAAATTTGAGTCTGGAAGTTTACCTCTTATATAAAGAGTTTTAGGAGGTTGGGGAATTTCAAGTAGAGGTTTCGGAAATTGTTCAAATTTTAATTTGTATACATCTTCCATCAGATTTTTCCTAGAAGGATTTAAAAATAGTCTTGTTGTCGGGGCGTGCGCAAGGCCGCAAGGCCGAGCAGCGAGGAAATTTCTAGCAAGAAATTATCCGGACCCGACGATAAGAGCTATTTTTGAATCTTTCGTAATCTAATTATTCTATTTGTGTATTATATCATTTTTTTATATACTATCTATATTATGTTAGACATTAAATTTATACGTGAGAATAAGGATGTAATTAAAGAAGGGGCAAAGAAAAAGCATATTGAAGTAGATGTTGATAAACTCCTTTCTACTGATGAGAAGCGGCTAGAGCTCCTTTCTCGTGTAGAATTCTTGCGAGGTGAGCAGAATAAAATGAATAACTCTATTGCGACAGAGAAAGATATGGCTATTCGAGGTCAAATGATAGGAGAAATGAAAATGGTCAAAGAAGATTTAACAAAGAATGAAGAAGAATTAAGAGCAATTATGACAGAGTGGCAAGGCTTAATGCTTACAGTTCCAAATGTCCCAGATATTTCAGTTCCAGAAGGAGAAAGTGATGATGATAATCAAGAAATAAAGACATGGGGAGAAAAGCCAGCTTTCGATTTTGAGGCGAAAGATCACATAGAATTAATGACCAATCTAAAAATGGTTGATTTTGAAAGAGGAGTGAAGGTTCATGGATTTAGAGGATATTTCTTGACTGGAGATGGAGTTCGTCTTTCAATGGCAATTTGGAATTATGCTATGGATTTTTTCTCACAAAAAGGTTTTATTCCTGTTATTCCTCCAATAGTAGTTAATCGAAAAACTTTTTTTGGTACAGGTTATTTACCTCAAGGTGAAGATGATTTATATAAAACTCAAGATGGAGACTTTTTAGCTGGAACTGCCGAAGTTCCAATTATGGGATATCATGCTGATGAAATTTTAAATAAAGACGAACTACCTAAAAAGTATTTAGGCTTTTCTCCTTGCTATAGACGGGAGGCGGGAAGTCATTCCAAAGATGTTAAGGGTTTAATCCGCGTGCATGAATTTTACAAATTAGAGCAAGTGGTTCTTTGTGCTGCATCTCATGCGGAGAGTGTTGCTCTCCATGAAGAAATAAATCGTAACACCGAAGAATTCATAGAGTCATTAAATATTCCTTATCATACTGTTGTTAATTGTGGCGGAGATTTAGGTATGGGGCAGGTTAAGAAATATGATGTAGAGTTGTGGGTTCCAAAAGAGAGTAAATATAGAGAGATATCTTCTGCTTCATATTTCCATGATTTCCAGACTCGACGATTAAATATTCGTTACAGAGACGAGAATGGAAAAATGAACTACGCTCACTCTTTAAATTGTACGGCAATTCCAACTCCTCGCATCTTAGTTTCAATGGTAGAAAATTTCCAGCAAGCTGATGGGACAATAAAAGTTCCAGAAGTTTTGCAGAAGTATTTAGGTAAAGATATTATTTCATAATAATTAATGAAAGATATTCCCACATCACCACGCATAGCTCTTATCAAGCGCAATCGTCGAGTTGGACGATTGCGCTTGATAGTATTATTTACAATTTTATTTATTTCAATTATTTTAGGTATTTCCTACTTTTCTTCTTATTCTAGAATTGTTATTAATAAGGTAATTGTTAGCGGTAATAGTATTATAAATTCTAAGGATATAGAGGCACGGATAAATGATAAATTATCTGGTAAATATTTAAAACTTTTTTCACATTCAAATTTTCTAATATATCCACAAGCTAAAATATATAATGATTTAATTATTAATTTTCCAAGAATCGAAAGTTTAACAATCAAACGTGAAGGTTTTAATACCTTACGAGTGGCTCTTAGTGAAAGAGCAGGATCATATTTATATTGTGGTATATCAATACCAGAAAACAAGGAAGATATTGGTGAAAATTGTTATTTTGTAAATAATGATGGGTATATTTTCGATAAAGCTCCTTACTTTTCAGGGGATGTTTACTTTAAATATTATACAAACATTGAAGGTGATATCTCAAATCCTCTCGGCTCTCAAATGTTTACAAAGGAACGTTTCCATGAATTAGTGCGCTTTACTGATGGTATTGCAAAACTTGGCTTTACCCCATCATATCTAACCGTAACTGCGAATGGGGTATACTCACTTTATCTTAAATCTATAAATAACAATTCAAGCCCGAAAATAATTTTCAAAGATGATAATAATCTAGCTGTAATTTTAGATAATTTCTCTACTGCTATGAATAAAAAAGAATTTGCAAATGAAATTAATTCCAAGTATGATATTCTTTCTTACATAGACTTAAGATTTAAGAATAAGGTTTTATATAAATTTCAATAAGTATAATTAACGCCGCGCTAAAAGGACGGTTACGCGGCATGATTTCACTAAATCATATGATAAATTTCTGGGAAAAATTACCAAAGCCTTTCTTTTGTTTAGCACCAATGGCAGATGTCACTGATGTGGCTTTCCGGTCTATCATTACAAAATATGGCAAACCAGATGTGACTTGGACTGAATTTGTCTCGGCTGATGGCTTATCTAGTATCGGACGTGAAGTTCTTAAGTATGATCTTCTTTATTCTAAAAAAGAAAAACCGATTGTAGCACAATTATTCTCATCGCATCCTGTTTCCATGCGACAAGCAGCTTGCTATGTTGCCAATCTCGGCTTTGATGGTATAGATATAAATATGGGTTGTCCTGACCGCTCTATTGAGAAGCAGGGGGCAGGAGCTGCCATGATGAAAGATATGGATAAAGCAGGAGCTATAATACAGGCAGTAAAAGATGGTATAAAAGATTCAAAAAAGAAAAATGTTTCTATTTCTGTAAAGACTCGTATTGGCTATAATAAAAATCAGATAAATGAATGGATTCCGTTTTTACTTTTGCAAGATATTGATGCTTTAACTATTCACGCAAGAACAAGAAAGGAAATGTCAGATGTTCCTGCAAGATGGGAGCACGTAAGGGAAGTTGTAGATATTAGAAATAAAATGGGAGTTAAAACAAAAATAATAGGCAATGGTGATGTTAGAGATAAAGAGCAGGGAAGAGAACTTGCAAAAGAAACTGGCTGTGATGGAATCATGATAGGTAGAGGAATATTTGGTAACCCTTGGTTGTTTAATGATAGTAAAAAAATTCCAACAGTGAAACGAAAATTGAAAGTTTTGGTTGAACATACAAAGCTCTATGAAAAGCTTTTGGGTAAGGTAAAAAATTTTGCGGTTATGAAGAAACACTTCAAGGCGTATGTAAATGGTTTTGATGGAGCTAAAGAGCTTCGGGTTAAATTGATGGAAACTGATAAATCAACAGAGATGGAAAGTATAATTAAGGAATTTCTAAAAAATCATTAATTTGTTATACTGTCATTATGAAGGATTCTAACATTGCATTATATAGGAAATATCGCCCAGAGAACTTTGATGAAGTTATCGGGCAGGATCATATTGTGAAAGCGATTGGAGGTGCATTAAAGGCAGGTAAGGTTGCTCATGCATACCTTCTTTGTGGCCCAAGAGGAACAGGAAAGACAACTGTAGCTCGCATTATTGCTCACGAGCTAGGAACTTCCTCTAATGATATTTATGAATTAGATGCTGCAAGTAATCGAGGGATTGACGATGTCCGTAGTATTCGAGATAGCGTTCAAACGATGCCTTTTGATTCTAAATATAAAATTTATATTCTTGATGAAGTTCATATGTTTACAAAAGATGCATGGAACGCTCTCTTGAAAACAATAGAAGAGCCACCATCTCATGTCATCTTTATTCTTGCAACAACGGAGTTAGACAAAGTTCCTGAAACAATAATATCTCGATGTCAGAGCTTTATGTTTAAAAAACCAACTGATATGATTCTTTCTTCTGTTATTTTAAATGTTGCCAAGAAAGAAGGATATAGTTTAGAAGAAGGTGGTCCTGCTTTAATTGCGCTTTTGGCGGATGGAGCCTTTCGTGATGCCTTGGGAATACTACAGAAAGTTATTTCTTTTTCAAATGATAAGAAAATTACCTTAAAAAATATCGAAGAAGTTACGGGTTCACCAAATACTATTTTAGTAGATGGTTTTCTTGATGCGATTGCTAATAAGGACATTGAAAAAGGTTTTCTTTGTATTAAAAAAGCCAGTACTGATAATTTAGACATGTCTATTTATTTAAAAATGATTCTTTCTAAGTTAAGATATTCTCTTATTCTTCGCTATGCTCCAAATATGAAAAAAGAAGTTGAAACTGTTTTGTCTACTCATGATATGGAATATATTACTAATTTAGTATCCACTAAACCAGAGTATATATCTTCGTCAACGCTCTCTATTCTCCTTGATTCTTATCAGTCTCTCCGTAATGTTGTTATTAGTGAATTACCTCTCGAATTAGCTTTAGTTAAGATTTTAAATGAGAGAAAATAATAATAAAATTTGGGATGTAGTCATAATAGGAGGTGGAGCTTCCGGAATGATGGCAGGAGCTATCGCTTCTTCTCGGGGTAAATCTGTACTTATTCTTGATAAGAATAGAGACTTAGGGGAGAAATTAAAAATTACCGGAGGTGGCAGATGTAATATTACGAACAATGAGCCCGATATTCATAAATTTTTAAAAATATATGGTGATGGGGCTCCATTTCTCTATTCACCTTTTTCTGTCTTTGGAGTAAAAGATACATTTAAATATTTTGAATCAAGAGGATTGCCTTTAGTTATTCAGGCTCGTAATCGTGTTTTCCCTGCGACAGAGAAAGCGCTTGATGTTTACAATGTTTTGAGAAAAGAATTAGATAATAATAATGTCCAAATAAAAAATAATTGTAGCGTTAAGAAAATAAATATAAAAGATAAAGAGGTTGAAAGTGTGGAGACTAATAGTGGAATATTTTATGCTAAGTCCTTTATTCTTGCGACGGGAGGAATGTCACATCCAGAGACTGGCTCAACGGGGGATGGGTTCAAGTGGTTAAATGATCTTGGTCATGAAGTAAAAGATTCAACTCCTAACATTGTACCTCTTGCAGTAAGTGATGCTTGGGTTAAAAGTTTAGCTGGGGTCTCATTATCTTTTATGAAGATAACTTTTTTCTTAGAAGACAAAAAACAGTTTTCGAAACTTGGTAAAGTTCTCTTTACTCACTTTGGTTTGTCTGGACCTTTAATTTTAAATTGCTCACGAAAAGTTTCTGACTTATTACAAGCGGGGAGAGTTACCGCTTGTATCGACGCATACCCAGATACTAATGAAGGAAAACTTGAAGAGGGAATTATTAAAACTTTTGATGCAAATAAAAATAAAATATTAAGAACTGTTTTAAAAGATATAGTGCCAGAAGGAATTGCTAAGGCTTTTGAAATGATAGATCCATCTATCGATTTTGAAATGAAAGTACATAGCGTAAGTAAAGACACAAGGAAAAAGCTTGTGCATTTATTGAAGGCCCTTCCGATAACTATTACAAATTTGATGGGTTATGATAGATCGGTTGTTGCTGATGGGGGCGTTTCTCTTAAAGAATTAGATATGAAAACTATGTCATCAAAATTGTACAAGAATTTATATATTACTGGAGATTTATTAAACATTAATAGAAATTCAGGAGGTTATAGTTTGCAGATTTGTTGGACGACTGGGTATATTGCAGGAATGTCTGTTTAGTTTATTTCTTTTCTATATATCGACACTAAGCTATAAAGAAGGCTCAGTATTAAAGGCCCCATAAGTATTCCAAGTGGTCCCATTAAGGATATTCCACCTAAAATTGAAAACAATATAAATATTGAAGGTATTTCTGTTCCTTTGGATATTATGTATGGAGATAGAATATTATCTATTGTTCCGACAATAGCAATTGACCACAATAATAAACCAAGTGCATGTAATGGCATTCCTGTGAAGAAAAGGAAAAGCATTGCTGGTACAGAGACAAGAGAAGTTCCAAGATTTGGAATAAGAGAAGCAAAGCCAGCCACGACTCCCCATAGAGCTGGATTCGGTACTCCAAAGACCCATAATCCCACGAAAGAGAGAATTCCTTGGATAATCGCTATAAAGAAAGACCCCTTAATTATTCTGTTGATTGAATTTTTTAAATCAGAGAGTATCTCTTTTATATTTTTTTCTGATAAAGGTAAAATTTTTATTAATCCTTCTCTCCATTTTTCACCATCCTTAAGTATGTAATACATTGTAAAGATAGTAATAATCGTCATGGCTATTGTGTTAAAAGTAGAAGTGAAGAAGTTGCCAATATTATTTGATAAGAAGGAAGTAATACTAGTTATCTTTTCATAGGTGTTGAAAGAAAAGCCATTAGGCATTAATGAATTAATAGAAGTATCTAATTTTTTTATGAATAGACTTGTGTCACCATTTGTAACGATAGAGAAATAGGCATTCTGGGCTTGATTAAAAATTGTAATTCCCATAAAAAATATTGGAATACATAAAATAATTAAAAAAAGAATTATAGTTATTAGAGATGCTAAGCCTCCATTTTTTCTAGTTATGTGCTTTTTAATCCACAAATATACTGGATTTACTACAACAGCAAAAGCTGCCGCTAATATAAAGATAGTTATAAACGGATAGAGTATTGCAAATGTTAAAATAAGCACAATTGCTAAAAGACCAAATAAAAAGTATTTTTCAGTTTTAGATGTTTCCATGTTGGTATTATAACAATTTATTGATTGGTAGGCTAGGAATTTTAAGTTAAATTTGTAGATTATTTTTGTGTTATACTTATATATACACTATGAATAATGATTTTAATAAAAAAAGAATATTTATATGGATAATGCTGATTTCAATAGTTGTAATTGTTTTTGTATTGTATTTTTTTGTTTATCCAAAAAATAAGACAAAGGTAGCAAAAGAGATAAGTAATCCTGTGACTCAGATTAAAGTAATGCCAGTAAATCAAACAGAAGAGACTCCAATCAAAACACAAGCAGAACTAATCGCTATACCAGAGCCGATACCACTTCCTATCGGAGTAGATCGTTTTATTGTGTCTCTTAAAGATACAAATGAAATTATTACCACAAATCTTTTTGACCAAGGTTATATTTTAAATAAAGATTCATTTATTTTACTTATAGCTGGGAAGGATGGGAAAGGAATTATAAATCCTGGTGCATATAAAATTTCAAAAGAAATGAACAATTCGCAACTTGTACAGGTCTTGAAAGGTAAACCTTACATGAAATGGATAAAAATACCCGAAGGATTAAGAAAAGAAGAAATTGCAAAACTTTTAGCTGATACTTTAGGCTGGACCTCAAAACAAAAAGATAATTGGATTAAAGTTATTACTGCAGCAAAGCCAGACTATATGGAGGGTGTTTATTTTCCAGATACCTATCTTGTACCAATTGACGAGACTCCGGAACTTGTTTCAGCTAGACTTATTTCAAAATTTAATGAAAAATTCTCATCGTACTTGCCGGAATTTACTGCTAAAAATATTAAATGGACAACCGCTTTAACTCTCGCTTCTGTTGTTCAGCGCGAAGCTGCGAATAATGCGGACACTCCTCTTATCGCTGGTATTTTATGGAATAGATTAAATCAAAAGATGCAGCTAGGAGTTGATGCGACTCTTCAATATTTAAGAGGTGATACTGGAGGTGGTTGGTGGGCTCCTGTTTCGATTGCTCTTAAAAAAATTGATTCTCCTTATAATACTTATATCCACACAGGGCTACCCCCACATCCAATTTCAAATCCAGGCCTTTCGGCAATTGAAGCAGTTTTAAATCCAACGAAAACAGATTGTTTGTATTATTTGCATGATAAGAATCGCATTACACATTGCGCTGTCACATACGAAGAGCACCAAGCAAATATCGTTAAATATTTGAAATAAAATTTAACCTCTCAAAGAGTTGAAAAATAAACGTTTTTAATGTATTCTTATATTGTTTTACATTTAAGGTTAATTTATGCACCTATGTAAACTTTGGGAGATCGTCTAAAGGTAGGACAGAGGCCTTTGAAGCCTTTAATCTAGGTTCGATTCCTAGTCTCCCAGCAAAAGAAAATCCCGCTTCATTGCGGGATTTTCGCTGGGAGAAGAAAATGAACTGCTTCATTTGCGCCTAGCAATCGAAAGGCTTTTCCTGTCGAAGATGGAAAAGCACCCGCGACCGAAGGGAGAGATAAGAGTACTCGCGGTCCTAGTCTTCCAACTAAGTTGTGCTTAGCACGAGATACGTCAAAACTATTAATTTTTCCTTATGGGCTATATAATATAAATATGATAATAAAAGAAATAATCCAAATAGGGAATCCTAATATTAGAAGAAAATCACGAAAATTAACTGATAAAGAAATTAAATCTAGTAAAACTAAAACAATCATCAAAAATCTAATTGATTCAATGAGGCACTATAATCTTATTGGTATTTCTGCTCCCCAGATTAATCATAGTATTAGAGTTTTAATTACAGAGATTAGAAAAACAAAAAATAGAAACAACAAAGATTTAGATGATTTAAAAGTTTTTATTAATCCACAGATAATATTTTTAGCAAAAGAAAAAGTTTCAGGATATGAAGGATGCGGAAGTGTCGCAAATGCTAATTTATTTGGATTAGTTGATAGGCCTAGAAGTATAAAAATAAAAGCTCAAGACATTGACGGTAAATGGTTTGAGTTTAAGGCTTCTGGTTTAATTGGAAGAGTTATACAACACGAATATGATCATTTGGATGGAATTCTTTTTGTTGATAAGGTTTCAGATACAAAAAGTTATATGAGTGCTAGCGAGTACCAAAAGAAAAGTAAAAAACATTAAGCTACTTTAAATTTTTTTATACATTTTTTAATACAATAAACATTATATGCAAACTTTTAGCGAAAGAGTTATTAAAATAGCATTAGAAATTCCAAAAGGAAAAGTTACTACTTATGGGAGAATAGCACGTGCTGCTGGTGCCGGTCCGATGGCTTCACAGAGTATAACTTCTATTTTAGGTAAGGCATATCAACAAGGGATAAAAAATATTCCTTTTCATCGGATTGTGTATTCGAACGGAAAAGTATGGCTAAATGATGAATATGGGAAATTACGCTTGGCTTTGTACAAAAAAGAAGGAATTAAATTAGATAAAAATAATAAAATTATTAATTTTGAAGAAATTTTATTTGAATTTAATTAAGTAAATTATATATCATTCTAGAATTTCTATAATAAAAAATCTCGCTTTTAAGCGAGATTTTTTATTACTATTTATTTCATTGTGCTTACATCAATCACAAATCTATATTTTATATCGGAATTTAATACACGTGCATATGCTTCATCAATTTGGTCTGCATTTATAACTTCGATATCTGCTCCAATTTTATGTTCGGCGCAGAAATTTAACATTTCTTGAGTCTCACGAATACCACCGATAAGTGACCCTGCGAATGATTTACGTCCCATAATTAAAGAGAAAGCATTTACCGATAATGGTTCGGCTGGAGCTCCAACATTAACTAAAACACCATCAAGTGATAGCAAAGAAAGATATGCATCTATATCAATTTTAGCACTTACAGTATTTATAATAAGATCTTGTGATCCGGCTAGCTCTTTAAATGTTTCTGCGTCACTTGTTGAATAATAATTATCTGCACCTAGGCGAATAGCGTCATCTTTCTTTTGTAGTGAATGAGAAAGAACTGTAACAGTGGCTCCCATTGCATGAGCAATTTTTACGGCCATATGTCCAAGGCCACCAAGTCCAACAACCGCTACTTTCTTACCAGGACCTGCATTCCAATGATGGAGTGGCGAGTAGGTAGTAATACCTGCACACAAAAGAGGTGCTGATATATCTAAAGTTAGACCGTTTGGAATTTTAAGAACAAAGTCTTCCGTTACTACAATGTGAGTTGAATATCCGCCGTATGTTGGCTTGCCATATTTATCAACTCCAGCATAAGTCATTGTGTTTCCCTTGAGACAAAATTGCTCTTCACCTTTTTCACAATTAACACATTCACCACATGAATCAATCATACATCCAACTCCGACATTATCTCCAACTGAATGCTTTGTAACATCTGATCCTATCTCAGCTACAATACCAGCAATCTCGTGTCCAGGGATAAGTGGATATGTCTCTTCTCTCCATTCATTGTGGACATGGTGAATATCGGAATGACAAATTCCAGCATATTTTATTTCAATAAGAACATCCTTAGGACCAAGATCGCGACGTTCTATCACGGTTGCTTTAAATTTTTCTTTAGGGCCGAAAACGGCTCGTGCATTTGTTTTAATCATATTTATTATATTAATTATTATTAATCTATAATTGTATTATAAACTTAGTTTCATATATTTCAAATTTGATAAGTTTTTAAACTTAATTTCTCTAATGGTGTTTTTAATTGCTATTTTGATATAATAGACGGATGAATTACACTGAATTTTTAAAGACCCAAGCTGTTTGTCCTTTTTGTGATCCTAGATTTAATCGGACAATTAATGAAAACGAAAAAGCTTATTTAACATATTCAATTGCTCCTTACCACAAGCATCATTTGCTGGTCGTTACTAAGCGTCATATTGAAAATTTTGAAGAATTAGAAAAAGAAGAGACTGAAGCGATCAATAATCTTTTAAATATTGGAGTTGGTTTAATTAAATCTCTTGGTTACAAAGACTACAGTATTTTATTAAGAAATGGATCAAATAATAGTAAAAGCATAAAACATTTACACTATCATATAATACCGGTGTCCATGATCGGAGACCTTGATCATAAAGGGGAAGAGAGAATAGTTATGACGGAAGAGGAAATAAGTAAACTTTTAGAAGAATTAAATAATTTGCAATGAATTACACTTATATCCTTGAGTGTTCCGATAAAACTCTTTACGTTGGTTCAACGAATGATTTAGAGAAAAGGTTACATCAACACAACAATTTAAAAAACGGGGCACATTATACAAAGATTCGACGTCCTGTAATTTTAAAATATTCGGAAAATTTTAAAACCTTAAAAGAAGCTAGAGCAAGAGAGTGTGTTATTAAAAGAATGGATAGGAAAGAAAAATTATCTTTAATAGAAAAATATGAATAATATTTTTCGTGTCTTACATTAAATTTGCACGTACGTGCTATGTATAGTATGCTAGGAGAGTATTTTATTGTAATTTAATTTTAATAAATATTTTTTATGGACGAAGAAATAAAAGTAGAAGAATCAGAAGGAATAACTTTTGAAGAACCTGTTCCTACAGATGAAGTTCCAGTAGTAGAAGTACCAGCAGATGAACCAATGGTTATCTAATAATATTTTTACGCGGAAATCCCTTATGGCGAAAGTCTAAGGGATTTTTTTGTTTTAGCTCTTGCATTTTAAGCACAAAAAGGATAGTATTGCTACATAATAATAATCACTTGTCTAGTATAGGTCAGGTAATAAATATAATTTTATGGGAAATTTTCAAGGAGGAGGTAATAGAGGGGGAGGTTTTAGAGGAGGAAATGGCGGCGGCGGTCGTCCAAGTTTTGGAGGTAATAGAGGTGGTGATAGAGGTCCAGTTACAATGCATAAGGCTGTTTGTGATGAATGTCACAAGAATTGTGAAGTTCCTTTCCGTCCATCAGGTGATAAACCAATATACTGTAGTGAATGTTTTGGAGATAAAAGAGGCAATGAAGCTCCACGTCGTGAATTTAACGACCGTGCTCCAAAAAGAGATTTTAATGACAGACCTGCACAATCTTCATTTGCAAAACCAGTATCAGTAGGACCAACAATATCAGATGATACAAAGAAGCAGTTAGGAGAAATGAACAGTAAACTTGATCGTTTAATAAACGCAATCGAAAAGCTTTCACAACCTAAGGTAGTATCAACACCAGCTCTTAAGGTAGCTCCAGTTGTAGCTAAGGTAGAAGTTAAAAAAGCTCCAGTTGCTAAGGCCGCTATCAAGAAAGTTATTGCCGCAAAAGCTCCTGCTAAAAAGGTAGAAGTAAAGAAGGTAGTAGCAAAGAAAAAGTAATTTAATTAAATTATAAACAAAAAAGATGTTGTCATTCTAAAGGATGTACAACATCTTTTTTGTTTATGTTAGAATATTTTTATATGGAACTTAAGGCAACATTTGGAATATTATCTGCTTTTTTTACTTTTGCGGGTTTAATTCCGTATTTTCTTGAGATTCACAAAAAAGAAATATACCCGCATAATCTTTCTTGGCTCGGATGGTCATTTATAACTTTTACTGGAGCTATTGCTATGATAGCTTCCGGTTTTAGCTGGTCAGTTGTAATATTATTTGCCAATAGTTTGTCTTGCCTGATTGTTGTTTTTTATTCAATTTATAAAAAAGTTGGAATTTGGTCTACAACTATTTATGATTATATATTTTTTGGTTTAGGTATATTGGGTATTATTCTCTGGCAAACATTCAATTTACCGATTATCGCTATTTTATGTGCAGTATTTGCTGACTTATTCTTTGGTATTCCAACTATTATTAAAGCTTATAAAAATCCAAAATCAGAGACATATTTAGCTTGGCTTTCATGTTCCATAGCAGGACTATTGAGTTTATTTGCTGTAGGAAGCTACGTCATAACAGAATTCTTGTACCCATTATATTTATTTATTTTTGACACCCTAATTTTACTAATTGTTATCTTATCTGGAAATAGAAAGGTTTCAAATATGCTATAATTTTAGATATGAATAAAGCAAAAAAAATATTTTCAAATACTATACCTGTATTAATAATGATTGCCTTAATACCTATTATTAAAAATGATTACATTCTTACTTTTTTCTATGTAGTAATTATTATTTATTTTTTAAGGCTAATTAAGGCTACTAAAAATGAAATTATTATATTTATATTTGGTTTCTTTTCAATGATAATCAGTGAAAGTATATTTATAAGCACAGGAGTAGAGACATTTACTAGAAATACACTTTTTGGTTTGATGCCTATTTGGTTGCCATTTCTTTGGGCTTATGGTTTTGTTGTTATCAGTAGATCGGTTAAGATTCTAGATACTAAATAATGATTGAGAGGTCAATAAAACTTGATAAGGGGAATATTGATTACACTTTAAAGGTGAGTAGACGCGCAAAGTATATGAGATTATCTGTCCACCACGATGGACGTTGTATTGTTACAACCCCAAGAGGAGTACCTCAGTCTATTATCGAAAGATTTCTAATTCAAAAGTCAGCTTGGCTTATAAGTAAAATTGAGTATTTCTTAAATTTTAAAGGAGTTGTTTTTAAGACCAGAAAAGAAGAGAGAGATGATTATTTAAAATATAAAGATGAGGCTCTTAAGATAGTAGAGGATAGAATAGACTATTTTAATAAATTTTATAATCATAAGTGGAATAAGATTTTTATTAAAAATCAAAAAACTCGTTGGGGAAGTTGCTCGAGAAAGGGTAATCTAAATTTTAACTATAAAATTGCCTTACTTCCTACTAAATCTGCCGATTATATTATCATTCATGAGTTATGCCACTTGGGCGAGTTCAATCATTCTCATAAATTTTGGGAGTTAGTATCTCTTTCAATGCCTGACTATAAAGAAGTTAGGAATAGTCTTAAAGAGAATACTTTAAGACTTAAATAAGTTTTCCTTTCTATTTAATCTAAAATGATGTAAAGTAATAAACTATATGGCTCACGGAGAAGTAGTAATACGTTTTGAAAAAGTTTCTTTTGAATATGGGCACAATAAAACAATATTAGACAATGTTGATTTTTCTGTGCGCCGTGGAATGAAAGTTACAATTATGGGACAGAATGGGGCAGGGAAAAGTACACTATTTTCACTAATAACAGGAGAAAGACTTCCAGAAGAAGGTAAAATCAACTTAGCGCAGAGAACTACTATTGCTTTGTCTCGTCAGGTGATACCTCGAGATGAACTTGATTTAACTGTTCGGGAATTTTTCGAGAAGTGTTTCTCAGAAAAAGTATATGATATTGATCCTCGAATTGATGACGTTCTTACTATCGTAAATTTAAAAGGTCATGCAAAAGTACACGAAAGAATTGTGCGCTCTTTCTCAGGAGGGCAGCAAGCTCGACTTTTGCTTGCCTCTGCTTTAATTCAAGAGCCAGATATATTACTCTTAGATGAACCAACAAATAATCTTGATAAAGCAGGCATCGCTTATCTAACTGACTTCCTTGTAAAATACAAAAAGACAGTTATTGTTATTTCTCATGATGCTCACTTTTTGAATTCATTTACAGATGCAGTTCTTTACTTGGATATTTTTACACGTAAAATTGAGCAATATGTTGGTAACTATACAGATGTAAGAGATCAAATTACAGCTCGAATGGAGCGTGAAAATCGCAAGAATGCAATGTTGTCAAAAGAGATTCAAGCTAAGAAAGATCAAGCTAATGCCTTTGCAATGAAAGGAGGAAATTTGCGTGCTGTAGCAAAACGTATGCGCGAACTAGCTGAAACATTAGAAGAGGAAAAAGTTGATGTTAGAAAAGAGGATAAAACGATTCGTCCTTTTGTCATTCCTGCCCAAGAGGATATATTAGGGGACATTGTAACTTTCTCTTCTGTTTCAATCTTTAAAGATCAAAAAATTAAAAAGCTAAAAGTCAGTATAAAATTAAGAAAGAATAAACACCTTCTTTTGTCTGGTCCAAACGGAATAGGGAAAAGTACATTACTTGAATTAATTTCTAGTCGTAAAGAAGAAGGAGCTATTATTTCTCCTGATGTTCGTGTTGGTTACTATCGCCAAGATTTTTCGACTCTTGATTTTAATCATACTGTTTTTGAATCTTTAGCTGAAACAACAAGAAAGGTAAGCGGAAGAGTTCACGAAGAGAGTATCCGTGCGACAGCAGCAGGATTTCTTATTGTGGGAGATATGATACATACTAGAATTGGTAGTCTTTCAGAAGGGCAGAAGGGTCTTGTAGCTTTTGCCAAGCTTGTTTTAACTCGCCCTGGGCTTCTCATTTTAGATGAGCCTACAAACCATATAAATTTCCGTCATTTGCCAGTTATTGCAAAAGCCTTGAATGATTATCAAGGAGCAATGATTCTTGTTTCTCATATTCCTGATTTCGTGGCCCAAATTCGCATAGATGAAAATCTTGATTTAGATAAATAATTAATCTATATTATAAATTATGCATAATAAAAAACTTCACTATCTCTCATTGATTACAGGTCTTATTTTCTGGGTTCCGGCCGTGGTGTCAGCTATCTTTTTTCATTATCCACATTTTTATACAGCTTTTGCCTTTGGTGGTTTTTTAATATTGGATTTCATAGACTGGAAGCTCACGAAGAAGTCCATTCTCGCTTATTTTTACAACCATGAACACCGCAAGATTTTTATTATGTTTTTTATTGTCTCTTCTATTTTCTGTTTTCTAGTTGATTATGTATACGGAGTTCGCTTGTCTGGTATGTGGCAATGGACAGACTATCAAACTATTCATTTTATAAGAATGTATCTATTCATGAATATTTCATATGTATTAGGAATGTATGAATTATTCCGCGTTGTAAGAAGTATTGTATCTAAGTTTATTATAAAAGATAAAAAGTATAATTTTGAAGATAAGATATCCACGAACACATATTGGAAAATTGTAGTGGTTGGTATTATTTTTATGTTTATACCTCTTTATACTTTCATCTTGAATACTTCTTCTTTTATAGAATACTTTATGATCTTCCCATTTATTGGAATGATTGTTGTTTCGGATGGATTAACAGGCGTCTTAGGTGGCCATCCAACTTTCATAAAAATAATTCATTTCAACCTTCCTCACATGATAGCTATTTTTGCAACGATAATACTCGGAGCAGGCTTTACAGAAATAATTAATTTATTTGGAGGAGAATGGAAATATCTAAAGGTTCCATTTTCTTATATAAGTATTTTTCATATACCGCTATCTGTTTTCATTGGTTGGACACCACTTGTTCTTGGAGCAATTGCTATTGTTCATTTTATAAAACAATTAACTTTTAAATTAAGCCTTATTAAGGTTAGTTCTCTTAATAGATAAGTGTTATTATCACAATATGGAAAATAGAAATTTTCACATAAAAACAATAGAGAAAATAATCGATACAAAGGAAACCTATGAATTAGGAGAGTGTATTCGAGAAAACCTTGAAACAAAATTTGTCTCAATTGGAGAGGGTGGGAATGCTGATGTCTACGTAGCAGAAGGAACTCCATTTGAAAAAATTTGTTTTAAGAAACTTAAAGAAAAGCCACAAATTATCTATAATGATATGGATAAAGAGCATGAATACCAAATGAAGGTAAGGAAGTTAGGTGTTAATACACCGCTCACTTTAATTTCTTTAAAGACAGAAGAAGGTGAGTACCTTGTTATGGAGAGAATAAATGGATATAGTGTCAGAGACATATCAAAAAACAATGAATTACTTCCAAAGAAATTTAATTATCGAACTTTTTGTAAATCTTTAGATGATCAGATTGCTAAAATGCATAATGGTGGTATTTATCATAGAGATTTGCACGAAGGTAATGTTATGATAGATAGTGAAGGCTTATCGGTTATAATTGATTTTGGGACAGCGACGGAAGGAACAGGTAGTGACTTCACATATGAAGAAAGTGTTAGTATGTATAATGAGAAAGCAGGGAATTATACTTTAGTTAATGGCTATTTTAAGGATGATCTTAAAATGGTTAAAAATATTAAAGCTGAGTTAAAAAAGTTTATGACCGAGTAGTATTGACTTTATCTTAAATTAATGGTATTATATAAGAGAATTAAAATTGGAAAAATGATAAACGAAGAATTAGTGAAAAATAAATATCAAGAAATGAAAAGTCAAAATAAGACAGAAGACTTTCTTGATGAAAAAATTTTTGGTGAAGTTAGGATTTTTATAAATCTTAAACCAAAGATGGTTCTATTCTTCCTTCAAATTGAGCCCGACACTGTTTACGTCGGATCAAACTAATAAAACCATTCATCCGTCAAGGTGGGTGGTTTTTTTATTTGTGTTACAATGAAAAGATTGTTACTAAAGATATTTAACATAAAATGTTTAAAATAAAATTATTGAAAAAGGCTTCATATATCGTATTTGCTTTATTTTGTCTAACGACATTTTGGTATCCTTTTCATAATTTAAAAGCGAGTAATATTAAAACAGTAGTTATAACTTTTAATACTACTCCTACTTCCGCTACTGCTTCGAAATCAAGCTTAAAATATAATAAAGACTTTGCCTTCAGTTATTCATTCGACGATGGATTATCTGCTGGATATGATCCTGCATTCAAATATATGAATGGGGGTTATTCTGATTATATGGGTCAGTATTTTGGTGGTTTGTATTTTACTGATGGGACAGGGAATAATGTTCCTTTCCGTGGAGGTTATGCTTTTTATAGTAGAAATTCTAGTTATAGCGATCTTCATGTTAGTACTCCAAGTTATGTTAAATGGACACAGCTGCAAGAGAGTATTGATAATGCCTGGGATATATTCAATCATGGTTACACCTCTTCGACAGTTCCCGTTAATGATCCTGGTAAATTATATTACAGCGGTGATCCTGGAGGTCACGCAGTCGGACCTCTTGATTACTCATACGAATTATCACAACTTAATGTGGATGTTTCTTCTCATCTTAATTTAAAAAATAATAGTGGAGTAGTTACCACTCCATTTAATGTATCCCAAATTATTTTACCGAATGGTGATAAAAATTATGTCCAGCCTGGTTTTGATCTTGGTTTTAATGCTGAATATGCTCAAGATAATACATATACTTTTGATGGTAGTACTACTGTTGCTCCAGAATTTACAAATGCCAGTAATGCAATAAGTAGTAATCGTCATGTCATGCCACGTTGGTTTGATAATGAATACAGATATTTATCTACTGGAGAGTATCCTGGTGGGTTATATAATCATGTCGATCAGCTTGCTTCTATGAGTACAGGTTCCAATAAATATTGGGCACAAGAGTTTACTCACCAAATAACGACAAGTACGTATTCTCCTGACTGGAATGGTGGAATGACTTGGAATAGCTGGAAAAGTTTAATGGATCATGTTGAGAATACTTATGGACGTTTCGGAAATGATAAGGCTTGGGTTGCTGGAGCTGAAGAAGTTTATGACTACATGATGGTAAAACAAAATACAGTCATAACGGAGAACTTAGTTGGCAATCAGTTGACGGTTAGTCTTGATGTTACCAATGTGCCAGCTAGCTTAAGGAACTATGCTCTATCTTTACTTGTTAATTCAGATGCGACTATTTCTAGTATAGATTATGGAACTGACTTTACTTCTCATACCGATAATAAAACAACTGGACTTATAAATATTGATTGGGGTGTAAACTCTTATTCAAAGAATGATATTACACGGGTTGAATCACTTGTTTCTGCTGCGGAAGTAAGCAAAAGAAAATCAGACATAGATGTGGCTCGCGGCTATAGTAATTTATTACAAACTTCAGCTGCCAAAACTTCTTTTACTTCTAGACTTAATGCTATTGTTGTGCCGCTTAGAACTTGGTACGTGAACGTAAAGGGTATCAGTACTTTGGTTAATTGTAACGATTCAAATGGCGCGACAAATACTAAAACTTATTCACCTTCAGTTTATAATTGGAATCTTTTTACTATGGGCAACAGTAGTGCTATTTCGTGTGGAGATTTACTTAATTTAAAAGATTCAGATAGTCAAATCTCATCGCTTTCTCTATCAAATACTGCTCCATTTAAATCAGGAGGCTTGAATGGTTATACAAGTGGAAACAATACTGGTCTATATCCAGATACAGTTATTAATGAAAATGTTCAGATATATTCGTCCACAACAACTCCTGCTAAATTTAAAATTTATGGTTTAGAAAGTATGAAAACTTATAATATTAAATTATTTGGATCTACTTCTGCTGTTGGGGCAACTGGAAATAGTGCGATAACTCTTTATACAATTGGAGGCCAGACCAAGGAGCTTATCGTAAAAACTAATCTTACTAATACCGTTGAATTTTTAGATGTTCTTCCTGTTAGTGGTGAGATAGAAGTAACTGTGGCTCCTAAGGTTGCAGCTTGGGGTTATGGCTTTTTAAATGCATTTGAAATCAAAGAAAATCTTTTGGCCGCACCCAGCTCTTTGTCTTATAATTCTCCAAATATTTATACTAAAAATAATACAATTACTCCTCTTTCTCCAACAGTAACAGGACAGGGAATTACTTATTCTATATCTCCTAGTTTACCATCTGGACTTTCCTTCAATACTTCAACTGGTGTGATAAGTGGAACACCAACAGAAATTATTTCTTCATCCAATCATACTGTTACAGCTTTAAATACAGGAGGTAGTGTTAATTTTGGTATTAACATAAGTGTAAATGATGTAGCACCTAGTTCTCTTTCTTATAACACTCCCAATCTTTATACTCGAGGGACAATTATTACTCCTCTTTCTCCAACAGTAACAGGACAGGGAATTACTTATTCTATATCTCCTAGTTTACCTGCAGGGCTTTCTCTTGATGAAATAACCGGTATTATATCTGGAACACCAACTTCAATTAATTCTCTCTCGACTTATACAGTTACAGCTCAAAATACAGGAGGTATTATTACTTTTGGTATTGAAATAACAGTGAGTGATATTTCAATTATTACTCCGCAGGCTTTGCCATTGCCGGGTTTATATAATTCTCCTCAATCTGTATCTATAAGTTCTACTGGTAGTGATTATATTAAATATGCAACTGATGCGATTCCTGCCACTTGCTCTCTTGGTACATTATATTCTGGTCCGATAAATATATCTTCATCTCAAACTATTTATGCTCGAGCTTGTAATAGTGTAGGGAATTCATCTACCTCTAGCTTTGAATATATTATAGATACAGTATCACCCGAGATTCCAATCTCTTCATTTACTTCTGGTTCTTACAATACAGCACTATCTGTTTCTTTAAGTTCTATTGATAGTAATTACATTAAATACTCTAACGCTTCAATGCCAGCCACTTGCTCTCTTGGTACATTATATTCTGGTCCTGTTCCAGTTTCTTCTTCATCCACTCTTTATGTTCGCGCTTGTGATGATGCTGGGAATTCTTCAACAGTAAGTTTTGCATATGTTATTGATATGGTTCCACCAGAAACGCCCTTATCTTCGGTGACACCAGGAATTTATAATAGTGTTCAATCTGCCTCATTGTCATCAATTGGTAGTGATTATATAAGATATGGACTTGCTTCAATGCCAGCGACTTGTTCTCTTGGTACCTTATATTCTGGATCAATTTCTATCTCTTCTTCGTCTACACTTTATGTTCGCGCTTGTGATACAGCTGGTAATTCAACAACTTCAAGTTTCATATATACAATTGATACAACAGAACCACTAACACCGATTGCTTCTCCTTTGTCTGGTACTTTTAATTCAAATCAATCAATATCAATAAGCGCCTCAGGAAGTGATTCTATTCGTTATGATACTTCTTCTATGCCAGCAGATTGTTCCGCTGGTTCATTATATTCTGGACCTATAAATATATCTTCATCTCAAACTATTTATGTTCGATCTTGTGATGTAGCTAATAATTCATCAACATCAAGTTTTGTATATGTTATTGATACTGTTTCACCTTCGACCCCAGTATCTTCTGTTCTTCCTGGAATATATAATTCTAATCAATCAATATCATTGAGTTCCGAAGGAAGTAGTTATATTAAATATGGAACAAGCATAATGCCAAATGATTGCTCTCTTGGTTTAAATTATAGTGGTGAAATATTAATGTCTTCACCTGGGGGAACTGTTTACGTACGAGCTTGTGATGATGCAGGAAATTCTTCCACTGCAAGTTTCATTTATAATATTGATACAACACCACCAGAAATCCCTTTGTCTTCTCTTACCCCTAAAACATATTATTCTTCTCAGTCAGTTGTTCTTAGCTCTGTTGGAAGTAATTATATAAGATATGCCATAGATGCAACACCTTCATCATGCTCGTCAGGAATTTTATATGCAGGAGCTATTGCAGTATCTGATTCCCAAACAATATATGTTCGCGCTTGTGATGATGCTGGGAATTCTTCGATTGCCAGCTTCGCATATATCATTTCCGCAGGTGGTAGTGGGGAAGTTATAACTACTACTTATATGAAATACTCTACGGTTTCCATGCCAGTTGATTGTCTCGATGGAACTCTTTACACACAGGCTCTTTCTTTTACTCCTGCTCAAAAGATTTATATCCGTGTTTGTAATAGTTTAAATGATTCTTCTATTTCAACTTTCGAGTATATTACTCCTGGCAGTATCGGTAATACGAGTGGTGGAGGTAGTAGTTCTGGGTACCGTCCTCCCGTTGTTGTTTCTCCTGTAGTTCCTATTGCTATTATTTCTCCTGTTATTAATCCAGTAGAAATAAAAACTACATCGAATGTAGAAATAATTAAAGTTACAAAAGATTTAAAATTTGGTATTAAAAACAATGATGTTAAGATATTGCAATTATTTTTAATTAAAGAAAATGAAGGACCAAATTCAAGAAAATTATCTTTAAATGGAGCAACTAATTATTTTGGAAAATTAACAAAGCTAGCTCTATCTGAATGGCAAAAAGCAAATAAAGTATATCCATCAGCAGGGTACTTTGGATCTATTAGTAGAGCGAAAATTAAATTATTGAATTTATAGTATAAAAGTAAATACCCTAGATAATCCTGATTTATCTAGGGTATTTTTGTAATTTTTATTATATTGACAAAAGCATATAAAAGCTATATAATATAAAGATTATGAAAAGAATATACATGACATTTTTTATATTTGTTTTATTGATTGGTCTAGGGGTTTTTGTTAATCCAACCAAATCAGAAGCATCTTTTTGGGATTATTTCCATGTTGGCGTAGGCTACAATGGATATAATAATTACGGAGGCTATTCTCCTTATTATAATAATAGTTATTCTTCATACGATAACAGTTATTACGGAAATAGTTATTCATCTTATGATAGTGGTTACTATGGTAATAGTTATAATTCTTATCCATCATATGGTTATGGATATAATACTAATTCATATAGTAATTATAATTCTTACCCAACTTATAATTATGGAGGGAATTACAATAATAATTCAAACTCATATTATAATTATGGTAACAGTTATTATGGAAATAATTATCCATCATATGGTTACGGTGGAGGATTCCAGAAGAGTTACATTCCTTGTTCTTCTTACTCTTGTAACTATTAATCTATATCAAATAATAAAAACCTCTCGAATCTCTTCGAGAGGTTTTTATTATTCTTCTATCTGAGGTTTTTCTATTGAGAGAGTCTCTATACTTATTGCTTCTCCTGTAATGCGCATAACATCTTTATCTATTTTTCTAAATTCATTATTTGATTTATTAAAATGATTTACAGTAGTAGTTAAAGCATTACCAAGCTTTTGGTGTAAATCTTCATATATTCTTAAGTGCGTACCAAGCTCACCAACTCTCTTTACTATATCCTTAGCACTTTCTTCTATTTGCATGGCCTTGAGTCCTTGTAGAACGGTTTGAAGGTAGGCTAGGAATGAAGTAGGGGAAACAATTATGACTTTATATTTACTGGCTGCTCTCTGGATTAAATTATCTGTTTCTTCATTATTTCCACCACCAATCTTATTCACGAGTAAGTCATAATAGATGGCTTCGTGAGGGATAAACATGAAAGCAAAATCCATGGTTCCTTTATCCGGTTGAATATATTTTGAGGTTTCAACGATACGGTTTTTCAGGTCGTTGACGAAAACTTTCTCAAGTCTATCTTTTTCTGTTTTATCATTTGTCTCACTTATACGATTGTAATTTTCAAGAGAGAATTTCGAATCCACTGGAATAATTTTATCTTTTACAAATACAACAGCGTCTGGAATTAAATCTTTACCGTCTTCGCTTTTACCAAGCTGGTATTGCATTTCATATGATCCTGGAGGCATTGTATTCTTAAGTAACGTTTCTAAATAATATTCTCCTAAGACCCCACGCTGTTTAGGATTCTTTAATATGTCTTGAAGATTTTTTAATTGGTCTGCAAATGAAACGACTTGCTTATTTGTCTCATCAAGGCGAGTAATTTTCTCTGTTATATCTGCTATGATTCTTGACGTTTCAGTTGATTGAAATCGCATTGTTTGTGTGATTTCTTTTTGTGATTCACCGAGCTTACTATCTAATGTCCTAGAAAGTTCATTTATCTGAGTAAGCATTAATTGCATTGAAGTATCGTCTTTAATTATTGGTTCTCTTTTTAAAAAAAAGAATAATCCAATTACAAGGGCAATAAGTATAGCGAGGAATACAATAGTTAATATTTCCATATTTTAATATTTTAGCATAATTTTAAACTAATCTACCTAAATGATGACGGAGAGTATAAATCCAATCTTCTTCGTTTTCAGGGTTCTGTTCTTTTTGAGTTAGCATCCAATCTAAATATCCAGGGTCAATTCTTGCGACCTCAGCTACTGTTTTTCCATTATGTTTACCAAATGAAAATAGATTCATCATTGAAGGCTTACTTGAAATTTCTATCATTTTAGCAACTGCCTCTTCTTCATTTAAATTATCTTCTTTCATTATTTTTGCTATCAATCTTTCAAATAGTTTTTCAAGAACAAGAACATCTCCTAACGCATCATGAGCTTCGGCTTCTATATCAATATCTAGGTAGTATCTTAAGTATTGTAGTTTATATTGAGGAATGACATTTTCTTTATCTAAAGCTCTTGCTACACGAAGAGTGCAAATAAAGTTTGATGGAT
Organism: Minisyncoccia bacterium; assembly: GCA_038244685.1. Classification (GTDB taxonomy): domain Bacteria; phylum Patescibacteriota; class Minisyncoccia; order Phycocordibacterales; family UBA9973; genus UBA8515. The sequence goes on along the minus strand of JBBRTD010000001.1, from coordinate 6,437 downwards.
ATATTTTTTCATTATCCATGATGGCAATATCAAACTTTGCATTATGAGCCACAACTACAGAGTTTTTGTCCTCAAATAATTCTTTGATATTTTTATACTCACTACTTTCTTGGAAGGCTTGTTTATCCGCAACCATTTTATTGGTGATGTGGGTGATAGCACTTGCCTCTGGTGGAATCGGAATTCCTGGTTTATAAAGCTCGCAAAAACTTTCTTCTCCTATCTTATAAGCGAGTTGGCAAAGTAAATCCTTTTTAGGCTCATTGCCTGTTGTTTCTGTATCAAAAAATATAATTTTCATATATTTATATATTAACATAAACTAAAAATATCAGATATAACTCTTAATTTTTTGGAAAATTGACCATTAAAAATATTGACATAATCATTTTTAAATGGTATTTTAATAAAAACATTTAAATTTATAATTATGAAAGATATAAGAATAAAAGTATCTACTAAGCTGGATAATAATTCAAAAAAAATTATTGATATATCTGACCTATCAGATATTGAGGAAAGAATCGTCTTGGGCTCTTTAAGAGGAAATGGAACCTATTGGATTAGAATCGTAAATGGAAGACTTGAATATTTCCCATATTATGAGCCACTACCTTCACCAGTTTTAGATGAAGAAATGTTGCCATTCTGGCGGAAGGCCACAAAATCTGAAATGGACTGCACTTACTCTTTGCTTGAAATGGATAAATTAGATGAGGATGATTGCTCTCGTGTTTCCATTTCCTTTCATTCTGTTTGTGGATTGTCTTATACTCCCGGAAACTACAAGGAAGAGATTAATAAATTAATTTCCTATGGTTTTGAATGTCTTCGTTCAAGAAGGCAAGAAGAAGGTAAATTTTTGGAAATTTGGTGTTTAGAATCAATTTCTCTTGCTAAGGGTGAACTAAAAAATCATATTTCTGTGGTAAAAGAAAATGAAATGCAGCTCAAATTAGCACTTGGTTTTTTAAAGAAAAATATTAAGTTTGGATCATTAGAAGTTTCTGTTCAAAAAATCATAGAAAGTCTTGAATAGTTTGTGTTTATTTTAAAGGAGTCTTATGACTCCTTTTTATTTTGTTGCCTTTTTGCTACAATATAAGCATATGTCACTACATGAACAAATAAAAAACAATATAAAAGAAGCCATGAAAGCAAGAGATAGTGTTCGCCTTGAAGTTATGAGAGGGTTAGTTACTGCTTTTACGAATGAACTTGTGGCTACCGGTAAAACTCCTCAGGATTTTTTGTCAGACGATGATGTTATTAAGGTTATTACAAGAGCCTCAAAACAAAGAAAAGATTCAATTGAACAATTTACAAAAGGTAATCGTATGGATTTAGTAGAAGGAGAAGCGGCTCAGCTTAAAATAATAGAAGAATTTTTACCTAAATTAATGGAAGTAGGCGATATCGAAGAGATTGTAAAAGTTAAGATTAGTGAACTTGCTATTAAAGATCCAACAAAGAAGGGAATGTTCATGGCGTCTGTTATGAAAGATCTTAAAGGAAAGGCTGATGGTGCCTTAGTTAAAGAGGTCGTCGATAAATTATTTATTTAAATTATATATTGTATGAAAATTATTTTACATTGGATTATTTTATCTCTAGCTGTTTTTGCTACAACAAAAATTATTTCAGGAATAAGTTTGGCTCCTATTTGGGTCGCTCTTATCGTCGGGGCTTGTTTAACTTTGTTTAACATGTTTATTAAGCCAGTTATAAATATTTTAACCTTACCTATAAATATTGTGACACTTGGACTTTTTTCTCTTGTCGTAAATGGTTTATTATTCTGGTATTTAGGTAATGTTATAAATGGATTTAACGTTACAACCTTTTCTGCCGCATTTGTTGGTGCCATTCTTGTATCTGTAATAAATTGGATTCTCAAAAAGGTATTCCATTTTGATTTTTAATATTTTATGGAGTATATTTCTATTGGAACAATAAGGCATTTTATTGAGATTCACGCTATTATTGTTTATCTTGTAATTTTTTTAGGAGTTATTCTTGAAGGAGAAATTGTTGTTGTTTTTGCTGGTATTTTTTCATATTTAGGTTCAATACATATTTTTGTTGCACTCATTGCTGTTATTCTGGGAGGTGCAACGAAATCCTTTTTAGGATATAGTGTTGGTTTTTTTTTACAAAAACATCATTCGCATAATAAATTTATTAGAAAGATGGAAGGAAGGATTTCATATTTTTTACCAAAATTTAAAGAAAGACCCTATTGGTCAATTTTTATTTCAAGATTTTTTATATTAGGAATTGGATGGTTTACTCTTATCTTTTCAGGTTATAAAAAAATTCCACTTGCTATATATATAAAGGCGGAAAGTTATTCATTGGTAGTATGGTCTATTGGGGTTATGACATTAGGATACTTTTTCGGTTACACAGCCTTATCTATAAGTAGAGATATTCGAAACGTTCTTTTGATGATTCTCATCTTCTTTATTTTCTTTTTCGTTATAGAAAAAATTAGTGCATTTATTTTTGAATTATTTAATATTAATCAATCTAGCATAGAAGAATTATAATATATGTCATTTTTTCATAAGAATAAAATATGTGTTACCCATGACGGAACATTCCACGCCGATGATCTTTTTGCGACCGCTACTCTTTCAATACTTAATAATGGAAATATTAAAATAATCCGCTCTCGTGACCCTCTTGTATTAAAGACGGGGGATTATGTTTATGATGTTGGAGGAGAAAATGATTCATCTTTAAACTTTTTTGATCACCATCAAAAAGGCGGTGCAGGGGTGAGAGAAAATGGTATACCTTATGCCTCTTTTGGTTTAGTTTGGAAGGCATATGGAGAACAAATTTGTGGAAATCGTGAAGTTGCGGATTATATAGAGAGAAAGATAGTTCTATCGATTGATGCGAAAGATAGTGGTGTAGATATATCAAAACCAATTATTCCGAATGTTTTCCCTTATGGGGTTGAGGCTATTTTTTTATCAGAAATTCCAACCTGGAAAGAAGACAATAAAGATATAAATAATATTTTTAAGAAACAAGTTAAAAAAGTAGTTAATTTATTAAAAAGAGAAATTAAAATAGCCAAAGATGATATTGATGGTATAAATACTCTTTTAGAATATTACAATAAATCGGAGGATAAAAGAATTGTTATTGCTGAGAATGATTTTCCTCGTTACCTTTTGCAAAATACGCTTTCGAAACTATCAGAGCCAATATATCTTGTATATCCAAGTTCAAAAAGTAGTGCATGGAAAGTTGAAGCAATTAGAAAATCTATTGATACAATGGAAAGTCGCAAATATTTTCCAGAGGCATGGAGAGGCTTAATGGAAAAAGATGGAAAACTAAAAGAAGTCACTGGAGTTGCTGACGCCACTTTTTGTCATCAGAATGGTTTTTATTTAACTGCTAAATCTAAAGAGGGGGCCATAGAGCTTGCCCAAAAAGCATTAATAGCGTAAGTTATAAGTATTATATGTTTATAGACGAAATAAAATTTTTTGCAAAAGCAGGCCGAGGCGGAGACGGAGTTGTTCGTTGGCGCCGGGAAAAGTTTATAGATAAAGGAGGTCCTAACGGTGGAGACGGGGGAAGAGGCGGCAGTGTATATGCTGTCGCTGTTCAAGATGTCCATATTCTATCTAGATATAAACACAAGAAAGAGTTTAGAGGCTATGATGGATTTGAAGGAGCAGGAGGAAGTCGACATGGTAAAGATGGAGAAGATTTGATAATAGAATTACCTATGGGTTCTATTATAACAAGTGCCGAAAGTGGTGCTTCTATTTCTCTGGAGACTGTTGGACAAAAAGAATTATTACTTAAGGGTGGAGTTGGTGGTTATGGAAATGAACAATTTAAGACTTCTACAAATACAACACCTACAAAAGCAACAAAAGGAAAAACAGGAGAAGAAGGGAACTTTAGAGTAGAACTAGAGCTTTTTGCCGAGATTGGTTTAATAGGATTGCCGAATGCAGGGAAGTCATCTTTATTAAATGCAGTTACAAATGCAGATGCTAAAATAGGTAGTTATCAATTTACAACTCTTGATCCAAATCTTGGAGATTTTTATGGACACATTATTGCCGATATCCCTGGTCTTATAGAAGGAGCTTCAGAAGGAAAAGGTCTAGGTATGAAATTTTTAAGACATATCAAAAGAACTAAAATGCTTGCTCATTTGGTGTCACTTGAGAATGAGAACCCAATGAAAGTTTATAAGCAAATTCGTAAAGAGCTTGGTTCTTACGATAAGGCTCTCTTAGAAAAAAAGGAAGTTATAATTTTAACTAAAACTGATTTAATAACAGATGAGAAAAAGATAGAGAAGGTTAAAAAGGAATTTGAAAAGTTAGGAGGAACAGTTTTTACTTTATCTTTATATGAGGATAAGTCAGTTAAAAAGATAATTGATGGGCTTGTAAAATTGTTAAGGAAATAATTATTAATTTTTATAATGAAAATAATATTGAAAACCAAAATTAATTTAGGTTTTACTTTAATAGAACTGCTAGTTGTTATTGCAATAATAGGAATATTGTCAGGGGTTATTTTGGCTTCTTTAAATAGTTCTCGAGCAAAGTCGAGAGATACTATAAGGATGTCAGACATGAAACAAATTGAAACAGCCTTACAACTTTATTATGCAGATAATAATAAATATCCAGAAGAGTCACATAATGGTTGTTATGATGGATGGGAAACAAGCTGTGATGCAGCAGGAAATTTTATAGATGTGCTTAGAACAGGAGGTTATATTCCAAAAGTATCCTTGGACCCTAAAAATAATTCTAGTTATTTTTATGCATATTATAATTATCCCGCAGGTTCAAACGGTTGTGCTTCTGCTCATGCAGTATTAGCAATTAAAAATTTTGAATCTCCAAATCCAAGTTCAGGAGTTAATGCTAAGTGTTCATTAAGAGATTGGGGTACTGAATTTAAATATTCTGTTTTACTCCCACAATAAATATAATTTTGTTAAACAAAAAAGAGCAACGAATGTTGCTCTTTTTTGAATTCACGCTTTTGTGCCCTATGGAGGGATCGAACCTCCGACCGTCTCCTTAAGAGGGAGCTGCTCTACCAGCTGAGCTAACAGGGCGTTTGCATATTGCTGATTTATACAATCTAATCTACTAAAACTAACTTCGGTAATTATTACAGAAAAAAGGCTTTTTGTAAACCTAATTATAAAGTTGTATAATATCACATATGGAAAAATTTAATAATATAAATAGAGAGACTTCAAACATAATACCTAAAGAGGCTGTTGAAAGTGGAATTGATCTTCATGACGAAGAGTATTTGGAGCATTTAAAAGATTTAGAAATTAATGATCCAGCATCTTATAATTCTGAGATTGATAAAATTGTTAGATTCATGGAAGATAGGCACAATAGAAACGTACCTGATGAAAATATAGAAATATTAGATGACACACATATAGATGTTCCTGAGCAGAAAGAAGTTGGTGAGACTAGTAATGAATATTATGGTAGATTTGTTGATTTTAAGAATGGAACTTTAGAAAAATCTAAATTAAGTGGAAAAGTTGAAAAAATTAAAAAATCAAAAGAAGAACAAGCTAAAGCCAAGGCTGTAGCAATTAAAAAAGCGATTGCGATAAGGAATGAAAGGAATAGTAGTAATCCCTATAATGAAGAGTCAGACCGATTGCGTTAAATTTGAGCTAAAAACCCCTTATTTATAAGGGGTTTTTATATATATAAGAGACAGATGCAAATGCTTGACTTCTTTATTTATATCTATATAATAGTTCTTACAGTCTGGTGTATACCTGGCTGATTTATTTTCTTTGAAATTTATATAGTTTGTATCACATAAAGAAACCCGCATGGCTCTAGAGGCTATGTCGTGGTGAAGCCCGCTAAGTTATTTCAAAACTAGCGAGGAAGTAGTCCGTCATAATTCTTAGGAGCTTTATGACGAGACAAGCAAGTAAATAAATATCACAACGTGTGATATTTCCCGCAACGTGCGGGATAATCCAGTTTAATCGTAACAAATAAGAAGTATTTTTTATTTTGTTCCGTTCTATTTTTAAAGTAGAGTTTGATCCTAGCTCAGGATGAACGCTGGCGGCGTGGATAAGGCATGCAAGTCGAACGGACTTTATTTTTCCAATGATGAGATTATATCAATTCAAAGGTCGTTTAAAGTTAGTGGCGAACGAGGTAGTAATACACAGGAACTTCCCCCTAAGTCGTGAACAACTCAGCGAAAGCTGAGCTAATACACGATAGTCTCTCCGGAGTAAAGTTTTTCGCTTAGGGAAAGGCCTGTGAAGTATCAGCTAGTTGGCGGTGTAAAGGACCACCAAGGCTATGACGCTTAGGGGAGCTGAGAGGCTGACCCCCACCGATGGGACTGAGACACGGCCCATACACCTACGGGTGGCTGCAGTC